>NZ_CM131635.1:1353374-2030061 GCF_053570765.1 Testudinibacter sp. P17/SS/0325 | reverse complement strand
CAGTAATCCGGCTAAAATACCCGCGTCATAGGCATAGTTTTTGATTGTTTCGATAACCCCCTTACCAGCCCCACGCGAGGGGTCTTCCATCTTTGGCAAATCAGCAAGTGCGGTATTTGCGGTAAATACATTGATTAACGCCCATAGTGCGAGACATTTCCCTTGAAACATTGTGCGAGAGTGTTGGAGATATTTTTTGAATAGAAATTTCATAGTGATTTTCCTTAAGCGAAAGTAAATAATAGGCACATCACAGAACGACAAATAAAACGATGGTCAATAACACGGCTGCTCTAACGAAAATCACACCCAAATCTTCATTTCTCAGCATATTTCGCCCCCAGCCTTTGTATGCACTGTTAAATATCCACGCGATCACAATGAAAAAGAACGCAGCGAATACGCCGACAAACAGAACATAGCTGGCTGAAACTGAGCCTGCGATGGATTCATACGCGGTAATACTTTCCGTACTCATCAATACCCCTTACGGCTTTTCTCGTAATCTCCGCTCAGCTCTTTAATAGCTGTCGGAGGACGAGGTTGAGCGCGGTTGGTATTGAGATAACGATGAATACCGGCACGAACGGTCGCAATATCTTGACGTGCTTTGCTGTAGTCAAAATAAAAGCGTGTTGAGATATTGGCGTTTGCATTGGCTTGTGCGCGAAGCAATGATTGCTCTGCTGCATTGAGTTGTTTGATGGCTTGATCTAATTCCATTTGTTCATTAGCATGGGCAAATGGAGTCAGCATAAACAGAATGAAGTATGGTATGAATTTCCGCATAATTTCCCTCGCATTGTTGTCGTTCTGCGAGAGCCAGTGTGCGAAAATTAAAATAAAAATTTAATAGGAAATTATTTTCCCATTTGAAACAAAAAAATTTTGCTATTTTTAGAAAGTATTCGGAGGAAATATGACAAAATCAGAGGGAACAAGGCCAGGCATTGATTGTTTTTTCGGTTTGCCACAAGATGGATATTGGGAGTCAAATACAAAACCGGAGTGGTTTGCTAGATTTCCAATGGCACTACTCAGAACAAAATTAGATAAATATCCATTCCCATCATTTGAGGAAATCCCAGATGATACAGAAAATATGATCTATCCGAATTTTACCGATGTTCATTTTTATGTAAACCCAGCTCTTCAGAATAACTATAAAATACTGTATGTTGATGGGTTTAAGATTCTTTCAGAAATGTATCAGCCGTTTACAATACACCCTGAACGTTGGTACAAAATCAAGTGTTATCTATCCAATGGCGAGATTGAGTATCCCGAACTATCGAGTAACTGCTGTGTACTTGATGGTCGTCACCGCATATTAATGCTTATGAAAATATATCAAATAACAATGATACCGATGGTAATTGATAGCGAGGTTTACGATCAATTTCTTCAAATAGCCCTTCATAAAGATATACTACGCTGATTCCGTCGCAGCGTACCAATATCTACAAATATTTTTTAAAGCTGGCGGATGTGATTGAAATGGCTAATCCCAACAATATGGCCGCGGGAATTAAAATAAAATTGGGGTGAACGGAAAATGGAATAGCAAGATAGATCATCCAAGCCACCGTTAAAATCGGAAATACGGTGCGCTTGGCGTGGTGATAGATAAAGCTAGATTCATAGCCATACCCAAATCGGCGGATATCGCGCCGCACCAAGCCGTCGGTCAAGCCCACAATAGCGGCAAGCAAAAACAAAGGTGAGGTGAAGACGATAATGAGTACCCGAATAATAAAGGTGATCGTGACATAGATAATGGATTCAATATAAGCACGAGCATAAAAATAGACATAGTACGACATACTACCATGCGCATGCTGCGCCTCAAGCCAGCGCGCTAAGCCAGTTTTCACAAAAAGGTACTCGTGTACCTGAGTAATCACGTATTCAGCAAAACCATGTGGGGAGGTGTGTAACAGGCTTTGGGTAAAATCAGAAGTAAACCAACTTATCTCCGTCAGCATCATCTGCTGGCTATGGCGATAGCCTTCATCTGGCCAGAACCATGTGATCCCAATCCACTCAAAAAGAATACTTAAAATTAATGAAATGATCAGCACGCCGAGAATTCGGCTGAACAGGGAGAATAACCGACTAAACAGCCCTTGGCGCACTTCACGGACTTGCCCTTGTTCTGCTGCCATTTAATGTACCTTACCGATTTGAAGCGAAGTGTCAAAATCAAAGGGTAATTCACTAGCATTGACCGGCTCAACGTAACACTGTAACAAAATTTCATCATCAATATCATGGGACAGCTTCACGACATAGGTTCTGAGCTCCTCACTACGGTGTATCGCATCGAATAAGGGTGTCACTTCAAAATTTTGCTCGGCAAAATAGCGTAATAAGGCTTTGAGCGATTTATGTTGATCGTATAAACCGATTTGCAAATGCGTGTTCAGCATCGGCATAACCGACGCTTCTGGGCCAGATACGGCGAGATTACTGACCCGTAAATCATCTTTATCATAGCGGTATTTCATTTTATTTTTCCTTTATTCAACTGAGCTATCGGACATTGGCAAGATGGGGGTTTCTACTAATTTTTCAAAGGCGGCAATCGCTTCAGCGGACGGTGAATAATGGTACGCCGCTTGTGACCAAAGGGTTTCGCCAGTTTGATAATGTTCTTGCATATAGCCAGCCAGTTGTAAAATGGACGACGGCATAAACTCATCACCATCAGAAACGGGTAATGGCATTCTGATTTTCCACAATTTACCGCCCTCCAGTAAAGCAAAGGCTTGTCCTTTTGGCAACTGTATTACATTTGACGGTGTGATCATCGGCACTTTTTCAGCACTGATCCGGTCTTGCGTATTGGAGGTAAAATCTTGGTGACTGCTCGGATCACTGTTATCCGTTACGCCCGAAATCGTGGTATTTTTCAGTATATCTACTTCATGCAACTGATTGGTTAGCAGCTCTGCTGTCGCCGGCTCTCGCACGCGTAGCATAATCAAGTTATTAAAGTTACCGATCACCTGTCCCGCTTTGGCTTTATTGCCAGTTTTCGCTTCGATGTCAGACAAGGTTTGCGTATACGCCGTGACTTGAATCCCTGCGCCCCCACCTTTATTAATCAGCGGAATAAACTCCTGCCCCATTAGTTCGTTGAATTCATCACAATGAAGATTAATCGCTACTTTTTTTGATTTACCGCTTAGTTCTTCCGGCAAGCCGTCATCAATGCCATACTTATAAATATGACCTGCCATCGAGACGAGATCAGCAAACATTGAATTACCGACCGCACTTGCTACTGTGGTATCCGATAGCGCGTCTAATCCAATATACACAATCGCACGTTTGCGAATGACTTCTTGCCAGTCGAATATCGGTCGCTCATCATGAATATTGTTATAATTTGGCGCGAGCAACTCGGCAATCTTACCCGTGGTCAGTTTTTCCAGCAATGGCAGAAGTGAAGCAACAATCTTATCAAAATAGGTTTTATCGTAGCGTACCGCACTTCGCAAGCCGTCTAAAATGGGATCATAAATTTTGCTCGTTGTTAAATACTGCTCAAGTGCAACCACGCGTGGATCACGCCCAATCATATTGCGTGGCGTATTTTTATCATTAATTTTGGATGCAGATGCCGCAATACTGTCCCAGGCTTTTGGATCGTGCTTTCCCAGATAATGTGTAGCGTAATCAATAAACAATTCATCGATATTTTGTACATAGCGCGCAATGCTAGGGTAATCTGGTCTGCGCCCCAATTCTACTTGCGCACGGGCAATAATATTGACAAACCGCCATGCAAACTCCTTAAATGCGGCACTGTTTCCCTCACTGCTTAACTGTCCTGAAATTCGCCCAGCAACCTCGGATACGCGCCCAAAACGCCCAACAGCATTATATCGTGCTGAAATTTCGGGCCAACCTAGATGAAAGACATAAAAGGCGTTATCACGCCCAGCACGCTTCGCTTCGGCATACATCCGTTTGAGCATATCCGCATCGCCTTTCGGATCGAAAAACACAACGACTTCGCGATCGTCCGCTTTTTTGCCGCGATGAATATCTTGCGTAACCAGTAATTCAGCCAATCGTGTTTTCCCAACCCGTGTTGTCCCCAATACAATAGTGTGTCCAACGCGCTCGCCCAGCGGCATCATCACATCACTTTCGTTCAATTCAATCCCGTGGATCAGTGGACTGCCGCCAACCGGCGGCAAGGGGCGAAACGGATTGCATCTAACGTCTTTTGCCAGCCATCTTGCCAACCAAGGCAAACTATCCTCAAACCGCTTTTCAGCTTCACGTGCCCATAAATAATACGCCGGCATCTTCACGTAGTCCGCCATTTCCGGACGCAAACAGCTATAAAGCCGCTGTGTGTGCTTTTGCTCCCAAACAAACCCTTTCCCTAAAAATAAATAACGCTGACTGATCGGTACTTGTTTACTGCTCAGAGCGTAATACGGCAGGCGACGAATATTTTTACGCTGACGTAAAATCATCAATCCTTGTCTTGCGCGCACGTAGGCAAGACCAGCAAAACCTGCTGCCATGCCATAACCGATACTGGGCGTTAAAGCAACTGACCAAGGGGCGTAGAGACAAATTACCGCTGCGCAAAGCGCAACTACGGCGGTATTTAGCTCAACTGCTGGGCGCAATACGGTTTCGATCACATGCTTATCACTCATTGATAAATCCCATCGGCAGTTAATAACGCTGGATACGTCGATAAATTGAGGCGTTTGGCTAAATCATCTGCGCTCACCGGCAAGAGCGGTAGCTCCGGCGCAATTGCGCGAAGTTGAAGCAACTCGTCAAAGCTACTGACATTGACTACCAAACCTGTCGCATTCAGTTCTAATAGCCGCACTTTATTTTTATGCAGCCACTGTTGCGAATAGCCGTCGCTGCCCAACAAAAAGAGCGGCTCTATACCGACTAACGGCTGTGAAAATGTTTGAGTATTGACCTTGCCCGGCGACATCAAATGCGACACAATCGGCAGTAAATCTTTTTCTTCCAAGGTTGGCGGCACGGCGTTTGGATAGACATCTGCCATGTCATCATGCACCGGTTGCAACGGTTCATAAAAGCGCACCGCACTTTCACCGCCGACATCGGCAATCACGCGCAATGCTGCTACACTAATCTGGCTACTCAATACCGCAAGCATTACAAGGCAAACATGGTATAATCGGCTCATCCTGTTTTCTCCATACTGTCCATACCGATAGCACGGCTGATTGTGGCTCTAAGGTGGTCTAAATCGGTCAGCCAGCAGGTTTCACTTAATGCAAGTCGCATTTGCTCCGCACCCTCTTTTAAGGTCTGCTCACAAAAAACACGAACAACGGGGTCATGTGTACTTAATGCAATGACGCGTAACACATGCGTCAGCGCATCCGGGGTCGATACAGCATCATTTGTCATAACATTTTTCTCTCCAAATTATGGTGAAGACTGTTTTGATTGCTTGATCGTGTGATAAATATTGCAGCATACCGTCAAAATCATGTTTTTCAGTCTTGTCTTCATCATAAATCCTTATTTTGTTTAGGCTCAAGCCACACTAATTGTGTTTGATGCGGGGAAATCCAGCGAAGTGCGGTATCCGGCTCAGGCATGTAAAGAATAGATTCAATACCTTGCTCAACGGTTCTAATTGGCAGTGCAGAAATTTCTTGTGGCGGGTGCAACGGTAATATTGTTGTTTCAGGCGAGGTATAAGCCCCTTTTTTGATTTTGGCTAAATGTGTCCGAATATTTTGTTTGTAACGCGCCGCCGGCGTACCACCTTTCGGGTGATGATAGCAACCGGCTGCATTAACCCAGTCTTTGTGGGTTCGATAACAATTTTTTAGGATGATAGAAGCCACTCGAAGATTTTCCATTGGCTCAAAACCTGCGCAGTGACTGGCAAAAAAATGCTTGCCATTCCAGCCGATATTGACCTGTGCAAGCCCAACATCGATATTCTTTAACGAAAATTTCCGAACAAAATTTTCCAACGCTGAACATGCTTCTTGCCTTGTTGGATAAAAATAGCTTTTACCTTTGACATTCAGTGTCCACGGCCAGGGTTTCACCGCTTTTGAGGTTAATTTTGTTTTGCTTTCATTCAGAGAGATGGCAAACAGCATTTCCGCCGGCACACCTTGTTCAGCGGCGATTTGCTGATACATCGGTGGAATAGCTGCAGCAGAACCGATAAAAATCGGTAATAGCAAGAGCAAGAAATTGACTAATAGTGTTTTACCACGTCCCATGTTCCCCCCTTAAATACCACGGGCATTTTACCGTTTGCGTGCGTAAACCAATATCCTTGATCGTGATTGAGAGTGATACGGCGTGCTTTGACTTGCTCAATGTCGATTTGATGTTTTTGCGCCCAACGACGCACTGCATTATCATCATTGCTCGTGCCGACAAGATAAATATCGACCGCTTTACCGCTTTGTAGCACATCCGTCAGCGCAACATCACACCGCTCACAATTTTCCGTCCGAGTAAAAAAGACCAATCGTCCATTGTCTTGCCCATGATTGACATCCATGGTTTGCTCACTGATTGGATTGATATTCGGATAGAGCTCTTTAAACGCGGCATCATACGCCAATTGAAATTTGAGTTCTTTTTCGACTCGCTCAAACTCTTTTTTTGCTAAAAGACGGGCATATTTCATGCGCTCAAGCTCATTTTCGGCTTCAATGCCTAGCATGGTTAGCGGATCAAGATTTGGTGACCAAATTCCGCGCTCACTGCGTTTCAAGGTTTCATAGCGTTCCCACTCCCGCTCATCAAGCCCCCATTGTTTTGACTGTATATGGTTTGGTTGAGCGTGTTTTGACTGAGTACGTTCATTTTCTTGCGTTTGTGCTCCCTGAACTGTCGCATCGATATTTTCCACGTGTTTGCGAACCGACGGCAAGGTAAGAACAGGTAACGCGGAATTAGCTGAAACCACCGAGGGCATTAAAAGCGCAAATGCCCAGCAAGCAGCTAGCGCAAAAGAGATTTTTAATGGTGCGCGCGTCATCATGCCTCCTAATTGTCAATTTCGTCTTCTGCAATTACCTGTGTGATGGTTTCAACCGAGGTTGAAATCACTTTTGGTGACCGCACTTGCGGAACATCTCGTTGATTGAAACACACGGTTCGGGTGATGTCGTTCAGGGTTAGCTCATACGCTGGACCGGCTAACATTTGTAGCGCATCGCGTAATTGCATCGGACCAAAGCGGTAGTGGACTTTCGGTAGCGGTCGGGAAAACAAAACACTCACATCAGAATGACCACTGCACAATTGAAGACCACTCTCTTTCAGGGCCGCTCTAAAGCCTTGCTCAACTGTCGCCGTAAATTGCTTCTTATTGCGTTGTGCGATATTCACTTCGACCAACTGATCTAACAGGTATTTTTGCCCACCTTGCGGAGCTGCGCCGAGCAGCAAATAGCGATCATAGCGAACGACTTCCGGATTCTCCGTATAGGTCGTTTGATAAATATCTGGGGTGATCACCCGTTCTTGTGGCTTCGGTGGCGATAACGGCTGATTCAATACGATGTTTTCTTGATTAATCGATTGAGAACCCAGTATCGGATACTCCGGTAATGGGTAAGATTGACTGGTATCACTGGTTTGTAAGTGCGGTGTACATGCGCTCAATACCAGGATAAAAGCTGAGACAATTATCGGTTTATTCATCATTACGCTCTCCCTATATCTGAATTTATCATTGCCGACAATACGCACTATGGCGAAAGCACATACAAATTTGAATAATTAATTGTTTTCGAGAAATTGATAAAAAATTTTAGGTTTGAGGTAATGGCACATTAGATGGAGCAATATCTTGTTGCTGATTAAAATATTGACAAAATAGCCGATTGATTTTTTTTATTGTTGTGGAAAGGGGTTGGTTATACGGGCCTCTCAGTTGCTCAATCTTCCAAGGGGCAGATTCAGAAGTGCGGTACAAGCCCAATGTTGCGCGGTGCGTGTCATTTCCCAGCAGATATTCCACGGAAAACACACGATAGCGATTATCTATGCAACGCTGAACATAGCTGAAAATACAGTGATGCATGTCTTGCCCTTCATTAAATAGTGCTTGGCCAGAAGTCAGTGCGGTAAATTGCACGTGTTTTAATTGATAGGTTTCAACTGAAGATGTCCAATGATATTGCAGTAACCTCTGATGTTTTTCATCTCGCAGCTGATTTTCAGCATTAATAAGTCTTTCATGCCACTGACGACTTCGCACCAATAAATTTTCCCATGATGCGGGAACATGTTGTTCTTCCACTGAATTTAGCCAATAATCTCGGCAGTCTAAAACCTCGTCTTTCGCACGGGTCTTTAAATATTCACGTAGCTGGACAATCCCTTCGGTACGCCAACGGTGAAGGGAAAAACGGATAAACAGACGGAGAACGGCTAATTGTTGTTGTGTAGTCCCGAAATCTTGCCATATTGAGTGGCTTTGGAATAGAAAATGGTTTAAACAGACCGGTAATTTTTCCTGTATGCCGTGTGAAACGAAATAATACAAATCCTCACCACCCCAACGGCGGACAACATCATGTGACTGTCTTTTCAACCATCGCCACTCCGCCTTAGATTGCGGAAGTTGAAAATGATAGGGCTTTTTCCATCGTTTCGGATGAAGTTGTGCTTCCCCCAGTTTATCAACCCAATACGCATAACTGAACAAATTCGGATCACGCCAATATCGCGGTTTAATATGGCGTAGTAATGGAAGTAAGTTAGAATAATCGTCTGCAACCTGATTAAATGCGCTAAGGTGCGGTTGATAAAACGCATAATAGCTCAATGTCATACAGCGGAAGTAACCTAACCGTGCCAGCATTGAAATCACTGGGCGATCTAAAAAATGCTGCCATAGCCAAGCCATAATCCTTTTGTCATGGGTAAGCGTATTTTTAAACACCGGTGAGAAGGTGAAACGTTTATGAATTAATGATTCACACACCGAATGAAAAATACCTTGATGCAAATCACGGTGTAACTGAGTAATAACCGCTCCTTGTATTGCATAAAGCAGACCGCCACTTCGACTATATAATCGAATGTCCGGACAATGCCGAAACCGATAATCGCCTTTATGGTAATAGCAGGTGTCTTTTTGCCAGAGACGCGTTTTTAGTGAAAAATATTCAGCACGAATTCGCCCCGTTTTTAAATTGCGGCAGTATCGAAAAAAATTAAAAAATGTTAATGTGGCTTCTGTTTCACTGATGTGTAATGTATAAGGTTCATACAGACGATAGGTGAAAATAACATCACACACACGCCGATAATAAGCCGTTGTTTCAGCACAACCAAAGAGTATTTCTCTCACACGTTTTCCTTTACTTATTAAGAAACTTCCTTCGTTTTGATGTGATACCACTGTAGCAATGGTGACTGTTGGAAATAAGCATTTATTATTTTTTTCTGGCGAACAAAAAACATAAAAAAGCAGCTACCCAGTGAGTAGCCGCTTGATATTTTGACTTACAATAATATTTTCAATCAATCAACGCATAAATTAAGCTGGATTCTGGATGTGCTGGAAATTCACCACCAGCTCCAAAAATATAATTGCGTAGCAGATGATAAAACCGCCCAAACAATTCCGCATATTCTGCAGAACAAAACGACAGTTGGCTGAAAGCATATAAATTCGCCACCATAGAAGCCGCTTGTGGACTTAAATGATATTTGCGCCCACCGGGACTAACGAGATGTAATGTATCAGCGGAAGTTTCCAACTGAAAATAAAGTCCGCTGTTCGGCAGAAGATAGAGTGACCAATCACCGCCGTTATAATCAGCACAGAGGCGATCCATGTTTGAAAATAGCGCATTTTCAAAGCTGAGTTGATGAAGATAACCCAACCCAAGACGTTTTAAATCTGCCGACATATCATTTGACTTGATGGCAAGAACTACGGTTTGTGTTTTCATTGTGATATTCCTTCTAAGAACCGAGGGAATATCCCTTGTGGGAATATTCCCACAAGGGTAAAGTTAAAATTAAGCTGCCTCGTCGGTATAGACCGCTAAAGCGTTAAAAAAATCTGCTTCGGTACAAATTGCTTCACCATCAATGCAGAAGTGAGTATCTGTACCATTCACAAAACAGTTGATATCAGCCTCTTCCCACGGCTCAGTCAAACCACTCAGTTCACAAAACAGGTTTTCCAGATTGCTAAGAACCAGACTTTGATAAACATTGCCCAAGTGCGGTATATCCTCACTGTAACGAGCCTGCTCCCAAACGTCTTTGTCTTCTACTGAGCGACGGAAGCGGAAAAGAATATTTTCCCATTCCGGCAAGCAGTGGCTGACAGAGTTGGTATAAAATGTGGTTAAAAGTCCCATAATATTTCTCCTTTCATAAAAGAACGAAAGCGAGAAATCCACTCCCGAAGGGAATGAATTTCCCTTCGGAAGTGTAAAAATAACAGTAAATTAACGGATTTTGATGTTACCTGAAACCGTATTGGCATCGCCATGCAGTGTGTCGCAATCAATATTGCCAGAGACCGATTTTGCGTCACCCGCAATATCACCTGTCACATGAATATCACCACTGGTGGTATCTGCACGACCGACATTGCCGTTCACCGTGACCGCTGCTGTAACAGACTCAATACGCGCCACATTACCGACTACTTCAATTTGGATAGTGGGGCCTTGGTCCAATGTAATGACTTGCCCATCGACGATGAGATAAGCATTTGGCGCTGCCAAAACAGCACCATCACCTAAGATGGTCATATTACCTGCAATCATATTTTTAACTTGTCCGCCAGCAACTTGTACCGAGTCTGGATGACCGCTAAAAACTTGTTGAATAACCGTGTTTTCATTGATTTCAATCACTTTTTTACCGTTGATGTAAATACCTTGTTTCATATCAATTTCCTCTTAATGTAGAATCTATAACAGACCTTGTTCCGCGAATGACGTGGTTTCCTGTCCGGCGACAATGATGTGATCTAACACACGAACATCAATTAATTCGCATGCATCCTTAATCTTCGCGGTAATTGCCCTATCAGAATCACTGATATTGGGATTGCCAGAAGGATGGTTGTGAGCCAACATGATCACAGCTGCATTGAGTTCTAGGGCTTTTTTCACGATTTCGCGCGGATAGATATGCGCGGCATTAATTGTCCCTGAAAATAAAATTTCGGATTTAATCAATGCTTGATTGTTATTCAAAAAAAGAACACAAAATTGTTCCCTCTCTTCAAGCCCTAGCAGCAACTTCAGGTAATTTTTAGCGATTTCAGAATCATTAATCAAAAGCCTTCCTGCTTTGTAGATGGGGTGACTTTCCATTACGCCAGACAAAATCGCTAGGGCTGAGTTGATCACAGATTGCTCTGTTGTAGTTAATAATTGAGACATAGAATATTCCTTCAAAAATGAGGGAATATCTCCCACAGGGAAATATTCCCCTGGTGGGTAAATAATGGAAAATGCGTGATTATGCCCAAAGTTGCTGCGCTAATGAGACTTTTTTCTCGAGCTCTTTAACTGCATTTTTGGCATAAGTCAGTGAATAACTGTGTTCACGTTTTTCGGGTTCATTTTTCAATATTTGATGTTTTTCCTTGGCTTTTGCCAATTCAAATGCAAAATAATCCAAACTTTCTGGCATGGACAAATCAATTTTGCCAGCCATCGCTTCCCAGTAGGTAATTTTATGGTCATAGCTTTTTGCTTTGTCCATTTCGGCAACCGCATTGTCCATACGACGGGCATTACGTTCAATTAAGGCACGGTGTTTTTTCTCGCTATGGTGACCAATTTTTATCGGTTCACCAAGGCTTAAAAAGTCACTGCCTTCTTGAGCTGCCTGCCAGTGTTGCTCACTGCGTTTGTTGGCATTTGCCGCATAACTTTGATAACGCTCGGCTCTCGCTTGGGCGCGCGCTTGGCTGTCTAAGCCATCACAACGGACAAACGAATAGAAGTAACAATCATCGTGTTGTTTCACAAGATTGAACACTTCTACTTCGGTTTTTTTGCCGTACTTACTGGTAAGTACGATAATGTCACCTTTCGTATGCGCTTCAGGGCATTTTGCAACAAACACTGTCGGTGCAAATTTTGCATAAGTATTGAGGTTCATAGATACTCTCCTAAAATAAAAAATCAGGGGAATATCTCCCATGGGAAAATATTCCCAATGGGGTAAATGAATAATAACTTGAGGTAACATCGGTCAATATCCGAAGATATTGACCGAGTTGATTATGCTGCTTGTTGTTCAGCTTAAGCATTTGCCTCGGACTGTTCTGTGTTAGTCTGTGCATTACTTTGGGCTGCTTCACTGTATTTTAACACGCCGTCAATCTTTAAGGATTTAATGCGTAACAAACGGCCTTTCAACATTACGCCGGTTTCACCTTTTCTTGACCCTTTCTCATAGACAAAGGTATCAGGATAAATATCACCGACGGTAACAGACGCTAAGATTTTTTTCTCCTCTTTGCAAGCTTGTTCACTGCGCTGGATAAGCGATTTCGCTTTTTCGCCGGATACCCGTACATCAACATAGGTATATTCGGTATTATCGGAATCGCCACGCAAAAAGGCTAACGAACACGCATAAAAGCTATCACCTTTTTTCGGTTTCACTTCGCGAATACGGTTAATGTAAGCCAATCCGTTTAAGTGAAGGTTGAAATAGATGGTATCTTTATCATTTGAAGTTTGGGTAGTCATAATGTTTCTCCTCAGAAATAAAAAAAGCGGAGAAACATCTAACCCAACACGGGATAAACGTTCACCGCTCGGGTAATAGACAAGTAGGTTTGAAGTAAACACTCGTAAGGTAAAACTTACTGCCTGTTTCAGAGTGCGCTAGGCATATTGGGCTGGTCATCGTTCTCTACGAGAACCGCACGTTTCAGACCGGGTGCTTGGGCTTAAGTGCTATCAACGATAGTGGCTTAATGTGGACCATTTAAGCGTATCTTTGCCCAAAAAATAAGGCTTTTTTATTCTCGTATTTGAAACAATTTATTTTATAGGAAAATCAAAAAATTATGATAAAAAAGCGGTAAAGAGGGAAGCCGCTGAAAAAACAGCGGCTTCGGGTGAAATGGCGATGAAGCCGATGATGGGAATGCGCAATAAGGCGCATATTTGAAGTAAGGCTAGAGACGAATGAACCGGTTAATAACATCGATCCTCGTTAAAATCTATTTACTACCGTCATAAATCCTCGATTACTATGTAGCCACAAATCGATTATCAGCAAGGCGCTTTACTAAGCACAAAGGGCTCTCATTGTTTCACCGGCGAGCACCGGTTATGATAAACAGCTGCGATAACGCAAAGAGCGGAATACACTGATTGCAATATATTCTGATCTTTGCGTGATAACCTTGATAAAAAGATGAGGTGATAACCGATCACCTCGATGATATGAATGCATTCGCCATTCGCAAGGAATGAAGTCCGAGTTTCAGAATGCGTCACATTCTAAAGGTTCAAGTCAATTAGAATGCTCTAGCGGACATCTGGGCTTGCCTGCTAAGGTGAGTTCGCTGTACCTTAACAGTCGTAGGGCGTAGCTTGATGCCGACAAACTACAAACGGGGTTATGAAACAATGATAGCACAGTAAAAGCCGTCTTTACTAGAGACGGCTGCCGTAACGGGCTATTGAATTGCTTTTTCGACTGCCGTTGCAGGTAATTGCAAGAAAGGAACGCTACTACCGGGGATCATGGTTTGAGGGAGTTCACCATTCCATTTTTCAGCAGACGTTAAATTCACTAACGATGGGTTTTGCCGCAACGCCTCTCCTCTTAGCTTAATTGCCTCAGCTTCAGCCGCACCTTTTAAGCGAATAGCTTCCGCTTCGGCATGAGCAGAGGCTAATCTGGCATCAGCCTGTGCTTTCGCTTGCGTAACAGCAATCTCAGCATTGATTTTTTCGGTTTCCAAATTTTGGCGGCGTGTCGCAATGGCAACCTCTGCTTTCATTCGGTCTTCAATCGATTTCTCATAGGCATCAGAAAAATCAATATTTTCCACTTGAACGCCGTCAATAATAACCGGACCAGATACGGCTTTTTTTACGGCATCACTGAGCTCCTGAACAAACTGTGGTCGTTCTTGTACCGCCGTGATAGCATTGTATTTTCCAAAAATATTTTCAATTTGTGTATAGAGTTGCCGGGTTAAAAGACGATCACGCATATTTTCTTCGCTACCATACTGAGAGTACAGTGCGCTCACCTCTGATGGCGGGATATGGTAGCTGACCGACACAGTCAAAACGGCAGGTTGTTGATCGCGGCTGTAGGCCTGTACATTATTTGCAATGGCATTTTTATTTTGTACCGAAATTTTCTTAATTGAATCAATAAACGGGATTTTAAAGCCCAATCCCGGTTCAGCAATATCGATAATTTTACCATAGCGCAACTTGACCGCTCTTTCACCTTCATCAACGGTATAAATACCAGATAGAAGCAAAAAAATACCGAATAAAATAATCGCCACGAATGTAGATATTTTAGATACAAACAAGGATATTTTGGATGTTTTATTAGGCATAATTACCCCTTAATTTTCTAGTAATGATAAAATGATGAACATTCAAAATAGTTGCTCATCCATGTAACCGAATTGGAAATTTCAGTGCTTCAATCAAGATCACGGCTGCCAAAAAAGTGTGTCCCCAAAAGAGACCAAAGCGCCTTTGAATTAAGTAATCTAGACCGATATAAACATTCGCACCACTGAACATCAGTAAAATCACCGCTATCACACTCATACATCTCTCTCTTTTTTCAATGTTTGTCGTAACGCATTCATATTCTTAGAAACCTGTTGTTTCGTTCGTTTTTTAGGGCCGCGGATATTTTCGATCGCTTTGCAATTTGGATAAGCACTACAGCCCCAAAACTCCCCGTTTGCACCTTTGCGTTTGCGCATCGGCGCACCGCATTGGGGACAAATTTTCGTTGGCGTGCTGCTGATTTTCATCGAAATACCGCTTGAGGACTGCACTACATGACGAATAAACGCATCTTGCTTTGCCATAAAATCGGCTAACTTGAGTTGGTTATGGGCAATATCATTGAGTGCCTGCTCCCATAACGCCGTCATACCTGGATCTTTGATAATCGACGGTAAGCTGTCAATCAATGCGCCGGCGGCGACTGTTGAAACAATATTTTTCTTCTGCTTCACCAAATAGCCGCGCTTGAGCAAGGTTTCGATCACACCGGCGCGAGTTGCTTCTGTGCCTAGCCCCTCGGTTTCTCTCAATCGTTGCTTCAAGCGAGGATCTTGCACAAATTTTGCGGCGTTTTTCATTGCACTGATTAACGTACCTTCCGTATAAGGCTTTGGCGGCGATGTTTGCATAGACCGCACTTCTGCCTGACAAATTCGGCAAGCCTCACCGTGTGATAATAGTGGTAATCCCTGTTGTTCCTCATCATTATCCGTCGCATGTTGTGTAAATAGGATTTTCCACCCCTTTTTAATCACGACTTTGCCAGCCGCCGTTAAGATATGCGTGCCACTTTGCAATTGCACATGGGTTCTGTCTTCTTCGTATAACGGCAAAAATTGCGCAAGATAATGCCTACGAATTAAATCATAAACACGTAATTCATCTTGGTTCATCTTACTTAAATCCACCTGACCCGTCGTCGGAATAATACCGTGGTGAGCAGTAATTTTGCTGTCATTCCAAATCCGAGAGCGTGCCGAAAGATCTAAATGATTGATGATTTGCTTTAAATTGGGATCGGCATGAGCAACCGCACGGATAACGTGTGGAATATCGGCAATCATCGATTCTGGCAAATAACCGCAGTCTGTACGTGGATAGGTTGTCGCTTTATGAGTTTCATATAACGATTGTGCGATATCAAGCACCTGCTGCGCGCCCAGCCCCCACAATCGTGAACAGGCTTGCTGCAACGTCCCCAAATCGAATGCCAACGGCGGCGATTCTTTCATGCGCTTGGTATCGAGCTGAATAACTTTTGCGTTGCCGAGGCTGAATAATTGCGCCGCTACCGATTGAATGAGCATGTAATCAACACACCGTCCCTCATCATCACAACTCGTTTCAGGGGTTTGCCAGTACGCAATAAACTGTTGCGCTTGCGAATTAGCTAAGATAACCGGTAATACATAAAACGGCTTAGCGATAAAATTCGCAATCTCACGGTCACGCTGTACCACAATTGCCAATGTCGGGCTTTGTACTCTCCCGACAGATAACACCCCGTCATGCCCCTGTTCACGTGCAAGCAACGTGAATAAACGACTGAGATTCATGCCAACAAGCCAATCTGCGCGAGAGCGTGCTAAACCGGCATCGTATAACGGACGAGTTTCAGCATCAGATTTTAAAGAAGAAAGCGCTTTTTTAATGCTACCGTCATCAAGTGCGGATAGCCATAAACGCTGTAATGAACCACGATAATTAGCGGCATCAAGTAGCTCACGCGCAATCACTTCCCCCTCACGGTCAGGATCGGTTGCAATCACAATATGGCTGGCTTTTTTAATCAAACCCAGCACAATTTTGCACTGCTTAGCGGTGTCCGGTTTTATTTTCATTTGCCATTGCGCCGGCACGATAGGCAAATCATCAATAGACCAACGCTTATAAGCTTCATCATAATCATGCGGATCGGCTTGTTCCATGAGATGCCCAATTCCCCACGTCACGATAGTTTGTTTATCGGCACTCGCAAGCAAACCGTCACCACGCTGAATCGCCCCGATAAATTTACCAATATCACGCCCTTGAGATGGTTTTTCACAAAGAAAAAGTTTCATGTGTCATCCTCTCGCCCAGAGCAGTATTACTACATAAATTGCAATTATATTAATGAATGAAAAAACCAAGCCCATTATTAAAATATAGTCAATTAGATGGTTAAGGCTTTTGAATTTAGCTTGTATAGCAATGATTATAGAAATACTTAAGGGTACAATAATATAAAAATAGCTAATATGTAAAACAGTGCTAAGTATAAATAATAGGAAATATCCTACTATAATGCATAACAGAATTGAGTAATCAATAAGTTTCACTGTCAGAAATCCTTTTGTATAAGAGTTAAATACTAAACAACATTTATCCTATTTTTGGGCTATCCGATTGAGCAACTTTTTTGGATTTCATTGCACATTTCCAACGCCGTCTTTTAGCAATTTGTTTGGGATTTTCTTCATAGCAAGCCTTACACCAAGAGTGTAATCCCCATTTGCTTTTTTTCTCTTTATAGAAAAATTCAAGATCTGCGGGATAATATTTTTTGCAGCAAGAACATTGTAATTCAATACCACATTCAGTTTCGGTGAAATTTCTTGCCATATCACACACCATATCAAAATTTTTATTTATCTTGATTTGTATGTTTTTGCAGTTAAATATATAATTATTGCCAGTTTTAAAATAACAATGTAAATCAAATTAGGGGCGGTTGTAGAAAAAATAAATAAAATAAACGTTGAAATCAACAGAATACCAATCCCATGACCCATGTTATTTTTTAAATAATTATTTCCCAAAGATACACTAAGTTTCATAATAATAAAGCAAATTAATAAAAAAGATAATGACACAAAAGGATTTACCAATAATATCAGGCTTTCCAGTGGATTACCCCCAAATAAGTCTAACATTACTTTTTTAGATGCTTCATGCATAGTGGTCATAGCTTTCTCCTTACCAAAATTCTTAGATTTTAGTTATAAAATGGAAAAATTCATCCCATAACTAAAAACAAAATATCATCACATTAACGTCTTTTCGCACGATTTCCCCATTATTTAAAATAAACTTAGGTTCGATATAATAAAGTTTTTTCGTATCTCTAAAACGATGTGACTTTAGTATACGAACTAAGTTACCTTGATTATCAGGGATTTTTATGTACTTTGGATGATCTATCATAATTATAATAATCTACCTCGTGTTTCAATATAATAAAGTTATGCTTTTAACAATCCTGATTCG
Source organism: Testudinibacter sp. P17/SS/0325 (assembly GCF_053570765.1). The sequence goes on along the minus strand of NZ_CM131635.1, from coordinate 2,012,041 downwards.
GATTCTATTTTTTTCTTTACTAGAAAAAACTCATATGGGGTAATTTCTTTATACTTACTAAAATTTTCAGAAAATTTTGCTTTAAATAAACTCTCAAAATTATCACTTTCTTTAGACCCCATAAAATTTCTAGGAACGAAGCCTATTTGGTTTAAAATGCGATCGGTTATATCAATTACATCCTCATTACTTAAACCGGGAAGACTATTTCGCACAAAGGCTTGCATATTTAGTTTTACTCCCATTATTCCTCCCTCCACTTAAAAACTTTTAGTTATTTATAATCTTTTTCATAAGAAAGAATACAATTATTCTGTGGAATAATCATAGTTTTACCTATTTTTATTGAAACATAAGTATAAGTCCCATCTAACCTAACTAACTCCTTACCAATATCACTCATAAAAACATTACCATTTGAATAGCACTCTATTTTATACTCTATTGCAGATTCTTTCTTATTGATAGCGTCTAATTTTAGATACAATAAAATAAAAAAAACAAGCATAATAATCACTATTAACATTAGTCCAGAAAATCTATTAATTATTAAGCCTAATTTTTTCATTTTTTCTACCCTCTAATGGGAAATAGGTATCTCTAGCGGAAATTTATATCAGAATTTAATCAGATAGCTCTGAATTTTTTAATTTATCAAGTTCTTTTTTATACCCAAAAAGAATATCATTTAATATTTCTTGTGAGGATGCTTTTATTATCCCAGCCTCAATTTTTTGTATTTCACGTTCCAAGTATTTTATACGAATAATTTTGTAGTCAATGTGATATTCATCTAGAAAAATTTTAGCATTCATGGTATTTCCTATTCAAAAATTTTTAATCATCTTTCACCGTTAATCTAATAAATATTTTTCTTTAACTTGTTCCTCAAGTGTTTTTCCATGTTGCAGTATGGTTCTGCAAAAGTCATCAATGGGAGTGTTATCTCTAATAAATATGTACTCTATATATCGCTCTCTTGCCTTATTTTTTATGTGTAAAATATATTTGTAATCATCTCTAAGAGATAGAGCAAGAATAGGAACAAATATAAATACGGGGAATAATATAGTTAAATATAAAAATGATAAATCAAAAATATAGATTAAAAAAATCATTAAAAAACTCATCACTCCTAGGGCTATCAAAAATAAAATAAATTTCTTCTCCATACGTTGGTTGTGGAGTTTTTCAAAATAATAATCAAATCCATTTAATTTATATTCTAGAGCAATGAGTTTTTCCATAATCTCTAAATCTTCATCATACTGCTCTCTAGCACCAAGATCACTCATATTGACTCCTCAGGTTTTTTCTTGTTTTTATCAACATACTCATCTAAATCAGATTCTGAAACGGATTCCAGCCCCTTAGCAAGAATAGCATGTAAAATTTCAGTTTCCTTAATCATGGATTGAGTCCTTATTACCGTGGAAATTGTCATCTCTTCGATTTTTTTCCATAAAGCTTCATTAACATACTTAGTAGGCATACTATCTCCTCACATTATTATACTTATTATTTTCTTGCTAAAAGAATCACAACACAGATCATCATTGAAAGTATTCCTAGGGAATGTATTGCGCTAAATGGTGAATCTTGCATTTGAGCCGAAATTTTCTCATATACGCTAAAACCCATCATATTCACGATAACAAATAAAATAATTGAGATAGCTCTGATTAACACCTTCATCTTTGTACTCCCTTTATTGAATTCTTATTTCTTAGATTACAAAAAATAAAAAAAATAAGATATAAGAAATTATTTCTTAGATTTGGATAAAAAAATCCCAGCTTGCGCCGGGATAAAATGACTAAGGAGAATGTCTTTATTGTTATATAATTTTCAATATCCGCTGCTTAATCTGTGCGGCTTTCGCGTTATCGTTTGTCTTGACAGACCACTTCACCAGGACTCGTTTATCTTCTTTTTCCAATACAATGCTCAAATAACCGTAGTTAAAGGAGTCCGCCAAATGGTAATAAACCCCAGGTGTGGCATCGTGGATAAAACCATTACCAATTAGCACTTCTTCAGCCCATAGACGGTTATTCGAACCTTTAGAGCCTCCATGCTCTCTAATTGCCTCTTCACGCGTCATAAAGCCAAATTCACGCTTAAAACGAATATATAGCGTATCAATCTGCCGCGCTGATGTCGTACTGTCATCAAGGGTTGATTGGGCTATTGAAGTCGTACTCATCATACCGAGTGAGCGATTCGCTTGCTCCGCCCAATCTCCGACGCGTTGATTAAGTGCGGTCATTTCCGCACAACCACTGAGAACCAGAGATAATAGAAGGATTCCCCATATCTTAAATTTCATCATGAAACCTCACTATATTTACCAGCAGTTAAAATGGAATATCATCAAAGTCAAGCGGCGGCTCTTGCGCTTTTACAGATGAACTTTGTGAACTCTGTGCTGGTGCATTCTTTGCTTCACTGTTAGTCGGTTTTGGATCTAACAGTTGAAGTGTTTCAGCAATGATTTGCGTCGTCCAGCGTTCAACACCATTATTGTCAGTCCATTTTTGTGTACGAAGATAGCCTTCGAAGTATGCTTTGCTACCTTTGTGCAAATAGTCCTTAGCAATTTCAGCCACTCGACGATACAGCACAATTCTGTGCCACTCCGTCAATTCCTTGTTTTCGCCGGAGGTTTTATCTTTCCATGTGCGGCTTGTCGCGACACTTAAGGTTGCGACAAGATCGCCATTCGGCATTGCTCGAATTTCCGGATCTGCGCCTAAGTTGCCCAAAATGGTTACTCTGTTTACACCAGCCATCATTTACTCCTTGTTTTATGATTAAAGATATTTTGTCTCAATATCCCGATGATCGTATTTGCACCATATTCTCTTTCGGGGGTTTAAGGGGGCTGCGCCCCCTTACCTTTAAAAGGCCTTTTAGTGTAGGCTTTACCTACAAGGCTTTTACAGGGGTTACAAGCATGAAAAAATAGGGGATACGAGCATTAAAAAATAGAGAATACCTACAACGCCTTACCCTGAATTTCCGTGATTGGCTTTCCCTCATTTAATAATTGCTCCGCCGTATTCAATTTGTCTTCACATTCTCGTGCTTGTCTGATAATAAAATTCAAAATCGACATCTGCATATTGTAGGCAATCCGGTCTTTTTCGACCGCAATCAACGCTTTTTTCAACTCTAACGGCACTTCTGAACTCTGCACCAAATTTTCCCACGCTAGTTGCCCACCTTTGTTATTCTGCTGATTGCGCCAACGTAAGAAACGACCACCGGATGAATTATTGTTGTCTGCAACAAAGATCAACGGAAGATGGTTTAACGGATACGCATTGGCGCATTTCACGATATTTTTTGACATATTCAGTAATTCAACGCGTGCATCAAAAATATTCTGGTGTAGAACTTGATAATCTTCTGCTGAACCAAATTGTTTAAATATCCCTTTCAACCCATCATTCAGTGGTGTCTGAAAAATGAGATTTTGATATGATCCCATATCTAGGGCGGAATAATTGACTGCATCAGGTTTCGCTGGTTTTTTCATTGTCAGCTCCTTCTCAACTATTCTGATTTATCGGTTCTGAGGCATATTTTGATAAATCAACGTAAGGTGCATATTGGCTTCGACGTGTTCCACGAAAAATATCTTCTGGCACTTCACCGTATTTTTCGATTGCTGCTAGTGCACGTGCATTTTTCTGCAACACATCATCGCGGGTAATCCGCACCGCACGATAACGCTGAACAGCCGTATAAATCCGGCGAATAGGCTTTGAGCCTTTATCAAGCCAACTGCGCGCATCAAGCCGTGGAATTAACGCTAGATGCGCAGCAGTCATCACAGAACGCACCATGGCATCATATTCAGACAACAGGTAAATCAACAAAAAGCCGATTTGTGAATGGATCATTAATGATATTTTCACTGGATTAACATTGAAACTATCTTGGATATTTATGTCATCTGGGATTTTATTGGCGTAAATATCAAAAATTTGATCGACTAAACCGGCAATCTCTTTTCGTGCCTCGGTGATTTGTCGTTCTAATTCTAACAGCGCCATATCCGCATAGGGATCATTACGCGCTGAGTCATGGTGAATATTGGCAATAATGGCAAGGCAATTCGGCATACTCATAATTTTCACATTGCCGTCTTCATACTTTTTACCAGCCCAAATTTTTGTCGCTTGGTGGGTATGCAATGTCAGGGTTGAATTAGTACGTAGCTTGCCAATTTCCCCATTAATTTCATTTAGTTCATATTCGGATTCACTATTCATAATTAATCTCCTCTAGTTATGGAATGTCATCATAATAAATCGATGTTTTATGACAACGGATAATTAAAATCTCAATTAAAACAAAACTTCATACAGTTTAGTAATACTGCGCCTATTTTTTAACCTAACTGTGTACAGTGTTCACACTTTGCCTATTTTTTAACCTAACTGTGTACAGTGTTCACACTTTGCCTATTTTTTAACCTAACTGTGTACAGTGTTCACACTTTGCCTATTTTTTAACCTAACTGTGTACAGTGTTCACACTTTGCCTATTTTTTAACCTAACTGTGTACAGTGTTCACACTTTGCCTATTTTTTAACCTAACTGTGTACAGTGTTCACACTTTGCCTATTTTTTAACCTAACTGTGTACAGTGTTCACACTTTGCCTATTTTTTAACCTAACTGTGTACAGTGTTCACACTTTGCCTATTTTTTAACCTAACTGTGTACAGTGTTCACACTTTGCCTATTTTTTAACCTAACTGTGTACAGTGTTCACACTTTGCCTATTTTTTAACCTAACTGTGTACAGTGTTCACACTTTGCCTATTTTTTAACCTAACTGTGTACAGTGTTCACACTTTGTCTATTTTTTGCTCACCGTTTCCAGTGGAAGCACTTTATCTATTTTTTATTCACTGTTGCCAGTGGCAACGCTGTCTATTTTTCATTCACTATTGCCCGTAGGTGATATTCTCTTTAAATTCTGGCGCAGTGAACTGGCTTGCTGAGACATTTTGTGCAATTCACCTTTGCTGCGTTGGCGCATTGGTATTGATGTTATCGAATTGCTTGTTGTTACTGGAGGTTGTCCCAATTTTTTCTCATTCGATTTATTCACTAAAAAATGTTTAAACTCACCCTGAGCGGCACTTTTGATTAAGCTGCAAACATAGCCCACAGGCTTGTTGATATTACCTTGTTGAATACGTAAGGCTGCTTCCTCCAACACCGCTTGCCCCAGTGTTTCACCAAGGTTAAAATCCCGCATCATCTTCAAAACCGTATTTTTTTCCAATGCTGAAAATTTTAAAGAATCCAGTACAGTACTGATTTTTTTATTATAAGTACTAGTACTGTACTGATTTACTGAGTTCCCTGATGGAACTAAGACTGAAATCAAGGGTTTATCACTAAGTTCCCTCGTGGAACTAAGCGATTTTTGACTGAGTTCCATAGTGGAACTTGGTGAAATTGTACTGAGTTCCCTAATGGAACTAAGTGAATTTTGCTGGTTTTGACCAAGTTCCCTCGTGGAACTCAGTAAATGTTGCTGCTGGTTATCGAGTTTTTGTGACGATGATGAATTTAATGTTTGTGTCGTTTGAAGCGATAATTTTTGATTTTTCTCGTAGTGATAACGAGAGCGCATTAAATCAATATGCGAAACCAGATGTGACTGACCATCATCAATCTGCATATTTTTAACAATGTGCTGCGCCACACCTCGGATCATTTTATCGCGATGATGTGTTGCTTGTTCCAACATGTTTAAATAGTTTTCATTGAAATGAATACAATCCGGAATGCTCATCGGCTCATCATGAATAATATAAATATTACCGAGAATACGGCCTTGCTCATCGCGTGCTTTGCTACAAAAAGTGAGCCACCGAGTTAAACGTAGTAACAGTAATGTTTGACTAACGACTTTCTTAGACGCTTTTTCTTGCGTATATGCGCGATCAGACAGTAATTGTTGCAGTTCTTCATAAGATGGAAAGGCTGCACCACCAAATGCTCTTGCATTGTGTTTAATCACCTGCCATGCATAACGCGCACGACAGGTTAAAAGCGGATCTGTCAATAATCGAACCGGTACGGTATCGTGTGGATTCCCAAAATAAAGCAAACCCTCTACTGCTTCAGTAACCGCACTTTTTTGTTGCCGGTAGTGTTTTAATTTCCCTGTTGCATTTTCTACGATAGCATCTATACTGTTCATATTAGCTAATCCTGTTGTTTAGGATTTTTAAAACGAGAAAGTGACCGCTTTCTCGTTTTTTTCTTAGTGTTTATGGTTTGAGGCATCTTGCGTCTCCCATTTCTGCGCCAATTTCCACACACTCGTTACATTCATCTCTAATTCTTCTGCAATCAGCATCAGTGCATCGAGGGTCTCAATACTTTCAAATGAGGCTAAATCTGCCTTCATTTCTTGCCAGCGATACCAGGCTTGTGCCGATTGTTTTTCGCTACATAAGCAGTGCCGTCCCGGCTTTTTACTTTGCCCGAGTAAGCGGCGGCGTTCACTGACTTCGCCGTTAGTTGAACCAAAATAATAATTAATCAATTCGATCGTTGCGCCCAATATCAGCGCACGATCAAGTAGTTTTTGTGTATGTGAATACTCTTTGGCACTATTCACCATACGCATAAATAATTTATGATTAACTTCAATTTTTAAAAAAGGCGTTGAAATCTGCGCCAAATGATGAATTTCGTCGGTTGTTAGCTGCATAATTTCACGCAGCTCATTCTCCGTGAAACCGATCTGCTCACAGTGCCGTAAATTCCCTTCCTTGAGCTGCGTAATGACATGGGCAATTACGGCTTGATTAATTGATGAAATAACCATTGTTTCCTCCGAATTTAATCTTGTTCAATTGGCTGGCGCAAATGCGCTCTAAAGCGACGAATAATACGGATCAGGCGAAAAATTTTCACCATAAGCAGGTCGGATATTTCTGCATCGATTGTATCTGTTCCCACCAATAATGCTTCTGGAATCAACCAATCCAGCATCTCAGTATGATTGTCGCAAGCAAGCATCGCCAATAGCTCATAAACGCATAATGCCAGTGCATTATTTTCCAGTTCGTGCGGTAGTGGCTCTATGGTAAAACTAAAATTAGTTGCCGATTGTTGTGCGCCGATATTCTTAATGATTGACTTTGGTAATCCGCTTAACTTAGCGAGATCATTGACAAGATTAAAGGCTTCCAAGCGGAGTTTATTCGCAGTATCGAAGACGGGAAAAATTTTCCAAATATCATCGACTGGCTGACAGCCGGTATTGGCGAAAGATAAACCATTTTCTTCGGCACGTTGTTTCCGTTGCTCGCTCAAGGAGAGTCCTGGGGTCATGCCAAACTGCGCCAAGATATTTTCATAATCACCATTTATAGCAGTTTCAGTATTATCCGTTTCTGCTAAATGCGTTAAAGGAATATCTTGTTTTGACTCAATGCTGTTTCCAGATTTAGAAACACGTGGGTTTAGTGTTGATTCAGCTATTTGTTTCTGAGTTGTAGGCTCTTGAGAATCATGCGCTTCGCCACTATAGGAGGAAGAGGATACAGAATTCGGTATTTCTACAGCTGTCACTGGATCTCTGAAATGAATAACTGGTTCAGATTCTTTATTGCGGCGACGATTTTCATCGATATTAATATCAAAATGCAGATCTTGATAGCTTACTCCCTCATCACCAAGTGCTTTGACTAAATTACCAATTAGCTCATCTTGCACAATTGTAATCGTAAATTCTTCTGGCACTTCATCAAAGGATTTTAAAGTTTCCAGCCATAAATCTGAAAACTGCTCCTCTGCCTGTGGACGATATTTTTTCCAACAGGAAAAGGAATTTCCACGTAAGGTTAAAAGTTTTTCAATTTGTGGTTTTCCCATACCAGCAAATAATACTTGCGGAATAGCTGGATATAATTGCTCTAAACATAACTCCATTCTTGCAATTAAAGAAAATGAAATACTATAGCCATCATTTTTGAGTTTTTCTGCTAACTTACGATGTGATAGAAATACATTTTCTTGTTTTTCATAAAATAGTTTTGCTTGATTAATGCCTAATGCGCGCTCAATAAAACTCAGATCCCCGCGCAAATCATTTTCAGCCAAATGCCCAATTAAACAAGATAGCTCGCCTTCGAGCTGATCATCTCCAGAACCTTTCCAGGATTTAAACAGGCAGTTGATAGACCAATATTTCGGGTCTTTGGTTTCTTCATATAATTCGCGCAATGCTTGTAACCGTGTATTACCGCCGTCCGCAATCATATAAAAATCATCACCAGGGCGTTGCGTGATATTAGGCGGAAAATCTAAACCGCGCATCCGAATCGATTCTTTAATTTCATCAAATTTCGGATTTTGTGTTTTACGCGGATTATTATCAAACGGTTTTAGCTGAGCCAAGGTAACGGTTTTCAATTGTGGCTGCATACTTTCCCCCGCAGAAATTAATTCCGATGCAATACGCTCGTCCGCATAATTTGGTGAAGTATTCGGTATCAAGCCAATTTGCATACCTCGCATCAATGACGCTTTTTTGTCTTCCCGACTAAATTTTTTAGGTGTGTTCATCATAGAAAATCTCCAATATCTGTCGAGGATTGCGTTTTATCTCCCTCCGCTGCATAAGTTTCAAACAGCGAATATTGCCCAAAGAATCGCGCAACAACCGTACCTACCGGACCATTGCGCTGCTTCCCTATAATCACTTCGGCCAATCCCTTAGCTTGGCTTGCTTCTTCGGTGTAATATTCATCACGGTGCAATAAAATAATGACATCCGCATCTTGTTCAATTGCGCCTGAATCGCGTAAATCCGAACTTGTCGGCTTTTTCACGATCCGTCCCTCCACGCCGCGATTGAGCTGTGCCAATGCGATCACTGGGCATTGCATTTCTTTCGCCAGTGCTTTGAGACTATTAGAGATATTCGTGACTTCTTCATAACGATTTTGTGAGCCTGGGTATTTCATTAATTGCAAATAATCAATGAATATCGCGGAAGGTTTGCCATAAAGTCGGATATTTTTGCGTACTCTAGTGCGAAGTATTTGAGGGGTTAATGCTGAAGAATCATCAATTAATAAGCGATTATTATCTTCCCAATGCTGCTGAATATAATTGGCTGCCACACCTAATTTCGCGAAATCCTCATCTTCCATAAGCAACGCATTGCGTAGTAATTGCATTGGCACTTTTGATTGCATCGAAAGAAAGCGCATCATGATTTGATCGCCTGGCATTTCTAAACTGTAGAATTGCACAGGCTTATCAATTGCTTCTAGCGTAGCCGCAATTGCTGTGAGCGCAAACGCCGTTTTTCCCATACCAGGGCGTGCAGCGATCACGATAAAATCCGACGGTTGAAAACCGGTTGTCATCTGATCGATTTGCGCAATGCCGCACGGTGCGCCGCTAATCGGATTTGCACTATGGCAAGATTGCTCAATTTTATCGAAGACAATCTCCATTGCCCGACTGAGATTAACCAGTGTATTTTCAGCCTGATTGCGGCAGGCAATATCGAATAAGCGTTTTTCCGAATCTGCAATCACCTTGTCAATGTCATCTTTTGCTTTTATCTGTTTGCTGTTGTCTGATAGATCTTTACCCAACGCCGCCAGTTGCCGTAATTGCTGATAATCAAGTAACCGCTGTGCGTAATTCACGACTAATGCCGCACTGGGCGTATTTTTCACAATCTCGGCAAGATAGGCAAATAAGCCATTATCTGAATCCCACTGACTTTTTAATGACTGCTCCAGTATTAACAGATCAACTGGTTTTCCTGTGTCAAGATGGCTTTTAATCGCCTTAAAAATCACCCTGTTCCATTGTAAATAGAATGAATTATCCGTCAGTAACGGTGATACTTCATCCCACTTGTCATTATCAAGAATCAAGCCGCCGAGCACAGAGCTTTCAAGATAGTTATCAAATAATTCAGTCTTTACTATTTGTCCTTTTTTCATACTTACCCCAATCAAAATACCGATTTAAATTGCGGGAAAAGCAAAGAACATAAACTCTTCATCGTTTCAAATTCTGAATTTTTATAGCGATGAATCGGTGTACAAAGCGTATTTGCTTCGCGATATGCAACACGTGCCGGAATAGCGAAATCTAAAAACTCAACAGAAAAATCACCACCAATGCGCTCGTCATTGAAAATACTGTGCAGTTGGGCAATAACATCTTTTGCATCATTCGTTTTGTCCACGCGATTTGCTACGGCTTTTATCGGCGGTAGTACAAAACCCAATGAAGTATAGGTTTCGAGATCAGCATAAAGACTTAACGTGCCGCGTAAAAATTCGCGTGTAGAAAGTAGTTCTGGTAATAGAGGGGAGAGAATAAGATCGCTGGCAAGAACCGCCATTTCGAGGGTAATATCGCGCGTACCGCGCGTATCCACAACAATCAAATCATAACCTTGTAACTGGCGAATTAAGTGATTAAAGCGGATAACACCGTCGGGGGCATTGCGTAGCAGTAAACTGATTCTGCCGGTTGGGTCATTTGACTTAATTAAATCGAGGTTGGGAATAGTCGTTTTTGATATGATCTCTGCCGGATTGGTGTTTTTATTGATAATGAATTCATAGATACCACCGCCCGCGGCATACTCCAGTTCATAATAAGAGCTTAGTGACGGCTGCACGTCAGTATCGATCATGAGGGTTTTTAATCCATGATCAGCACAAAATGCCGAGATATTAGCTGCATTAGTGGTTTTAGTAACGCCACCTTTTGTAGATAAAATGGTGGTAACAAAGGGTTTTGAATTTTTCATAGCGAACTCTTCTTTTAAAGTTTAAAAAGAGTATCTAAAAATTCAAATTTGATTAGGAATTAGAAAAGTGCTTATAAAACAATGGTGCCCGAGGGCGGACTTGAACCGCCACGACTCGAAAGTCGAGGGATTTTAAATCCCTTGTGTCTACCGATTTCACCACTCGGGCAATATTTTGATTGCGATAAGATTCGGATTTGGAGCGGGAAACGAGACTCGAACTCGCGACCCCAACCTTGGCAAGGTTGTGCTCTACCAACTGAGCTATTCCCGCTTTGGATTCTTTAACTGAAGCAAGTGCGGTGCATTTTACTGAATTGAAATTTTTAGTCAAATAAAATTCTTGCTTTTTATCTCAATTGCTTAAAAACAACACACTTAACGCGTTCAAGGATTCACGTCATCAAGCAAACTGCCTTTGGCTGCGCGCAGATACTGCCACATTGACCACACCGTCAATGCCGCGGCAATATATAACGCCACAATAGCGCTTTTCTCCATCAACGGATTATAGCGCCACAACAAACCGATTAAGGAGATCATTTGTGCGGTAGTTTTGAATTTGCCCCACCAAGAAACCGCGACTTTATTGCGATCACCGATTTCCGCCATCCACTCTCTTAACGCCGAGATAATAATTTCACGCGAGATCATCACAATTGCCGGAATGGTCACCCAGAAAGTGTGGTAATGCTGCACGACCAACACCAATGCCGCCGCAACCATCACCTTATCCGCAACCGGATCGAGAAACGCGCCGAAGCGGGTGGTTTGGTTCCAACGTCGCGCCAGAAACCCGTCAAACCAATCGGTGATGGCAGCAATCAAAAACAAAAGTGCGGTCAGAAACGGTGCCCATTTAAACGGAAGATAAAAACAGATAATAAAAAACGGGATCAGTACGACCCGAAATAAGGTGAGGAATGTCGGTATATTAAATTTCATGGCAATGCCTTATCACGAACATATCGCGGCAGAATTTAACACTATTTTAGCCTAAAAAAAGAATTAGTTAAACCGGATTAAAAATCAGCGGGCAAACAAAAGGCGCTGTCGGCGCCTTTTATAATCAATTTAACCAAACGGATTACACTGTTTGATATCACCGCTTTGCAAACCGCGCTTAAACCAAGCTAAGCGTTGTGCCGATGTGCCGTGGGTAAAGCTGTCCGGCACGACATAGCCTTGGCTCTGTTTTTGCAAACGGTCATCACCGACCGCTTCCGCCGCATTAAATGCTTCTTCCAAATCGCCGGATTCCAGAATGCCGTGTTTATCGGCGTAATGTCCCCAAATTCCGGCAAAACAGTCCGCTTGCAATTCCAGTTTAACTGACAGCTGATTCGCCGCCGCCTGACTGCCGCTACGTTGTTGCGCCTGTTGAACCTTAGGCAAAATGCCTAACATATTTTGCACGTGGTGTCCGACTTCATGTGCAATCACATAAGCAAAAGCGGCATCGCCGGAAGCTTTCAATTTACCGCTCATGTCTTTATAGAAAGAGAGATCTAAATAAATGCGTCGATCATTCGGGCAATAAAACGGCCCCATCGCCGCCTGCCCGGTGCCGCAAGCACTTTGGGTGGCATAATTGTACAGCACCATAGTCGGCGGGATGTAACGCTGACCGCTCTTGGCAAAATATTGATCCCAAGCCACTTCGGTATCCGCCAGAACCACGCGCGAGAACGAATTTAACTGCTGTTCTTCTTGTTCGCTCAAGCTGGTTTGATAGCCCTGTCCGGAACCCAGCCCGCTGGTATCGACCAAACCGGATAAATCCACGCCGAAATACGCCCCGACTAAAATCACCAATAACCCGACGATACCGCTGCCCTTAGCACCGAAACCGCCGCCGGAGCCACGACGATCTTCTACATTACGACTTTCTTTACGTCCTTGCCAACGCATATTCAATCCCTCTCAACCTAAACCTAAACCTAAACCTAAACCTAAACCTAAACCTAAACCGTGTTATTATCCACCGAATCATCTCATGATGTCTAGCTGTTCGATTTGTTGTTGTATTTCAGGTTGTAAAAAATAAGTGCCTTGTTGCGGTAATTGTTTGATAAGAAAAGAAGTTCCTTGATATTGAAATTTTAAGGCGTAAGCATGCAGATAAGTGCGGTCAAGTGCGGTTTTATCGCCATAACGTTGATCGCCCAGAATCGGACTGCCGAGGCTTTTCATCGCCACGCGGATTTGATGGGTTTTGCCGCTTTTCGGTATCAAATGAAATAATCTTAGCCGATTGTCGCAACGGATACTGCTAAAGCGGGTCATCGCCGGATTTTCACGGCTACGGCACAATTTCCAACTGCCGTTGCGGGTTTTTTGCATATCGCCGATAACCAAGCCCTGCTTTTTCTTTGGTTTCGCCGCGGAAAGGGCGATATAATGTTTCTCAATTTGGTGTTGTTGGAACAAACCGGATAATTCAGCGGCGGCTTGGCTGTTGCGGGCTAAAATCAGCAAACCGGAGGTGATTTTATCCAAACGGTGCACCAGCCACAATGCCGGGCAACCCAACTGACGCGCAACCAGATCCGGCAAGCCCAACGCCTGCTGATCTTTATGCACGCTCAGCCCAATGGGTTTATCAATCACAATAAAATCAGGATGTTGATAGACGATGGTGATCTTTTCAAGTGCGGTTTGCATTTTACCAAATCAATTATTGAATAAACGAACTTAACAGGATGACAAGCATAGTATGAATATCGAACTTTCGCAAATTTTCGGCTACCTGTTGCCACCGTTAATCTGGATTTTCAGCGTCGGGATTACCGCCCGCCTCGCCTTCAAAAAACAAGCGGTGTCGATCACGCTGGCTTGGTTGTTGGTGATTTATATCATCCCGCTGTTTGGGATTATCGCCTATTTGCTGCTGGGCGAAATCAAACTTGGTCGCCGCCGCGCCGAGTCATTTAAAAAGCTTGCACCCTTATATAAAAATTGGTTCGGCAGTTTTGACCAATGCTCCAATTTGACACTGAGCAATCAAAACCTGCGCTTTAAACCGCTCTTTTCCCTTAGTCGCCACCGGGTCGGCATTCCTTGCGTGTTAGGCAACGAATTGCATATTCTGGATACGCCGCAAAACATTATTAAAGCGATGATTCACGATATTGGGCAGGCGCAGCATAGCGTGTATATGACGTTCTATATTTGGGCTGACGGCGGACTGGTCAATGATGTGATGACGGCACTGATTCAAGCCGCAAAACGCGGGGTGAAAGTGCAGATTCTGCTCGATTCGGTCGGCAGTAAAAAATTTCTCGGCAGTAAAAATATCCGTTATATGCGTGAAAGCGGCATTCGGATTGAAGAAGCGCTGCATGCCAACCTGTTTCGGATGTTCTTTCGCCGTATTGACCTGCGTCAGCACCGCAAAATTGTAGTGATCGATGAGCAAATCGCCTACACCGGCAGCATGAATATGGTCGATCCGCGTTATTTCAAACAAAATGCCCACGTCGGACAATGGATCGATATTATGGTACGGATTGAAGGCCCGGTGTCGCTGATTTTGCAAGGGGTGCACAATTGGGGTTGGCAAATGGAAACCGAGGAAGATGTGTCGTTGTTGCCGCAATGCCCGATTTTGCAACATAAACCGGATGATTCGCACGGCGTGCAAATTTTGCCGTCCGGCCCCGGTTTTCCGGAAGATATGATGATCCAATCCCTGCTCTTAGCAATCAGCAGTGCACGGCGTAGTATCACCATTACTTCACCGTATTTCGTTCCCAGCGCAACCATTGCCTCTGCCCTTGCAACGGCGGCAATTCGCGGTGTTGAAGTGCAATTGATTCTGCCGCAAAAAAACGATTCGTTCTTGGTCGAATGGGCAAGCCGCACCTTTTTTGACGAGCTGCTGGAAGCCGGCGTGAAGATTTTCCGCTTCAAGTGCGGTTTGCTGCACACCAAAAGCATTCTGATTGATTCCCGTTTAGCCTTGGTCGGCACGGTCAATATGGACGAACGCAGTTTTATGCTGAATTTCGAAGTCACCATGATTGTGGACGATCTCGGTTTCGGACAAGAAGTGGAGGCCTTACAGCAGGGCTATTTAGTTCAATCCGATCTGATGGATATGGCGGAATGGTCTAAACGTCCGATTTACAAACGCTTCTTCGAGCGTGTGTTCTTTTTGTTCAGTCCACTGCTGTAACGTCTACTTTAAGCTAAAGTGCGGTCAGCAATGCCTGTTGCAACTGCCGACGCTCATTTTCGGTCAAGGCTTGATTATCACGATTCGATAAAATAAAAAAATCCTCGGCGCGTTCGCCTGTGGTGGTAATCTTAGCATTGAGCAGGTTTAAGCCCTGTTGACTAAAGACATTACTGATCAGCGCCAACAAGCCCGGTTTATCCAACACAAAAATTTCCAATTCGGTTTGCCCGCGCTTTTCCGTATCCAGAAACCGCACTTCGGTCGGCACATGGAAGTGCTGCAATTTATTATTAACCTTGCGGTTAGCCGCCGGTTTATACTCGCTTTTCAGCGCATTAAGCACACTTTTCTCAATGCTGCGGCGGCGATCAAATTTTGCCAATACGCCGTTGGTTTCCGTGATAATAAATGAATCCAGCGCATAACCGTCGTTGCTGGTTAGAATCTGTGCGTCGTGAATCGACAGGTTTTTGGCTTCAATCGCCCGCACCACTTTATTAAACAAGTGCGGTTGATCGGGGCAATATACAAACAGTTCGGTGCCGCCTTGTGAAAAACGGTTGCTGGATTTAACGACAATCTCTTGATCCGAGCGACAAACCAATTCAGCGTGCCATGCCAACTGTTCCGGGTTATTGCGCAAAAAATAATCCTGCGGGCAGCGCTGCCAGAAATCATTCACCGCACGCAATTTCAGACTTTCGCCCTGTAACAACGGCTGCAATAAGCTCAGCGCCCGCAAACGGTTCCGTAGCACTTGATCGCTGACATCGAGCAGAGAATCCGTGCCTTGTTCCAATTGTTGTCGAGTGAATTGATACAAGGTTTTAATCAACGAGCGTTTCCAACTATTCCATAACGTGCTGTTGGTGGCGCTGATGTCCGCCACGGTTAAACAGGTGAGATAATCCAGTCGTGCCGCGGTTTTGACGCTGTTGGCAAATTCCAGCACCACTTGCGGATCATAAATATCGCGCCGTTGCGCCGTGACCGACATTTTCAAATGATGTAGCACCAACCATGCCATCATTTCAGAATCGTCCTCGCTAAAACCGTGTTTTTTGGCAAAATCATACACATCAATCGCGCCCAATTCGGCATGATCGCCGCCGCGCCCTTTGGCAATATCATGAAAAAGTGCGGTCACATAGATTAAATTGCGGCTGTCCAGTTGCGGAAACAGCGCCACGCACAACGGATGTAGCTCCGCATTGCGTGCATCCAAAAAGCTTTCCAGCTTTAACAACACACGAATGGTGTGTTCGTCCACCGTATAGGCATGAAACAGATCAAACTGCATTAAGCCGCTGATATTATTCCATTCTTCCAAATAGGCATTCAGTACGCCGTGTTGGTGCATTGGCACAAGCGCACGGCTGATCGCATTCGGCTGCGTCAATAAACGGATAAATTTTTGCCGCGCTAACGGATTATCGCTCAAATACTGTGTTTTTTGCATTAAAGCCAAACGCAAACGGCGCAAGGTGGTAGAGTGAATCATGGCTTGCGGCTGTTCCGTCAAATGAAAAAACAGGTCTAACATCGTATCCGGCCGTAGAAAAAAGCAGTCGGGGCGAGATAACCGAATGGCATGATTTTTTAATTCAAAATTTTCATCCAGCGGCTGCGCCACGCAATCATCACAACGATTGACGAAATGTTCTTGATAATGCTGCAATAAAATTTCACTCAATTCACGAATATCATGGGCGGTGCGGAAAAACTGTTTCATCATCGCTTCAACTGCATGATTCGCCTGACTACCCTGCCCTTGATAGCCCAACATTTCGCTGACTTTCAGCTGGCGATCAAATAACAAACGGTTGTCGTAGCGTTTAATCACCAAATGCAAAGCAAAACGCAATTTGAATAAAAAATGTTGTGCCGCATTTAAAATCCGGTGTTCTTCCGGGTAGATAAAACCGGAATCAAGAATATCCTGCAAATTTTTCGCGCCCACATGACGCAACGCAATCCAATACAGCAGATGTAAATCGCGCAGTCCGCCGGGGCTGTATTTAATATCCGGCTCAAGGTTATAACCGGTGTTGTGATAACGCTGATAACGCGCCGCCTTTTCTTGCATTTTGCCGTGGAAAAACGCTTCTGTCGTCCAAAAATCGGCGGCTTTGACCGCACTTTGCAGTTGTGCAAAAAGTGCGGTTTGCCCGAACAGAAAACGCGACTCCAGCAAATTGGTGGCAATCGTGAGATCGCTTTTCCCCTCGGCAACGCATTGCGCAAGGGTCCGCACGCTATGTCCGACCTCAAAACGGCAATCCCATAAAAATTGAATCAAAGCGGCAATTTGTTGTTCTTGTGCTGCCGAAAGTGCGGTTTCACTGAGAATTAAAATATCCAAATCCGACAGCGGAAACATTTCTTCCCGTCCATAGCCGCCGACCGCCACCAGTGCCAACGGCTGTTGATCCAACCCAAATTGCCGCCACAAACGGCATAGCAGTTGATCGTAAAAACGGCTGCGCGCGGCAATCAATTCATGTACATCGCGTTGGCTGAATTGCGCCAATTCTTGCTCTTTGAGTTGTTGTAGCTGATTTTTGACATCAGAAGGAGTTAAGAACGGGGGATTTGGTTTCATAATAAGCCCAAGGGATTAGCGGTTATCACAACAAACTAAGCGGGTTATTTCCCTCCCCCGCGAGCGGAGGGAGATTCCGAAGGGCGGAGGAGGGAAAAATGAGGTTATTTATCGATTAACCATAATACGCGAGATCCGCCCTTCGGCGATCTCCTCATCACGAATCGTCATCACTTCGCAGCCGGTTTCGGTCACCACAATCTGGTGTTCATACTGTGCCGACGGGCTACGATCTTTGGTTTTCACCGTCCAACCGTCTTTCATCAACCGCACTTCGCGTCGTCCGGCGTTCACCATCGGTTCAATCGTGAACACCATGCCCGGCTGCAAAATGACACCGCCGTCATCGGCATAATAATGCAACACTTGCGGATCACAATGGAATTGATCGCCAATGCCGTGTCCGCAATATTCGCGCACCACCGTACAGCCTTTGCTTTCGACGTATTGCTGAATGGTCTTTCCAATCTGATTCAGCCGAATCCCCGCTTTCACGGTACGTAAGCCGATATACAATGACTCCAACGTCACTTCGCACAGGCGTTTGGCTTGAATCGAGGGTTCGCCGACCAAGAACATTTTTGAATTATCGCCGAAAAATCCGTCTTTGATCACGGTAACGTCAATATTCACGATATCGCCGTTTTTCAAAATTTTATCGGTACTCGGAATACCGTGGCAAACCACTTCATTCACCGAAATGCAGGTTGCGTTAGGGAAACCGTGGTAATTCAGACACGCCGGCACCACGTTCTGTTCATTCGCCATATATTCATGGCAAATGCGATCCAACTCGCCGGTGCTCACGCCCGCCTTAACATACGGCTCGATCATCACCAGCACTTCTTGTGCCAATTTGCAGGCTACACGCAGTTTTTCTAATTCAACATCATTGCGGATAGGAATATTCATGGGTTACCTTTTAATGTACGCTTATTTTAACTCGTGGCAAAGTATAGCATTTTCAGCCCGCCAGATAAAACAGTATGCTCTCCGCTACCGCACTTTGCACCGAAATACCGCTTGAACAGAAATTCCGCTTGTATAATAATAGCCGAATATTTTTATCGCACATCAGTGGGAGTCCTTATGACAGATGTAGCAATTCCATTAATTTTTACCGACGCCGCTGCGAACAAAGTAAAAAATCTCGTCGCCGACGAAGATAATTCGAATTTAAAATTACGCGTCTATATCACCGGCGGCGGTTGTAGCGGCTTTCAATACGGCTTCACTTTTGATGAGAAAGTCAATGACGGTGATTTAACCATCGAAAAAAACGGCGTTGCTTTGGTGGTTGACCCGATGAGTTTGCAATATTTAATCGGCGGCACGGTAGATTACACCGAAGGGTTGGAAGGCTCGCGTTTTATCGTGAATAACCCGAATGCCAGCACCACTTGCGGTTGCGGATCGTCATTTAGTATCTGATTATTTTAATATCAATAAAGGCAGCCGATTGGCTGCCTTTTTGTTCGCTATTCATAAACCATCACATCGCCGCAATATATTTCAACATCACCCCGGCGGCAATTGCCGAGCCGATAACGCCGGCGACATTCGGCCCCATCGCGTGCATTAACAGGAAATTTTGCGAATCGGCTTCCAAACCGACTTTATTGGCAACCCTTGCCGCCATCGGTACCGCTGAAACCCCCGCCGCACCGATCAACGGATTGATCTGGTCTTTGGCAAAACGGTTTAATAATTTCGCCATTAATACGCCGCTTGCCGTGCCGATAGCAAATGCAATCACGCCCAATAATAAAATCCCCAATGTTTGCGGCTGCAAAAATTTATCTGCAACCAATTTTGCCCCGACGGACAAGCCTAAGATAATGGTGACGATGTTAATCAGCGCATTTTGCGTGGTGTCGCTCAAGCGATCAACCACGCCGCTCACCCGCATTAAATTGCCGAAGCAGAACATCCCCAATAACGGCGCTGCGTCCGGCAATAATAATGCGACCAGCAACAATAATACGATCGGGAACAGAATTTTTTCCCGTTTACTGACATTACGCAATTGCACCATGCGGATTTTGCGTTCACTTTCACTGGTCAGCGCTTTCATAATCGGCGGTTGGATTAACGGTACCAATGCCATATAGGAATACGCTGCAACCGCAATCGCCCCCAATAGCTCAGGCGCCAATTTGCTGGATAAGTAAATCGCGGTCGGACCATCAGCACCGCCGATAATACCGATTGAAGCCGCTTGCGGTAAGGTAAATTCGATTAAGCCTAACCAATTCAGCAATAATGCGCCCAACACCGTGGCAAAGATACCGAACTGCGCCGCCGCGCCCAACAATAGGGTTTTAGGGTTCGCCAGCAGCGGACCGAAATCCGTCATAGCACCAACCCCCATAAAAATCACCAACGGTGCGACGCCATAACCGATCGCAACTTTGTAGAACAGCGCCAAAATTCCGGTGCTGTAGCCCATATCCGTCGCATAGCTTTCCAACTGGCTCACGATTGACGGAAGTGCGGTATTTAATGCCGCCTTGATCGAAGCAATATCCGTTGTGCTATTGAGCTTCGCGGCAACAAAGGTCAGTTGCTCCGCCGTACCGCTATGTAACAAATTATCCAATGCGCTCATTGCCATGCCTGCTTCGGGAATATTGGCAAGTAACCCGCCAAACCCGATCGGCAACAGCAACAGCGGTTCAAATTTGCGAGCAATCGCCAGCCACAGCAACAATAAACTGACGGCGATCATAATTGCCTGCCCCGGTTCAAGGTGCATAAAGCCCATCCCGCCTACAAGAGTATAAATACTTTCCATAACATTCGGCTCTCTAGGCTAAATTCATTAAGCGATCACCGACGGCAACGACATCTCCGGCTTTCACCGCGATTCCTTGTACTTTACCGGCTTGAGCGGCACGGATTTCCGTTTCCATTTTCATCGCTTCCAATACTAATAACACCTCGTCTTTTGCCACTTGTTGCCCTTCGCTGACAACCACTTTCCAGATGTTACCCGCCATCGGCGCGGTCACTTCCACACCGCCGGTTTGTGCCGGTGCCGCCGCCGATGTTACCGTTTGCGGCGCGGTCGAAGTAATTTCCCCGACTTCCCCGCCTTCGCTCACTTTCACCACAAAAGCTTTGCCCTCTAATTCCACGGTATAAACCGCCGGCCCGGAACTGACTTTAACCGGTTTGCTTTCCGCTTTTTCTCGTGACGCTGTCACACCGGTCGGCGCCGGTTCAAAGGCACTTGGATTACCGCGGTTTTCAAGGAATTTCAAACCGACTTGCGGGAATAACGCCACAATTAAGACATCATCAATTGCATTCTCTGCCAATTTAATGCCTTTTTCGGCGGCCAGTTGCTTCACTTCACCGGTTAATTTCTCCATTTCGGGCGGTAGATGATCCGCCGGACGGTCGGTAATCGCCGTTCCGCCGTTTAATACTTTGGCTTGAAGTGCGGTATCGACCGGCGCCGGGGTGCGGCCATATTCGCCTTTCAAAATCCCTGCGGTTTCTTTGGCAATGGTTTTATAACGCTCCCCCATCAATACGTTGATCACCGCCTGAGTACCGACGATTTGCGAGGTTGGGGTCACCAACGGAATATAGCCCAGATCTTTACGCACCCGCGGGATTTCCGCCAACACCTCATCCAATTTTTGCGAGGCATTTTGTTGTTTCAATTGGCTTTCCAAATTGGTCAACATGCCGCCCGGTACTTGCGCCACTAAAATCCGACTGTCAGAACCTTTTAATTGCCCCTCAAAGGCTTGATATTTTTTACGTACCTCGCGGAAATACGCCGCGATTTTTTCCAATTTGTGAATATCCAAGCCGCTGTCATATTCGCTGCCCTGCAACGTCGCCACCAATGCTTCGGTTGCCGGGTGCCCGTATGTGCCGCTCATGGAGGAGATCGCGGTATCGACACCGTCAACGCCCGCCTCAATTGCTTTTAACAGTGCCATTTCCGCCATCCCGGTGGTGGCGTGACAGTGCAAATGCAGGCGCACGTCGTAACGTTTTTTGATTTCACTCACCAGTTCATAAGCTGCCATTGGCGTTAAAATACCGGACATATCTTTGATCACCACCGAATCGACGCCGATCTCCATCAATTGCTCCGTCACCTCCAACCAGGTTTCCAACGTATGCACCGGGCTGGTGGTATAGCTCAATGTACCTTGTGCATGACCGCCATGCTTACGCACCGCTTGCAACGCACAACGCATATTGCGCGGATCGTTCATCGCATCGAATACCCGGAACACGTCCATGCCATTACTGACCGCTCTTTCGACAAAACGCTCGACCACATCATCGGCATAATGACGATAACCCAGCAAATTTTGCCCGCGCAATAACATTTGTAATGGCGTATTCGGAATCGCTTTTTTCAGCTCACGCAAACGCACCCACGGATCTTCGCCCAGATAACGGATACACGAGTCAAAGGTCGCGCCTCCCCATGCTTCCAATGACCAATAACCGATTTGATCCAATTCGGACGCAATCGGCAACATATCATCTAAACGTAAACGGGTGGCAAACAGGGATTGGTGAGCATCACGCAACACCACATCAGTAATAGCAATCGGACGAACTGATTTTGTCATGATAAAACTCCATTAAAATAAGCATTAATTGTTCTGTTGTTGACGGCGGTGGTGCGCAATCGCGGCGACAATAACCGGACGCAGGACATCAATTTCACTCGCCGCATTGGGAACAACCGCACTGGGTTTAGCGGCAACAGGTTTGATAATCTCAGGGAAGAAACGATTTACCGTATTCGACATTAAGCGAATGGAAAAAATAAGGATCAAAAGAAATAGCAGGACAAAGCCCATGCCGGAGAGCATTAGATTGATACCTTCGCCCAATAATTCTGTTGCTGTCATATTTTCGGACCTCAAGATCGGTGAATTCAAAATAATCTGCAATATAGCATACTGAGATTTAGCAGATAAAATGTTGTGATAGATCAAATCGAACAAATAAAACCTAGTATTTTTATTTACCGCAAGCCCTGCTAAAATGCAATCGTTTTTTCGTTTATAAGGAATCGCAGTATGGATTTTCAATTCTCTTTCGATTATTCAGGCAAACCGATTGCCCGTTGCAGTATGGAGCATGAAGCGCTCTCCAATTGGATTAACAGCGAGATTTACGGCGACACGCAAAAGCTCGCGGCAGTCTTCGCGTTGATCGAACAAGCCAAACAAAATCGCAACCCGCAGGCGGAACTCCGGCTGATCGGCCACGAATTCACCCTTTCGCTCGACGGCGAAGAAGTGATGGTTCAAGCCAATAATTTAGCCTTTGATAATACGGAGGAAATGGAAGAGGGCTTCAGTTATTATGATCAGGAAAGCCTCGCCTTTTGCGGCTTAGAAGATTTTGAACATTTCCTTTTACAATACCGCACTTTTTCCCAAAAAACGTAAACGGCAAAGCGGGGTTATTCTTTTATAACCACAAAATAAACCAATATTTTTAACAACTTATTAAACATTTCAGCTGACTATTCCAATATATTGCCGGGCAGATCACAATTCTGATATCCGGCATTTGTTTTTCTTATTTTACTTCCCTATCATCCCGCCGTCGTCACTGGTACAACTCCAGACTACTATTAAATAAATGTCAAGTATAATCAATTAGTTAATTTAGGATGAAATTTATATGGAAATAAGCAACATTAAAACTGCCGCCTTGGCAGATGAAAAAAAATGGAATAAATTGGATAGTGCTTGGGTTTTAAACCTTTTCGGTACCGCTGTCGGTGCCGGTGTTTTATTCCTGCCGATTAATGCCGGAATGGGTGGTTTTTGGCCGTTGGTCTTTATGGCGCTAATCGTCGGTCCGATGACCTACTTAGCGCACCGCGGTTTAAGCCGTTTTGTGTTATCGTCCGAACATCCGGGCAGCGATATTACCGAGGTCGTCGAAGAACATTTTGGTAAAACCGCCGGGAAACTGATCACCCTGCTCTATTTTTTCGCCATTTTCCCGATCTTATTAATTTACGGCGTCGGAATCACCAATACCGTCATTTCATTTATGGAAAACCAGCTGCATATGGCTGCGCCGCCACGCATGATTTTATCGATTATGTTAATTTCGGCTTTAATCAGCGTGATGTTGATGGGGGAAAAGTTTATGCTGAAAGTCACCGAGTGGTTGGTTTATCCGCTCGTTGCCATCTTATTTGCCCTCTCAATCTATTTAATCCCGGAATGGAACACGGCGTCGTTACAACAAATGCCGAGCGGCAGTGCATTTTTAACAACTTTGTGGCTCACCATCCCCGTGCTCATTTTTTCATTTAACCATTCGCCGGCGATCTCCGCTTTCAGCCTGTCACAACGACGCGAATATAAAACCCGCGAAGCCACGGAACAGCATAGCAACCGCGTGCTGCGCGGCACTTCCGCCTTATTGCTGATTTTTGTGATGTTATTTGTTTTCAGCTGTGTCCTGACCTTAACCCCTGAAGAATTAGCCTTGGCAAAAACCCAAAACATCTCCATTTTGTCGTTTCTCGCCAATAAATTCGATAACCCGTATATTTCTTATTTCGGACCATTGGTCGCTTTTCTGGCGATTACCAGCTCCTTCTTCGGCCACTATCTTGGCGCGCGCGAAGGTTTGGCGGGATTAATCATCAAAATGAACCGTGACGCCGGGAAAACAGACATTAACCGCAACCGATTGAATTACATCACCGCGCTGTTCTTCCTGTTTTCGCTTTGGCTGGTGGCAACCATTAATCCGAGTATTTTAGGCTTAATCGAATCCTTGGGCGGACCGATTATTGCCATGATTCTGTTTATCATGCCGATGTATGCGATTCGTAACGTCCCGGCAATGCAAAAATACCGCGGCAAGTTCAGCAATGTGTTTGTCACCGTGATGGGATTGATTGCGATTTCAGCAATCGTTTATATCCTTTTCCGTTAAGGTTGAACTTTGTTGTATGATAGACAGCAAACCTCTGCTTTGGCAGAGGTTTGAGCGTTAAGAAAAATAAAAAGAGTCTTTTATGATTAGTGTGTTTGATATTTTTAAAATCGGGATCGGACCGTCCAGTTCGCATACCGTCGGACCGATGAAAGCCGGAAAACAGTTTGTGGATGAACTGGAACAGCAACGGTTGTTGCCTGAAATCGACCAGCTTAAAGTGGATGTTTACGGCTCGCTCTCCCTGACCGGACGCGGGCACAGCACCGATACCGCGGTGATTATGGGCTTGGCGGGTTATTTGCCGGAAGACGTGGAAATTGAAGCCATTCCCGCATTTATCGGCTCGTTGAAACAGACCGCACTTTTGCCGATTATGCGCGGACAGCAACAAGTCAAATTCGACTTTGAACAGGATTTGGTTTTCCATAAAACCTTTCTGCCGCTGCATGAAAACGGCATGCGCTTACACGCCTTAAAACAGGGACAACCCGTTTATTCGCAAACCTATTATTCGATTGGCGGCGGCTTTATCGTGGACGAGGCAAATTTTAACCAAACCCAAGACAGCGTATTGAATGTACCTTATCCGTATCACAGTGCCAATGATATCCTGCAACATTGCAAAAATAGCGGATTATCGATCGCCGGTATGATGTTGCGCAATGAAATCGCCCTGCGCGATCAAAGTGCGGTCAACGCCTATTTGCAGCGGATTTGGCAAACCATGTCGGATTGTATGCAACGCGGCATGCACACCGAAGGTTTGCTGCCCGGGCCGCTGAAAGTAACGCGCCGAGCGACCGCACTTCGCCGCATGCTGGAATCGAACAACAGTCTGTCGAACGATCCGATGAAAATCATCGACTGGGTGAACATGTTCGCGTTGGCGATTAATGAAGAAAATGCGGCAGGCGGACGGGTGGTGACTGCACCGACCAACGGCGCCTGTGGCATTGTGCCGGCGGTGTTGGCGTATTACCAGCAATTTATCGCCCCGCTGTCGGAGGAAACGATTGCACGCTATTTGTTAACCTGCGGCATTGTCGGCTCGCTGTATAAAATGAATGCTTCTATTTCCGGAGCAGAAGTCGGTTGTCAGGGCGAGGTCGGCGTTGCTTGTTCGATGGCGGCGGCAGGGTTAACCGAAATCTTAGGCGGCACGCCGGATCAAGTCTGTATCGCCGCCGAAATCGGCATGGAACACAATCTCGGTTTAACCTGCGATCCGGTCAACGGACAAGTGCAAGTGCCTTGTATCGAACGTAACGCCATTGCCTCGGTCAAAGCGATCAACGCCAGCCGCATGGCGCTGCGCCGCACCAGCAGCCCGTCGGTTAGCTTAGACAAAGTGATTGAAACCATGTACGAAACCGGCAAAGACATGAACTCCAAATATCGCGAAACTTCCACCGGCGGTTTGGCAATCAAAATCTTGCCCTGCGATTAAACCGCACTTTCCACTTAAAGCGATCTTCGGATCGCTTCAGGCTGATGACAAAGTCTCTTTCTCGAATAATTTCCCTCCCTCCGTATACGGAGGGAGGTGTCCGAAGGACGGAGGGAGGCATAAATCATTTTAAAATGAATATGTTGCATTTTCATATTGCCCCTCCCTCCCCATTTTTCTTACGCAAAACGGTACTCCCTCCGCACGCGGAGGGAGAGAAGTCAGTTTGTCAGCAATCTCAAGCGATCTTCGGATCGCTTTTTTGTTTTTTGCGATTCCGATTCCAACTTTTGCTGTCGCCGCTCGCCTTTAAACCGGGTTTGATTAAAGTATAACGACATTTGACAACTTATATTTTAACTTATAAAATCTGGAAAACTAATGAATAAAATTATATTCAAGTCAAGAGCGGTTAAACAACTGGCTAAAATCCCAGAGCGAGAAATGATTCGCAGTAAATGCCAAGTTTTGGCTAATTTTCCTGCTTATCATTCAAATGTAAAGTCGCTCACTAACTATAAATATGATTATCGCCTACGAGTTGGACGGTTTCGAGTATTTTTCAACTATGGTTTTGAACACAATATCCATATTATCCACATTGAAGAGGTAAAAAAACGTGACGACAATACCTACGCTTTTTAACACACAAATTATCAATGATAACAATGGGAAGCCTGCATTTGTTGTCATTCCTTACGAACAATATTTCGCCACAATCAAAATGCGTGAATTGGATTTGAGTGATGGCGTTCCCAGCGAAGTGGTCGAGATTTTTTTCAAACACGAAGGCTGTAGTGCGGTGCGCGCATGGCGCGAATATTTAGGCTACACCCAACAACAAGTCGCGGATCGTTTAGGTATCAGCCAATCCGCCTATTCACAACATGAAAACTCGAAGAAACTGCGCAAATCGACACGTAAAAAAATCGCCGAAGCGTTGGGCATTAATCATCAGCAGTTGGATTTCTAAACCGCACTTGCCTTGAGCCTCAGCCTATTTTAGTGTTTTTCATATCCCCATGCGGTCATCAGCAATGTGACCGCTTCATTTAAATCTTGCAGCGATAAATTTCCAAAGCCGAATGAAAAATAACGCTTATCGGCATTCTGCTGTTTCACCGGGTAAATCTTAATGCCCACATTTTCTGCCAAGCGACAAAGTTCAGCAACGGAGCGCGTTTCTTGCCGTAGTTCCAACAGCAGGTAAAAGCCGGAATGTTCACCCTGATAGCGAATGACGCGACGATAAGGCTGTAGCAATTGGCACAGCAATTCCATTTTTTTGCGGTAATGGGTGCGCATGCGGTGAATATGCTTCTCAAATTCACCGCTTTGCATAAATTGCGCTAAAACGTGCTGGTTAATACGCGGCACGGTGGAATTCAGCAAGCCGCAACTTTGTTGATAAATCGGCACGAGCGCTTGCGGCAACACCATAAACGTGACACGCAACGACGGCATCAATAATTTGGAAAATGAACCTAAATAGATCACTTTGCCCTGTGAATACAGCGTGCCGTCCAAATGTTGCAACGAGGGAATCGGCTTGCCTTTGTAACGGAATTCACTGTCGTAATCGTCTTCGATAATGTAACGGTTCGGCTGCTGCTGTGCCCACTCCAATACTTGATGTCGCTCATTGACCGACAGAACCGAGCCGTAAGGATATTGGTGTGATGGCGTGAGATACAACACATCCACCGCACTTTGCGCCAAACAGGTGAAATCCAACCGATAATGTTCGGCTTGCGGCTGAAATAACGGCAATTTTCGTACCGATTTACCGAATAAAGATAACAACTGCTCCACCATCGGATAACCGTATTGTTCCATCGCATAATCCAGCGATTGCCGTGGATAACATTGATCGAGCAGCAAAACCAGCTGGCTGATACAGGTTTCGACCCCCGCCCCCAACACGATTTGCTCAATGGAACAACTAATGCCGCGTGAAGCGTACAGATAGTGAAGAATCTGCTCGCGTAGCACTGTCTCGCCCTGCTTCTCCCCCATATTCAGCAACTGCAAACCCCGTGTCTGTAACACCGTTTTTTGTATTTTTTTATAGCGTTGCAGCGGAAAAAGTGCGGTATCAATTTGATTCGGGTTGAGATCATAACGAAACGCCGCTGTTTTTTTCACCACCTGCGGCTGCACCGCACTTTCGGGCGTTTTAAAAAACTGCTCCGCCTTAAAATGCACAAAAAAACCCTGCCGCACTTTGGCTTCGACATAGCCTTCGGCCAACAGTTGGCTGTATGCGGTTTCCACCGTATTACGGCTGATGGTTAAATAATCCGCCAACCGCCGCTTCGACGGCAATCTTTCGCCGTAAGCAAGGCGTCCACTGCTAATATCCGCTTTGATCTGCTGATACAACTGAACATATAACGGTTGCTCCGCCTGCTTATCCAACTGAAAAAGGTAGTTTTTCACCATCTGACCCCATTAATATAATCAAAACTGACGCTTTTAATCATACCTGAATAGCGCAAAATAGCGATCCCTTGCTTCACAAAATAATATTCAAAAACCAACGACAATGAAGGAAAACATAATGAACAAAATTTTAGGCAGTGATGTTGTCAAACGCGGTATGGCGCAAATGCAAAAAGGCGGCGTGATTATGGATGTGGTGAATGCGGAGCAAGCGCGCATTGCCGAAGCCGCCGGGGCGGTGGCGGTGATGGCGCTAGAGCGCGTGCCGTCGGATATTCGGGCTGCCGGCGGCGTGGCTCGCATGGCAAACCCAAAAATCGTGAAAGAGGTGATGAATGCGGTCAGTATTCCGGTCATGGCAAAAGTGCGGATTGGGCATATCACCGAAGCACGTGTCTTAGAGGCAATGGGGGTAGATTATATTGATGAAAGCGAAGTGCTGACCCCTGCCGATGAAGAGTTTCATTTGCTGAAAAGCGATTACACCGTGCCGTTCGTTTGTGGTTGTCGCGATTTGGGCGAAGCCTTGCGCCGTATTGGTGAAGGCGCGGCAATGTTGCGCACCAAAGGCGAACCGGGCACGGGCAACATCGTGGAAGCGGTGCGCCATATGCGCAAAGTCAACGCACAAGTGCGCAAAGTGGTGGCTATGAGCCATGATGAATTAATGACCGAAGCAAAATTATTAGGCGCACCGTTCGAATTATTATTACAAATCAAACAACTAGGCAAACTCCCGGTGGTCAATTTTGCCGCAGGCGGGGTCGCCACCCCTGCCGATGCCGCGTTGATGATGGCGTTGGGCGCAGACGGTGTTTTTGTCGGCTCAGGCATTTTTAAATCGGAAAATCCGGAAAAATTCGCGCGCGCGATTGTACAAGCCACCACCCATTACCAAGATTATGATCGGATTGCCCGCTTATCGGAAGAACTGGGCGAAGCGATGAAAGGCTTGGATATTGCCAAACTCGCCGCCGGCGACAGAATGCAAGAACGTGGTTGGTAGTATGAGTATGCAAGCCCATTCTACTTACCGTGTCGGTGTGCTGGCATTGCAAGGGGCGGTCAGCGAACATCTGGCGCAACTTGACGCCTTGGGTGTCAATGCCGTTGCCGTCAAAAAAGCGGAACAACTGGCAACGCTGGACGGCTTGATTTTACCGGGTGGTGAAAGCACCGCAATCGGGAAATTGATGGGTGAATACGGTTTTATTGTCGCGATTCAAGCCTTTGCCGCTGCAGGCAAACCGATTTTCGGCACTTGCGCCGGTATGATTTTATTGGCAAAACAGATTCACGGCGACGAAACCGCCCATTTAGGCTTAATGGATATTGAAGTGCAACGCAATGGGTTCGGGCGACAAATCGACAGCTTTCAAACCGCACTTTGCGTTAAAGGCATAAGCGGGACCGTGCCGGCAATTTTTATCCGTGCCCCCTATATCCGACGGCTGCTCTCCGACCAAGTAGAGGTATTGGCAACAGTGGAAGATAGAGCGGTATTAGTCCGGCAAAATAATCTGCTCGCCTGCGCTTTTCACCCCGAACTAAGCCAAGATCAACAGATTCTAAAATTGTTTTTAGCCATGTTTTAAACCGCACTTTCCCTCATTCCGCGTCTAGGTTACACTAGACGCTTATTTTTTTCTAAGTCTAACAAAAACCATGAACACCCTTTTTAGCCTGAATTTGCCGAGTACGGCGAATGATCATAAATTACTCGGCAACGTGCTTGCCGACAGCGACGTGTTGGCGATCAGCCAAGCCGCCTGCCAACATCAAGGTTTAACCGTGGTGGTGACTGCCGACACCCGCCACGCCCTCAGTTTAGAGAAAAAACTGCGCCGTTTCAGCTCGCAAAAGATCGGTTTTTTCCCCGATTGGGAAACCTTGCCCTATGACAGTTTTTCACCGCACCAAGATATTATTTCCGCCCGTTTAAGCGCGCTGTTTTTCTTGCAACAGCCGCAACAAGGTATTTTTGTGTTGCCGATTAACACCTTAATGCAACGCCTCTGCCCACCGCACTTTTTAAGCAACAATGTGTTGCTGATTAAACAAGGCGACAAAGTGCGGTTAAACAAATTGCGCTCACAACTGGAAAATGCCGGTTATCGCGCGGTGGAACAAGTGCTGGAACACGGCGAATATGCGGTGCGCGGTTCATTGTTGGATCTGTTCCCGATGGGCAGCGACGAACCGTTTCGTTTGGATTTCTTCGATGATGAAATCGATTCGATCCGCACTTTCGATGTGGATACGCAACGCACACTGAACAAAATCGAACAGATTAATCTGCTGCCGGCGCACGAATTCCCGACTGACGAGAAAGCGATTGAGTTTTTCCGCGGACAATTCCGCGAGCGTTTTGAAATCCGCCGTGATCCGGAACATATCTATCAACAAATCAGCAAAGGCACGTTTGTGTCGGGAATTGAATATTGGCAGCCGCTGTTTTTTGAACAGATGGCGACGCTGTTTGATTACCTGCCTGAAAATAGCCTGTTTATTGATTACCATAACAACGGCGAGCGTGCGCAACGCTTCTATCAAGACGCACAACAGCGTTTTGAAAGCCGTAAGGTTGATCCAATGCGTCCGTTGCTACCTCCGGAACAGCTTTGGTTACGCAGTGATGAAATCAATCGCCACCTGAAAAACTACCCGCGCTTAACCCTGCATAACGAGAAATTACGCAATTCGGCACGCCAAAGCAATTTGCCCGTCAGTCCGCTGCCGGAGCTGACGATTAATGCGCAACAAAAAGAACCGCTCAAGCTGCTGCGCCAATTTGCCGAACAGTTTGACGGACAACTGCTGTTTTCGGTGGAAACGGAAGGACGGCGCGAAACCTTACTGGAATTATTGCGCCCGCTTAAGCTGAAACCGCACTTTATTGTGACCTTGTCACAAATAAATGAACAGCGACATAATCTGATGATTAGCGAGCTGGAAAACGGATTTATTTTAGAGAATGATAAAAACAAACTAGCCATTATCAGCGAAAGCAATCTTCTGGGCGAACGGATACAGCAGCGCAAACGCGATCAACGCAAAACCGTCAATCCCGATACGTTGATCCGCAATTTAGCCGAATTGAAAACCGGACAGCCGGTGGTGCACCTCGATCACGGGGTCGGGCGTTACGGCGGTTTGACCACCCTCGAAACCGGCGGCATTACCGCAGAATACCTGATTTTAGATTACGCCAACGAGGCAAAATTGTATGTGCCGGTCTCCTCGCTCTATTTATTAAGCCGCTATGTCGGCGGCAATGAAGAAAGCGCGCCATTACACAAACTGGGCAGCGATACGTGGGTGAAAGCGCGGCACAAGGCGGCGGAAAAAATCCGTGATGTGGCGGCGGAATTGTTAGATGTCTATGCCAAACGTGAAACGCAAAAAGGCTTTGCTTTTCAATATAATAAAGAGGAATTCCGCCAATTCGCCGACACCTTTAATTTTGAAGAAACCGTCGATCAGCAAATGGCGATCAATGCGGTCATCAGCGATATGTGCCAGCCGAAAGCGATGGATCGCTTGGTGTGCGGCGATGTCGGTTTCGGCAAAACCGAAGTGGCGATCCGCGCCGCCTTTTTGGCGGTGAACAACAGTCGCCAAGTGGCGATTCTGGTACCAACCACGCTGTTGGCGCAACAGCATTATGACAATTTCAAAGATCGCTTTGCCAATTTAGCGGTCAATGTGGAAATGTTGTCGCGTTTTAAAACCGCCAAAGAACAAAAAGTGATTTTAGAACAACTTGAACAAGGTCGGGTGGATATCCTGATCGGCACGCATAAGCTGCTGCAATCCGATGTGAAATTTAAAAATCTCGGTTTATTGGTAGTCGATGAAGAACACCGTTTCGGCGTGCGCCAAAAAGAAAAAATCAAACAATTGCGCGCTAATGTGGATATTCTGACCCTGACCGCCACCCCGATTCCGCGCACGCTGAATATGGCGATGACGGGCATGCGCGACCTGTCGATTATCTCCACCCCGCCGGCACGCCGCCTGACGATTAAAACCTTTGTGCGCGAAAGCGATGATTTACTGATCCGCGAAGCGGTGCTGCGCGAGATTCTGCGCGGCGGACAGGTGTATTACCTGCATAACGATGTCGCCACGATTGAAAATTGCGCCGAACAGCTGGCGCAACTGGTGCCGGAAGCGCGGATTGTGATCGGACACGGACAAATGCGTGAACGCGATTTGGAACGGGTGATGAGCGATTTTTATCATCAGCGTTACAACTTGTTGGTCTGCTCCACCATTATCGAAACCGGGATCGACGTGCCGACCGCCAACACCATTATTATCGAACGCGCCGATAAATTCGGCTTGGCACAACTGCACCAACTACGCGGTCGGGTCGGGCGGTCGCACCATCAAGCCTACGCCTACCTGCTCACGCCACACCCGAAACGCATGAGCAAAGACGCATTGAAACGCTTGGAGGCGTTGGAAAGCCTGGATAATCTCGGGGCGGGTTTTGTGCTTGCCACCCACGATTTGGAAATTCGCGGTGCGGGCGAACTGCTCGGCAGCGAGCAAAGCGGACAGATCGAATCAATCGGCTTCTCGTTATATATGGAACTGCTGGAAAGTGCGGTCAATGCGCTGAAAGAGGGGCGCGAACCGTCACTTGATGAGCTGACCCAGCAACAAGTGGAAATCGATCTGCGCATTCCTGCGTTGCTGCCGGAAGAGTATCTGGGCGATGTCAATATGCGCCTGTCCTTCTACAAACGGATCGCCAGTGCCGCCAGCCAACAAGAGCTGGACGAATTGAAAGTCGAACTGATCGACCGCTTCGGTTTACTGCCACAAGCCGGCAAAAACCTGCTGCAAATCGCCGAACTGCGCCTATTGGCAAAACCGTTGGCAATCCAAAAAATCGAAGCACACGCCCAAGGCGGCGCACTGGAATTCAAAGCCAACGCCGAACTTGATCCGCTTAAATTCTTAGCCTTAATCAAACAAAACCCGACGGTTTACCGCTTCGACGGCCCGACCAAATTCCGTTTTAGCCAAATAACGGAAAGCGCAAAAGAACGGTTAGAATTTGTAGAAGCGTTAGTGAAAGCGTTGTTGGATTAGCATCATTATTCGATGAAGACATTGATGAGAAAATTTTCTAGGCAACGTATTGATTGATAGAAAAATACCGGGCGATTTGCAGCCCGGTATTTTCAATTATTTGACCAAATCACCTTTTAAGGTGACTCCGCCAACCACGCGGCCGGCATGGCATTCATAGTTCGTGGTGCTGTTATAAGTATTCTTTTTATAATAACTGACTAAATTGCTGACTTTTGTGGCGCCCTCGGCTTTAGCCCGTTCCTGGAATTGTTTCACGGCAGATAAAAATGCCCAAGTACAACCTTCCTGATCGGATTTATTGGCAAAATTGGTTTTCTTATTGCTCACCAAACCCGATTTCACCACCTTACCGGAAACACTTTTGCCAAAATATAATTTAATATTCGGGTCAACCACACCTGCTGCTTGCGGTG
The DNA here is from genome assembly GCF_053570765.1 of Testudinibacter sp. P17/SS/0325. The sequence continues at coordinate 1,978,067 of NZ_CM131635.1, read as the reverse complement.
AATTTAACGCTTCTTGAATCGAATAATAATGTGTGGTATCACGCGGGGCACAGGCCGCAACAGTTAATGTGGCAAGTGAGATCAATAATAATTTTTTCATATTGTTTCCTTTGGCAAGTAAATAAAACTGTTTTAATTGAAAGGAATATAACAAAGACAATTAAAATTTCAACTGAAATTTAATCAAAATCCAATATGTAAATCATGACTTTCTTGAATAATCGTTTGGAATCTTATATTATTTGCCAAAATTTTTCGCTAAGGATTTGAATTTGCAATTTTCACTTTCGCTCAGTCAATGGAAAGCCGCTTCTTTTTCGCTTACCCAACAAGAAGATTGGTTGGACTGGGCAAAAGGTAAGCCCTTAAGCTTTTTTGACGAAAAAACATTGGATCTATCCTTTCTTGCACCGATGCAACGCCGTCGTTTAAGCGATCTCCCCAGACTGGTGTTTATGGCCGCATGGGAAATAATGCAAGACAAACAATGTCCGGTGGTATACGTTTCTCGCGACGGCGAATTTTCCCGCAGTTTTGCCTTATTGAAAGAATTGGGTGGTGGCGAACAGTTATCCCCCACTTCTTTCGGACTTTCCGTGCATAATTCCATTGTGGGGCAATGGTCAATGATTCGGAAAGACACTTCGGAAATGACCGCACTTTCTGCACGTGAAGACGGCCTTGAAACTGCTTTGCTCGAAGCCTATTTACTGCTACAAAGCGGACACCGCGAGGTATTGATCATTATTGCGGACGAACCTTTGAAAGAAGAAAATCCCATAAACGACGGGTATTTGGAAAAATTTGCCTATGCCGCAGCCTTCTTGGTTACGACCGGAAATGAAATTTGTTTAAGCCTGACTCGGAAGAATAAAAATCAAACTGCACATAATATTGAGTATTCGACCAATCTTGAAAATCTGAAAAATATTATTTTAGCTAACGCTAATTGGCAACATAATTTAAAATATCAAGATCGTTGTTGGAGCTGGCATGCCAAATATAATAAAAAGTGAAAAAGGGAAATACTGCGACCGCACTTGGCGTATTATCGCAAATGCTATCGGTTTTCTAGTGTTTGGTATTTTCGGGGTAGTAATGAAGGTTATTTTATTACCTTTTACATTAAAAAAAGACAATACATTAAACCAACAATTGCAAGCGCGTTCAATTATTTCAACCAGTTGGCGCTATTATTTGAAATTTTTAAATGCTATCGGCGTATTTAGTTTCGAATTCCTCGGTGCGGAAAAACTAGGCAAAAACGGACAATTGATTATTGCAAACCATCCGTCTTTATTGGACGTGGTATTTATGATTGCCTATGCTAAAAATTGCAATTGTGTCGTAAAACAAAGCCTGCAAAAAAATACTTTTTTGAATAGCCCTATTCGGGCTTGCGGCTATATCCCGAATGACGGCTCTCCGGAAATGATCGAACACTGTGCCGAAGTATTAAAGTGCGGTGAATCCTTGCTGATTTTTCCCGAAGGCACACGCACCGGTCATGACGGCGTTATTAATTTTCACCGTGGCGCCTGCGCCATCGCTTTACGAGGTGCCAAAATGATTACGCCCGTAGTGATTAAAATGTCGCCGCCGGCGTTTAAAAAAGATCATGCCTGGTATCAAGTCGCAGAACATAAAATTCACTATCAGTTTATTGTCGGTGAAGACATTAATCCGCAAGATTGGCTAAAAGAAAAACCGGCACCCATTGCAGCTCGCCGATTAAATCAATATTTACAACATTATTTTGAGGAGAAACTAAATGAATGACGCTATAGAACTTGAATTAAAACAATTGATTATTGACTCACTCGCTTTAGAGGATATTACCGTCGACGATATTCAGAGCAATGAACCTCTGTTTGTGGATGGTCTTGGATTGGACTCTGTCGATGCACTGGAATTAGGGTTAGCGATACAAAAAAAATATAATGTGCAGATGGATAATCAGGATCAAGATTTGCGCAAAAATTTTTATAGTGTTGCAACATTAGCCGATTATATTCGCAATAAGTAGGAATACATAATGACTGAACAAGAAATTTATCAAACCTTGCGTAACGCGTTGGAAAATTTATTTGAGATCGAACCGGAGCAAATCAAACCGGAAGCCAATTTATATACGGATTTGGAAATTGACAGCATTGATGCGATTGATTTAATGGACTATATCAAACGTGAAACCGGACACAAATTACAAGCTGAAGATTTTCGCAGCGTACGCACAGTACAAGATGTCGTCACCGCAGTATTGAATAAATTCAATCAAACGGAAGCATAATGACAATGCCTACTAAGCGGGTAAAGCTGATTGTCGGCACTACGCTTATACTATTGTCGGTGAGCTATCCTTTTTTGCTTTATTTTGCGCGGGAGCAAATTGACTTTCGTTATTTATTGTTGTTGATGTTAGGGTTATGGCTGGCCCGCAGCTGGTGGCAAAAAAACAAAGCGCAGCAAATCATCAGCTATGTTATCAGTATTTTTCTTGCCTGTTCATGGCTTATCGGCAATGAAAATCTGATGTATTGGTATCCGGTTTTAATCAACGGTACCATGCTTTTTGTGTTTGCGATGAGTTTATTCTCGGCACAAAGCATGGTGGAACGTTTTGCCCGCTTGCAATATCCTGATTTGCCCTCGGAAGGCGTTCGCTATACCCGAACTGTCACTAAAATTTGGCTAGGATTCTTTGTTTTTAATTGTACCGTCACTATTGCATTAATTTATATCAATAAACATTATTGGGCGATTTATACCGGATTGATTTCTTATTTTTTCATGGGGTGCTTGTTCTTTATTGAATGGTGTTACCGCAAATTTAAGCTGAAAGTTAATTAAAATAGATAATATGAATGCATTTTTTCCCTTTGACCTTTCCCAATTTGCCTATTATTCACAAGTGACAAAGCGTTGTGAGAAGTCACCGCACTTTAGCGAACAAACGCTTATTTTAGCCCAACATTTAATACCTAAATCCAAAGTGGTTTTATGGTTTAGAGAAAGCCACTTTTTTATTCAAGCCTTGCTTGCCGCATGGAAAGTCGAAGCGGAAGTATTCATATTGCCGGATTTATCGGAAAATAACTTACAATGGGCAAATGCTCAAGATTATTGCTTAACCGATGATGTCAATTTGATATTAAATATTCCAGTTTATTCATTATCCCAGGCAAATCGCCACCCAGTAAATATATTGCCCTCACAAGAGGTTGATATTACTGAGACTATTTCACCGCATTCTGTTTTATGGTTAAAAACTTCCGGTTCCAGCGGAGTACCGAAACTAATAAAGAAAACCCTGCGGCAATTTCAGGCGGAAGCGGAGATGTTAAAAAAACATTTTGCCATCTCTGCTGATGATTTGATTTTAAACACGGTGAGCCAACAGCATTTATATGGACTGACTTTTTGCATTATGTTGCCGCTATTTTCCCTCGCCGCGATTTGTACGGAACAGTGGCTCTTCCCCGAAATGCTGATTGAACAAACTTTGCAAGCTGATCGTAGCGTCTGCTGGGTAGCCAGCCCGATGTTATTAAACCATTTTGCCGAACATCATAATTGGGCGAAATTTCGACATAAAATAAAACGTATTTTCTCCGCCGGCGGAAAGCTCCCTACCGCAACTGCCGAATTATTTGCACAATATGGTTTAGCTATTGATGAGATTTATGGCAGCACGGAAACCGGCGTGATTGCCAGTAGACAAGGTGATACTGTCTGGCAAGCATTGCCGAGCGTACAATTTCAACACACCGTTCAATTAAGCGTAAATTCTGCCTGGATAGATCAAACAGAGCCTCTTAATGATGTATTGGTATTTCAGGCAAACGATCGCTTTGTCCTACAGGGGCGGCAAGATCGCATTATGAAGTTGGCGGACAAACGCATTTCCCTTGATCTCGTGGAAGAAGCCTTAAATCAATCAGATTTAGTAAAAGAATGCTATTGTTTTCAACACCCGCAACAACCTCGTTTGATTGCCTTAACCGTATTGAGTGAAAACGGAATTCGGTTATTACAAAATCAAGGGCGAAAAGTGTTAAGCGAAACGCTTGCATTACCAATCAAAACACAACTGGGTAATTTGGCAACTCCTCGTTTCTGGCGTTTCGTTGCGGCGTTGCCGCGTAATACACAGGGCAAAATCATTAAGTCCGATGTCTTGGCACTATTCAAAAATAAGCCATGCGCCCCCGTTTGGCAATCTATATCGCAAATATCAGCGCGGTGGGATATTTCACGGCATCAGGAACAGCAATTTATCGGCACCATACCCTTGGATCTAACCTACTTTTCCGGTCATTTTTCCAGTTTCCCTTTAGTTCCTGGCGTGGTACAACTTCAATGGGCAATTCAGTTGGTCGAGTCCTTGGGTTTACCCGCACAAATTGATGGTGTTGAGAATTTAAAATACCAACAATTTATTCGCCCAAATAATGAAATTATCATGACCCTGCGTTGGGATAGTATAAAATCCAAATTAACATTTAATATTACGAAAGAAGAAGATAGCCAAACCGTGATCTGTGCTTCGGGACGTATCGTGTATAAGGTATAACAATGAAAATGATTATCCTGATTCCCTATTATAATCACCCCGGTACAATTGCGGCGGTGGTGGAAAAAATTCAGGCACAAGGTTTGGATTGTCTGATTGTGGACGATGGCTCTAATGCGGAAAGTCAAGCCGCATTAAACCCATTAAAAGCGACTAATGGCGTAACGATTATCCACCGTAAACAAAATGGCGGTAAAGGCGCTGCGGTCAAAAGCGGATTTTTATATGCCATTGAACAAGGCTATGATTATGCCCTGCAAGTGGATGCGGACGGACAACATGATTTGACCGACATTGCCAAATTTTTGCAACGTAGTAAACAATATCCTAATGATATTGTTTGCGGTGCGCCGGTATATGGCGCTGATGTGCCGAAAGCGCGTTTATATGGGCGTAAAATCACCAACTTTTGGCTTGCCATTAATACTCTGTCTTTGGATATTAAAGATGGTATGTGTGGATTTCGTTTATACCCACTTAAGGCCGTGCAAGCGTTAGATTTTGCAAAAATTGGTAATTTTATGGATTTTGATGTGGAAATCCTTGTCCGTTTATATTGGCAGGGCTACCGGTTACAATGGATTCCGACAGCAGTACAATATGGTGAGCAAGGCGTTTCCCATTTCCGGGTATGGCAGGATAATTGGCTGATCAGCAAAATGCACGCCCGTTTATTTTTCACGATGATTTTTAATAAAATCAAAACATTACTAAGAGCTAACTGATGAGTCACTGGGCAGAAAAGAAAGAGCGAGGCAATCTTTGGGTACTCAAACTCAGTGCTTTCTTAGTCAAATATACTCCGGCATGGTTGATGAAAATCATCACAATATGCATTGTAAGCTATTTTTATCTGACTGCGCCGCAAGAACGTCGTGCTATCGCGGAATATCAACAAAAATTAGCGGCTTATTTGGGCAGCAATCTCTTTAAATTGCGGTCGGTTTTTTGCCAATTTTTACAATTTGCCGAAGCAATCCAAGATCGCTTTGCGGTGTGGCAACGACGTTTGACCTATACGGATATTGACGTATTTGATCCCGATGACTTATATACGGACATTCGCAACAGCGGACAAGGCAACCGTGGGCAAATGTTGATTTGCTCTCATTTGGGTAATGTGGAAATCTGCCGCACCTTAGCGGCACATCATCAAAAATTACGCATGAATGTGTTGGTACACAGCAGACACGCCGAAGCCTTTAATGCGGTATTGCAGGAATTGGGGGGCAACACATTAAATTTAATTCAGGTGAATGAGCTGGATATGGCAACCATGTTATTGCTGGAAACTCGTATTGCTAACGGTGAATGGATTGCGATTGCCGCTGACCGTGTGCCGGTACGGGGCGAAAAAACGGTCATGGTCGACTTTTTAAATGCCGAGGCAAAATTTCCGCAAGGTCCGTGGTTATTGGCCGGTTTGTTAAAAACACCGGTCAATTTATTATTTTGCCATAAGATCGCCGGAAGATATCAACTCCATTTATCCCGTCTGACCAGACAAATAGATTGGAGCAGAAACCAACGAACAGAATCCGTGCAATATTGGGCGCAACGCTTTGCCGATGAATTGGCAAAACGTTGTACGGAAGTACCCTTGCAATGGTTTAATTTTTATTCTTTTTGGAAAAAATAGTATGAGAAAAAAAGGGTGTTTCGTCATTGAAAGCGAAATTAAAGTACCATTTTTTGATGTGGACAGTCTGCATATCGTATGGCACGGCCATTATGTCAAATATTTGGAAATTGCACGCTGCGCCTTACTGGACGCCTTGGATTATAACTACAACACCATGGGCAAATTCGGTTATGCCTGGCCGGTGGTAGGCCTTGAGCTAAAATATGTCAAACCGGCAATGTTTGGTACGCAAATCATCGTACGGGCAGAATTGGTGGAGTGGGAAACCCGCTTAAAAGTCAATTACACCATTTTTGACAAAGCCAGCGGCGAACGCCTGACCCGTGCCAGCACAACCCAAGTCGCCGTCGATTTGGTTACGCAGGAAATGCAATTCATTACACCGGAAAGCTGGCAAAGTGCGGTTAGAAAAGCAATTAATATATAGGAAATTCAAATGAAAAAATTACTCGGCATCTTATTCATGTGCGTTAGCCTGTTTTCCTACGCATTTGATGTTACCGAATTGGAACAACAGCTACGCCAAGCTCAAACCGTACAAGGGCAATTTATACAGCAACGTTTTCTCAACGGTTTGGAAAAGCCGTTGCTGAGTTCCGGGCAGTTTGCCATCGCGCAGGGCAAAGGTTTACTGTGGCAAATGGAAACGCCTATCGACAACATTATGCGTATGACACCACAAAACGGCATAGAATATCGGCTGAATAACCGATGGGCAAAAGTAAAACAAAAATCGGCGGCGAATGCCGAAATGCAGCAAATCAAATTGTTTCTGGATTTACTAAGCGGCAATACGCAGGGCTTAAAAGAACAGTTTGATTTGCAGCTGCAAGGCAATGCCGACAACTGGCAATTACAACTGATTCCCACTTCCTTTTTGCTGAAAAGTATTTTCAATAAAATTGAAATTCAAGGCGGTAACAGCGTACAACAGATCGAACTCTATGAAGCACAAGGCGATAGTAGCCGTATTTTATTGCAGCAACAGCGTATCAACCAACCGCTTACAGGGCTAGCCGAAGATGCCTTATAATGCCAGAAAAAAAACGTTATCAGCCGCAATGTATTTGATTGCGGTCGTTTCGTTGCTTTTTTATGGAATATGGACGGCGCACCAGCATTCCGTGATCGACCGTGACTTAATGTCATTACTGCCCTCCGGTTCGCAACCGATACTGCAAAGACAGGCTATTGCTAAAATTAATCAACAGCTTAATCATCAAATTATTGCCCTAATCGGTGCGACAGACAAGGAAAGTGCGGTTCATTTAACCAAAGATTTAGTCGACAGCTGGCAACATAGCAATTTATTTCAGCGTATAGATTGGCAAGCCGAAACAGCGCTGACAACTTTGTCACAAAACTTGACCGCACTTCGCCTGGCTGCATTGCCGACAACTATTTCCTCACTCCCTGCTCACGATTTTCTGCTGCAACGGGCGAAGCAGATTGCCGATCCTTTCGCCATTTCCATGCTTCCGCTGGCACAAGACTGGCTAGGCTTTGGTAATGCGGTACTAAACCGGATTACCGACTATTCAAAAGTCGAATTGGATCTCGGCAGCAATACCTTTCAAGTGCAGGATCAGGATAAAACCTGGCTATTGGTGCGCGGCATATTGTATCCTGCGGCAACAACCGGTCTGCTGGATTTATTAAAAACCAGTCAACAGCAGATTCAATTACAACATGGCGATTTATTACTCACAGGTGGCGCAATTTATACCGCATTAGGCGAAGCACAAGGTGAACAGGAAAGCCGTATGCTGTCGATGATTGGCATCACGGCAATGTTGCTGATTTTATGGTTGGCATTCCGTACCTTGCGACTGCTGTATCTGATTTTACCGATGGGATTGGGGCTGGCAAGCGGCGCTATGGCGTGCATTCTGATTTTTGGCAAGATCCATTTACTCACCTTGGTGATAGGTACCAGCTTAATCGGTTTGGCAATGGACTTTCCCTTACATTGGCTGGTTCATAGCTGGCGCGAAAAGTGGCGAGCATTTTATTTTATCACGACCACATGGAAACCCTTTGCAATTGGTTTGTTCACCACCGTTATCGGTTATTTGATGCTATTATGGACGCCTTTGACGATCTTGCAGCAAACCGCCGTTTTTTCTATTTTTGCCCTGCTGTCCGCATTTTGTTGCAGCTTATGGGTATTACCGTTTTTCTTCGCCAAATGGCAACCCAAACCGACCGCACTTTTACCGGATCTTGCCACCCAAATACGCTTAAAATTGGAAAAATTTTGGCAATTTATAACTCCAAAAAAATATTGGGCGATCGCTCTGTTATGCCTTTTCAGTTTCATCAACCCACCAATATGGCATGATGATATTCGTGATTGGATTTCCACCTCTCCGCAATGGCTTAAACAGGCAAAAGACATCGCAGATAAAACCGGTATTAATCCTACCGGACAATTTTTCATTGTGCAGGCGGACAACGAAACCGCATTGCTCGATTTAGATGCTAATGTTGCCGCCGAATTGGAAAAGTATAAACAACAAGGCAAATTAGGGGATTTTAATGCGATTAGCCAATTTGTAAATTCAACAGAAAAACAACGGGAAATTCAACAAAATCTTGCTAAAATTACAGAGTTTGATCAGGATTCCCTGCTTGCTCAGCTGGGCGTACCACTATCAGCATGGCAACGGGAAATTCAGCAGTTGCAGCAATTAAAACCCTTGGATATTTCCACCGCACTTGCCTCACCGCTAGCGGAGCGTTGGGCAAACTTATGGCTGGGTGAGCAACAAGGTCAAGTTGCCAGCATGATTACGCTAAATCACTTAATTGATATTCATACTGTCGCACGCATAGCCGAACAATTTAACAATGTGCAATGGGTAGATTATCGCCAAAATTTAAACCAGACTTTCAATCAGGCTCGCTGGCAGGCCGGTGGATTAAAACTGGCTTCTTTCTTATTGGTATGGTTACTGTTATGGCGGGCATTCGGGCGGACACAGGCCACTAAAATTATTGCCGTGCCGCTAGTTTCAGTGGTATTAACGATATTAACGCTGGGCTGGCTGAATGTGCCTATCGGTTTATTCAGTATTTTTGGTTTACTGTTGTCTTCTGCCATTGGCGTAGATTATGCCATTTATGCACAATTGAAAAATACCCCGCAACACTGGCGGTTAAATGGTGTTTTTCTGGCCGCTGCCACTACCGTTATTTCCTTTGGTTTACTTGCAGCCAGCCAGACTGCCGCGGTTGCGCATTTCGGCCTGAGCGTTTCCATCGGTATCGGGTGGAATTTATTATTAGCCGTAAAATTAAATCAAACATCAAATTTTTGTGAGTCATAACTTAAATTAAGGAACACGATGAAAACTATTCAAACAGATGTCGCTATTATCGGTGCCGGTCCGTCGGGTTCGGTTGCCGCCGCATTGTTATGTCAAAAGGGCTATAAGGTTATCGTATTGGAACGTCAGCAATTTCCCCGTTTCAGTATCGGAGAAAGTCTGCTGCCGCATTGTATGGAATTAATCAAAAAAGCCGGCATGTTGGACGCCGTCAATGCGGCCAATTTTCAACATAAAAACGGTGCGGCATTTACTTGGGGGAATCGTTATACCTATTTTGATTTCAGCGACAAGTTTACCGCGGGTCCGGGCACGACTTATCAAGTACAACGTGGCATTTTCGATAAAATTTTGATAGACGAGGCCGAAAAACAAGGGGTACAGGTGTACTATCAGCATACCGTATTGACTGCGGAGACGAATGATGAACGGGCTAAGGTATTGGTGCGTAATGATAACAGCGGCGAAACATTGAATATAGAAGCCAAATTCCTGTTGGATGCCAGTGGCTATGGTCGTGTGTTGGCTCGTTTATTTGATTTGGAAACCCCAAGCAGCTTACCGGTACGCCATGCTCATTTCACCCATATCGAAGATAATATTGGCGATAGCAATTTTGATCGGAATAAAATCCTGATTTGCACTCATCCGACACAACGGGACGTATGGTTGTGGTTTATTCCTTTTTCTAATGGGCGTTGTTCCATCGGAGTAGTGTCCGAACCACATAATTTCACTCATATTCCGGAACAAACTGCCGAAGCCATCTTGCGGCGATATGCCAGTGAAATCCCAATGTTGAACCGTCTAATTCGCAATGCAAAATGGGATACGCCATTTAATACCCTGCAAGGCTACTCTGCCAATGTCAAATCCTTGTACGGAGAGCGTTGGGCGTTGCTGGGCAATGCTTCTGAATTTCTTGACCCGGTCTTTTCGTCAGGCGTTACGGTGGCAATGCACTCTGCTGATTTAGCCGTCAATGCCCTGGATAAACAACTACGCGGTGAAAACGTCAATTGGCAGACGGAATTCGTTGATCCGCTGATGATTGGTATCAACGCTTTCCGTACTTATGTATTCGGTTGGTATGATAACACTTTCCAAGATGTGATTTATGAGCGTAATCCGGATCCTAAAATTCGAGCCATGCTCAGCTCTATTTTAGCGGGTTATGCTTGGGATAGTGATAATCCTTATGTGGCAAAATCCGAACGCCGCTTGACAGCCTTGGCCGAAATTTGCGGTACCGCAACACAGGACTAAAACAGCATGAAATTAACCGCACTTTGCCATGCTGCTTGCGCATTCTTGTTAACCGCCTGCACTCAAAATTGGCTATTGCCCAATTCATTGCCACCGTTGGAGGGGGTTCGACAATATTCGATTGTAAACGAACAAACATACGAAACCTCATTATTACTGGTGCAGCCTTTTGCGCAAGGACAACGCTGGATTCAAACCAATGCGTTAGGTGCGCCTTTAGCACGCCAAATTTTAACCCCGAAGGGCTGGCAAAATGATGGATTTCTGCCACCGAATAACCAAGCCTCCCGTTTATTTTCGGCGATTTTATATTGGCAAACACCAGCAAAAGTGCGGTCAGCTTTATATAAAAATTTGGCTACGGATCAGTATTGGCAAATACAATCTATTGATCAACACGCTGTGATTCACATTGATAATGAAGCATGGCGAATCACGCCATTACCATAGGAATACAGGATTTTTTAGCCATGATTTATCTTCAACAACCAAGCTTAGTCAGTGCCATGGGGGGCAACCTTAAAGCTAATATCGATTTCTTGCTGGCTAATCAATCGCCGCCATTACAAGTAAATACCGATTGGATTGCAAACCACTCCATTTTTGTGGGAAATGTCGCGCATTTATCTGATTTTCCGGAAAATACCGACGCAATCTACCGTACTCGTAATAATCAACTTTTATGGACAGCGGTTGCACAACTGGATAACCAAATCCAACAATCTATCGCTCAATATGGTAAAGATCGCATTGCGGTGATTATCGGCACGACCAATACCGGCAATCAAGAAAATGTCGCAGCATTTCAGCAATTTCACCAACAGCAAAATTGGCAAAATAGCCGCTATTGCCATGAATTTCAGTTGCTATCCTCACCGGCAGATTTTATTGCGGCACATTATGGTCTGCGCTGTATTTCCTACTGTATTTCCACCGCCTGCACATCCGGTGCCAGAGCTATTATCAGTGCGGCACGCCTGCTGAATGCAGGATTATGCGATGTGGTGATTTGCGGTGGTGTCGATTCGTTGGCACACCTTGCCATTAATGGCTTCCATACTTTAGAGGCTTTATCAAAATCCATTGCCGAGCCGTTTTCGGCTAATCGTGACGGAATTAATATTGGTGAAGGCGCGGCAGTATTTTTAGCCGGTAAGGATAAAACCGGTCTGCCTTTATTGGGTTATGGCAGCAGTTCCGATGCCTATCATATGTCATCTCCGGCGCCTGATGGCCGTGGTGCAATTGCGGCAATTAATTCCGCACTCTCCTCCGCCCATTTAACCACACAACAAATCGGCTGGGTTAACCTGCACGGTACCGGAACCCTTCATAATGATGCGATGGAAAGTATTGCAATGGCACACTGCTTCCCACAAGGCGTTCCCTGCACCAGCACCAAAACCTTAACCGGACATACATTAGGCGCTGCCGGTGCGGTGGAGGCCGCTATTTTATGGGGTGTAATCAGCTGCGAATTGAATCCTGACGGCAAACTACCCAAACAGCATTGGAACAAACAACCGGATCCGAATTTACCGCCGATTCAATTGACTGACGAACAAAGCCGCTGGGCAGATAACCGGCGGCGTATCGGTTTAAGCTCATCCTTTGCCTTTGGCGGCAATAATGCGATTTTGATTATAGGAGAAGTATAATGCGATTACCCATAACAGATATTGCCAAATTATTACCGCACTCCGGTGAAATGGTGCTGTTAGATGAAATTACCCATTATGATGAAAATAGCTTAATCGCCCGTGCCGAAATCACTGACAACCATATTTTTGTACAACACCAACAGTTGCCTATGTATATTGCCATTGAGATCATGGCGCAAGGTGTGGCCGCTTGGTCAGGATGTCACGCTTTGGATAAAAATGAAGCGGTCAGGCTCGGCTTTTTGCTGGGAAGTCGTAAATATGAATTATTTTGCAATAGCTTACCGATTAATTGTAAAGTGCAAATCAAAGTGGAGCTATCGCTACAGGACAGTAACGGTTTTGGAGTATTTAATGCTACAATGCACTGGATTGATGGCGAAAAACCAACCGATTTGCCGCTTGATGGCTTATTGGCAAAAGCTACATTAAGCGTATATAGCCCGAATAATGACAATGAATAATTTAAAACAATATAAAACAATAAGAGAGGATTTGTAAAATGAAAAAATTGATTTTACCATTAATGCTTTCCACTGCAGCCCTAACAGCCTGCTCGACCATCAGTAATAGCGAACCGGTAGAAAAACGCGATGATCTAAAGCATATTTGCATTAAAGATAGTGCCAATCCTCCTATTACCGATTTCTCTAATTATCTTGCCAACAGCCTGAATAAAAAAGGGATTACGTCTGAAAAAGGCTTGGACTATGCCGCAAGCTGCAAGTATGTTTTAGCCTATTCCTTACGCGCCGAAGACGGTTATGTGTTACGAGCCAAATTACGCTTAAGCGAAATTCAAGGTGATACCCGCTCCAATATCGGCGAAGTTTCCTATAAACAACGCGGTGATGAAAAAGACAATGTGAAAGTCACCGGCGTACAAGGACAAACCGATCTGATGATCAACGATCTATTACAAAATTATTAATTAAGGATTTTGTATGAAAAAATCGGTATTAGTCACCGGATCCAGTCGAGGTATTGGCAAAGCTATCGCACTAAAGCTGGCCGCTGAAGGTTATGAAATTGTCATACATTGTCGTAACCGTCGGGAAGATGCGCAAACAGTGAAACAGGAAATTGAAAGTGCGGGTGGCCTTGCCAGAATTTTACAATTTGATGTTTCAAATCGTGAACAATGCAAAACCTTATTGGAAGCCGATATTGAGCAATATGGTGCTTATTATGGCGTAGTGTTGAACGCCGGATTGACTCGTGACAATGCTTTTCCGGCATTAAGCGATGATGATTGGGATCAAGTATTACGGACCAATCTGGACGGTTTTTATAATGTATTGCATCCGGCGATGATGCCGATGATCCGTCGGCGCAGTGCAGGGCGCATTGTCTGTATCACCTCTGTTTCCGGGCTGGTCGGCAATCGCGGACAAGTCAATTACAGCGCGTCCAAAGCCGGTATCATCGGCGCAGCAAAATCCTTGGCTATCGAACTGGCGAAACGCAAGATTACGGTAAACTGCGTTGCGCCCGGTTTAATCGATACGGATATGCTTGATGACAATGTCCCCGTGGAAGAAATCCTCAAAGTTATTCCCATGCAACGAATGGGCAAACCGGACGATGTGGCTGCAGCCGTCGTATTTTTAATGTCGGAACAGGCAAATTATATTACTCGTCAAGTATTGGCAGTCAATGGTGGTTTATGTTAAAAAGAGTTGTTGTAACAGGTATTGGCGGGATTACTGCCTTGGGGCGTGATTGGACAACCATTCGCAGTTATTTTGAACGTGGGGAAAATGCCGTAGTCCATATGAATGACTGGGATCGCTTTCCGGAATTAAATACTCGCCTTGCCGCCCCTATTTTGGATTATCAACCGCCTGCACACTGGACACGCAAACAATTGCGCAGCTTGGGACCGGTATCACTATACTGTGTTAATGCCGCCGAAATGGCATTGACGGATGCCGGACTGCTGGACGACGCCACCATTAAAGACGGCAGAATGGGGGTAGCCAGCGGCTCTTCCACCGGCAGCACCAAAGATGTGTGTGATCTTGCCCAACTGATCAGTTTAGGCAAATCTGACGGCTTCAATGCCAATACCTATGTTCGGATGATGCCACATACCACTGCGGCTAACATCGCCATCTTCTTTAGTTTGAAAGGTCGGTTGATTCCCACTTCCAGCGCCTGCACTTCAGGTAGTCAAGCAATCGGCTATGCTTATGAAGCGATAAAATACGGTAGAATCCCGATGATGTTGGCTGGCGGTGGCGAAGAGCTCTGTCCAAGTGAATCCTATGTATTTGATGCCCTATATGCCACCAGCTTGAAAAACAATACCCCGAAGCTCACCCCTAGCCCCTATGATGCGGCCCGTGACGGTTTAGTGATTGGCGAAGGCGCCGGTATGCTGGTATTGGAAGAATACCACCATGCCAAAGCGCGCGGGGCAAAAATTTATGCGGAAATCGTAGGATTTGGTAGTAATTGCGATGGCGCACATATTACCCGTCCAGAAAGTGAAACCATGTATCAGTCCATGAAATTGGCGCTGGAAGATGCCGCTATTCCACCTTCCGCTATCGGCTATGTCAACGGACATGGCACGGCAACAGAACAAGGCGACATTGCCGAAACCGTAGCAACAAACCGTTTATTTGGTGCGAACATGCCGATTAGCTCACAAAAAAGCTATCTTGGCCATACTTTGGGTGCTTGTGGCGCCCTGGAGTCTTGGTTTAGCATTGCCATGATGAACGACAACTACTTTGCCGCTACGGCAAATTTAGTCAATATTGATCCTCGTTGTGGAGAGCTGGATTATATCCAAGGCAGCAGCCGTTATCTTGAAACCGATTATGTCATGAATAATAATTTCGCTTTTGGTGGCGTAAATACATCATTGGTATTTAAACGAATTTAAGCCAAGCCGTTTAAAGATCAGAATGCCTAACGAATTGAGATCTCTTGGTTTCAAGCAGTTTTTTATTCTGTATATTAACGGTATTTTTATGGTGTGATACGCAGTATAAATACCATTCCCCAGCAATATGCTCTACAATAATTCAACTAATCACATTGTTTACCACTAAACGAGGGCGTTATGTATTTAGAACAAATCAAAGCAGAATTAAACGAAGCGGCTGAGGTGCTGGAAAAATTTATCAACGATGAAAATAACATCGAGTTGATTCAGCAAGCGGCATTAATTATTTCCGACAGTTTTAAGCAAGGCGGCAAAGTCCTATCGTGCGGTAACGGCGGTTCACATTGCGACGCAATGCACTTCGCGGAAGAATTGACCGGGCGTTATCGTGAAAACCGCCCCGGCTATCCGGCGATTGCGATTTCCGATGTCAGCCATTTGAGCTGCGTCAGCAACGATTTCGGCTATGATTATGTGTTTTCACGCTATATTGAAGCAGTCGGGCAAAAAGGCGATGTGCTGTTCGGGCTTTCCACCTCCGGCAATTCCAAAAATGTGTTGAATGCGATTGAAGCGGCAAAAGCCAAAGGCATGAAAGTGATTGCGATGACCGGCAAAGACGGCGGCAAAATGGCAGGGCTTGCCGATATAGAGATCCGCGTACCGCACTTCCGTTATGCGGATCGGATTCAGGAAATTCATATTAAAGTGATTCATATTCTGATGATGTTAATCGAATTTGAAATGGCAAAAACCGTTTAATTTCCGTATTAAGCGGTGTTCTAAACAAGGAGATCAGCAATGAACGATTTATTCAGTCAATTACAAAGCCGTCTTGGCGAAATGATGAAAGATGAAAATTTTTCCAAAATCGCCAAAAGTGCGGCGGTCGGCGGTTTGGCAGGATTAATTCTGGGCAATAGCGGCGCACGCAAAGGCGTGGCAAAAGCCGGCAGTTATGCCGCGTTAGCCGGTGCGGCTTGGCTTGCCTACCAAAAATGGCAACAAAGCAAAAGTGGAAGTGCGGTGCAGGACGTGCAATTCGACCCGCAAGCACAGCAAGAGGCGATCACTTATGCCAATAATACCCTGTCCGATAACAAAATTATGCTGTTAACCCAAGCTATGGTATTTGCTGCACGCGCCGACGGGCAAATTGACGCCCAGGAAAGACAGCAAATCCATAAAGGATTAGCGCAGTTAGGTCATGGCGATCAGGCGGATCAATTGATTGATACGTGGTTGAACGCGCCTTTAAATCCGCAAGCCTTGGCGGAGCAAGTCGGTGATTCGCAATTGGCGGCGGAAGTGTATATGGCGTCGTTGTCGGTGATCGATACCGATCACTTCTTAGAACAAGCCTACATGCAGCAACTGGCTCAGGCATTGAATCTGCCGAATGACTTAAAACAGCAGTTGGAATTAGCGGCAAAATAATTCTGTTACGATGGGGAAGTTTAACTTCCCCCTTTTTATTCACATTGGAAAGTCATTTTGTCCAATCTTCGATATCTAAAAAATCAATCTGAAAAAAAGCCTGCTCGTTAGTAATTAAAGTATATTGCAAGCTATGCGCATGGGCAGCAATTTGCATATCTAATGGTGCTAGACTTTTACCCAATTTTTCCACTTTCACTTTAAATTCACCATAATTTTCAGAAATAGCGTGATCGAATGGTAAAATATCCAAACAAAGTAGTAATTCTCTGATCGCATTGGCTAATTTTGTCGGATTTCTGCGTTTCGCCAAACCATACATTAACTCCGCATGTGTAATCGAAGAAATACAAAGTTTTCCATTGACACTGCCATCAGGCGTTTTAGTATCAGAGAATGCCCTAGCAACAAATGGCTGACGGCATTAGTATCTAACATGATGCCCTCCATTTTAGCTTTATCATAGCAGACTAAAAGTATATATTAAGATATATATCCATATTTAAATAACGCATCTCCATAAAATGAGCACGGTTAAAAAACCATCTAACATAGATAAATTAATCTTGATCTATTTAACAAAATAATCAAAGTGCGGTTTAAATCTCACCATCCCTTCAATTACCACTTCAATAATGCATTTAAATTCATCATAAAAAATTAATTCATTTAATCAATAAACTTTCTTAAAAAAGAAAATAGATTGTTAAGCAGTTCACATATTTCATACATTGTTTACACAAAAATCATTCATCTCACTCAAAAACGCACTATTTTTGGTGTTTAAATTTTATCATCCTCCCCTTTTTCGTGTCACAAAAAATGAGTATGAATGAAAACGAATGTAACAAGTTAAAGCAATAACGTTTTTTTATTTAATTAGGATCACATTTCTGACAAAACATTTCATTCTAAAACCGATTACTATCACATTTTTTACGAATCGCTATTGCTCCATTTATGGAGCGGCATATAAATATCGACGATTAAGCATTCCCTATCAATTCTTCTATAACTCAATCGATTGAGGTATTTTATGAAACAAATCGCTATCTATTCCAATACAAATCCAGTCAGTTTACTTAAAAAGTCCTCACTGGCGATTTTAATTTCTTCCTTTTTTGCTGCCGGTGTGTTTGCTGAGTCTAACTTAATTACTCCCTCAACAACCGAAAAATCTGTAACCGCAAGCACTACAATTCCTTCTATCTTTACTTATAGTGCTTTAACACCGTTTAGTTCTCCAATTAATGTAACGGATACCTTTACTGCACAAAATGCCTTTCAGCTAGAAAGTGGTTCACTGACATTTCGTTTTAAAAATTCTGAAGCTACGCAATTAACCGCATTATTAGGTGTTTCAAACTCAAAAAAAGATAATGACTATATTCTTTTCTATGTAAACCGAAAAGCTAGTAGTGATGCTTTCGGAATTGAAATTAGAAAAAGTACGAATTTAATTCCAAATAATCAACTCGTCACTGCTGATATCGCAAGAAATGACAACGAATTCACCACAGTCACTTATACCTTTGATAAAACAAATAAAAAAATCATGATTTATGTCAATGGTACTTTACAAAAAACATATAACGGCGATACAAAATTTTTTAAAGATATTGAAGGGCTAGATGCTGCTTATGTTGGACGCACAAAACGCGCAAGCGGTACGCGTGAAATGACCTTTAGCGGTAATGTTTATTATGCGGGTGCGGAATCAAAAGTATTAACCGCAGAAGAAGTGAAAGCGGAACATGATAAATTAACCAAAAACTATGTTTTTGAATATAATGCTTACCTTGAAAAAGAAGCCGACAATATAAAATATGCTTCTGCTAAACATAGCCAACTTGGCTCTTATATGAGTGCAAAAGAACCGCTCTTTCAAAAAGGTCAAGGCGATGCGAATAATTACCGTATCCCAGCACTTTTAACCACTAATGACGGCGTTGTTATTGCGGCAATTGATAAACGTCATCAACATGCTGCAGACTGGGGCAATATTGATACCGTAATCCGTCGTAGTCTTGATGGCGGAAAAACATGGCAAGATGATCAAGTGATTATCGACCTTGTCAGTCAAACTTATGGCAGTGCTAACGCTGCATTTTTAATCGATCCACTGATGTTACAAGATAAAACATCTGGACGTATTTTCATGTTGATTGACATGTTCCCTGAAACTCAGGGGTTCTTTGGTATAAATAAAGATCACTCATCAGAAGGTACAGGCTATAAAAAAATCAAAGATAGCTACTACCGTATATTAACTGGAGCTGATGGCGCACAATATACCGTTCGCGAAAATGGTGTAGTTTATAATGAAGACCACCAACCGACTGAATATAAAGTGATTGTTGAAGGCGATGCCACTAGAGGCTTTAAAGATCTTGGTGATTTATATCGCGGCACTGAACGATTAGGCAATGTTTTTTTACAAACGGCGCAACAAGGAAGTGATGCCGCTCCGTTAAAAGTGCAAATTACCAGTTATTTATGGCTGACACACAGTGATGATAACGGTGCAACTTGGTCAAGCCCCGTCGATCTTACCCCGCAAGTAAAAGCAGATTGGATGCGTTTTTTAGGTACTGGTCCGGGAACAGGTATTCAGCTAAAAGATGGCACGCTAATTATGCCTGTCTACTATACTAATAGTAATAATAAACAATCTGCCGCATTAATTATCAGTAAAGATGGCGGTAATACATGGGAACGAGGCGAATCACCAAATGATCGTCGTTTGGCTTCTTCAGGTGGCTCTCGTCTTTTAAATGATGATTGGAAACAATTAACTGAATCACAAGTGGTTGAATTAGATAGTGGTGATCTAAAATTATTTTCACGTAATTTAAATGGTCGAGTACAAATTTCAACCAGTAAAGATGGCGGCTATACTTGGCAAAAAACCATTATTTCCGATGATATTTTACTTGATCCTTATTCTCAAATGTCCGTCATTAAATATTCGAAAAAAATCAATGGTAAAGAATATTTGGTTTTTGCCAATCCGCACTCTGCCTCTCGTTCTCGAATTAACGGCATGGTCTGGTTAGGGGAAGTGCAAGAAGACGGCTCAATAAAATGGAAATATAATGCTACTATTGCCACTGGCAATTATGGTTACAATAGCCTAACGGAATTACCTGATGGCTCAATTGGCTTGCTCTATGAAGAAAGTGCAGAGAAAATCCAATATGTACGCTTAAACTTACAAGAAATTGTTTGGTCAGAAAATCGAATTTATCGAGATAAACGCAGTACTGAACATTTAGACGTTTCCCTAACCAGCGACCGCGCCGAAACCTTCTACAAAATCGGCGACGGTGAAATGGTGAAAGTCGGCACGGGCGAAAATGCGGCTAAATTGGTGATCGAAGAAGGCACGGCGACCTTAAAACAGACTGCCGATGATAACGGCAAAGTACAAGCCTACGCCGAAGTCACCGTCAAACAAGGCGCAACGGTTCGTTTGGGCGATAACAACCAATTGCCGTATGACAAATTAATCTTAGAGGGCGGCAAAGTTGATCTCAACGGCAATACAATCACCGTCAATAAAGCCACTTCCGACGCGCCAACCACCGGCTTATACGCAGAAACAATTAATGGGAATTTTATCAACAGCGGTGAACAAACCGCAACGCTGGTTTACAATGCAGGCGGTCAGCACACCATCAATGGCAATTTGGGCGGCGTTGGCGAAAATGAGCAGCCGAATGTAAACCTGATTTATAACCCTGACGGCGAAAATTCTACACTTGCCATCAACGGCGCAACGGTACTGAATGAAATTGATGTAAAAACCGGCAAAATCATTTATAAACAAAACGGCATTCACTTCGCCGAAAACACCAAACTTGGCACAACCGCCACACTACAATTGGAAAGCGGCACAACTGTTGTCGCCAAAGCCGTCACCTTGGCTCAGGGCGCAACCCTTGCGGTCAATGCCGAGCAAGGCGGCTTGGTTAGCTTATCCACCGAAACCCTTAGCGGCGCAGGCACGCTTACGAAATCGGGCAAGGGGCTATTGCAGCTTTCGGGCAATGTCAATTTAACCGACGGCAATATTGCCATTAATCAAGGCATGTTAGAGCTTGATGAAGCCACGGTGAATGCAAAAACATTCAACCTTGCTACCGGCACAACCTTAAGCGGCAACGGTAATGTCACCTCCGCAATGACATGGCAGGCGGATTCGACTATTGCGCCAAACCACGGCTTTACCGCACCTGAAAATGGCGGTGAAACCGCACTTCCGTTCGCAGCAAAAACCTTGAGCTTCAGCGACATCATCAACCAAGGGGCGAGTGCGGTCTTGCGTGTCAATAATATCAGCGACGACATGACAACTTGGCAGCACGATTTTCTTAAAATCAGCGGCGATTTAACCAATCAAAGTGAACAACCTATTCCGGTTGATGTAGCATTGCTCGGCACAAAATATCCAAATTCAGATGTGAATAATAACGGCTGGTACGACGCAGATGAAGGGATTTCGTTAATTCAAATCGATGGCAATACGGAATTGGGCGCGTTTCAATTGCGTAATAATAATGTCTTGAGTGGCGATTTATTCAACTATACGCTCGTTGCCTTTGACAAAGGCGTAGCATTAGCAAGCGAAAACAAGCTTGGCAGCGGCGGGCGCGATTTCTATGATTACCGCTTGCAAACGCGTTTGATTGATATGCATGGCAATCCATTATCAACCCTGATGCGCAAACCGGAAATTGCAACGGATTCGGCAATGCTTAAAGAGGGCGAATTGCTCTACATTCCGACTCCCGATTCGAAAAAAGAAATCACGATGGATTCAGCAATGATTGAACCGACAGAAACCGCACTTGAAGAGTTTGTAATGAATTCCGATATTATCGAACCAATCGACGCACCGATTGGCGGATTTGTGATGGATTCCGATATAATCCGGTTGAACGACTCCCTCAACGACCTCGATCTGAAGGTGAATGAGAATTTAACCCTCAGCAAAAATATCACATTAAATACGGTGAACGTGACGCAAGCCAATTTAACTTACGCAGGAAATGAAGCTTCCACGAAGCAAATCAACTTAGAAAAAGCCACCTTAACCCTACAAGGCAATACCTCCGTAACCATTGAAAACACCCTTTCCGGCGATAACGGATCGAACGTGGTGGTGAAGAGTGAGCAAAATACCGCACTTTCTGCGCAAACCATCAATCTTGCGGGCAACATCACCAAAAATGGCGAGGGATTATTTTCACTCTCCGCTGAAAATCTCAAAGCCGAAAGCATTGTGCTGAACGCCGGTTCATTGGCACTGGCTGCCAACATGAAAGAAGGCAAATTGATTCTCAACGGCGGTACGCTCTTTACAACCGGTGAGGTGAATCATCTCGTTTTAAACGACGGTGCGACACTCTCCGCTGAAATGCCGACGGAAAATCGCCGTCGTACACGCCGCGCTTTAACCGAATTTAGTGCGTTAAAAGTCGGTTCACTGGAAGCCAATGGTGGTTCGGTACATTTGCGTGTTAACAATGTGAGTGAAAATATGCGGGATTGGGCGCACGATCAGCTGTTAATCCGTGGCGATGTCAGCGGTACGCACACCACGGCGGTCAATTTATCCCTGCTCGGCTCGGTGAATGGGCAATCTGATCAAAACAATAACGGGGCTTATGATAATCACGAAGGAATTTCGTTAATTCAAGTCGGCGGCAACGCTCGCCTTGACGCCTTTAAATTAGCCGATCACAACGATCTGTTCCACTACACCCTTGTCGCTTTTGATAAAGGGGCGGCAGCGGCGAGCGAAAACAAAGTCAACGATAAACACGCTGATTTCTATGATTATCGCTTACAAACCCGTTTGATTAATGCGCAAGGCGATTCGCCGATAACGACGGTAACGGAAACAGCCGCTACGGCTACGACCGTTTCTGAGACTACTGCGACTGCGGTCGAAGCCAAAACGGAAACACCATCAGTGACAGCAACAACCGCTGCCGCAAAAAGCAATTACCGCGCGCAAATCAATCCGCTACTGCCATCGCACATTGTCGCCTCGGATCTTATTTTGAGCCACAATAATACGGTTTATCAGAACTTCCAACGCAACAGTTCGCCATCGCTCAACAATACTCTGGATAACGGACAAAATATGTTTGTTGCCTATCTCAACGGCAAAACGGAATATAAATCGTCCACCGCTTTTGCGGATTACGGCTACAATGCCGATTCGAACTACAACGGCTGGATACTCGGCGGCAAACTATGGCAATCTGAGCAGCAAGACCGCGCGTTGTATGTTGCGGTCAATCACGGCAAATACAACATCAAGCCGCAGGCAGCTGACGGCGTAAGCAGCGGCAACTACACCACCTACGGCGCAAATATGAAATTCGCGCAACAGTTCGGCGATGTCTACTTTGCCTTGGACGGCGGCTATCAACACCACAAAGGCAATATTCAAGCCGGTGAAGATAAATCCACACTGAAAGCCAACGCCTTACGTTTCGGTTCGGAAATCGGCTATCATTTTAACCTTGGCACGCTTGATTTAATGCCGAAGTTAAACGTGCAGTTCCAACGCCTGAACCTGAAATCCGACAGTAAGCTATTTAAACTTGACCACGACACCATCAATGCTGTTACGACCAATCTCGGTTTAAGTGCAAGTTGGCACATTGATAGCCTTACCTTGGGCTTAGATGGCTATTATCAACACAATAGCAACAGTAAAGGGGATTTGTTGGTGCGATCTGCCATTACCGAAAAAACCTTCACCTCCGGTGGCTTAGGCAACTCGCTTAATCTTGAGGCCGCGGCAGAATATCGAATCATGCCAAAACTCACGCTCGGCGTTGCGGTCGGTTATCAGCGTAAATTGTCGGATAACGCTGTTAATAATCGCAATCTCTCTGCCAATATAAAATATATGTTCTAAGTTTTTGGGGTCAGATCACATGGCAATCAGGCGGATCAATTGATTGATGGGGAAGTTTAACTTCCCCCTTTTTATTCCGGTCTAAACCACTGCTGCCATTTTAAACAATTTTAAATTTCATGCGTCAAATCTGAATTTTTATGCGACTTTGCTCGCTTTTTATGAAATTTTATTTGCATGAAACCGCTTTTATTATTACCATTTCGCATTATTTCTTTCACTTGGCAGATACTTTGGCAACATGACGATCAGTATTAAAAATCTAAACTTTTTCTACGGCAGCAAACAAGCCCTGTTTGACATCAATTTTGAATCGCAAGACGGTGACATCATCGTGTTGCTTGGACCGAGCGGCGCGGGCAAAAGTACGCTGATCCGCACTTTGAATCTGTTGGAAGTGCCAAAGAGCGGTCAGCTGACGATTGCCGGGAATCAATTTGAGTTATCCGCCAACACCGAGGCGAAAAAAATCCGCAAATTGCGGCAAGATGTCGGCATGGTGTTTCAGCAATATAATCTGTGGCCGCACTATACCGTGTTGGAAAATCTGATCGAAGCGCCGATGAAAGTCTTGGGTTTAAGCAAAGCCGAAGCGGTGGAACGCGCGCAAGGTTTACTAAAACGTTTACGAGTGGAAGACCACGCCGGCCGTTTTCCGTTACATCTGTCCGGCGGGCAGCAACAGCGGGTGGCGATTGCACGCGCCTTAATGATGAAACCGCAAGTATTGCTGTTTGACGAACCGACCGCCGCCCTCGATCCGGAAATCACCGCACAGGTGGTGTCGATTATTCAAGAATTACAGCAAACCGGCATTACCCAAGTCATTGTCACCCATGAAGTGGCGGTCGCGCGTAAAGTGGCGACCAAAGTCATTTATATGGAACAAGGCAAAATTATTGAAATGGGCGGCGCCGATTGTTTCCATAATCCGAAAACGGCTGCGTTTTCCCATTATTTATCGCATTAATTCAATTTTACTTCTCTTTTTCTTCTGATATTAAGGAGCTTACCATGAAAAAATTACTGGCGACCGCACTTTTGGCAACCGCTTTCTCTGCCAATGCATTAGATATCACTTTTGCCACCGAACCGACTTATCCGCCGTTTGAAAACACCGATTCCAACGGCAAAATCGTGGGTTTTGACATCGATATTGCCAATGCGATCTGTGCGCAAATTCAAGCCAACTGCCAATTCCAAAGCCATGCCTTTGACAGCTTGATCCCAAGCTTGAAATTCAAACGCTTTGACGCGGCGATTTCGGCAATTGACATCACCGAAGAACGCGCCAAACAAGTGAGCTTCAGTGATCCGTACTATGACAGCTCCGCCAGCTTTATCGCCGTGAAAGGCAAAGCGGATCTGAACAACGCGAAAAATATCGGCGTACAAAACGGCACCACGTTCCAGCAATATATTGCGGCAAACGGTAAACAATACAGCGCCAAATCCTATACCACCCTGCAAAGTGCGATTTTAGATCTGAAAAACGGACGTATCGATATTATTTTCGGCGATACCGCGGTGCTTGCCGACTGGATGAAAACCGACGACAGTCTGGCATTTGTCGGTGAAAAAGTGACCGATCCGAAATATTTCGGTAACGGTTTAGGGATTGCGGTCAATCAAGCCAGCACGGAATTACTGGCGGAATTGAACAAAGGCTTGGCGGCGATTAAAGCCAACGGCGAATACCAAAAAATCTATGACACTTGGATGTCAGGAAAATAAGCATAAGCGATGTTTAGCAATTTTCTTTCACTGATGTTTTCGGCCACCCTAATGACCTTAGGGTTGGCTGTGTGCGCCCTAATTCTCGGCTTGATGATGTCGATGGTTTTTGTGGTGTTTGAAACCGCAAAAATTCGCTGCATTCGCAACGCCACCTCCGTTTTTTTAACCTTATTACGCGGCTTACCGGAAATTTTAGTGGTCTTGCTGATCTACTTCGGTTCCACTCAAGTATTATTCATTTTAACCGGCGATTTCGTTGAATTCAGCCCGTTTTGGTCGGGTGTGGTCGCGTTGGCGATTATCTTTGCCGCTTACGCCTCGCAATCGCTGCGCGGTGCGATTCAAGCCATTCCGCTCGGACAATGGGAATCGGCGTCGGCATTGGGGTTAAGTCGCGCGCAAGCCTTTATGTCGATTATTATGCCGCAAGTGTGGCGCCATGCCCTACCGGGTTTGAGCAACCAATGGTTGATCTTATTGAAAGATACCGCACTGGTGTCGTTAATCGGGGTGAATGATTTAATGCGCCAAGCGGAATTAAGCAACGCGAACACCCATCAACCCTTTACTTGGTACGGTATTGCTGCGCTGCTCTACCTTGCGGTCACGATTCTCAGCAAAATCGGTATCGCCTACCTAGAAAAGCGTTTTACCCGTTTTGAAAGGGAGGCGGCATGATCACGGATTATTTCAGTATTATTGCGCAAGGCATTCCGACCAGTTTGGCGCTCACTGCCGTTGCCTTAGGGATTTCCTTTATTTTGGCGGTGCTGTTTACCTTTATTCTGTCAATGGAAAACCGCACTTTGCGCGCCTTAGTCAACGGTTATATCACCCTGTTTACCGGCACGCCGTTGTTGGTGCAGATTTTCCTGATTTATGCCGGACCGGGACAATTCCAATGGATTATCGACAGCCCGTTTTGGTCGTTGCTGTCTAATGCGTGGTTTTGTGCCATGCTTGCCTTGGCGCTCAACAGTGCCGCCTACTCGGCGCAACTGTTTCACGGTGCGGTGAAAGCGATTTCCAAAGGGCAATGGGAAAGCTCGGCGGCATTGGGCTTAAGCCGTTGGCAAACGTTACGGATTTTAGTTCCGTTTGCGTTAAAACGCGCCTTACCGTCTTATAGCAACGAAATTATTTTAGTGTTTAAAGGGACATCGCTCGCTTCGACCATCACGATAATGGATATTATGGGCTATGCTCGCCAGCTGTACGGCACACAATATGATGCGTTGTTGATCTATGGTATCGCCGGGGCGATTTATCTGCTGATCACCGCTATCGCCACCCTGTTATTGCGCCGTTTAGAGAATCGCGTGTTGTCATTTGAACGTTTGGAAACCAGCAAAAGTCATTAACCGCAGAGTTGTTATTTTGGTTTTATCAGTGTAATATGCAGGTAAGTAGTTATTTTAGACTGCTTAATTGACTTTAACACCATTATGGGAGAATGCTTATGAAAATGATTTGGGCGCTTATTTTGGCGGCAACAATCGGAACATTAACCGCCTGTAACACAGTCAAAGGTGCCGGGCAGGACATTCAATCTGCCGGTGAAGCTATCGATAACACCGCGACGAAAGTACAAAATAAAATGTAACCTGACTCGCCGTTAACTTAGCAATGAAATGCCGAATGGGAATCCCCTCGGCATTTTCTTTTTCTATTTCAGAACGCAGCGTCAGCCGTGGGTGATCCAACTTGCCAACAAAATAAATACGGTGAAAATCGCCAGCCAGATTAAATGCAGTTTCACGCTTTTGCGGTTGATTTCCTGTTTATGTTCGCGCAAGCGTTGGTGTTGCGCTTTATAACGTTCTAAATCCTCAGGATCAAACGAAAAGCCGCAAGACGGGCAGGTTTTTGCCGTATCACTCACTTTATGCCGACATTCCGGGCAGCGGGTCAACATCTTATTTCCTCAATCTCTCAATCTGTTCAAATTAACGTGGAAAAATCTCGCTTTCGGCAAAAAAATATTCAATCTCCCGTTTTGCCGAGGCTTCCGAATCGGAACCGTGCACCGCATTAATGCTTTTGCTAGTGGCGTAATCAAAACGGATGGTGCCTGCCGCCGCGGTTTGCGGATCGGTCGCCCCAATCAATTGCCGATACTGTGCAATCACATTTTCCCCTTGCAGTACCGAAACCACCACCGGTCCGGAGGTCATAAATTCGACTAACTTTTCATAAAACGGTTTGCCTCGATGTTCGGCATAAAATCCGCCCGCCTGCTCTGCGGTCAGGTGCAACATTTTACTGGCAACAATGGTAAAACGCGCGCTTTCAAAACGGGAAAAAATGGCGCCGATCAAATTTTGTTTGACGGCATCCGGTTTGATAATCGAAAGGGTTTGTTGCATACGGCTTCCTTATTGATTGTGATAAATTTGAGATTATTAACAAAAGTTACTGATAAGGCAAAGTAGGGGGGATTATATATCCGCCCGTTTACGAAGTGCGGTATAAGCATTTAATCCACAGTCGAAAAATACAAAGTGCGGTTCGGGCGGAAATATAATCCCTCTACTTTTACCATAAACATCAACTGCTTAATCTTTATCCGCTTGGCTTAACAATAAATTGGCAAGAGTGTTGACGCCAATTCCGGTCGCGCCGCCCGCCCATAACGGACCGGCGGATTTGCGGAAGGTGGCGGAACAATCGATATGCAGCCAATTTTTCCGATACGCCTTTAAGAAATAAGATAAAAACGCGGTGGCGGTGCTCGCCCCGGCGCTACTGCCTGCCGCTGCCGACGAGATGTTGCAAATATCGGCAAAAGTAGAGCTGACCTGTTCACGGTGAAAATCTTCAAACGGCAAACGCCAGAACGGCTCGTTTTCTTCTCCTGCCGCGGCAAATAAGGCTTTGACCAGTTTGTCGTCCATTGACAGCACCGAATGGTAATCGTTGCCGACCGCCATTTTTGCCGCGCCGGTCAAGGTGGCGCAATCAATGATAAAGTGCGGTTGCTGCGCTTCGGCGTCAATCAAGCCGTCCGCCAACACTAAACGCCCTTCTGCGTCGGTGTTCAGCACTTCCACCGTGACGCCGTTGCGGTATTCGATAATGTCGCCCAAGCGGAACGCGCGGCTGCTGACCATATTTTCTGCACAGCACAGATAGAGTTTCACCCGTTTATTCAGACCGCAGGCAATCGCCAAGCCCAACGCCCCGGTCAGCAACGCCGCACCGCCCATATCGGAACGCATCGAATCCATACTGTTGCTCGGTTTCAAGCTGTAACCGCCGGTATCAAAGGTGATCCCTTTGCCGACCAAACATGCCATCACCGGTTCGTCCGGATTGCCGCTCGGATTGAAATCCAGCTGCAACATTGCCGGTTGGTTTGCCGATCCTTTGCCGACCGTCCAAATGCCGTGATAGCCACGTTCGCGCAGCTCTTCGCGCGCAATAATGTGATAAGAAACCGCACTTTCGCTTTCGGCTTGTTGCGCTTGCCGCACAATAAAATCGGCGGCACGGTGCGCCAGTTCTTGCGGGGTGATCACCTCCGACGGCAGGTTGATCAGCTCACGCACAAAATCCCCCGCCTCGATTTGGCGGAACAATTGCTGTTGTTCGGCATCGTCTAAGGTCGGGAATTCAACCGCAAACTGCTGCT
This sequence comes from Testudinibacter sp. P17/SS/0325, assembly GCF_053570765.1. The sequence continues at coordinate 1,948,958 of NZ_CM131635.1, read as the reverse complement.
TGGCGGTGTAAAAGCCTTGATAAAACGCCCAACAACGATCCAAATCCCAATGCTTGCCTTCCAGTTCAACCTCATTGATCCCTTGCGTGCGCAATTTACGCGCCGCCTGCTGGATTTTGCGACGACTTTTTTCTTCGCCGAAATGGATGGTCGCCACGCCGTTATCAAAACTGATAACCGCACTTTTGCCCCAAATTTCAGTTGCCGACGCTTTGCTTAAACAGATTTTCATACTCATACCGATACCTTTTATCTTCAAATTTAATTGTTTATAGCATAAACGAATTTTTAGTAAATCAGAAATGTCATATTTTTGTTAAAGTTTTGAATTACGTCACCATAAACTGAGCTGGCGTGCTTTATTTTTGTGCGGAATGGTCACATTTAAACCGATTAAGCGCACGCTACGCCCGTTTGCCCGCTGCCAGATTTGTTGTAACAATTGTTGAAAAGCGTCTTGATTCGGCACATAGGCACTGCTTTCCAGGGTCGTGGTTTGAAAATCGTTAAATTTGAGCTTTACCCCGATTTTACGGTAACTGCGCAACGGAATATCCGGTTGCGCACGCTGTAAACGCAGCCGTAATTTTTGATAGAGCGCCGATAGGATATCGACGGCTTGTTCCGGCTGCCAAATGTCTTGAGCCAAGGTGGTTTCCACCCCGACCGACTTGCGCTCCCGCTCGGGCTGCACCGCTCTTTCATCAATCCCATGACTGAATTGCCAGATCCGCTGCCCGAGTTTGCCGAATTGATCCAATAAAATATGTTGCTGCAAAGCGCGAATATCGGCACAGTGGTTCAGCCCCATTGCCGCTAATTTTTGTGCGGTGACCGGTCCCACGCCCGGAATTTTCTTCAGCGGCAACCGTAGCACAAACTCATCGATCTGTTCAGGCGTCAGCACGAATTGTCCGTTCGGTTTGTTCATATCCGAGGCGATTTTGGCGAGAAATTTCAGCGGGGCGATCCCGGCGGAAGCAGTCAATTGCAACTCGTCAAAAATCGCTTGCCGGATTTCAGCGGCAATCCAAGTTGCCGAGCCGTTACATGCTTGGCAATCGCTGACGTCGAGATAAGCTTCATCCAACGACAACGGCTCGATTAAATCGGTGTAACGTTGAAAAATGCGGCGCACCTGTTCGGATACTTGTTTATACAGCGCCATATTGCCCGGCAATAGAACCAGATTCGGACATTTCTTGAGGGCAAGTGCGGTCGGCATTGCACTGTGCAAGCCGAATTTGCGCGCTTCGTAATTACAGGTCGATAACACGCCGCGCTGTGACGTGGTGCCGCCCACCGCGACCGGTTTTCCCTGTAAAGTCGGATTTTCGCGCATTTCGACTGCGGCAAAAAAACAATCCATATCGATATGAATAATTTTTCTCTGTTGCATTCTGTTGCATAGCCCTGTTACAACAAACGTTGGATACCATATCGGCATTATAACGCAATTTACTGTATAAAAAAACAGTGTTAATGGAGTAAATTTACGCAATCAAAACTTGAAATGCCCATCCGTTTGAAAAGTAAACCAAGGTTAATATAAAGAAAGCGCTATTGCATATGCCTGTCATGAATTTTTATTTAAAATAGTGAAACTTATTCGCTGTAATCCCAGATGGAAAAGATCGTTGACCAGACTACCCGCACTATGCCTGTTTTGCCTGCTGAGCGCAAATCTATCAGCCGCCGCGCCGACACAACCGCACTTGAGCTATCGCAATGTGCCGTTGTTACAAATTGGGCAATCGCAATTCAAAGATCTGAACCGTAACGGCAGATTGGATCCCTATGAGGATTGGCGGTTAGCGGCGGAAACCCGTGCCGATGATCTGCTGGCGCAAATGAATCTGGCGGAAAAAGCCGGGATGATTATGCACGCCACCGCCATGACCACGGAAAATCCGCGAGGCAAAGGCGAATCCTACGATTTAACTGCCAATCGGCAGCTGATCGTGGAAAAACATGTCGCTAGCCTGCTCACCCGTTTGTCAGCGCATGCCATTGCCACTTTCAGCGAAGAAAATAATAAGTTGCAGGAGCTTGCGGAGAGCACCCGGCTTGGGATTCCGCTCAGTATCAGTTCTGATCCGCGCAATTCGTTCTCACCCGACGGCATGAGTATTTCCGCCGGAAAATTTACCAAATGGCCGGGATTACTCGGTTTCGGGGCGATCAATGATGAAAAACTGACCAAACGTTATGCCGATCTGGTGCGGCAAGAGTATTTGGCCAGCGGAATTCATATCGCGCTGTCGCCACAAGCGGATTTGGCAACCGAACCACGCTGGCCGCGTATTATCGGCACTTTCGGCGAAGATCCCGACAGGGTAAAACGGATGGTGAAGGCCTATATCGAAGGCATGCAAAACGGCAACGGCGGACTGCAACGCAATAGTGTGATTGCGGTAGTGAAACATTGGGTCGGCTACGGCGCCGCTCAGCATGGTTGGGACAGCCATAATGCCTATGGCAAATATGCCGTTTTTCCCGGCGATCATCTGCAACAGCACATCTATCCGTTTACCGGCGCCTTTGAAGCCAAGGTTGCGGGCGTAATGCCGGCATATTCGGTTTTGAAACAAGTGCGGCTGAACGGCAAAGCGTTGGAGCCGGTTGCCGCCGGTTTTAACCGCACTTTACTCACTGATCTGTTGCGCGGGCAGTATGAATTCGACGGCATAATCCTCGGCGACTGGTTAATCACCAACGACTGTGATCTCGCCTGCCGCGAAGGCAATCCGAACGGCACGCCGCACGAACCGCCGGGCGCACCTTGGGGCGTAGAGACATTGACACGACAACAACGTTTTATCAAAGGTTTAAATGCCCGGCTTGATCAATTCGGCGGCGTATCCGACACCGAGCTGATTATTGATGCAGTGCAACGGAATAAATTATCCGAGGCTCGTTTGGATCAATCGGTGCGTCGTATTCTGATCCAAAAATTCAGTATCGGCTTGTTTGAAGCGCCTTTTGTTGATCCGATTAAGGCGGAAAAACTGATCGGCAACTCCGCTTGGCAAAAAGAGGCGCAGCAAGCGCAAATCAAATCGTTAGTGCTGTTGGAAAATAAGCAGAAAACCCTGCCGCTCAAGAAAAAAAGTAAGGTTTTCTTGCATAATATTGATGCAGAGGTCGCCGGCGCCTTGGGCTTTAATGTGGTGGCGACGCCGGAACAAGCGGATGTGGCGATTATCCGCATTGCTACGCCGTATGAAATCCTACATCCTAGCTACTTTTTCGCTTCGCTGCAGCATGAAGGTTCGCTGGATTTCCGCTCCGGCAATACCGATTACCGTTTGATTCGCGATACCGCGCAAGTGGTGCCGACCGTTGTCACTATTTATCTGGATCGTCCGGCGATTTTAAGCAAGATTAAACAACACGCTTCGGCACTGGTTGCGAATTTTGGTATCGGCGATCATGCCTTGTTGACTGCGTTGATGAGTTCAGCCGGGTTCAGTGCCACATTACCTTTCGAGTTGCCTTCGTCAATGAAAGCGGTGGAAGAACAAAAACCGGATGTTCCCAGCGACAGCGCGGATCCGCTATACCCTTTGGGGTTCGGTTTAACACACTGACTGGCACGCCGACCGCACTTAAAACAGCAGAATCACCACATGAAACACCAACGGCGCCAAAATCGAACTGATAATGCCGCACAGCACCAATGCAATCGAGCTGTATACCCCGGCTTGCTGATCGACCTCTAAAGTGCGGGCGGTGCCGAGCGCATGCGATACCGCACCAATCGATAGGCCTATCGCTTCGGGGTGTTTCACGCCGATTTTTTGTAAGATGAAATAACCGAAAATCGAGCCTTGCAAACCGGCAAGCACCACGCCGACCGCCGCCACCGACGGAATGCCGCCGACGGTTTCGGCGACGGCCATTGCCATCGGCATACTGATCGATTTCGGCAAAATGGTTGCCACAATCTCTGCGCTTGCCCCTAACAACAACGCCAATACCGCCCCGCTAAACATCGCGAGGAGTGAGGCAACGGTGGTAATCAGCAAAATACTGCGCCAACGATTGCTGATTTGGCGCAACTGTTCATACAACGGCAATGCCAGTGCCACAATCGACGGCGCCATTAGATTATTCAACGGTGCGTTGCCCTGCATATAGCTGTCGTAAGGAATGTTCAGTAACAACAGAATGCCTGACAGCAGTAATAACGTCAGCACAAAGGAATTAAACACCATGGATTTCCAACGTTTGTTAATCCAAAGTGCGGTCATAAATGCCGCAATAGTCAGCCCCGAATAGAGATAAAGCGCCAAATCCTGTAACATCGTTTCCTCCTAGCTCTGTTGCCGTTTGTGTCGGGCTTTTTGGCGTAATTTGCGGATACTATGCCGTTCATACAGATAATCCCCAAGCAAACCGACCACCACCAGTGTCAGCATGCTGCTGACGATATTCGGAATCAGCAGCGGTTTCGCATTGGCGAACAGCAGATCGGCATACTTGATAATCCCGACACTGACCGGAATAAACAGCAGCGCCATATAGCGAATCAACAGGCGGGAACCGAATGCAATCCATTCCACTTTAATCACCTGCGTTGTCAGACACAGAAAAAGGATCAATAATCCCCAGATACTACCCGGTACACCGAGCGGAATCAGATGTTGCAACGCAATACCGAGATACAAAACGGCATATAAAATCGCAAGGGAGCGCAATAAATCGAAGGCTTTTTGTTTCATCTTGGTTTGTGATAACGGAAAAATATGAAATAATTCTCCCTCAATTTGTGATCAATGTCACTGTATTTCCCGCTTTTTTCTGATAATAGATAAGGTTGTAAAGTGTCGATAACACGTTTTTTCTTTTTATTTGCATTTTTGTTACTTTCTGCGATAACAATCCAAGCCAAAACTACGACTAATGCCTTGCAGTGCCGTGCGATTCATATCAGTGACGGCGACAGTTTCACCTGCTTAACAAACAATCACAAACGAATCAAAGTGCGGTTAGTCGGCATCGATGCACCGGAAAACGGGCAAGTATACGGCAAGCAAGCCAAACAACAACTGGCTAAACTGATCCACAAACAAAGCGTGACCCTGAAAATCGACGGCATTGATCAATATGCCCGCCGCTTGGCAACGGTATATGATATGCAACACCAAAATATTAATCGGTTAATGGTGGAAAGCGGTTATGCTTGGGCATACCGTTTCTATAAAAAAGATCCGCAATACCAACAGGCACAACTGGAAGCACAATGGAAAAAAAGAGGGCTTTGGCAGGATCGCCATCCGCAAGAGCCGTATTTGTGGCGTAAGGAACAACGTTGAGTTTATAATAGCGACCTGTTTAACCACTCGGATAGCTTATGCCTAACTTTAACCCAACTGTATTTCGAGCCGATTTCCCCTATCTGCAACAAGATTCTGCGTTAATTTATTTCGATTCGGCGGCGACGGCGTTGAAACCGCAGGTGTTGCTCGACAGTACGCTGGCGTTCTACCAAAGTGCGGGGTCGGTACACCGCAGCCAGCATGAATCGGCACAGACCGCACTTTACGAACAGGCACGGCGGTTGACCGCACAATGGATCAATGCGCCGTCGAGCGATTGTGTCGTTTGGACCAGCGGCACGACGCAGGCGATCAATATGGTGGCGCATGGGCTGGCAGCACAAATCCAAGCAGGCGATGAAATCATTATCAGCGAAGCCGATCATCATGCCAATTTTGTCACTTGGTCGGTCGTAGCGCAGCAGCGTGGCGCGAAACTCATCGTATTGCCGATTAACGATCAATGGCTGATCGAAAGTGCGGTTTTGCAACAAGCGCTCTCGCCACGCACCAAATTGGTGGCGTTAAACTATGTCTCGAATGTCACCGGTACCGCACAGCCGATTGCCGAGTTGGTGCAAACCATCCGTCAAACTGCGCCGCAAGCCTTGATTGTGGTCGATTGCGCGCAGGCGATTGCGCACCTTAAACTGGATATTCAGGCACTGGACGCGGATTTTTATGCCTTTTCCGCCCATAAACTCTATGGACCAAACGGCTTAGGCGTGTTAAGCGGAAAACGAGCGGCACTGGAACAACTCACGCCGCTACTGTATGGCGGCAAAATGGTGGATCGGGTGTCAAAACAGCAGATCAGCTTTAACACGCTGCCCTATCGTTTAGAAGCCGGTACACCCAATATTGCCGCCGTGATCGGCTTTGGCGCGGTGTTGAATTGGTTGCAACAAATCGATTTTGCGCAAGCTGAAAAGCACGCAGTGAATTTAGCCGAACAAACCAAAGTGCGGTTGCGGCGTTATCCCGGCGCCCGCCTGTTTAACTCGCCGCAAGCCAGTTCTGTTGTCTGTTTTGTCTTTGATGATTTGGCAACGTCTGATCTGAATACGCTGCTGAGCGAACAAGGCATTGCGTTACGCGCCGGCGAACATTGCGCCCAACCTTATCTTGCCCGTTTAGGGCAAAAAAGTACGTTGCGCCTGTCGTTTGCCCCTTATAATACCGAAGCGGAAGTCGAGGCGTTTTTTAACGCCTTAGATAACGCACTCGCCTTGTTGAGAGATTAACCGATGGCAAACAACCAAGACATAATTCGGCAATTTGAACAATTCGATAATTGGGAAGAACGTTACCGTTATCTGATTCAACTTGGTAAAAAACTGCCGATTCCTTCGCCCGAACAACTGGAAAATATGACGCGAATTCACGGTTGCGAAGTGGAAGTGCGGTTTAGCGCAGACAAGCGGGCTGACGGGGATTACCATTTCGCGGCATACAGCGAAGCGCGGATTATGAACGGCTTGTTGTACCTGTTGTTAAGTGTGTTACAGAATCTGCCGTTGGGTGATATTCGGCAATTTGATGTGACCGCATTGTTACGGCAATGCGGCATTGCCTCACGTTTAAGCGAAACCCGCTTAAACGGATTGAAGCACATCGAAACGCTATTACATCATTTGGATTAGGGACTATGGCTCAAATTATAAACACAGATCAACAGGCTCTAAGCATGAGTAAAACCATTTTCATCACCGGCTGTTCCAGCGGTATCGGTTATGCGACCGCACATTATTTACGGCAACACGGCTGGCAGGTGATCGCCAGTTGCCGTAAAGCGGAAGATGTTCTGCGTTTGCAACAAGAAGGGCTGGAATGCGTGCAACTGGACATGACCGATTCGGCGCAAATCCAACATGTGTTGCAACATATCGGGCAAAACCGCACTTTAGATGCCATTTTCTGTAACGCCGGCTACGGGCAGACCGGCGCGGTGGAAGATGTTTCGCGTGCCGCGTTACGCGAACAGTTTGAGACCAATGTCTTCGGCACGTGGGAATGTATTCGGCACGCCATGACGCTGTTCCGCCGCCAAGGACACGGGCGGATTATCGTCAACAGCAGCATTTTGGGTTTTGCCGGCATGCCGTGGCGCGGGGCTTATAACAGCAGTAAATTTGCCCTAGAAGGCTTGTGCGACACCTTACGTACCGAATTGTTCGGCAGTCAGATTTTCGTCAGCTTGCTGCAACCGGGTCCGATCACCAGCAAATTCCGCCCCAATGCATTGCAAAAATTTCATCAGTATATTGACTGGCAACACAGCGTGCATAAAACCGCCTACGAAAAACAGTTGGCACGCTTGAACACCAAAGGTAATGCCAACCCGTTCACGCTGCCTGCCGAAGCCTGTGCCAAGGCAGTATTGCAATGCCTGAACAGTGCCAAACCGAAAGCCCGTTATCAGGTCACTTTTCCGACCAAGCTCTATTGGTGGCTGCGCCGCTTGTTGCCGACACGCTGTTTTGATTGGGCAAATTGGAAAGGCGGGAATAAATAGTCATGCGAAAGTGCGGTGCAGATCACGCTAATCAGACCGCACTTTGCCTTTGCTATTGTTGCAAGATATTGTCTTCCGCCAAAATCTTACGGGTGTTGTCATCGGCTTCAATTTGAATCTTATGCTCGATTTCCACATTCATATTGATGGTAATCCCCTCTTTCGGCGTTTCCAGCTGAATTTTCGGCACGCAACCGAGCAAGACAGATAAACTGAACAAAAGTGCGGTAAATTTTAGCTTGAATAACATAATGGCTCTCTAGGGTCTATTGTTCACGTCGTTGGTACAGACGGTATTCTAAATTTTGTTGCAGCTCCGAAGCGAAATTGATCGATTTCCATAAATCAAAGGCATTTTCTTTATGATTGTAATTCAAAAAGATCGGATTTTGTAAGGCATTATTGGCTTTAATTTGCGCATTCATTAAACCTGTGCCGTCTTGCAGTAAATTCACCTTGATATTGGAATCATACACGTCCATAGTTTCCATCAAATTAGTCAGGATCCGTTCGGTAATCCCGCCGCCCTGTTCGATTTTTTCAATCAACTCATCGCTCAAATGAATGCGCCAATCGCTGCCTTGTTCAATAATGCCGTCACACACAATACAAGGGGAATTTTCAATCCAAAACGGCAGCTTGGCATTCACCTTGCCGGTCATCTCCAATTGGTTATATTGCATAAAATCCAGCACCTCGCTCAACTCAATATTGTTCAAACGCAAATAAGCGGCATTATGCTGCGGCAATGAGAATTTATCCACGTCCAATTCGCCGCCTAACAGATTTAAGTGCAATTTTGACAGCGATAACGGCTGTTTGCGTGTCCATGGATAGTGCCCTTGTAGCTGTAACGACACATTTTTCAGTTTGACCCCATTATCCAAAGTCGCGATTTTCACTTCGACCGGTTGTTTAATGCCCAGTTGGAAACGTTGATCCTGATAACGGTACGGCAGAGAGAAATTAATGCCGCTGATCGCCCCTTCGGGTAATGCAATATCGCCTTGTTGAATCACAATATGTCCCCCGGCAACCACCCCACTTTCCGGCGTAATGGAAAAGGCGGTTTGCCCACGAATCGTGCCGCGTTGGATCAACCAATTCCAACGCGGCGGAAACAGCGGTTGGAACACATTGGCAGACTGTTGCGGCCAATAGATATTGCCGCGTAACACGCCATCCTGATAGCGGGAGAACAGACGGATCGGTCCGAGTTTATCGGCGGTCAGCTCGCTGCGCAAATTCAAATCGGTGAAATCCTTGCCTTCGATGCGCACCCCGATATCCGGTTTGAGAAACGCACCGCCGTAATCAAATTGAATTTTCGGCGTACTCAGGGTCAATCCCCCTTGCAATTGTTGCTGCTGATAATCCCACTTGACCGATTCGGTCAAGGTCAATTTCAAGGGGTCAACCCTAACGCCGGACAACCCGAAGCGATCCAATTCACCGTCAAGCAATTGAATATGGATTAAATTATCTTGCCAAAATCCGCGGCCGCGCAAACTCACCAGACTGCGCAAACCGGGAATATCGGCGTATCCCCAAAAATTCCAATTCCAGATATTGGCTTTTACCGCTGCCGATTTTAACCCTGTCACATTTTGGGCGGAGCGGATATTAAAAATGGAATGAATCCCGGCGATAAACTCATTGGCACGTCCGTCAAGGTGCAAGTCAATCTGATCAAACTGCCGGGTTTTGCCTTTCAGAATCGCCTGCAAACGCCCTTTGACACCGTATTGCCCGACGACCACCCCAGCCAAGGGCAAACGCAATTCTTCAATATCAATATACTCGGTATTGCCGCGCATACGTAATAACGAACCGCTTAAAAAACGTAACATCGGGTCATGTAGCGGGCCTTCTATCCGCATCGGCAAACCGGCATAAAAAATGCTGTCGAAGGATTTCACATCGCCGTTCACTTGCAGCGGGATATTCAGCGACTCTCGTTCGATTTTCCCGTTCAAGCCTTGAATCACAATCACGCCCTTGCCTTTTTCGCCGTTAGAAAGCAATGACAGGCGAAAGTTAACGCTTAACGGGAAACTGTTCCAGAAAAAACGGCTCTCTTCCGCTTGCAGGTTCAAATCCAAAAAACCGGTCATCGGCTGCGGTAAATCTTTCGCCCAATTAAACTGCGCTTTGCTGATTTGCAAATTGCCGTTTTTAATATCAAACGGCAAATTCAAGAGCTCGTGCTGTTGCTGCCCGACCGTTTCATACAACTGCAAGTTGGCTTGTTCTTCCTGCCACACCAGCTTCATTCCGCCTTGCGGAATCACCAAATAAGGCGAACGCCAAATAAAATCAACATCCGCACGCAATGGCAGTTGTGCAAAACTCTCCGCCAGTTCGGCGTTAAACGTCAATTGGTTCGATTGCTCACTGTCCGGCAGATAAACCGCCGTTGCCGTTAAATTTTGCCCGACAAGCCGCGCATTCAAATCAAATAATACCGATTCCAATTGAAGCGCTGAATTTTCGTCACTAGCCTGCCTGCTGCTGCCGTTGGGTTCTGAAACCGTTTCGGGTTCAGCCTGCGTTTGCTTGTCACGCGAAAGTGCGGTTCCGTTTGCTTCGCTTGCCCGCAGGTGCAAGCGCACTTCATTGCCTTGGCGTACCGCACTTACGCTGGTCGTCGCCGCCAAAATTTGTTGCAACTGCGGTTGTTGTACGCTTTCCGTATGTTGCCAATGCAATTCGGCAATCTCGACCTCGCCCAATGGCAACAGTGCAAACAAACGATTGACGGTGAAAGGGGTTGCCTCTTCCGCCGTATTATCTTGATTCATCAGTTGCTGCAAACAGGCATAATCCAATTGTAATTGTCGTACCGCCAATTTCCGTTGCTGTCCGGTTAAGCGAATATCGTTCGCCTCCGCCAGCCGGCAAGTCGCCGTTTGCAGCTTGAGCTGCGGCAACCTTATGCCGTCAAAATCGATTTGCGGGGCTTGTTTCAACTGGATTTGATAATCCGGCATGAGGAAATAATTGGTGACGGTCTGCAAGCCGTTACCCTGTAACAGATATAACAGTGCGCTGCCGAGTAACAGCGACAATACCGCGAATACAAACAGACACTTCTTCCACATATCAAGTTAACCAAAATGGAAAACTGAGTGCCAGAATCAGCAAAACTGCCAAATGCGGCAACCTAAGCGGATTATTTTTGCTGATCGAGCCGCCTAACATGGCAGCGGCAAGCAAATGTACGACAAAATACAGAATGAAACCGCTCAATGGCGTGATAACCGTAATCAAGTTGAAATATAGCAATAACAACACGATCACGCTGTAAACCGCATTAAGCAATAATGTCAACAACATCAGACGGGGCAACAATTGCAACAAGCCCTGCAAACGGTTACGTGATACCCGCAATAGCCAATTCGCCAATACCACGGCTAGAAACAATTGGCTGAACGGGCTGTAAGACAACCATTCCGCCCGCGGCAAATTCCACCAAATCGCAAGATATGCCAGCACACCGAGCAGCGCGCAAACGTTGGCAAACAGTAATAAAGCCCGTTGAAGCCGTTCATCCTCTTTCGGTTGTTGCCATACTGCAAATAACGTTAACAAACCGCTCACGATCAGCAGCATGAGCGGAATATAACGTTTTTCCGCCAATGCGCCGAGCAATAACAGCCCCACCCAATAAAGCGCCAAATACAACGCGGCGTTGACCAAACGGAAACGTTGCCCGTTACAAATTTCGCCTTTGATAAACACCACTTGCAAAACCAATTGTGCGCTCAATACCGCAAAGGCAAAATACGCAATAAAGCGATTTAAATGCGGCAGGGAAAAGAAAAGTGCGGTTTCCGCGCCTAACAGCAAAACCGGCGGCAGCAGAGAGAGTAAGAAGATCCGAATTTTGTTCTCGTTATGGTCTGACATAGAACGTCCAACGTGCTAAAATAAATAGTAATAAATCACAAATTGACATTATAATGCCATATTTATTGTTTCGTTAACAATTTAGGGGACTAATCATGCGAATTTTACATACTATGCTGCGCGTCGGCGATTTGGATCGCTCAATTAAATTTTATACCGAAGCATTGGGAATGCGCGTTCTGCGTACCAGTGAAAACACCGAATACAAATATACACTGGCATTTTTAGGCTATGATGACGAAGATAAAAGTGCGGTACTGGAACTGACCTACAACTGGGGCGTGGGACAATACGAACTCGGCACGGCTTACGGGCATATCGCCATCGGCACCGATGATATTTATGCCACTTGCGACAAAGTGCGGTCTGCCGGCGGCAACGTCACCCGCGAACCGGGTCCGGTCAAAGGCGGTACAACCGTCATTGCCTTCGTGGAAGATCCGGACGGGTACAAAATCGAATTTATCGAAAATAAAAGCGCCAAAGCCGGTTTAGGCAATTAATTTTTTCTGCCGAAATCCGCTGATATGTCGGATTTCGGCGTTTTTTATTCCAGTCAAACAGGATCTTATTTTGACCACTGCCGTGCAAACCGCCGAATCAAACAACACGCAAACCGATTACAATCTTCTGAAAAACCGCTTTCGCGAATATTTTCCGGTGATTATTGATGTGGAAACCGCCGGATTTAATCCGAAAACCGATGCGCTATTGGAAATTGCCGCCGTTACCTTAAAAATGGATGAGCAAGGGCTACTGCAAGCGGATGAAAAATGCCATTTCCATATTGAGCCGTTCCAAGGGGCGAATATCAATCCCGACTCCTTGAAATTCAACGGCATTGATATCGATAACCCGCTGCGCGGCGCGGTCAGCGAAGAAACCGCACTTGGCGAATTATTCAGAATGGTGCGCCGCACCCAAAAAGCCGCCGACTGCAAGCGTTCGATTATCGTGGCACATAATGCCGCCTTTGATCACGGCTTCCTAATGGCGGCGGCGGAGCGCACCCAATTGAAACGCAATCCGTTTCATCCGTTCGGCACCTTTGATACTGCCACCCTCGGCGCTTTTATGTTTGGCAATAATGTGTTGATCAAGGCCTGTCATGCCGCCGGCATCAGTTTTGATCCGAAACAGGCGCATTCCGCGTTGTATGACACCGAAAAAACCGCCGAATTATTCTGTTATATGGTCAATCGCTTAAAAACATTGCGAGGATTTCCGCTATTTGCCGCGAATTCACAATAAAATCGAGAAAATCATTTTATTTTGCTTTACAATCGCTGCGCTTTAATTTTTGTTTTTATATTTTAACCAACTTCAAGGAACCTTATTATGTTACTCACCAACAATGTGGTGTTATCCATTATTCTGCTGTTAGCGCTCAGTTTAATGCGGATTAATGTGGTTATCGCCCTGATTATTTCCGCTTTGGCTGCCGGTTTATTGGGCAGCATGGATATTCAAACGACCATATCCACCTTTACCAACGGTTTGGGCGGCGGTGCTGCCGTCGCGATGAATTACGCCATTCTCGGCGCCTTTGCCGTGGCAATTTCCAAATCGGGTTTAACCGATTTATTGGCAATGCGGGTGATTAAAAAATTAGGCAAACAACCGAGCGAAAAAGCGCTGTTCTGGTTTAAATATTTGGTGTTATTGCTGTTGGTTCTGTTTGCGATTTCCTCGCAAAACCTGCTGCCGGTGCATATCGCCTTTATTCCAATCGTGGTGCCGCCATTGTTAGACATTATGAACCGTTTAAAACTGGATCGTCGTGCGGTGGCTTGCGTGCTGACTTTTGGTTTGACCGCAACCTATATGATTCTGCCGGTCGGTTTCGGGAAGATCTTTATTGATAACATTATCGTCACCAAAATCAATGAAACCGGCGCAGCCTTGGGCTTACAAACCAATGCCGCACAAGTTTCCAGTGCGATGGTAATTCCGGTTATCGGGATGATTTTAGGTTTGCTGACCGCCATTTTTATCACTTATCGCAAACCGCGCAATTATGTTGTCGCCACCCCCGAGCCAACCGCCGAAAGCATTGAACAGCGTATTGCTAAAATCAGCCCGCGCCATGCGGCAATCAGCATTATCGCCATTGTTGCCACCTTTGCCCTGCAACTCTACACCGATTCGATTATTATCGGCGGTTTAGTCGGGTTGGCTATCTTTGCGCTCGGGGGGATTTTCAAACTGAAAGAAAGCAACGATCTGTTCCAACAAGGCTTACGCTTAATGGCAATGATCGGTTTTGTGATGATCGCCGCTTCCGGCTTTGCCAACGTGATCAAAGAAACCGACGGCGTGGCGGCATTGGTGCAAACCTTCAGCGAAACCATTGGTAATGATAATAAAGGGTTAGCCGCAATGATTATGCTGTTAATCGGCTTGTTTATCACCATGGGAATCGGTTCTTCTTTCTCAACCGTTCCGATTATTGCCGCGATTTATGTGCCGATTTGTATCAGTTTGGGTTTCTCCGAATTGGCTACCGTATCCTTGGTTGCCGTCTCCGCCGCACTCGGCGATGCCGGCTCCCCGGCTTCCGACTCCACATTAGGGCCGACCTCCGGTCTCAACGTGGACGGCAAGCACGATCATATCTGGGATTCCGTGGTGCCGACCTTTATCCACTTCAACATTCCGTTGTTAGTGTTCGGTTGGATTGCTGCAATGGTGTTGTAATTCAGTCGGAATACGGATTAGCGTCTACGCAACCGAATTAAAAAACCACTGTCACTAAAACAGTAACAGTGGTTAAAGTAACATCCGAAGTGCGGTCTACGCTTCGCCGTCTTTTAACACGCTCGGTGCGATTACGCCCGGCGTTTTAATTTAATTATCTGATAAATATTCACCACAGTGATAAACACGTTCAGCAACACCACCGGCATCGAGGCAATCAATATCCCATAGACAATAAACATCATTGCGCCAATCGCATTAATCAAACGTAAATACAGCATAGAGCTTAATAAAAATGAACCGGCGACAAATGCAGTTGCAATATACCCAAGAACTTCAATTAAAGTAGCTGACATAATATACTCCGTTTTTTATATTGTTATAAATAAAATAACCGCCTTTTGGGGCGGTTTTCAAGAAAGCGCACAGATTATCAAATCTTGCTCGATCTAGAAAGCAGTTTTGATGATTCTCACCACAAAGTGCGGTCAAAAACCCAAAATATTTGAAATAGATCACATTTTATCCGTGTAAAAACCGCACTTTCGTATAAATAAAATAACCACTGCCCTGATTTGGCACAGTGGTTAAACAAAAATACGCAAAGTGCGGTTTATTCTTCGTCGTCTTTTTCCCAAGCCAGTGCGCGTTTTACCGCTTTCTTCCAGCCTTTATAACGCCGGGCGCGTTTTTCTTCGCAGCCGTCCGGCGTGAAAGTGCGTTCGATACTGGCTTTATCTTTCAGCTCATCCAGATCCTTCCAGAAACCGGTCGCCAAACCGGCTAGGTAGGCAGCCCCAAGTGCGGTCACTTCTTTCACTTTCGGACGTTCCACATCCGCATTCAGAATATCCGCTTGGAACTGCATTAAGAAGTTATTCGCAGTCGCACCGCCATCCACACGCAGTTTTTTCAGGCTATCGCCGGAATCGGATTGCATGGCTTCCAACACATCACGGGTTTGATAGGCAATCGATTCTAAGGTCGCACGTACAATGTGGTTGCGGTTCGCACCACGTGACAAGCCCATAATCGCCCCGCGCGCATACGGATCCCAATATGGTGCGCCCAGTCCGGTAAAGGCCGGCACGACATAAACGCCGTTGCAATCCGGCACTTTTTGCGCGAAATACTCGGAATCATAGCTGTCATGTACGATTTTCAATTCGTCACGTAGCCATTGAATCGAAGCGCCGCCCATAAAGATTGAGCCTTCCAGCGCATAACAGGGCGAACCGTCGCTTTTACACGCAATGGTGGTCAACAAGCCGTTTTGCGAACGTACCGCTTTGTCGCCGGTATTCATTAATAAGAAACAGCCCGTGCCGTAGGTATTTTTTGCCATTCCCGGATTCACACACAGATGTCCGTAAAGTGCGGCTTGCTGATCGCCGGCAATTCCTGCCACCGGAATCCGCACCCCGCCTTGCCCGCCGATGTTGGTTTGTCCATAAATCTCGGAGGATTTTTTCACCTCCGGCAACATCGAACGCGGCACACCCAAAATTTCCAGCATTTTCTCGTCCCATTGCATGGTATGAATATTGAACAGCATAGTTCGGGAGGCATTGGTATAATCGGTGACATGGGCGCGGCCTTGGGTTAATTTCCATACTAACCAAGTATCTACCGTGCCAAACAACAACTCACCGCGCTCTGCTTTTTCACGCGCCCCTTCCACGTTATCCAAAATCCATTTAACTTTGGTGCCGGAAAAATACGGGTCAACCACCAAGCCGGTTGTGGCTTTGATATATTCTTCATGTCCGTTTGCTTTCAGCCGCTCGCAAATATCGGCAGTACGGCGGCATTGCCACACAATCGCATTGTAAATCGGTTTACCGCTCTCCTTTTCCCACACAATCGTGGTTTCACGTTGGTTGGTGATACCGATTGCCGCAATACTGTCCGGTGTAATGCCCGCCATTGCAACCGCTTCATTCAAGGTTGAACTTTGTGTCGCCCAAATCTCCATCGGGTTATGCTCAACCCAACCGGCTTGCGGATAAATTTGGGTAAATTCACGCTGTGCCACGCTCACCACATTGGCATCATGATCCAAAATCAATGCGCGCGAGCTGGTTGTTCCTTGATCTAACGCAATAATGTATTTTTTGTCAGACATAATCATCTCCTGTTATTTTAATTAGTCGATTTGGCAAGTGTTACAAGGTAAATTTTTATTAATCAAACGTTGGTAGGCATAAGCCCCGATCAAAGCGCCGATAATGGGAGCAAAAATCGGAACTAATGCGTAAGGTACTGCTTGCCCGCCGGTCATGGCAATATCCCCCCAACCCGCCAAATAAGCAAACAATTTCGGACCAAAATCACGTGCCGGATTCATCGCAAACCCGGTCAAAGGGCCCATTGCCCCGCCAATGGCTGCAATCAAAATCCCGATTAATAATGGCGCTAACGGTCCACGCGGCAAACCATTACCGTCATCGGTCAACGCTAAAATCAACGCCATTAGAACGGCGGTGATCACCATTTCCACGGCAAATGCCTGAGCCAGCCCCAATGCCGGATGCGGATAAGTTGAGAATGTTCCGGCGAGGCTTAAACTCTCTTGGCTGCCACGCACAATATTATTCACCGTTTCAAATTCAATAAATAAATTGCGGTATAAAAAGTAAACCAGCGCTGCCGCACAAAATGCACCGGCAACCTGTGATAAAATATAAGGCAGGACTTTTTTGCCGTCAAAACAGGCAAATTTCCATAGTGCAATGGTGACGGCAGGATTCAAGTGTGCTCCAGACACCCCCGCAGTCGCATACACCGCAAGGGCAACCCCCATTCCCCACATAATACTGATTTCCCACTGTCCAAAACCAGCGCCCGCCACTTTCAAAGCGGCGACACAGCCAACTCCGAAGAAAATAAGCAATCCCGTTCCTAAAAACTCGCCGATACATGCGGCTTTAAGCGATCTTTCCATTTCAACATCTCCGTGCTTGGTTAAACAAAGTTAAGTCAAACGAACATTTAAATTTTCTTTTTAGAAAATTTAAATGCAATTTAACCAATATCATTATTTTTAGAAAGCGTATTATTTCGAGATTGTGATATCTATCAAATTATTTATTTGATAGTAATTTTAAATGGTTATAAATAACGGAAGGTAATCACACAAGTAAATTTATTTCAATAACGAAAATTAGTGATTCAATTAAAAAGAAAAGCGTCTTTGCTAATATAATCAGCAAAGACGCCAGTGGTTATACTGCTATTCGGTAGATAGCTCAGCCGCCGGCCAACTTGACCTGATAGCCTTTTTGTTGCAAAAGCTGCTTTAATAATTCACGGTTTTCGCCTTGGATTTCAATCGTGCCGTTTTTTACCGAACCGCCGCAGCCGCAGCGCTTTTTCAACTCCGACGCTATTTTTTCCAATTCGACACTCGGCAAAGCCAAGCCGGTGATCACGGAAACGCCTTTGCCTTTACGTCCGCTGACTTGGCGTTGGATGCGCACAATACCATCGCCTCGGGCAATCACTTCTTGCGGTTTTTCCGCTTTCACCCGACCGGTTGCGGTGGAATAAACGAGAGGGTTATTCGACATTTTCAACCTTAGGCAATCGCAGCATTAATACTTTTTAACACCCCGACCGGATCTTCCGCCAAGGTGATCGGGCGACCGACAACCAGATAATCCGAACCGGCTTCGATGGCTTCTTTCGGGCTCATCACCCGACGTTGATCGCCAAATTCCGCCCCTTCGGGACGAATGCCCGGGGTGATCAATTTGAAGTCTTTGCCACAGTTGGCACGCAAAATCTCGACCTCTTGCGGCGAACATACCACACCGTCCAATCCGGCACGCTGGCTCAAACGCGCCAAACGAATCACCTGCTCCATTGGGGAGGCATTCAAACCGATTTGCAATAAATCCACATCTTCCATGCTGGTCAACACCGTGATAGAAATCAAAATCGGCGCTTCTTTGCCATACGGCTCAAGGATTTTTTTTGCCGTTTCCATCATGCGCAAACCGCCGCTGGCATGGACATCGACCATCCACACGCCCAAATCCGCCGCCGAGCGCACCGCTCTTGCCACCGTGTTCGGAATATCATGGAATTTCAGATCCAGAAACACATCAAAGCCACGGCTATGCAGTTGTTTGACAAAATCCGTTCCCAAAGTGGTAAACATTTCTTTGCCGACTTTTAAACGGCACAAGCTCGGATCAATTTGATCCACCAAATTCAGGGCTTGCCGTTCCGTTTCATAATCAAGTGCAACGATAACTTTACTGTCCATACTGTTTCCTTTTTATTTAGCTGAAATACGAGGGTCTGTTTATCTTCATCTTAAATGTGGCTGAGCACATTTTTGCCAAAATTATTTACTGATACTGCCCGTCCACCGGTTTGATGGTTTCCCATTTGTTGCACGACGGACAATTCCACACCAAGCGGTGGCTACGATAGCCGCAGTGGGAACAGCGGTAGGAAAAACTTTGCCCGATTTTATTTTCGACCAGCTGCTGTAAACGCACCAAACTCTCTTTGGCCCCGGCCATTTTCCGCCTCATCAATATCGTATTGAATCAAACGGTTGAAAATATCCATACTCGGAATGTCATTGAGTTGCTGATATAAATTCGCCTGTGCAACGGCGGCACCGCTCTTTTTATCAATCAATTCGGCTAATGCCAGCTCGATTGCCCCGCTTTTGTATTGTTGTTTAGCTTTGATTAAAAATAACTCATAATTATTTTCTTGCTGTAATTGCTGGTAACACCATTTCAAGTGCGGTAACACTTCCGATAAAAAAGCCGGATTTTGTGATAAAATGTTTTGAAAATGTTCGATCGCGGTTTGAAATTGCTGTTCGCGCATTTCGATATAGGCTAATTCGATTGAGGCTCTAACACAATCGGCAGACACCTCTAACGCACGGGTTAAATAATGTTTGTTCTCTTTGCTCGGTAATTCTTCGGCGGCAACATATTCGCAATAATAATGCGCCAATTCGGTATTATTCGCTTTGGGAAACACTTTCTGACGCTTTTCCGTGACATCTATCGCTTTTTTCCATTCTTTGGTTTTCTGATAGATTTTTGCCAGTTGTTTCAACGCATTATTGGCAAATTCCGGCTCATCAACCAGACTGATATAAATATTTTCCGCCCGGTCCAAAAAACCGACTTTCATATAATCAAACGAAAGTTGCTGTTTGGCTAATAATTTCTGATCAAAACTGAAATTCGGATCTTCGACTAAATTTTGGTGAATACGAATCGCACGATCCACTTCGCCGCGCGAACGGAATAGATTGCCGAGGGTTAGCGAGGCTTCAAATTGCGAGTCGCTGTGAATGTCGTTTTCATTTTCTTGTTTTTGCAGCATATCCAAAAACAGATCCACCGCCTTTTCTTGTTGGTTAGAAAGCAAAAAATTTACCCCGGTGACATAATCACGGGACAACTTGTTGCTGACTTCGTCCTGCCCTTTTTTAGCATTACGATACCCCATATACCAGCCATAAAGGGCGGCAACGGGCAATAACAGGAAAAGTAATTCAAGCATTGAGATTACACGACTGTTTTATCACGGCTAGCGGTCAATTCAGTGATTTGCTGCGTTTGACGGTTAATTTGGCGGGTCAAGCGGAAATTTTTGACTTTCAGGCGTAATACAAAGAATGCACAGATTAGCCAACCGAGTAATAAGCCCAAACCAAATAAAATGGCGGCAAGCGAGGATAATTGCAATTCGCTTTTTGCGATGATGTAGTTAAATGAAATCACCTGATCATTATCCGCACCAATGGTAATCGCCACAATGACAATTGCCAGTACGATAGCAAAGCCTAAAATGTATTTAATCATTCTATTCTCCTGAATTTTATAGCAAACACCCCCCTATTATGCCAAAAATCATATCAAGCATATAGATAAATCCGCGATTTATTTCCGTTTAATCGAAAAAGTGCGGTTTGCTCAATTGCAGGCAATAAAAAACGGCACCATTTAAGTACCGTTTTATTATTTAATTGGACTGATTCACGCGCTCTCTCAGCTCTTTACCCGCTTTAAAATGAGGAACATATTTCGCGTCCAAATCCACTTTGTCACCCGTTTTCGGATTGCGTCCGACACGTGGCTGACGGTAGTGGAGCGAAAAACTGCCGAATCCGCGAATTTCAATGCGATCCCCGTTTTCCAGGGTTTGCGACATGGATTCAAGGATACTCTTAACTGCATTCTCTACGCTTTTCACCGGAATCGTATGATTTTGTTGAATCAAACTCTCGATAAGCTCTGATTTAGTCATGCTGCCTCCTCATTTTGAGCGGATACCGCACTTGGTATCCGCATGTGAAGTTCAATTAATTATTCGCTTTTAGACGCCGCTTTGAATGCTTCAGCCATTGCATTCGGAATAGCTTCTTCTTGCTTGTTCACATTTGCAACTGCCGCGCTGTCTTCCGCTTCGTCTTTAGCACGCACTGACAGGTGTACGGTACGGGATTTACGATCAACACCGGTGTATTTCGCTTCAACGACATCGCCAACGCTAACCACGGTAGTCGCATCTTCAACACGCTCACGTGCTAAATCAGCCGCGCGTACATAACCTTCTGCACCGCCTTCCAGTTCTACTTTAACACCTTTCGCGTCAACTTCAACCGCTTTCCCGGTTACAACCGCGCCTTTTTTAGTGGCAGCCACGAAGTTGTTGAACGGATCTTCTTCTAATTGCTTGATACCTAAAGAGATACGCTCTTTAACTGCATCAACTTGCAGCACAACGGCAGCCACTTCGTCACCTTTTTTGTAGTTACGAACCGCTTCTTCACCGGCAACATTCCAAGAAATATCAGACAAGTGAACCAGACCATCGATACCGCCTTCTAAACCGATGAAGATACCGAAGTCAGTAATAGATTTGATTTTGCCTTCAACGCGATCACCTTTTTTGTGGGTCTCGTCGAATTGCTGCCATGGGTTCGCTTTACATTGTTTCAAGCCTAAAGAAATACGACGGCGTTCTTCATCGATTTCCAATACCATGACTTCGACTTCATCACCGACGCTAACCACTTTAGACGGGTGAATATTTTTGTTGGTCCAATCCATTTCTGAAACGTGAACCAAACCTTCAACGCCGTCTAAAATTTCAACGAAGCAGCCGTAGTCGGTCAAGTTAGTCACTTTACCGCTTAATTTGCTGTTTACAGGGTGATTTTCAGCGATAGCAACCCAAGGATCTTGACCTAATTGTTTTAAGCCTAAAGATACGCGCGTGCGATCACGGTCGAATTTCAATACTTTAACGGTGATTTCGTCACCGACGTTCACGATTTCGCTTGGGTGTTTAACGCGTTTCCAAGCCATGTCAGTGATGTGTAACAAACCGTCTACGCCGCCTAAATCGACGAACGCACCGTAGTCGGTCAAGTTCTTAACGATACCTTTAACCACGGCGTCTTCTTGCAGATTTTCCAACAGTTGTTCGCGTTCTTGGCTGTTTTCGGTTTCGATAACCGCACGACGGGAAACAACAACGTTGTTGCGTTTTTGATCCAGTTTAATTACTTTGAATTCTAACTCTTTACCTTCCAAATGCAAGGTATCACGGATTGGACGGGTATCTACCAGATAACCCGGTAAGAATGCACGCACACCGTTCAACTCAACTGTGAAGCCGCCTTTCACTTTACCGTTGATTAAACCGATAACAGTCGCTTGTTCTTCGTAGGCTTTTTCCAGTTCGATCCAAGATTCATGGCGAACCGCTTTTTCACGAGACAGCTTGGTTTCACCGAAGCCGTCTTCAACAGCGTCCAATGCCACTTTTACTGAATCGCCGACGTTAACTTCCAATTCGCCTTGGGCGTTCAGAAATTCTTCAACAGGAATTGCGGATTCAGATTTTAAACCTGCGTCAACCAATACAAAACCTTTTTGGATAGCAACAACAGTACCGTTAACGATAGAACCTTGACGGGTTTCAAGTTCTTTTAGGGATTCTTCAAATAATTGAGCAAAAGATTCAGTCATATTTAATCTTCAAATAAATTAATAACGTCCATTCGAATTCCTTCCAAATGGGGCTGTTTCAATCGGTTCGTTCGTCCTTGAACAAACCATAAAAATCAATCAGGCAGTCTTGCGAATGCGTTGATCGACATATTGTAACGCTTTTTCGACAACTTCGCTAATACTTAATGCGCTCGAATCCAATAAAAATGCGTCGTCCGCCGGTTTTAACGGGGCGACTTCCCGATTTCGGTCGCGAAAATCGCGTTCTTTGATTTCGCTTAGGATTTGATCATAATCCGCCGCCACGCCTTTTTGTTGCAGTTGTTTAAAACGGCGGTCGGCACGCTCTTCCGAGCTGGCATCCAAAAAGATTTTCACTTGCGCCTGCGGAAACACCACCGTGCCCATATCGCGCCCGTCGGCGATCAGCCCTTTTTCGCTGCCGAAATCCCGTTGCCGTTGCAATAATGCCGAGCGCACTTGCGGAAACGCTGCGACTTTGGAGGCATTATTGCCGGCGATTTCGGTGCGGATTTCACTGCTGACATCTTCACCGTTTAATAATACTTTCACCGCACCGTTTTCCGGCACAAAGCGGATATCTAATTTCGCCGCCAACGCCGCAAGTGCGGTTTCATCGTCCAATGCGACCGCACTTTTCACCGCCGCCACGCCCAACACGCGATAAATTGCGCCCGAATCCAACAGCTCAAAGCCCAACTTTTCCGCTAATGCTTGGCATAACGTTCCTTTACCGACACCGCTCGGACCGTCGATGGTGATGACAATATTTTTTTGCATTTTTTTCTCTCAAGTTTATAGCGGGAATTACGTCCCTCAGCCTGTCGAATCAAGTTCAAAAATGTATATTATCGTAAGGGCGGATTAGATATCCGCTCGAACCACACTTTACACTTTTTCCTTATTAATTAAATGATTATACCGCACTTCGCAAACGGGCGGATATCTAATCCGCCCCTACTTAGACTTATCAACTCAATTTATACTCAAAGAGCACAGCATAATTAACCCTGCCGATAACGCGCTGCAAACAAATGCGGCACGTCGCTAAACACGGCGAACACACCCCAGTTAAACAATTCATTGGCACGCATGGTGCTGTTGACGGTATAAACCGCCACTTTATAACCGTCGTTGTTGAAACGGGCGACCGTTTCACGGGTTAAACCATCTTGTGATAAATGAATATATTCCGCCCCAACCCATTCCAACGTGGTAATCGCGTCGTCTAACGATTGATAAGATTCGTACAAACACGCCACCGCAATTTGCGGACAACGCTTTTTCAATTCCGCTAAGAACAAGAAGTTGAAACTGGAAATAATCACTTCACGCTCCGGGTCGAGTGCGGTCAATGCCTGTTGCAAGCCGTCCAATAATTTTAACGCCATCGCTTTGCCGGCTTCGCAACTTTTGATTTCGATATTGCCGTTCAATTGCTGTTTATTCATCAATTCCACCAATTGATTTAAGGTCGGCAACGGTTCGCCTTGAAAATCTTCGCCAAACCATGCGCCGGCGTCTATGCCCGGCAAATCCGCTTGTTGCAAGTGATAATACCCACCGCTGCGATTGGTGCAACGATCTAAAGTGGAATCGTGGGTTAAAATCACCGTGCCGTCGCCGATCACGTCAATATCACACTCAAACCAGTTGATATGGTATTCTTTGCACAATTTAATCGCCGCCAGCGTGTTTTCCGGCGCCAGCCCCGACACGCCGCGATGGGCGTAAACGCGATTGTTCATGTTTTCTCCTTTTGTTTTATATTATTAATCAGCCCCTCTAGAGCTTTTTTGATTATTATAATGTCGTGATGATCCAACAATTATGAATCTGTTTATTACGCTCAAAATCCAGCGGTAAGGTTTTTGCGCTGATTTCGGTCGCTTGTAAGCCAAGTGCGGTCAAGCCGTCGAAATCCATTTTGAAGCCGCGTTTGTTATTGGAAAAAATAATCGTACCGTTCGGACGGATAATGTTTTTCAACATCGTCATCAGATGAAGATGATCGCGCTGCACGTCCCAACTCTCCTCCATGCGTTTCGAGTTGGAAAACGTCGGCGGATCGACGAAGATCAGATCATATTGTTGCTTACATTCTGCTAGCCATTGCAAGCAGTCGGCTTGAATAATCTTGTGCTGACGGCTTTCCTCAAAGCCGTTCAGGATTAAATTTTGCTCCGCCCAGTTGAGATAGGTATTTGACATATCCACCGTTGTGGTGGTTTTTGCACCGCCCAACGCCGCATGAACCGTTGCCGAGCCGGTGTAGGCAAACAGATTGAGAAAATCTTTGCCTTTCGCCATTTCGCCGACCATTTTGCGGGTGAGGCGGTGATCCAAAAATAGACCGGTATCGAGATAATCGGTCAGATTGACCCACAATTTTGCGCCGTATTCTTGCACATCAAAATAGTCGCCCTGATTGCCCAGTTTTTCATATTGGCTGCTGCCTTTTTGTTTTTGCCGCACTTTCAGCACCAGTTTATTGGTATCGACACCGGTGACTTGCAAGGTTGCACTGAGCGCATCGAGCAAACGCTGACGCGCTTTCGCCGGATCAATATTTTTCGGCGCGGCATATTCCTGCACCACGATATGATCGGCATACCGATCCACCGCCAGATTATATTCCGGCAGATCGGCATCATATAAACGATAAGCGTCCAGCCCCTGTTGCTGCGCCCATTTCTCGATCTTTTTGATATTTTTTTGCAAACGGTTGGCGAAGTCTTGCGCCAAACCAGTGCCTGCCGAAGCCGATAATTCTGCTTGAACCGGCGCTGGGTGATCAAGTGCGGTCGGATCTTGCGCTTTAATTTGATAATTTTTTTGCAAGCACTCCAACGGTCCATTCTTTGCTTTAAACTGGCGGTGCGAACGCAATCGGATACAGCTCAACAATTCCGGTTCGGCACTAAAAATCGACGCGTTCCAGCCGCCGAACTGCTCTTTTAAGCGCTGCCCGAAAACCGAATACAGCGCAATCAACGCCGGTGTTGTGCCTAAACGTTCACCGTATGGCGGATTACATACCACTGTGCCGATTTCATCGGCGGCACACGGATTTTTCAGTGCGGCGATGTCGCCCTGTTTGAAACGGATTAAATGTGCCACGCCCGCTTGTTTGGCGTTGCGCTGCGCTTTTTGTAACACGCGGTGATCGAGGTCGAAACCGTAAAAGTGCGGTTGCGGATTTTTTTGCGCCTGCTGTTCGGCTTGTTGTTCCGCTTCTGACCGCACTTGTTGCCAGCATTCAAAATTATGCCCTTTCCAGTGATCAAAGCCCCAATGCAAACGCCCTAATTGCGGTGCGATTTGCGCTTCCATTTGCGCCGCTTCGATTAGCAACGTGCCGGAACCGCACATCGGATCAACCAACGGCGTGCCTTGTTCCCAGCCGGAACGCAAAATCACCGCCGCCGCCAAGGTTTCACGCAACGGGGCTTTGCCGCTTTCCTCACGATAACCGCGCAAATGCAATGCCTCGCCGCTGAGATCGAGCGAGATTATCGCGTCTTCGCGGTTGAGATAAACGTGAATGCGAATATCGGGATACTCTTTTTCTACGTTCGGGCGCGCTTCGCCTTTGCGTTCAAAGTAATCCACTATGCCGTCTTTGACGCGCATTGCGCCGAATTGGGTGTGGCGAATGGCTTGGTTCGTGCCGTTAAAATCGACTAAAAACGTGCTTTTGCTGTCAAAATGTTGTAGCCAGTCAAATTGGGTGATGGTCGAATAGAGATCCAAGTCGTCATAGACTTTGCTTTGGGTTAAGGGCAATAAAATGCGCGAACTCAAGCGGCTCCACAGCAAAGTGCGGTACAGCGTGCTGTCGTCGGCTTGATAGGCAACGCCGCCTTGCTGCAATTGACATTCTTGCGCACCAAGTGCGGTCAGTTCGGCTTTTAATAATTCTTCAAATCCACGCGCGGTGGTGGCAAACAATGTATTCATCGTTTTCATGGGATAATCTGTTCTCGATTCGACGGTTAATTGGGGCGCAGTATAGCAAAATTGGGGGGAATTAGCAGGGGGATAATGCAGGATCAGATAAATAAAGCAAGCCGCCATTGAACGACTTGCTTATTGTTTTAGTATCAGATATTAAGGTTTACTGTTCTCATTCAACAATAGCTTGCCCTGATATTCACCGGTTAAGCTGTGCAAAAACTCAACCATGTCGTTCACATCTTGCTCCGGCAGCACCACACCGTTTTGGTATTTCAACATGGTTGCTACCGCTTGCGGTAAAGTTTCGGTTTGCCCATCGTGGAAATATGGCGCGGTCAACGCAATGTTGCGCAGGCTTGGCACTTTGAAGCGGTGCTTATCGCGCGGATCTTGGGTTTGATTGAAACGACCCAAATCGTCAGCGGTAATTTCCGTGCCGCGATCCGCAAAATAATCCGCCTTCGTGCCCATCAATTCATAGGACGTGCCCCCCATATTGATTCCGCTGTGGCAGGTGTCGCATTTGTATTGTTGGAACAAGGCATAGCCGTGTTTTTGCTGTGCGGTTAAGGCGTTTTCATCGCCTTTTAAGAATTGATCAAACGGGCTGTTCGGCGTGATTAAGGTTTTCTCGAATTCGCCAATCGCGTCGGTGATATTTTCTCCGGTGAAGCCGTTCGGATAGACTTGTAAGAATGCCGCTTTTAAGGCTTGATCTTGATCCAATTTGGCAATAATTTCGTCCCAATCTTTTGATCCCATTTCCACCGGATTAAACGGAGGACCACCGGCTTGATCGGCAAGCGTTGCCGCACGACCATCCCAGAACTGTACGAAATTGAACGCGGCGTTATACACCGTCGGCGCATTGATACCGCCTTTTTGTCCGTGAATACCGGTTGATGTCGGCAGATTATCCACCCCACCGCTATTCAAACCGTGGCAACTGGCGCATGCAACGCTGCCATCGCCGGAAAGTGCGGTGCTGTGATAAAGCACGTTACCCAACGCCACTTTCGCCGGATTGGTTTCAATGCTGTCGGGAATCGGTTGGATAAAGCGATCGGCGGCTACGCCGGCGGTTTGCGGCAACAAATGATCTTGCCGTTGCTGACGAATCCAATCCAGCACTATTTTTTGCTCATTGGTATCTAATGATGATCCCCAGTGCAGATGAATAAAGGATTTCATCGGCATTTCATCATTCAATACGACACGTTCCAGCTTCGCCAATGCCGCCGCCGACAGATTTTGCGGTTGGTCAAAATGCGCGGTGATTTCGCTTAATAAAAAGTGATCCAACGCCTTATCAATGTCATTTTGCATAATGCCGTTGATCACCGGCAGCTGAATATAAAACGGCACTTCGGCGTTTTGCGTGTGGCAATATTGGCATTGATTATCATAAAACACCCTTTCCACCGCTTTTGCCGCCGGATTTTGTACCGCACTTTGCGCCAACAATTTATCACGTTGTTGGTTATCAAACTGATTAACATAAGCCACCGTCGCCAAAAACCCGATGACTCCCAAGCCAATCAACGAAAAAATCAGCTTTTTCTTCATATAAACCCCTTAACAGTAAAAAATGAATATGACTTAAATACCCCTACTACTTCCGGGGTAGTTTGGCTGATTTATTGTGTTTTTTATTTGATTAATATCAAGGTTTTTAATTTGCTTAACCTATCACTGCAATAGGCTTATTTTTATTATGGATATTCAGCCGGCCACGCTTTGTGATTTTTGTATTTGCAACGCCGGCAATTTGGGCTAAAATTCGGGGCAAACTTATCCGATAATTATCAAACAGCTGTTATCTCAGCGAGGTGTCCCATTTTAACGTTAATCAAACAATTTTTCGGCAAAAAAAACAAAGCAAAAAGCCCGCCGAAAAACGATGAAATCCAACATGCTACGCACTCCCATAAAGCGAAAATCCGCCCAAATCCGAATTTGGAAAACCAACCTAAACCGAAACGCAAAGTGCACCATCATGCGGTGCCCCATAAATATCATCTGAAAGCGGCGGAATACGGCATTTATCCACGCATGATCCAACGCAATGCGTTGACCGTGGTGGAAAAGTTACAACGTAATGGTTATGAAGCCTATGTGGTTGGCGGCTGTTTGCGCGATTTATTATTGGAAAAACAGCCGAAAGATTTTGATGTCGCGACCAATGCCAGCCCCGATCAAATCAAAAAAGTGTTTCAACGCCAATGCCGCCTGATCGGACGGCGTTTCCGTTTGGCGCACATTATGTTCGGGCGCGAGGTAATTGAAGTGGCGACCTTCCGCGCGGATCATCAAGACGAACATAAAGGCGAACTATCGCGTCAAAGTTTAGACGGCATGCTATTGCGTGATAACGTGTTCGGCACATTGGAAGAGGATGCCAAACGACGCGATTTCACGGTTAATGCGCTGTATTACGATCCGAAACACAATATGCTCATTGACTATTTCAACGGCGTGGAGGATTTGCGCAATGGTAAATTGCGTTTGATTGGTGATGCGGAAACCCGCTATCAAGAAGATCCGGTGCGCATGCTGCGCGCCGTGCGCTTTATGGCAAAACTGGATATGTTTTTGGATCGCGACAGTGAAGCGCCGATCAAAACCTGCGCCCCGTTACTACGCAATATTCCGGCGGCACGTCTGTTCGACGAATCGTTAAAATTACTGCAAAGCGGCTGCGGGCTGCAAACCTATGAGTTGCTCAATCAATATCAACTGTTGCCGTATCTGTTCCCGACGCTGATCCCGTTTTTCACCGGCAAACAAGATTCGTTGGCAGAGCGTATGATTCGTACCGCACTTCAATCAACCGATGAACGAATCAAAGATAATTTACGGGTTAATCCGGCATTTTTATTCGCCGCATTTTATTGGTATCCGCTACGTGAAAAAATGGATCAACTGAAAAACGAGGCCAATCTCAACAATTACGATGCGTTTTCAGTGGCGGCAAGTGAAGTTTTGGACGGTTTATGCCTTGCCTTGACCGTGCCGAAACGCTATACCTTGGTGGTGCGCGAAATTTGGTCGTTACAATTGCAACTGCCGAAACGCAGCGGCAACCGTGCGGAAAAAACCATGGCGCAAGCCAAATTCCGCGCCGGATATGATCTGTTGGCAATGCGTGCCGAACTGGAAGGCGGCGAATTGATCGAGCTGACCACATGGTGGCACGAATACCAACTCAGCAATCCGCAACAGCGTGAAAATTTAATGGCGGAGCAAAATCAACGCGATCCGCAAGCGAAGAAAAAACGCCGTTACCGTCGCCGCAAACCAAGCAATCGAGCGAAATCCAATGCTGAATAACAAGCCGAGTAATATTTTGAAAGCAACAGCTTATATCGCACTGGGTAGCAACTTAGCCAATCCGCTTGAACAATTGCAAAGTGCGGTTGAAGCGTTAAATGCGTTGCCGCAAACCGAAGTCACCGCGGTGAGTTCGTTTTATCGTAGCAAACCGCTCGGACCGCAAGATCAGCCGGATTTTATCAATGCCGTCGCCGCGATTGAAACCGCGCTTTCACCACTGGATTTATTGGATCAGCTGCAACACATCGAGCAACGGCAAGGACGAATCCGCTTACGTCGCTGGGGTGAACGTACTTTGGATTTGGATATTCTGCTGTATGGCGACAACATCATTAATAACGAACGCCTGACCGTACCGCACTATGATATGCACAATCGCGAATTTGTGATCGTACCGCTATATGAAATCGCAACACTGTTGCGCTTGCCGAATGGAGAAAAATTAGCGGACTTAGCCGATAAATTCAAACGGCATAATATGGAAACTATCGCAATTTAACAACAACTTAGCACGCAAAACAAAACGGGATAATGCTCGTGTCATTATCCCGTTTTGCACCTTCAAAAATATAAACTAGCGCTCTTGCAATGCCTGCTTCAAGCGGGTGATCGGTTTGACTAAATATTGGAATACGGTTTTTTCACCGGTTTTGATATCAATCGTGGCAATCATACCGGGAATAATCGGCAATTCTTTTCCGTTTTTATCGGTTAAGGTGCTTGATTCGGTAGTTACCAATACCCGGTAATAGGCTTCATTAGCATTCAATTTTAAATCACTCGGTCGTTTTTGGTCGTGTAAGGTGTCCGGACTGAGTAATGTCACCACGCCATCCAAACCACCATAAATGGCGTAATCATATGCCGACAACTTGACTAGCGCTTCCATTCCCGGACGGACATAAGCGACATCACGCGGGCTGATATAAGCTTCAACCACCAATTTTTCTTCCACCGGAACAATTTCCATAATATCTTGCCCGGCACTGATTACTCCCCCGATAGTATTGATCCGAATATTTTTCACTATCCCTTTAAGTGGGGAGCGGATCAAGGAACGCTCTACCGGATCAGCTCGCATTGCCATATTTTCCCGAGCTTGTTGCAATTCGGTTTGAACCCGAACCAATTCACTATTGGCGTCGGTCACATATTTGTTTTGCCGTTCAACAATTTGCAATTGCAATTCACTGGATTGGCGACGCATTCTCAGCACTTCGACTTCCGATACCGCCCCTTTGGCTACCATTGGTGTTGTCATCGCAATTTCTCGATCCAGCAATTTTTTACTTTCACTCAAACTATTGATCGACTCTTTTAGCGCTTGTTTATGTGAATTATAGACCGCAGTTTCCCGGTCAACTAGCTCTTGCGGCGTATCTTCGGCAAACTTAAGAACTCGATTATAGGCTTCGGCTTCCAAGCGCGTTACAACCGCCGCCAAGTTCTGCACTTTAGCTTGACTTTCGCGCAAACCGGCTGAGCTACGGGTATCATCCAATTTCAATAGGACTTGTCCTTTTTCAACCAAATCCCCTTCTTTAACTTGCATTTCACTTAAAATCCCCGGGTCTAGGCTCTGAATCACCTGTTCACGGCTACTCGGAATAATGCTGCCCTGTCCGCGGGTAACTTCTTCCAACGGACTATTGTATGCCCAAATTAAAAATACGGTTAAAAAAGCAAACAGTAAAATAATTCCCCAAAACAACCCCGTATGTTTTTCCTGTTGGATGGCCGCATTCAGGTCGGTTAACAGCTTTAAATCCCGTTTGCTGTACTTTTCTTTGCTCGGTGTATTATCGGTAATCAATTGCTGATTGACCGCACTTGGTACTGTTTTGCCTTTGGTCGTAACCGTTGTTTCTTGTTTTTCTGACATCATTCTTTTCCTACAGCGTTACATCAAGTTGGGTGGTTTGTTGCTCGGGTTGTTTTACTTGCGCCTGTGCGGCTTGAGCTTGCTGTTGTTGCTTTCTTTCATTTTCGGCCAATTTTTTCAGCACTGCGTCACGAGGCCCATCCATCACAACTTTGCCTTGGTCAATAATCACGATCCGATCGACAATTTGTAATACTTGTGGTCGATGAGTCACGATCACCATCGTACGGTTGCGACACCAATTAGCAATCACTCGTAATGCTTGAATTTCACTGGCTTGGTCAAGTGCGGTTGTCGGTTCATCCAATAACACCACTTTGGGGTTACGTAATAACATTCTCGCCAGTGCAATCACCTGTTTCTGTCCGCCCGATAATCCTAACCCATTTTCGCCCAGCGGCATATCCAAGCCACGCGGGTGATTACGAATCAGTTTATCCAAACCAAATACCGTCAAAGCCCGAATTAAATCCTGATCGCTCGAAAAACCGTCCATACGGGCTAGATCCATATTCTCGCGCAAACTGCCTAAAAACAGGCGTGGATTTTGTTCTAACAGCAAAATTTGATTACGTAGGAAATTAGGATCTAGCTGGCGTAAATCCACACCGTCTAAGGAAATAGTCCCTGAGTTCAAATCATATAACCCCGAACCGGCTTTCAGTGCGGTCGATTTCCCACTGCCGATTCGCCCTAAAATCCCGACTTTTTCTCTCGGGCGAATGGTTAAATTTAATTGGCTCAACGCCGGAGCGGCGTCCTTGTCGTAAGAGAAATTAACGTTGTTAAATTGCAGTTCGCCCTGAACTTGTTCAAGAGTGACGTAATTGCGCTCGCTATCGCGATCCGTTTTGCGTTCAATAATGCCGTTAACGCCCTTCAAGGCAACCCAAGCCTGTTGAAAGCGCACTGCCAAACCGGCAATTTGTCCGACCGGCGCAAGGGCGCGCCCGGATAGAATCACCGCCGCAATCAATGCCCCCATAGTGATTTTTTCCGTCGGATCTTCACTGTGTATCAGATAAGTACCGTAAACCACTAAAAATACCGTATTCAGTTGTTGCATTGCGGTGGCAAAGTTAACCACGAAGTTACTGGTATCTTTCAGTTTAATCGACGAAGCGGCACTGGTTGCGGTGTAGTGATCCCAACGTTTTTGCGCCCATTTCGCCGCATTATTGGTTTTCAGCGTTTCCAAGCCTTCAATTGCTTCTACTGCCAGCCCTTGACGTTGTGATGACTCTTTCATTGATTCATTGATGTATTTGGCTAGCGGGCCTTGTGCTAAAAAACCGACCAAAATCACTAACGGAATAATAACTGATGGTACAATCGCCAAATTGCCTGCCACTAGCCAAATCACCGAAATAAAAAGCAGTAAGAATGGCAAATCGACCAAGGTTAGCAAACTTGCGCTGGTCATAAAATCGCGCACTGATTCAAAATCACGTAAATTACTGGCATAAGAACCCGAAGATGCCGGGCGTTCTTGTAATTTTAACCCGACCACCCGCCGAAAAAGCGCGGAACTAATAATTAAATCCGCCTTCTTACCGGCAATATCCGTTAAATGCCCTCGGATCATTTTCGCAATAAACTCAAACGTAATCGCAATAACCACACCAATACTCAAAACCCACAAGGTGTTATACGCTTGATTAGGAATCACCCGGTCATAGACATTCATCACATAAAGCGAGCTGACGAGCGCCAAGAAGTTAATGATAAACGTGGCAAGAATAACCTGATAGTAATAGCGTTTAAAACGCCAAATCACCTTAAAAAACCATGCCTTCGGCATTTTATATTCCGGCAGTTCCGAACGGGCGTCAACCCCAATTTTCGGTTTGATAAACCAACAATATCCAAGGTATGTTTTCACTAAATCCGCGTGGTTGATACGCTGGGTCAAACCGTCCAATTGCTGAATGGTATATACTCGCTCTTGCCCATATCCTTCTATTGCAATAATCACCGCCGCCTCTTCATTTTGCAACAGCACCACCGCCGGCATTGCCAAAGAGGGGATATCTTCTAACGCCCGTTGTGAGATCGTATTTTCAAACCCTTCACTTTTTAAAAACTCTTGCAATGAAGAAAAGTTAATTCCCATATCGTTATTGCGGATAACATTCGCGGTTAACGTCGCGACAGAAAGTTGCGAGCCCACCAATTGTGTTGCCAGAGAAATATTTTCAATAATTAGTTTCATCGTTATTATGCTTCTTTAAAAGGAAAAGCAATAAAAGCAGAATTCTCTGCTTTTATTGCCGTTATTCTCATCTTTGGATTATTTCCGCGCATTGCGTGGAAAACCCGCCCATTCGGCAAGCGTTCCTTGCGAACGCAGGTAGTCAAGTTTTGCCTTGCGCAGAGCACTTTGCGTATTCACCTGCGCCATTTCGACACTGAATAATTCGCTATGTGCATTTAATAGTTCAATCAATGTCTTACGAGCCAAATCAAATTGCAATCGGTAAAACTCCGCCACCTTTTTCGAGGCTGTAATTTGTTTTTTAATGGTTCGCAATTGAATCGTATTTCGTTTGATATCTAATTGCGCTAAATTTGATGTTTCACGAATATTGCGCTCGACCCGGTGTAACCGCTCTTTGGATGACGCAATCACATTCGCTTTTTCTCTCACTTCATAACTGGAGGTATGGTTAAACACATCCCAATTGACGTTAATCGCGGCTTCGCGATCTTCGCTGGTGGCTGTTGCCGTCAAATCAATCTTTGGCAATTTTTTGAGTTTTGATAATTCGTGATCTTTTAGATTGGTTTCTAACTCGGCGGCTTGTGCTTGGTAGGTTGCCGTGCTTCTGACATCTTTTGCCGAATAATTTTTATAGAGTACATCAACGGATAATTTGGTAAACGGATCTTGCAACTCTTTTTCCGTAATCTGATTGCCGGTATAGGTCGCTAACTGTGTCAAATTTTGATATAGCTCGCGCTGATATTCATTAATTTCCTGTTCAACCAAAATTGCACGGGATTCCGCTTGCACATATTCCGACTCACGCCCTTCATCATTTAAGACAATCGTGCCCAAATCCGCCAAAATTTCATTATGACGCTGTAAATTACGCTCACCAACTGCAATCTTTTCTTTTGCCTGCAACGCATTCAAATACAATTCTGAAATGGTATAAGCCAATTCTTCACGGCTTTCGTAGTATTTGAAGTTGTAATATTTTTCATTTTCTTTATTCTTTTCAACGTCTTTTTCAATCGCGCCAAAAGCATATAAATTAATTGAACCCCTGACTCCGGGCACAATTTTGCTTTCTTTACGGTCACCCGGATCTTTGTGATATTGCGATAAGACTTTATTCCCGGTCAACGAAACCACCGGATAATGCCCGCCTTTTGCCTGTTCCACTCTATCTTTCGCTGCGCCTAATTCAGCCTCGGCTTCTTTTAATATAGGGTCATTGACTAAAGATTGTACGAGTACGTTTTTAAGTGAATTAGCATAACTAAATGTGCTAACAAGCGCGAAACCAGTTGCCATAATCACCGTATTTAGCGCGAAGCGTTTGAACATGGCGCAACCTCCCGAAAATAATTCGATTTATTTATATTTAATAATCATTGGATTAATGCGTAGTTTACATTATTTTGAGTTCTAAAATAGTGTTATTTACAAAAAATTATGCGCCGAATAACGACGAAACGAAAGATGGCTGCTGTATTCGCTTATTCCAGTCCCTTACGAATCATCGGCTCAAAGAAATCGTATTCGACCAGAAAAGCGTCATGTCCGAAATCGGAATTAAACTCGTGATAATCCAGTTCGACGCCGTTTTCTTCCAATAATGCCTTGCTTTTACGCATATCGACCGCTTTGAACAATTGATCATTGGCTACGGCAACCAGAATATAGCGGGCTTTAATCCGGCTCAGCGCTTGTTTGATATCATGGTCGTAATTCAGCGCCGGATCGTATAAATCCAATGCGCGGGTGAGGTGCAGATAACTATTGGCGTCAAAGCGATCAAGAAATTTTTTGCCTTGGTAGCTGAGATACGATTCCACTTGAAAATAATCACCAAAATGTTCCGGCACCTGTTTTTGCACCCGCCCAAAGGCTTTATTCAGCTGAATATCGGTGCGGTAAGTCAGCATGCCCAGCATTCTGGCAATCGCCAAACCTTGTTCCGGTGCCGGTCCGTGGTAATAGTCGCCGCGATTAAAGTGCGGATCAGCAATGATCGCCTGACGCATAACATGGTTAAAACCAATCGCTTCGGCACTAAAATACAAGGAAGAACAAAGATTCACCACACAACCAACATAATCCGGATAGTCGATTGCCCATTGCGTTGCTTGCATGCCGCCGAACGAGCCGCCGATCACGGCACGCAAGTGCGGTATTTGCAAATGATCCAGCAGCGCCTTTTCCACCCGAATTATATCTTGAATGGTAATCGCCGGAAATTGGCTGCCATAGGGTTTGTCTGTGGCGGGATTAATCGAGGAGGGGCCGGTCGTGCCTTTGCAACCGCCCAACACATTGGAACAGATAAAGAAAAAGCGATCGGTATCCAACGCCAAACCCGGCCCCATAAAACTCTGCCACCAGCCTTTTGCTTCGCTTTCATCGGCAAAAAACGGTTCGGCATCGCCGGTCAAGGCATGGCAAATCAACACCGCATTGCTCTTCTCTGCATTCAATTGCCCGTAAGTTTGGTACGCCACCGTAATATTACCGAGCTGCCCGCCTAAAAGTAACCGGATCGGTTGTTCAGTAAATAATTGAGTGGATTTGACCGCCATAACTACCTTGCAATGCTGTTTTTTATATTCTGTTCTAAATTAAGAACATAAATTACCGATCCCTAAAATCATTGTCAAGCAATTTTAGCCGTCTAAACATCTGGAATGATACACCGCTATTTTCACTCTTGCTTTTTCGGCGGTTAACGCTATGCTTAAGCGCAATTTCCACTCTCGCATAAGGCCACCGATCCGATGTTACATCACCCGATTAAAGGCGCATTGGCAATGATACTTGCCGGTATCGTCTTTGCCGTCATCAATACGCTTACCCAGATTTTAGGCACGCAAACCACGATTGACTCCGCCTCGGTCGCACTGTTCCAATACTTGTTCGCCTTATTGTTTCTTGCCCCCAGTCTATTTAGAGCGGGTAAAAGCGTGCTGAAAATCCGGCACTTGCTTTGGCATATTCTGCGGATCGGGATTTCGGTGATCGGGATTCAATGTTGGATCAGCGCCTTAATGTACCCGATTCCCATCTGGCAAGGCATTGCCTTGATTATGACCTCCCCGCTGTTCGCCACTTTGGGCGCGGCATTGTTTTTAAAAGAAAAAGTCGGTATCAACCGCATGTTGGCAACTTTGCTCGGTTTCGCCGGAGCGATGATTATTCTCAAACCGTGGGCGGAAGATTTTAATCCCGTTGCCCTGTTGCCGCTTGCGGCAGCGTTGTGCTGGGCGATTTATTCTCTCATGGTGAAAAAACTGTCTGCGCACGATTCGCCGACCACGATTGTGGTGTATCTGTTTATTCTCATCACGCCGTTTAATCTGCTGAGTGTATTGCAAAGCGCCGGACTAAGCCTGCCCGATACAGCCCAATTAGGCTATCTGATCCTGC
This sequence comes from Testudinibacter sp. P17/SS/0325, assembly GCF_053570765.1. The sequence goes on along the minus strand of NZ_CM131635.1, from coordinate 1,911,694 downwards.
TCGGGTTTCTGACTGCGATTGCACAACTGGCGATCGCCAAGGCATATAATTTGGCGGACGCCGCCTATTTACAACCGTTTGATTTTCTGAAGTTACCACTGAATGTGTTAGGCGGCTGGCTGGTTTTTCAAGCGGTTCCGCCGGGGCGGCTTTGGCTTGGCGCCGGTTTGATTATTCTGGCAATTTTGTACATCACCTATCATGAAAGCCGATCCAAGAATCTGACGCCGCACACAAAATAAAATGATTTGCCTAGCGATAACTGCTTTATATTGTTAGAATAAACCATCACTTTATCCCGTTTCATTACTAATAGTCCCTAGTATGAGATCACATAAAATGTCAGATAACGCTTCCAACATCCCCCCCGCAGTCACCAAGCGACTCTCGCTGATCTGCCGTTGGTTGCAAGAGCGCTTGAAATATCTGGCATTTCTCGTTTCTTTTTCCGTGATTACCATCATCATCGCCGATCAAACCATCGGATTTTATGTGCGCGACAAGATTTATGATGATATCCATGCGGTTCCACACCGCCCTTATGCCTTGGTTCTCGGCACTTCACGCTATTTCAGCGATAACTCGCTTAACCTGTTTTATTACAACCGTCTGCTCGCCGCACAGGAATTAATCAAAAACAATAAGGTTGATTATCTGCTGTTAAGCGGCGACAATCGCACGCCGCAATATAACGAACCGCGCAATATGTTTTACGATTTACGCAAACTCGGCGTCAACGCGGAATTTATGTATCTGGATTTTGCCGGCTTTCGCACCCTCGATTCGGTGATTCGGGCGAAAAGTATTTTTCATGCCAACTCCATCACCATCGTGTCGCAAAAATTCCACTGCGAACGCGCCCTGTTTATTGCGCAATATTACAATATTGACGCAATCTGCTATGCCGCCGAATACCCTGACGAACGTTACAGTGTCCGAATCCGTGAATTTTTTGCCCGGATATATATGCTGTGGGATTTGTTAACCGAAAAGGAGCCTTATTTTTTAGGCGAGCCCGAACCACTGCCGCCGCCGTTAATGGCGGAATAGCCTCCGCCCCTTGATATTAGATTTGACCGCACTTTAATTTCAAATTTAATCTGATTTTAGTATTGTTCTTAGTTTCAGAAAAACGGATAATACATCCTCGTTTTTCCGGTTGAATAGTTATGATCGATTACCTGTTATTAGTACTTGGAACCGCACTTGTCAACAACTTTGTCCTGATTAAATTTCTCGGGCTATGTCCGTTTATGGGCGTTTCCAAAAAAATTGAAACCGCCATCGGCATGGGACTGGCAACCACCTTTGTGTTGACGGTCGCTTCGCTGTGTTCGTATTTAATCGACCGCTATATTTTAATGCCGCTCGGCGCAGACTTTCTGCGGACTTTGGTGTTCATTTTGGTGATTGCCGTGGTGGTGCAATTCACCGAAATGGTGATCCATAAAACCAGCCCGACACTCTACCGTTTGCTCGGTATTTTCTTGCCGCTGATCACCACCAACTGCGCCGTATTAGGCGTGGCGTTATTAAATATTAATCTGGCGCATAATTTAGTCCAATCCGTGATTTACGGCTTCAGTGCCGCGCTCGGTTTTTCTTTGGTGTTGGTGCTGTTTGCCGCTTTGCGTGAACGCTTAGCCGCCGCCGATGTGCCGAAACCGTTTCAAGGCGCCTCTATCGCGCTGATCACCGCCGGTTTAATGTCGCTTGCCTTTTTAGGCTTTACCAATTTGGTACACAGCTAATGAGTTTGTTAAGCGAGCTGACCGCACTTCACTGGGTGCTGATCCTAATTGCCTTGCTGGCATTGGTTTGCGGCGCAATTCTCGGTTTTTCCTCGGTGAAACTGAAAGTGGAAAGCGATCCGATTGTCGAGCAAATTGACGCGATTCTGCCGCAAAGCCAATGCGGGCAGTGCGGTTATCCCGGCTGCCGCCCGTATGCCGAAGCGATTGCCAACGGCGATGTCATTACCAAATGCGTGCCCGGCGGGCAACCCTTGGTGGTGCAGCTTGCCGATATGCTCGGGGTTGAAGTGCCGAGTACCGATTTTGCCGAAGGCGCGCCTGAAGTCAAAGTCGCCTTTATCCACGAAGAGATGTGTATCGGTTGCACCAAATGTATTCAAGCCTGTCCGGTCGACGCAATTATCGGCTCGAATAAAGCCTTGCATACGGTGATCGCCGATCTCTGCACCGGTTGCGAATTATGTGTCGCCCCTTGTCCGACAGACTGTATTACCATGGAAAAAGTCGAAAATAACATCGAACAATGGAATTGGAAATTTGATCCGAAGCTGATTATTCCGATTACCTCGCTTGATCATACCATCACCGTTGCAAAACCGTCTGATGAAGGCTAGCATGAAAGATCTCATTCAACGAATCAACAGCGGCAAACTGTGGCAATTTCCCGGCGGCGTTCACCCGGCGGAGATGAAAACCCAATCGAACCAAAAGAAAATCGGTCGCCTCGCCCTGCCCGAGCGCTTTTATATCCCGCTGAAACAACATGTCGGCGACGCTGCCGATCTGCTGGTAAACATCGGCGATTACGTGCTGAAAGGACAACAGCTGACCCATCATCAATTGCTGAGTAAATTGCCGGTTCACGCGCCGACCTCGGGCACTATTATTGATATTGGTGCTTATCCCGCCAACCATCCGTCCGGCTTGAGCGAAGCGACGGTGGTATTGCAGGCGGACGGTTTGGATCAATGGCGTGACCGCACTTTCAGCGACGATTTTATGTCGTTCAGCACGGAACAGTTGATCGAGCGGATTTACCAAGCCGGGATCGCCGGGCTCGGCGGAGCGGTGTTCCCGAGTGCCAATAAAATCAATTATGTCGTCAATGGGATCAAACTGCTGATTATCAACGGCGCGGAATGCGAACCTTATATCACCTGCGATGATCGTCTAATGCAGGATTACAGTCAGGAAATTCTGGAAGGTATCCGTATCTTGCGCTACCTCACCCGCCCGGAAAAAATCGTGTTTGCGATCGAAGATAACAAACCGCAGGCGGTTCAAGCGATCAAAACCGCACTTCAAGGCGCGAATGACATTGAGTTGCGCGTGATTCCGACCATTTATCCGTCCGGCGCCTCAAAACAGCTGATTCAAGTGCTGACCGGTTTGGAAGTGCCGAAAGGCGCGCGTTCTTCTTCGCTCGGCATTTTAATGCACAATGTGGCGACGGTATTTGCGATTAAACGCGCGGTGATCAATGATGAACCGTTGATTGAACGCGTCGTCACCCTGACCGGCGATAAAATCCCGCAACCGCGTAACTATTGGGTACGTTTCGGCACCCCGATTCAAACCCTGCTACAACAAGTGAAATACCAAGCGGACGCCCGTTTGCCGATTTTCGTCGGCGGTCCGATGATGGGCTATATTCTGCCGAATCCGCAAGCGCCGGTTAACAAAATGACCAACTGCCTGATTGCGCCGGATCACTTTGAATATGCGCCGCCCGCGCCGGAACAAAACTGCATCCGTTGTTCCAGCTGCTCCGACGCCTGCCCGGTGCAACTGCTGCCCCAACAACTGTACTGGTTTGCGCGCAGCGAGGATCACGCCAAATCGGAACAATATGATCTCAGCGCTTGTATCGAATGCGGCGTTTGTGCCTATGTCTGCCCGAGTAATATTCCGTTGATTCAATATTTCCGCCAGGAAAAGGCCAAAATCGCCGAAATCAAACATAAAGAGCGCTTGGCAGAAGAGGCAAAAGTGCGGTTTGAACAGCGCGAAGCGCGTTTGCTGAAAGAGAAATTGCAGCGCGAGCAACGCGCACAGCAAGCCGCCGAAAAACGCCGCCAAGAAATTGCGCAACAAAAAGGCGAAGATCCGGTCAAAGCCGCCTTAGAACGCTTAAAAGCGAAAAAAGCGGCTGAAGCCCAAACAGCTGACAATGCCGCAACTGCCAACCCTGAAACCGCTACACGTCGAACTAAAGCCGGCGAAGTGCTGCCGGATAACCGCGAACTCATGGCGCAACGCAAAGCGCGACGGTTACAACAGCAAGCCGACAAGCAAGCGGAACAAACCGCTGATTCAACCAGCGAAAAAAGTGCCGCCGTTGCCGCCGCGATTGTGCGCGCCAAAGCCAAAAAAGCGGCGCAGACTAGCAATGCAAGCGAAAGTGCGGTTGGCATTCAAACGGAAAAACCGCAGGCAAGTGCGGTTGAAGCCGATCCGCGCAAAGCCGCGGTTGCCGCCGCCATCGCGCGCGCCAAAGCCAAAAAAGCGGCGCAAGCCGGCAATGCAAGCGAAAGTGCGCTTGACGTTCAAACAGAAAAACCGTTGGCAAGTGCGGTTGAAACCGACCCGCGCAAAGCCGCGGTTGCCGCCGCCATCGCGCGCGCCAAAGCCAAAAAAGCGGCGCAAGCCGGCAATGCAAGCGAAAGTGCGCTTGACGTTCAAACAGAAAAACCGCAGGCAAGTGCGGTTGAAACCGAGCCGCGCAAAGCCGCCGTTGCCGCCGCGATTGCGCGTGCCAAAGCCAAAAAAGCGGCGCAGCAAGCCAGCGCTGAAACCGAAAAGCCATAGGAAAGAGAGATGTTTAAAATAGTCAGTTCCCCGCATACCCATTCCAGCAACTTAACCGCGCGTTTTATGTTGTGGGTGATTGTGGCAATGCTGCCGGCAATTGCGGTGCAGATCTTTTATTTCGGCTTCGGCGTATTTATCCAAATCGGACTGGCGGTCGGTTTCGCCTATCTGCTTGAGTTGTTCGTCACTTATTTGCGCCGTAAACCGCTGTTATTTTATGTTTCCGACTTTAGTGTCATTCTCACCGCGCTGATTTTAGCGGTCGCGATTCCGCCCTATGCGCCTTATTGGATCATTTTAATCGGCACTTTTTGCGCCGTGATTTTAGGCAAACATGTGTACGGCGGCTTAGGGCAAAATCCGTTTAATCCGGCAATGGTCGGTTATGTGGTGTTGTTAATCTCCTTCCCGTTGCAAATGACCAGCTGGATGCCGCCGATCGCCCTGCTAAACGAACCGCCGACTTGGAACGACACCGTTGCCTTGATTTTTAGCGGCATCAGCAGTGACGGTTACTCGCTGGTTCAGCTCACCGCCACCATCGACGGCATTAGCCAAGCGACCCCGTTAGATTCGTTGCGCAGCGGTTTACTGGCGCAAAAAAGTTGGCTTGATGTCAGCCAATCGCCGATTTTCAGCCAAACCGCACTTGGCTCACTCGGCAACGGTTGGTGGCAGCTGAATCTGGCGTTTTTACTTGGCGGGCTGTTGTTATTGTGGAAAAAAATCATCCACTGGCAAATTCCGTTCGCGCTATTGCTGAGCCTTGCCTTGTTGAGTTGCGCCGACTGGCTGTTTTCCGAGCAAGCATTGCCGAATCCGTTGTGGCAATTATTCAGCGGCGCCACCATGTTTTGTGCGTTCTTTATTGCGACCGATCCGGTCACCGCCTCAATTACGCCACGCGGCAAACTGATTTTCGGCGCATTGGTCGGCTTACTGATTTATGTCATTCGCAACTACGGCAACTATCCTGACGCGGTGGCATTCTCGATTTTATTGGCAAACATTTGCGTGCCGCTGATCGACCACTACACCCGCCCGCGCGTATACGGTTATCCGGTTAAAAAATAAGGTTAGACGATGATTAAAACCACCTTTCGCTCCGCCCTGATTTTGGCATTGGTTGCCCTGCTCTGTACCGCACTTTCGATTGGCGTTTTTTTGCTGACCAAACAGCGGATCGATAACGCCGCATTGAACCAACAGCGGCAGCAACTGGCACAGGTGATTCCGGCGGATTATTTCGATAATAATTTATTACAACATTGTGTTGTGCCCGACGCCGACCGTTATCCGCAATTGCAACAGATTTACATTGCGCAAAAACAGGGGCAAACCACCGCTTATGCAATTAAAGCCACCACCAATCAGGGCTATTCCGGTAGAATTGATATCCTGGTTGGGATCACCCCCGACGGCAAAGTATTAGGCGTGCGGACACTGGCACACAAAGAAACACCGGGCTTGGGCGATAAATTGGAAACCAGCAAATCCGATTGGATCTACGGTTTTAATCAGCAACTGTTCAGCCTTGAAAATCAGAACGAATGGGCGGTGAAAAAAGACGGTGGTCGGTTCGATCAATTCACCGGCGCAACCATTACGCCAAGAGCGGTGATTAACGCGATTAAAGCCGCGGCAAGTGCGGTAGTCAGCGATTTTCAGCATCATCCGCCAAGCCAATTTGAAGCATGTCGATAAGTGAGGAAAATATGTCGGAACGCCTAATATCAGAGCAAGTCGGTACAATCGACATTATGGAAATTGACACCGCGCCTCAAACCGCGGCAAACGATTGGCGCGGTATTTTTCGTCAAGGCTTATGGGACAATAACTCGACTTTAGTCCAGTTATTAGGCTTGTGCCCGCTGTTAGCGGTATCCAACAGCGTCACCTACGCCCTTGGTTTAGGGCTGGCGACCATGTTGGTGTTGATCTGCACCAACTCGATTGTGTCGCTCTTCCGCAGCGCAATTCCGCACGAAATCCGCATTCCGATTTACGTGATGATTATTGCCGCCACCGTCACCGCGGTGCAACTGCTGATGAACGCGTTTGTGTATGATCTGTATTTATCTTTGGGGATTTTTATTCCGCTGATCGTCACCAACTGTATCGTCATCGGACGCGCCGAAGCCTTTGCTTCCAAAAACGGCGTATTACCGTCATTATTCGACGGGTTTTCAATGGGTTTAGGCATGACTCTCAGTCTATTTATTTTGGGTGCAATGCGTGAAATACTCGGCAACGGCACGCTGTTTGACGGCTTGGATCAACTGTTCGGTCCGTGGGCAACATCACTACGGATTGAAATTCTGCATGTCGACACCAGCTTTTTACTGGCAATTTTGCCACCGGGCGCGTTTATCGGTTTGGGGCTGATATTGGCCGTCAAAAATATCATTGATCATAAAAAGGCATAAAGTGCGGTATGAATAAGCAAAAACGAATTGAAATTCTCACCCGCCTGCGTGACGCCGATCCGAAGCCGACCACCGAGCTGAATTTCAGCTCGCCGTTTGAGTTGTTGATCGCCGTCATTTTATCGGCGCAAGCCACCGATAAAGGCGTCAACAAAGCCACCGATAAACTGTTCCCCGTCGCCAACACACCGCAAGCGATTTGGGATCTGGGCGTGGACGGTTTGAAGGAATACATCAAAACCATCGGTTTATATAACAGCAAAGCGGAAAACGTGATTAAAACCTGTCGTTTACTGTTGGATAAACACCACGGCGATGTGCCGGAATCACGCGAAGCGTTGGAAGCCCTGCCCGGCGTCGGGCGCAAAACCGCCAACGTGGTGCTGAACACCGCTTTCGGCTGGCCGACGATTGCGGTCGATACCCATATTTTCCGCGTTTCCAACCGCACCAACTTCGCCCCCGGCAAAGACGTGGTCAAAGTGGAAGAAAAACTGCTCAAAGTCGTGCCGGACGAATTTAAAGTCGACGTTCATCACTGGCTTATCCTGCTCGGGCGCTACACCTGCGTCGCCAGAAAACCGCGCTGCGGCGCCTGTATTATCGAAGATTTGTGTGAGTTTAAAGATAAGACCGAGTATTGACCTTCCCCTTCAGCAAAGCAAAAGCCCGCTCGGTTTGACCGACACGGGCTTAATCTGTAACGTCTTCAGTGTAAATGCGAATCACCAATATTTTTCAATTTCGGCACGAATTGCTTCGGCGGTGGCTTTGCCTTTTTCACCGACCAAGGCACGTCCGGCAATAAAGGCTTTGGCATTTTGGATCGGCGCAAACAGGTGTACATCTTCCGCTACGATACCGCCGGTAATCGACAGTTGCAGACCTAAATCGGATAACTGTTTCATTTTCACCAAATCGGCTTCCGTCCAGCCCACGCCTGCCAACTCTGCGTCGCGCGAACGGTGGTAAATCGCTTGGTTGATACCTAAATCGACCCAGCTTTGCGCGTCTTCCAAGGTCCAGTTACCGTATAATTCGATTTGGATTTCACGTCCAAATTCGTCGGCGACTTTTTTACAGGCGCCGATGGTGGCGATGTGCGCGGCGGCAGATACCGTAATCCAGTCCGCACCGGCTTCGAACGCCATTTTGGCTAAAATCGCACCGCCGTCGGTGGTTTTCATATCACAAACCAAAATATGCTTCGGATGTGCTTTTCTCAAGGCACTCACTGCCGGCATTCCTTCGGCAAACGCCAAAATCGTGCCGATTTCGATAATATCGACATAACTTGCCACATTTTCCGCGGTTTCAAGTGCGGTTTCTAAATTTAACGAATCTAATGCGATTTGCAGTAATGGTTTAGTCATATATCCTCTCTTTTTCAATCATAAAATAATCAGTTAAGCTTTATTCAGTGCGTCGTCAATCACGCGGTAAATATCTTCTTTGCTATTACAAGCTTTTATTTTCGCCAAGTCAACGCCTGTTTCGCTTTCTTCGTCATCAAGCACTTGGGTGATTTCCATCAAGCCTTGCATATGCTGATCCGACGTGCTGCCGGCTAAGGTAATCAATATATCCACCGGTGTTTCTTCGCCTTCAAACACGATCGGTTCCGCCAAAGTCACCAACGCAAATGCCGTTTTATTCACGCCGTCCTCTGGTCTTGCGTGCGGCATTGCCAAACCCGGCGCAAGAATGATATAAGGACCTAATTCATTGATACTCTGTACGATTGCGTCATAATAACGCGGCTCAACCGCACCGGAAGCCACCAGCATATCGGTGCCGATTTTTATCGCTTCCCGCCAATTACCCGCGTGTTGGTTCAATTTGATCGAATTATTCTCAATCAGTGACTGTTTTAAATTCATCTCTTACTCTCCCTTCAGGCTTCCGGTAGTGAAAGCCACTACCGGAATCGGATTCTCATTAGTTTTTGCCGAAATGTTGCTGGATAATGGCAATCAATTCATCGCCAAACGAATTCGGATTCAGCATATTTTGCACTCCAAGGATAAACTTGCCTTCCGATACTTGCATTTCACCCGCCAAATGTTTCGAGGAAACGATAATGTCGGTGCTGCTTAACTTGGATTTATAATCGGAAATCGCGCAGGAATCCATAATATTCGGAATGCCTTTTTTATCCAGATAAGCGCCGATTTTCATTTTCATCATCATGGAGGAACCTTGCCCGTTGCCGCACACTGCCAACACCCGCACCGGTTTGATTTCACTCAACCTGTCGTCAACCGCACTTTCATCCTCATCTTCCATAATGGATTCATCCACACCGTAACCGTCCATTTGATCCAGCGTTTTGCCCGCGGCAGCGGCAGCGGCTTCATCGGCACGCAATTTTTTGGACGCATATGCCATATAGACCATGGCAGCAGCGATAATCGCAAAGAAGAACAAAGGAATGCTATTCAACCCTTGTAAGATCGGCGGGAATACCAATGCCCAGTCCGCCATGCCCATCCAGCCGTTAAAAGCGGTGCCGTTATCGGCAAAAATTTGAATCGCCCATGCCGACCCCAAGACTTCGATGATCCCCATCACGAAACAGATTTTCATCACCGACTTCCAACCGCCGAAATGGTTGGCAAATACCCCGATGGTCGCATTCGAGAAGAACATTGGAATAAAGCCCGGAATAATCATGATCGGCGAGCTGAACATCAACAAACCGATTACCGCCACAAACTGACCGATTGCGCCCCACATAAAGCCGAATACCATCGCATTCGGGGAATAAGCATAAATCGCGGCACAATCAATTGCCAACACCGCATTCGGAATAATCCGTTCGGAAACCCCTTTGAACGCTTCGGAAAGCTCGGCAACGAACATGCGCACCCCGGCAACGATCACTTGGATTGCCACGGCAAATTTCAACCCGGTTTCCAAAATATAAATCGTCCAGTGGGTCTTACCCGCCATTGCCTGTAGATTATCCAAGCCAAACGAAAGCAAAATAATGCCGAAGAATACGGTCATCACAATCGCGGTGGCAGAAATGCTGTCATGGAAGATATGCAGCCATTTCGGCAATTTCAAATTATCCACCGAATCATTTTTATCGCCCAATTTCGGGGCGATTTTGGTCGCAATCCACGAGGCGAATTGCTGTTGGTGTCCGATAGAAAAGCCGGCGCCGCCGGTCACGGCTTGTGTGGCTTTATACATGATATTCGATGAGATACTCCAATAAAGCGCCATCAAAATCGCCGTATAAATAATGGTTTCCCACATTGAGGCACCAATCACCAAATAGAATACGGCAACCAACCCCGCCTGTTGGAACATGATGTGCCCGGTGAGCATAATGGTGCGAATGCCGGTAAAACGGCGGAATACCACCAACAAAATATTCAGCGCCAATGCCAATAACACCGCATAACCGACCCAAGAGTAATCATCGCCCATGGTTTCCATGGTCGCCATCATACTGGTATAAGGATCAATCACCGAGCCGGTCAAATGATGATACTCGGATAATTTTTCAATCACCGGTTTGAAACCGCTAACCAAAGTAGAAGCACCGACTTGCACCAACATGAAACCAACAATGGTTTTGATGGTGCCTTTTAATACCGTCGTCGTATCTTTACGCAAAAGAATATAGCCGATACACGTTACCAAACCCAACAATAATGGGGCTTTTGTCATAACTTGGCTATAGAATATGTAAAATATGTTATATAGTGTTTCCATAATTCACTCCATAGAGGTGATAGGATTGTGAGCAAAAATGATAATATTTTTGTGTTTAAATCGATAAATACCGCACTTTGGTCATATATACGATTTCGGAACACATAATAGGTCATTTATTATGATTAAATGAAGATCATTTTTGATTTTATGTGAGCTAGATCTAAATTTTTTTAGTCCTTAACACATTTAAAAACACATGCAAGTTAAGTTCAAATTTATTTTTAATTTATAAATCAATTTGATACTAATAAATAATCAATATTTGAGTTGTTTTGATTAAAAAATCATTGATAATCATATGTGTGATTTGTTATATTAATAAAAAATCACACATAATCATTGTGAGGTTTTTATGACGGAATTAAAAAGACAAAATGCATTATTAGAGCTGTTGCAACAGCAAGGTTCAATCACAGTTACCGAAATTGTGAACACCTTTGGCATTTCACCGGCGACCGCTCGACGTGACATCACCAAATTAGATACACAGGGAAAACTGAAAAAAGTCCGTAATGGGGCATACCCGTGTGAAGAGAATAAAAATAATAACTGGTCGCCGTTGACTATTTATGAAACTGCGAATTATGACGAAAAAGCGCGCATTGCAAAACAGGCGGCAAAAATTTGCAAAAACGGCGACAGTATTGTGATTAATTGCGGTTCAACCGCATTTATGTTGGGACAAGAAATCTGCGGAAAATCCGTACAAGTGATAACAAACTATTTTCCGCTGTTAAATTATTTGATCGAACAACAACATGAAAATTTGGTCGTGCTGGGCGGTCAATATTACAAAGAGAGAAATCTGTTTTTAACTACGGATCAAAAAGCCGACACCTACTATGCGGGGCATTATATGTTCACCAGTGGCAGCGGTTTGAGTGAAGAAGGGCTATTTAAAGTCGATTTGCTTTCCGCCATGGTCGAGCAAAAAATGCTGAACCATGTCAATAAGGTGGTGGCTTTAGTCGATAGCTCGAAAGTCGGACAGCGAATAGGCACATTGTTCTCCCCGGCAGAAAATTTGGACATCGTTATTACCGGCAAAGATGCCGATCCAGCGATTATTTCGGCGCTGCGCAATAAAGGCGTTGAAGTGATTTTGGTGTAATCAATTCCGTGATAGCGAGTCATATCAACAGTTCGTTAATCTAAAAAAAGGTAACTATTATGAGCAAAGTTAATGAAATCACTCGCGAATCATGGATTTTAAGCACCTTTCCCGAATGGGGAACGTGGTTGAACGAGCAAATCGAACAGGAGCAAGTGCAAAAAGGCACATTTGCCATGTGGTGGTTGGGCTGTACCGGAATTTGGTTGAAAACCGCCGGCAATACCAATATTTCCGTCGATTTCTGGTGCGGCACCGGCAAACGCAGCGGCAAAAATCCCTTCATGAATAAGCAACACCAAATGATGCGGATGGGCGGCGTGCGTAATTTGCAGCCGAACTTGCGCACCTCGGTTTTCGTGTTGGATCCGTTTGCGATCAAAGAAATTGATGCGGTGATGGCAACCCATGATCACGCCGATCACATCGATCCGAATGTAGCCGCCGCGGTGTTGCAAAATTGCAGCGACAAAGTGAAATTTATCGGCCCTAAAGCCTGTGTCGATTTGTGGACAAAATGGGGCGTGCCTGCAGAGCGCTGTATCACCGCTAAAGTCGGCGATGTGATTGAGGTCGGCGATGTCAAAGTGCGGGTGTTGGACGCCTTTGACCGAACCGCACTTGTCACCCTGCCGCAAGGCGTCTCGTCAACAGATAAAAGCATTCTCGACAGCATGGACGAACGCGCCGTGAACTACTTGTTTGAAACCGACGGCGGCAACTTATATCACTCCGGCGACTCCCACTATTCTAACTATTACGCCAAACACGGCAACGACTATAAAATTGATGTGGCGTTAATGTCTTACGGTGAAAACCCGCGCGGCGTAACCGATAAAATGACTTCCTCCGATATTTTGCGTGCCGCCGAATGTTTGAATACCCAAGTAGTGATTCCGATTCACCACGATATTTGGTCAAATTTCCAAAGCGATCCGCGTGAAATCGAAGTGTTATGGAAGATGAAAAAGGATCGTTTGGGCTATCAATTCGCGCCGTTCTTCTGGCAAGTCGGCGGCAAATATACCTTCCCGACCGATAAAGCCAAAATGTACTTCCAACACTGGCGCGGTTTTGATGATATTTTTACTGACGAGCCGGAACTACCGTACCGCTCTTTCCTATAATATCGACAAAAAGTCAGGTGGGCTATCATAGTCCACCTTATTGATTTATTGAATGAAAAACTCAAATGCGGAAAATATGGCTATTCCCTGTCGGCATTTCGACCGCAAGGCTCAATTTCCCTCCCATCGTTTCAATATAGCGTTTCAAAGTTGATAATTTTAATTCATTGCCACGTTGCTCAATTTGCGTGATTGCAGGTTGAGAAATCCCTAAATTATCAGCCAGCACTTTCTGTGACAGTTGAAGCTCTTCACGCAACATTGCCAGTCCAGTTTCAAGAACCAGTTCCTCTGTCATTTCCTGAATGCGTTTTTGTGATTCAGGAGATTGTCTCGCAATCAATTCATCTAATGTCGTTAATTTGCTCATTTATTTCTCCAAAGTCATTAAATATGCTGCAAATTCATCATCTGCGATACGGATCATTTTTTCATAAAAACGTTTGTCGTTACTTTTATCGCCTGCACATAATACGATCGCCTGACGAAGTGGATCAAATGCAAAAAATGCGCGTAGTGGTTTACCTTGATGCTGAATTCGCAATTCTTTCATATTGGAATATCGTGATTCTTTCAAGGTATCCGCGTAGGGACGCGATAATTTATGTCCATAAGTCCGCAAGTTATTCAATGCGGATAACACCGATTCTCTTGTACTTTCATCTTGCTCACTCAACCAAATATCAAAACGCTCTGTGACGAGCACCTTCCACTTATTCACACTCCCCATCTAGCCTCTTTCCCCTTTATATGCACAAACCATTATATAAGCCGTAAATTATAAATTCAATTGATAGCGCATAAAAAATAACCGCACTTGCTTCAAAACAAAGTGCGGTCATGGTTAGATGTGAATTATCAATGCATGATTCTTACTGCCCGTAATAAGCATTTTTGCCGTGTTTACGCAGGTAATGCTTATCCAACAAGGTTTGCTGCATACTCTCCGCAGTTGGGTTCAGCTGATAAGTAAACAGATTCATATAGGCAATTTCTTCCAGCACCACGGCATTGTGCACCGCATTGTGCGGATCGCCGCCCCAAGCAAAAGGCCCGTGCGAATGAACCAACACCGCCGGAATATCTTTGGCTTTGATACCACGGGTCGCAAACGTCTCGACAATCACTTTCCCCGTTTCCAGCTCATATTCCCCTTGAATCTCTTCGTCGGTCATCAAACGGGTGCAAGGAATGGAACCGTAAAAATAGTCCGCATGAGTCGTGCCTAATGCCGCCAAATCATGCCCTGCCTGCGCCCAAGTGGTCGCATGGCGGGAATGGGTATGCACAATCCCGCCGATGTCCGGGAATTGACGGTATAATTCCAAATGGGTCGGGGTATCGGAAGACGGTTTTTTCCTGCCTTCAACCACTTCCCCGCTATGCAGATCAACCACCACCATATCGTCCGCCGTCATCACATCATATTCGACACCGGACGGTTTGATGACCACCAAGCCTTTTTCCCGATCAATACCGCTGACATTGCCCCAAGTAAATGTCACCAGTCCATATTTCGGCAAATCCAAATTCGCTTCAAAAACCTGTTGTTTCAATTTTTTTAACATACGAAATTCCCTTCTTTCATTTTAGTTTCAATCCAGCGGCGTGCGTTGATAATTTCCATAATCGGCTCGTCCGATTTTTCCGTCCACATTTCAATGAGGAAAGCGCCGCGATAATTCAAACGTCGCAAGGTTTCGAACACCTTGACAAAATCCACGCAACCTTCGCCGAACGGCACATCACGGAACTGCCCCTTGCAGGTGTCGGTTACGGCGTAAGTGTCTTTTAAGTGAATTGCGGCGATACGATCAATGCCCAACTCCAGCTCTTTCGTGACATCATTGCCCCAAGCGGACAGATTGCCGACGTCCGGATAAACCGTGAACCAAGGTGAGGCTAACAGTTGATCCCATTGTTTCCATTTGCTGATCGAATTCATAAACGGCGTGTCCATAATTTCGACCGCCAACATCACTTGCGCGCTCGCCGCTTTCTCTACCGCCCACTGCATGCCTTCGCTAAAACGTTGTAACGTGCCCTCGTCTTGCTCTTCGTAATACACATCATAGCCCGCCAACTGAATGGTGCGAATGCCGATATCACTCGCCAGTTGAATCGCTTTTTCCATTATCGCATAGGCTTCGGACCGCACTTTTTCATCGTGGCTGCCAAACGGGAAACGGCGGTGTCCGGATAAGCACATCGACGGAATGGTAATGCCGGTTTCTAAGATGGCTTGTACAATCTCCAGACGCTCCGCTTTGCTCCAATCCAAACGTGCCAGCCGCTCATCGCTTTCATCAATTGAAATCTCAACAAAATCAAACCCGCAGCTTTTGGCAATCGACAAGCGATCCTGCCAACTTAAATTTTTGGGCAAGGCTTTTTCATAGATACCCAATTTATGTTTTCTCATTCATTACCTCTTTTACTGTGAAAATCAAAATAAATCATAAAATATCAAATTCAATCATAACAATGATTATTAAAATGCTGCAGACTTTCAAGCAATAATTTATATTTTTTATATTTATTTTGATATTTATCATAGACTGTCGGATCAGGTTCAATCCGTTTCATTTGCGCGCTGACAACGTGTTGCGCTTGCTTGCTGTCGCTAAAGACCTGATTACCGACCATCGCCATCAATGCCGCCCCCAAACAGCCGGTCTCTTCAATTTGTGGAATTTCAATCGGCAAGCCGGTTAAATCCGCCAGCATTTGCATCCAGACCGGCGAACGCGCCGGACCGCCGGTTACTCGGATGATGGAGGTGTTGGGAAAACGCTGTAGCATTCGTTCCAAATGGTATGCCAAACTGAAAATAACCCCTTCATAAATCGCTTGCCATAAGTGATCTTGCGTATGCAGCGATTGCAGCCCGTAAAACCCGGCTTGCATGCCTAAACCGGCATTCGAACCATACAAAAACGGCACGAACAGCACGCTGCTTTGCGCTTTTGGCAAGGCGGCGACCGCTTGGTTAATGGCATTGTAATCATTGATATTCCACTGCTTGGTAAACCATTCCAAATTCGCCGCCGACGTCGGGCTGGCTTCATGTACAATAAACTCGCCTTGTTGCGCATGCCGTCCATAAACAAAAGGCAATGCTTGCGAATCATCAATATGATCGGTAATGCCGCTCACCACAGACCAAGTGCCGAGCACCGCATTCAGTTTGCTTTCATCGTCCAAACCGGCGCAAAGTGCGGTTGACACCACATCAAACAGCCCGCCGACCACCGCCGTGCCGGCTTTTAAGCCCGTCTGTTTTGCCGCTTGTTCGGTAATATAACCGGCAATTTGCGATGAACCGATTATCGGTGGCAATGCCGACATCATTTCTTCAATGCCCAACAACTCGGCTAAGTGCGGATCATACTCCCCTGTCTGCATATTATATAAATTGGATTCGGAAATATTGGTTTCTTCGCAGGCAATTTCGCCGGTCAGGCAGAAACGCAAATAATCGTGCGTCATCAACACGCTGCCGATTTGTGCGTAACGCTCAGGCTCATGTTCTTTTAACCAACGCAAAATCGAGACCGGATGTCCTGTCCACAAAGTTTGTCGGGTTAAAGGATATAAGGTTTGCGGAATCCCGTCCGCCTGCCACTGTTTCACAATCTCTAATGCACGTTGATCGGCAGAAATAATGCCGTAGCCTAGCGGTTGTTTTTGTTTGTCTAATAAATATAATCCTTTGCCTTGCGCGGATATGCCCACGCCTTTAATCGCTTCCGCCGCAATATTCGCCGCTTGAACCGCCCCGGCAATCACCTCGGCACAAGCTGCCCAAAGTGCGGTCAGATCACGCTCCGCCCAGCCCGGTTTCGCATTGATAATGGTTAAATTCTGGCGAAAATTGCCGTATTCTTTGCCTTTGCTATCATAAATCGCCGCTTTGATAAACGTGCCGCCGCAATCGATTCCCAACCAAAAATCCATATTTTTCCCTTACTGCTTAAATATTTAATAGACTAATATTCAATAGATTATTGTTTGAATCATCAAATTATTTCCAAATAATAACCCACTGTATAAAAAGCAGGCTATGTCGAAACATAACCTGCCGATAAACAGATTATTCCGCTAAGGCGTCAACTTGTTTGATCAAGGTGTCGCCATTGCGTTCAATGAAATATTGACGAACCGGCTGTTCTACAATATCACGGAACGGTTTGGTATCCACATGCTCAACAATTTCCATACCGGCTTTACGGAATTTATCCAGAATATCCGCTTCGTTGGCGGCATTCAACTCCCGCTGATAAGCCCCGGCTTCTTTCGCCGCCGCTAAGATCGCTTGCTGCACTTCCGGTGAGAACGCGTCGAATTTCTTCTTGTTCATCACTACCAATAGCGGCGTGTAACCATGATTGGTCAAACTCAAATGTTTTTGTACTTCGTACAGTTTGGTTGACCACACGATACCGATCGGGTGCTCTTGCGCGTCAACCGCACGGGTTTCAAGTGCGGTATAAAGCTCGGACAACGGCATTGGCACCGGATTAGCACCTAACAATTTAAACGCTTCAACGTACATCGGATTTTGGTTAGTCCGGATTTTTAAGCCTTTGACATCATCAGGCGTATTAACCGGGTGTTTCGAGTTGGTGATCGAACGGAAGCCGACTTCCCAGAATGCCAAGCCTTTCAGATCTTTTTCTTCCAACTCTTTCAATAAGCCTTGTCCGATTTCGCCGTCCAACACACGGTAGGCGTGCGCTTTGTCACGGAAAATAAACGGAATGTCGATCACATTCAAGTTGGAAACCAAGCCGCTGAAATTCGGCGAACCGGACATTTCGATATCGATTGTTCCGCCGCGCACAGCGCTGATCATGGTTTGCGCATTGCCTAAGGTGCTGTCCGGGAACAGCGATAATTTCAGTTCGCCTTTGGTTTTTTCTTTTAGTAACTCATCAAATTTTTTCGCCGCGGCATGTTGCGTATCGCTACGCGGCGCTTCATAGCCAAAACGTAATGAGGTCGCAGCTTGCGCTGTCATAGTCGCGGCAACCAGCGTCAAACCGGTTAAAAGTGCGGTTAATTTTTTCATATTGTTCTCCTAAAAGTGAAAGTAAGCGTTAAGGTTGTAACCAACTTAACGGGGTTAAAATTAATGCCGGGAAGAAAATAAAGACAAAGAGTAATGCCAGTAACATGAATAAGTACGGCAGAATACCTTTTGCGGCTTGATCAAACGGCAGTTTGGAAACGCCGGTGATCACATTCAATACGTTGCCAATCGGCGGCGTAATCAACCCGATTGAGGTATTTAAAATGAACAACACCCCAAAATAGACCGGATCAATTCCCGCTTCTTCCACCAACGGCATTAATACCGGGGTTAAAATCAGCACGGTCGGGGTCAAATCCATCACCATACCGATGACGAACACCGCCATCATAATCACAATCAGCAACAAAGTCGGCGAGTCGATTAACGGCTCTAACAGCTCGGTGATCATCTGTGGCAACTCGGCAACCGTGATCAGCCAGCCCGACACTTGCGCCGCCGCCACCAGTAACATTACCACCGCGGTGGTTTTTCCCGCCGCCAATAACACGCCGTACAATTGTGTGATTTTTAACTCACGGTAAATAAACATCGACACTAAAAGCGCATAAAATGCCGCCACTGCCCCGGCTTCAGTCGGGGTAAAAATGCCTAAGCGGAATCCGCCGATGATGATGACCGGCAGCAATAATGCCCACACGCTGTTTTTAAACGAAATGCACAATTCTTGCTTGGTCGCTTTAGAAAAAGTCATCAAATTCAACCGTTTTGACTGCCAAGCCCATAATGCGGCTAAACAAACCCCCATCAGAATTCCGGGGAAAATCCCAGCCATAAACAGTTTGGTGATGGAAACGCCACTGGCGACCCCGAAGATAATAAACGGAATTGACGGGGGAATAATCGGTGCGATAATCCCCGCCGCGCCGATTAAACCGGCGGAACGCTCGACCGGATAGCCGGTGGTTTTCATCATTGGGATTAACATTGCGGCAACCGCTGCGGTATCCGCCACCGCCGAACCGGACAAACTCGCCATAATCATCGCCGCGATAATCGCCACAAAGCCCAAGCCGCCGCGTTTATGCCCGACCAGTTTCATCGGCAAATCAATGATCCGTTTTGATAAACCGCCGACATTCATAATTTCACCGGCAAGAATAAAGAACGGAATTGCCAGTAATGAAAAACTATCGGCGCCACTCACCAAATTCTGCGCCAAAATTTGCGCGTCAAACAGATCCAAATGGAACATCAAGGCAACGGCACAAACAATCAAAGAGAACGCGACCGGAATACCCAATGCAATCGAGCCTAACAAAACACCGAGAAAAATAACAATCGTCATGATAATTCTCCTTGTTTAAGCTGGATTGCCGTGCTTGCCAAACGAACCAGCAACAAGACGCCAATCAGTGCACTCATAATCACACTCGCCAAAAAGTTTACCCCGGTCGGAATGCCGGAAATCGGCGCATAATTGCTCATGTTCAATTCCATTTGCGCATAACTGCCGATAAAAATCAGATAGCAGCAATACAACATGACGCCGTCGGTAAAAAGAGACAAAATCTTTCGTTTTAACGGAGAGAGTTTGTCGGGCAGAACCGTCACTCTCACATGCCCGTTTTCTTTAAACATCAAAATCGCCCCCAAAAACGTGACCCAAACAAACAGATAACGCGATAATTCTTCGGCAATGGTGATACTGGTATTACCCGCATATCTTAAAACAACGTTGGTAAAGACCATGCACGCCATGACCGCCAACATTGACACCACTAAAACTTCCAACACCTTACTGGTATAAGAAATAATTCGATTCATGCGAACCCCCAAATCTCATGTTGTTACAGTTCACCGACCGCAATTTTCACCACGACTTTACGGATCTTGCCGCTTTCGCCGTCAAGACACGCCGGACGGTGCACATCGCTTGGAAAAAATACGGCAAAATTGCCCGGGCGCATGATCAGTTCGGATTCATCGGCAACGCTTTGGTAAAATAAAATATCGCGTGCCGGATCATAAGCTTTTGCAATCGGGTTATTGCCCAAATCGATCGCCACGCCGATCCGTTCATAACCGGCATGCAGATATTGCACATCAAGATAATTGCGGTGAACTTCAGGCAGGATCGTCGATTTTGGTTGTGTTTCCAAATCCAGCACTTGTGCATAGATCAGATCGCCTTTGATCGGATAGCGCCCTGCCGCCAGTCGGTTGAAATCGGTATTTTTGAGGTATTCAAGTGCGGTTTGTACCGCACTTGGATAGTGTTTTGCCTCAAAATTAGAAAGATGACCGAAAAACATGCTGTTACCTCATGACTACAATGATTTCAATTTAGCCCAAACCGTATCGTCAACCGGAATGCCGTTGGCTTGGTTATCCGCCAGAATGGTGGTGAACTCATGTCCCGGCAAGCGCACTTCCACATTCGGATCGGCACGTTCCGCCGTTTTGACATAATCCATAATCCGTTGCAGTTTTTCATCTTTGGTTTTGCCGTCGATCAAACGATCAATTTCAATCGCAATAAACACCTGAGAAACACAGTATTCATCATCTTTTTCTTCGGTGACTTCCGCAACCGACAACCCGTTCGACAATAAGGTGGCGATCATATCCAACACAATCGATAAACCGGAGCCTTTCCAATAGCCCATTGGCAATAGGCGGCGGTTTTTCTCGACTGTCGCCGGATCTTTGGTCAAATTGCCGTCATCATCAAAGCCGGCATCAACAAAGGTTTGGCGACCCGCAAGACGATTGACTTCCAACATGCCGTAGGAATACATCGAGCAAGACATATCCACCATGGTGATCGGGTTGCTTGGAATGGCGATAATCAACGGATTCGTTCCGATACGACACTCTTTCGCGCCCCACGGCGGCATCACCGCCAATGCATTGGTCCAACAAATGCCGATATAGCCTTTTTCCGCCGCTTGCCAGCCGTAGCCGCCGCCGCGCATCCAGTGATTGGCGTTTTTCAATGCGACCACCCCAATCCCGTGCTGATCCGCCAATACCATTGCGCGATCCATCATGTCTTTTGCGGTGAGGTTACCGATTGCTTGGTGGGCGTCCCATTGTTCAATTGCGCCCAATGACAACACCTTGCTCGGCACTGCCGTCGGATCGATATCGCCATTTTCCAGTTGTTGGATAAAGCGCGGGAAACGGTTTACCCCGTGAGAATACGCCCCCGCTTGCGTGGTATCGGCAAACAATGCCGCGCACGACTCCGCCGTTTCTTCAACCACTCCGCGCGCCAACAGGACACGTTTGAATTCTTGTTTTAAGTCGTTATAACTTACTCGCATGTTAAACCTCTTTGCCATTTAAATTTCATATTGTGAAATGATATTTCACATATTGTATTATTTTAAAAAATTAAGCAAATTTAATTCCAAATAAATTTATTTATAAATCAATATGTTAAAAATAATTCCCAATATTGTGATCCTTATCTCATTTTCAAAAGATAAGGCATTGCGTTACGCAAGCATAAAGGGGAATAATGGCGTTACACACCAATAAAGGCTAACAATATGATTAAGAATACTGAAAAAGAAGAAAAAAGAGGCGGCAGCAATCAAAGTTTGATTCGAGGACTGTCATTGCTCGAAATCTTGAGTAATTTCCCCAACGGCTGCCCTTTAGCGAAGCTATCCGAAATCTCAGGATTGAATAAAAGCACCACGCACCGAATGCTGCAAAGTCTGCAAGCCTGCGGATATGTCAAACCGACCAATACCATGGGAACCTACCGCTTGACCACGAAATGTTTGGCTATCGGGCAAAAAACACTCGCCTCCATGAATATTATCAATATCGCCTCTCCGTTTTTAGAGCAACTGAATCTGGACACCGAAGAAACGGTCAATTTTTCAATGCGTGAAAACGGACACGCCATTATGATCTACAAATTAGAACCGACCAGCGGCATGATGCGCACCCGTTCTTATATCGGGCAACACCTGCAACTTTATTGCTCTGCCATGGGAAAAATCTTTATGGCATATGATCAAGCCGACTATCTGCCGCGTTATTGGCGCAGCAACCAAAAAAACATTCAACAGTTAACCTGCAACACCATCACTACTTTGCAAGGCATGGAACAAGAACTGGCACAAATCCGCCAACACGGCTATGCCATGGATGCGGAAGAAAACGAATTGGGCGTCAGCTGTATCGCCTGCCCGATTTTTGATGTCCACGGCAAAGTGATTTATTCGGTTTCGATTTCACTTTCAACCGCACGATTAAATCAATTGGGCAAAAATACGCTGCTAACTTCTCTCAAACATACCGCCAATACGATCTCTCTTGAGCTTGGCTCGACTCGACAAATTTGATCCGAATGCGGAATTTTTTCCGCATAATCAACTTATTACGCATTAAACAAATTCCATTCGGTAAGATCACACCGGCGATGTCAATTTATATAAGCTTGACCGTGCTCACAAAACAGAAATTTTACAATTTCAAATATCAAAATATTATTTCATAATGTGAAAAATATCGAACAAGACATAGACCGGTTTTTCCTATTTATTTTCTAAAAAGGAACTTTTATGCCTGACAACTCTCCTAAAAATCCCATTCTCAGTATGCAGCATATCATCAAGCGTTTTGGCGGTAATATTGCCGTCAACGATGTCAGTCTTGATATTTATCCCGGGGAAATCGTTGCCTTGCTCGGTGAAAACGGCGCGGGAAAATCAACACTGATTAAAATATTAGCCGGTATTTATCCCTATGATAACGGGAAGATCCTCTTTGAAGGCAAGCCGATTCATTCCGCCCTCTCCCTCAAAACCGATACCCAACAACCTATCTCCTTCATCCACCAAGATCTCGGATTAATCGAATGGATGACGGTCGCCGAAAATATGGCTTTCGTGATGGGGTTTCCAAAACGCTTTAACATGGTGAATTGGCGCAAAGTGCGGTCACAGGCGGAACAAGCGCTGAAATCCGTCGGGATTCGGCTCGATCCGGACACACGTGTTTTTGATCTGTCGCGCACAGAAAAAGCCTTACTGGCAATTGCCCGGGCAATTGCGGTGAATGCCAAAATTCTGATTTTAGACGAACCGACCGCGTCTCTGCCCGCCAGTGACGTAAAACATCTGTTTTCGGTATTACAAACCCTGAAAGAAAAAGGGGTTGGCATGATTTACGTCACCCACCGCTTAGATGAAGTCATCGAGATTTCCGACCGTATTTATGTTATGCGTGACGGTTTTCCGGTGGCTGAAGGGGCAACCCGAAACTATTCGGTAAAAGAATTGGTGAAAGTGATCGTCGGCGAAGAAACGCGCCACCATCAGCGTATGCCGTTACCGCTGCATAGTGAAGAAGTGCTCAAACTCACGGATGTGACTGTCGGTGACACCGGACCGGTTTCCTTCGCGTTGCATAAAGGCGAAATGATCGCGCTTGCCGGTTTACGCGGTGCCGGACAAGAAGAGATCGGACGGTTATTATTCGGATTACGCGACTTGGAACAAGGCAATATTCGATTGCTTAACCAAAACTATACGCCGCACTCGCCAAAAGACGCTATTCAACATGGTATTTCCTTGGTAGCGGGGGATCGCCCCCATGAAAGTTTGGTGATGTCGATGACGACAACCGAAAATTTATTTATTAATCCCATTATTACCCAAAAAACCGCACTTCGCTGGTACGATCGGGCGGAAGAGTTAAAACAAAGTTGGTTTAAATTCCAACAGTTTGATATCCGACCGAAAAATATGTTTATTGAAGTCAGCGCATTATCCGGCGGCAACCAACAAAAAATTGTGATGGCGCGTTGGCTGCATCTCAATACGCCAATCTTGATTCTGGAGGATCCGACCGCCGGTGTCGATGTCGGCGCCCGCGCCGAAATTTATGACGTGCTCAATAAAGCCTTGGCACAAGGGGTTGCGGTGATTGTGATTTCTACCGATTTCGAAGAGATCGCACACCTTTGTAACCGTGCAATCGTTTTCAACCGCGGCAGCGTGGTCGGTGAACTGCTCAATGAAGACATTACCTTTTCGAATTTATTGCAGCTTTCTTCTGCAACGCCAACCTCTTTTTCATCATCTTCCGTTCATTCAGCGATATAAGGATATTTATTATGGCGCAAACTTCAGTTAAATCAACCGCTCTTGAGCAAGCGGTCTCCTTACGTCAAGACGGTTTCACGGCGTGGTTTTCGCAGCAAGCAACCCGTTACGGGTTATTATGGTTATGTATTTTGTTGGTCATTATTTTTTCACTCGCCACACCGACCTTTGCCTCAATGTTAACGCTGAATGCGATTTTAGAAACCAAATCGAAAATCGCCCTGCTTGCCCTTGCCGCCACAATTACCATGATTGTCGGCAAAATCGACTTAAACGTCGGTTTCGGGATTGTGCTTTGGCATATTTTAGCCATCAGTTTGCAGGTGCAATTTGGTTTCTCTTGGCAAATGGCGGTCATCACCGTCCTGATTATCGCCGCACTTTATGGATTATTAAACGGTATTTTAGTGGCACTTGCCGACATTGACAGCTTTGTTGCCACCCTCGGTTCTGGAACCGTGCTGTACGCGGTTGCGTTGTGGCATTCCGGCGGTCGCCAAATCGTCGGCGATCTGCCCGAGGCGTTTTATGAGTTGAACAGTTTCGAGCTGTTCGGCATTCCTATTTCCGCGCTCTATATGTTGATTGTTGCCATTGTACTTTGGCTCATCACCGAACATACCGCAGTGGGCCGTTGTATGTATGCCGTGGGAGGAAACCCGGCCGCCGCCCGTTTAAACGGGATCTCAATCAAAAAATACACCATTGTCGCCTTTATCGCCTCCAGCACATTAACCGGTTTCACCGGGGTATTGATCGCCGCGCAACAAGGCGTCGGTCAAGCCAGTGTCGGCATGGATTATCTTTTACCGGCGTTGGTCGGCGCATTTTTAGGCAGCACCACCATTCGTCCCGGGCGTGTCAATGTGTGGGGCACCGTGGTCGGAATCGCAATTCTGGCTATCGGAATCTCAGGAATCCAACAATTCGGTGGCGCCTTCTGGGTTGAACCGTTATTTAACGGAGCGACGCTGTTACTCTCCATCACGATCGCCGGATATGCCCAACGCAAACGCTTACTCAACCAAAAATTAATTCAGAAAAAAGCCGATGTGGAAAAACCGTCTCAACCAGCCGATAAACACTCTATCCAATAACTACGAGGAAAACGTTATGAAAACTCTTTTTCAAAAAATGCTGATTGCCACCCTTGCCGGCGGCTTGCTTACCGTCAGTCAATTTGCCAGTGCCTCTGCAACAAAAGACGCTTTCGTTACTCAGGCGAAACAAATTGTAGAAGCTGCGACAGCGCCGCAAACACAGTGGGACGGCCCGACAACCGGTCCGGCATTACAAAAAGACAAACGTGTCATCTTTATCGCTTCCGATATGAAGAACGGCGGTGTGCTTGGCGTACTGGACGGTATGAAAGAAGCCGCTGATGTTGCAGGTTGGTCGCTTGATGTGTTGGATGGCGCCGGTTCGGTTAATAATCAATTAGCTTCGTTAAATCAAGCCATTGCCAAAAAACCAGACGCAATTGTTATCGGCGGCTGGAATCCGAATGTCGCCCGCAATCCGTTGAAAAAAGCCAATGAGCAAAATATTACCTTAATTGCATGGCATGCCACCCCACAACCGGGTCCGATTGAGAAATATAACATCTTTTATAATGTGACTTCCGATTCTGATGAAATTGCACGCCTCTCGGCATTGCTTGCCGTGGCGAAATCAGACGGTAAAGCACAAGCCGTGATCTTAACTGATTCCCTCTATGAAATTGCATTGCGCAAGGCCAATGTCATGAAAGAGACTATCGAACAATGTAAAGAATGCAAGGTATTGGAATTTATCGATACGCCGCTTGCCGATACCTCAAGCCGTATGCCGGGGCTAACCTTCAGTACCTTGCAAAAATACCAAGATAATTTCCAATACACCTTGGCGATCAACGATCTCTATTTTGACTTTATGACGCCATCACTCCGCACGGCCGGCATTAAAGGTGACGCCGCACCTTATAACATTTCCGCCGGCGATGGTTCGGTTACCGCCTATCAACGAATCCGTGCCGGAGAGCACCAAATTGCAACAGTGCCCGAACCATTGAATCTGCATGGCTGGCAGTTAGTTGATGAATTGAACCGCGCCTTCTCCGGTGAGAAACCATCTAACTATGTCACGCCGGTACATTTGGTCACTAAAGACAATATTGCCTACGATGGCGGCGATAAAAATATGTATGACCCGCAAAACGGCTATCAAAATGCCTATAAAAAAATCTGGGGCATTAACTAAATCAAATCGGGGGAGGAATACTCTCCCTATTTAATCTAGTAGGTAGGTATTATGAATATTGAAGTTTATGATTCCCGATTTTCTGACTTGTTCGATCGGCAAACACAAATCGATTGCCTGTTCTCTGAGGCGACTTGGGCGGAAGGGCCGGTTTGGCTGCCGCATGAAAATAGTGTTGTTTTCAGTGACGTTAAGGGCAACCGAATGTTCAAATGGTCGGAAACAGAAGGAACGTCGGTTTTCCGTGCACCGTCCGATTTCGCCAATGGCAACGCGTTATTGCCTGACGGTTCGCTGATCACCTGCCAACACGGCGCCAGGGGAATCAGCCACACCGATCAACAGGGTAATGTCAGCATGCTGGTTGATCGCTATGATGGGCGGCACTTTAATTCACCGAATGATCTGGTGGTAAAATCCGACGGCACGGTTTGGTTTACCGATCCGCCATACGGTATTCTCAGTAATAATGAGGGATATCAGGCGGCAAGTGAAATCATCGGCTGCTATGTCTATTGCTATGATCCTACAGATCAAAAAGTGCGGTTAGCCAGCTTCAATACCATGCGCCCTAACGGACTCTTCTTCTCTCCCGATGAAAAAATTTTGTATGTTGCCGATATGTCGGCTGTCGAATTCCAAGACGGTTTACATCATCTGGTCGCGTTTGATGTCGATGGTATGCGCTTACACAATCGCCGCACGATCTGTGAAATTACGCCCGGCATTCCCGACGGTTTTTGTGTTGATGAAAGCGGCTTGATTTATTGCAGCTGCGATGACGGAATTTTGATTATCACGCCTGATGGTAAAATCATTGCCAAAATTACGCTTAACAAAACCGTATCCAATTGCACCTTAGGCGGAAAAGCGCAAAACGAGTTGTTTATCACCGCCAGTAACGGTTTGTATCGGGTAAAAGTCAATACAAAAGGATTTCAATACAACGCATTTTACGCAGACTAGGCGCATAAAAGAAGCACATAGCTGCGCTTGAGATTGCTGACAAACTGACTTCTCTCCCTCCGCATGCGGAGGGAGTACCGTTTTTCGCAAGAAAAATGGGGAGAGAGGGGGAATATGAAAATGCAACATATTCAGTTTTAACATTCTTTATGCCTCCCTCCGTCCTTCGGACACCTCCCTCCGTATACGGAGGGAGGGAAATGATTCGAGCAAGAGACTTTGTCATCAGCCTGGAGCGCATAGCTGCGCTTTTTTATCTGACTTACAACCCTCTTTCCCCCAAATACCGCTCCACCGTATCCACCAACGCTTGGGTTTGCGAGTCGATTTCAAGATTGACTTTACCGCCGATTTTTTTCTGCCCGATAATCGTGCGTTGCAAGGTTTCCGGAATCAAATTCACACAAAAACGCCCGTTTTCGACTGCCCCAATGGTTAAGCTGATACCATCAATCGCAATATAGCCTTTGGTGAGAATATATTTGATCAAGTGCGGTTGCAGCAGACTGAACCAGATTTGACAGTTATTTTCCGTTTCAATAATCTCGTCGATCAGCGCCATGCTGTAAACATGCCCCGACAACAGGTGTCCGCCGATTTCGTCACTCATTTTCATTGCGCGTTCGACATTGATTTCGTCACCGACCTGTAATTCTCCCAGATTGGTAATGCGCAGCGTTTCTTGCATTAAATCAAAGCTCAGCAAATCCCCGTTAATTTCGGTCACGGTCAAACACACACCGTTATGCGCAATCGACGCGCCCGGTTTCAGATCATCCAACAAATCCGGCGGCATTCTGATAACATGGGTTTTAAAATCTTTTTTTGCTTCGATCGATTCAATTCGGGCTTTACCCTGTATAATGCCGGTAAACATAATCTTTTCCTCATAATGTTTATTTTTATCGGCACAGATTATAGCTCTTTTCTTTCCAATTAAGCAGAAATATCTTTATGTTCAAATTTATCACTGATCCGCAGCACCGCTTAGAAATGCGCCAATTAATCAAAATTGCCGCACCGATTTTGGTCGCACAAATCGCGCAAAGTTCGATGGGCATGATTGATGCGATTATGGCGGGTCGTGTCAGTGCGGCGGACATGGCGGCAATTTCGATTGGCGCGTCGATTTGGTTTCCGTTAGTCTTGTTCGGGCAAGGCTTGCTACTCGCACTGCCGCCGACAATCGCTTATCTCAATGGCTCGGGACAACGCAAACGGATTGCGCACCAAGTGCGGCAAGGGATTTGGATTGTGTTGCTGATCACAATACCGCTCTTTGCCTTGATTTATAACAGCCATTTCATTGTCAATTTTATGGGCATGGAGCAGCGGCTCGCCGACATTGCCAGCCAGTATCTGCAAGCAATGGCGTTTGGGATCTTGCCTTATTTATTGATGATCAACTTTCGCGGCTTGAATGATGGCTTGGCAAAAACCAAACCGGCAATGGTGATCGGCTTTATCGGTTTATTGCTGAATATTCCGCTGAATTATATCTTTATTTACGGTAAATTCGGTATTCCGGCATTCGGTGCGGTCGGTTGTGGCATTGCTACGGCAATCGTGAATTGGCTGATGATGGTGATGATTTTGATCTACTGTTATCGCGCTAAAAACCAACGCGATCTGCGCCTGTTTCCCAAATTATTTGAAAAACCCGATTGGAATACCCAACGCAAACTGCTCAATCTCGGCGTGCCGATTGCCTTGACCCTATGCGCCGAAGTCACGCTGTTTACCATTGTGTCGCTGCTGATTTCACCATTGGGCGCAAATGTGGTTGCCAGCCACCAAATCACCTTACAGACCAGCTCGTTTATCTTTATGTTGCCGCTCTCGATTTCCATGGCAACCACGATTTTGGTCGGACAACGTTTGGGCGAACAAAATATCGAGGGCGCAAAACAAGTCAGCTTTAGTGCGCTGGGCTTAGGTTTGGTTGTGGCAATGATAACCGCCATTCTCACGTTACTGTTCCGCACGCAAATCGCACAAATTTTTGTTACTGATCAGCAAGTTATTGCCATGGCGTCATTCCTCTTATTGTTTGCCGCAGCTTACCAAATTCCGGACAGTATTCAAGTCATTGCCGGCGGTGCGCTGCGCGCCTATAAAGACACCAAGGCGATTTTAATTATTTCGCTACTATGCTACTGGATGATTGGTATGCCGGTGGGTTATATCACCGGTCTCACCGATTGGATCGTGCCGGCGCTGGCGGCGGAAGGGTTCTGGATCGGCTTCGTGCTGAGCCTGACCTTTGCATCGGTTTTTCTCCTGCTGCGTTTGCGTAAAATTCAGCGCATTCCGACGGCAGATTTATTACAACATTTAGAACGGATTAAATAACGAGGTGAAAAATGACTAAGGTGATTAATGTCGGTATCGCCGGTTTTGGCATGTCGGCGCAGGTGTTCCATGTGCCGTTTTTATTAATCGATCCGCACTTTCAGATCAAAAAAGTGTTTGAGCGCAGCGGCGAAAAATCCAAGCAAAAAATCCCGGATGTGGACGTGGTACATCAATTTTCCGAGCTGCTGAGTGACGAGATTGATTTGATTGTGATCTGCACCCCGAACTTAACCCACTACGACTTTGCCAAACAAGCGATTGCCGCCGGCAAACACGTGGTATTGGAAAAGCCGATTGCGGTAACCGCATTTGAAGCGGCGGAACTGGATCAACTGGCACAACAGCAAGGCGTGATCCTTTCACCTTATCAAAATCGCCGTTGGGACAGCGGCTTTTTGGCGGTGAAAAAGATTATTGATAACCGGCTCATCGGCGATATTGTTGATTATCAAGTGCGGTTCGACCGCTACAGCGCGAATAAAAATCCGAAGGTTTGGAAAGAAACCGGTGAAAAAGGCGTCGGCTTGGTATATGACTTAGGCGTCCATCTAGTCGATCATGCCGTGGATCTGTTAGGTATGCCGCAAGCCCTGTTTGCCGATATTCGCTACCAACATGAAAACGCGCTAAGCGATGATAATTTTCAAATCTACCTATATTATCCCAATCTGAAGGTAGAACTCGGCGCCACAAAATATGCGCGCGAGAAAGGTCCGCATATTGCGTTACATGGGCGGAACGGCTCTTATCTAAAATATGTCGCCGATATCCAAGAATCGCAATTAGCACAGGGGATTTTGCCCGTTGGCAACTGGAACGTGGAAAATGAAAGCCAATGGGGAACGCTCAATACCGAGCTTAACGGCGTGCATTTCCAAGGCAAAATCGAATCCCCGGCGGCAAGTTATGCCGCTTATTACGACAACATTTATGCCGCGATCACCACAAACGAACCGTTGGTTGTAACCGCGGAACAAGCACGAAACGTATTAATGTTATTAGAAAAATGCTTTGAAAGTGCGAAAATGCGCAAAGTGGTTGAAATATAAAACAACTAAAAAAGTGCGGTAGCCGGTCCTTTCATTAAACCGTCCAACTACCGCACTTCATTCTTCCGAAATCCCGCTTAATCCTCAAATTCATCCAGCCAATGCAATAAAATCGCTTCCAGAATTTTTTCATTTGATTTTTGCGGGTCGTCGTCGAAACCGTGCAGATTGCAAATCCAAGCGTGCATATCGGTGAAACGGACGGTTTTAGGATCGACATCAGGATAGCGATCGTATAACGCCCAAGCGATTTGTTGCGAATCTTGCCACTTCATATGCTTATTCCTCTGCTTGACTAATGATCTTCGCGGGCGTGGTTGATGGTGTAACGTGGAATGTCGATCACCAGATCTTCGTCG
The DNA here is from genome assembly GCF_053570765.1 of Testudinibacter sp. P17/SS/0325. The sequence continues at coordinate 1,880,609 of NZ_CM131635.1, read as the reverse complement.
CCCACCACCGCTTGGCAGCTTAAACGGCTTTCCATTTCCAAGCCCCAAGCTTTATCCAACATATCTTCTTCCAAATCGCTGCTTTCATTGAGGGAGTCGAAACCTTCGCGCACCACCACATGGCAAGTGGTGCAGGCACAGGATTTTTCGCAGGCGTGATCGATTTCGATACCGGCGTTCAGCGCCGCATCTAAAATACTTTCGCCTTTGGCGGCGTCAACCACCATGCCTTCCGGGCAATAGGTTTCATTCGGGAGAAAAATTAACTTTGGCATATCTAAATCCTTGTAAATTCGTTTTTAACTGTTTTCAATTTCGCTGATACTGTGCCCTTGCAGCACGCTGCGCACCGATTTATCCATACGGCGCGCGGCAAATTCGCGGGTGACCACATCAAGTTGTTTAATTCCGTGTTTAATCGCGTCGCTGTCTGTGCCGCTGATTAAGGCGCGCAACTGCTCGATTTGCGCGGTGATTGCGCCCAATTCTTGCGTATTTAATAATTCGCGATCTAATTTTAATGCCTCTTCTACGCCTTCAATCACCCGTTTGGCTTCCACTTGCTGTTCCGCCAAACGGCGCGCCTGCATATCCTGTTCCGCATTTTCAATCGAAGCGTGGATCATATTGCGAATTTCATCATCACTTAAACCGTAAGACGGTTTCACCTGAATCGAGGCTTGCACTTTGGTCGATTTTTCCATTGCCGTGACGCTGAGCAAACCGTCGGCATCGACTTGATAGGTCACGCGAATATGCGCCGCCCCGGCGACCATCGGCGGAATGCCGCGCAGGGTGAAACGGGCAAGTGAGCGGCAGTCCGCCACCATTTCGCGTTCGCCCTGCACAATATGCACTGTCATCGCGGTTTGTCCGTCTTTGAAGGTGGTAAACTCTTGCGCACGCGCCGCCGGAATAGTAGTGTTGCGTGGAATGATTTTTTCCACCAACCCGCCCATGGTTTCAATCCCTAAGGATAACGGCGTCACATCGAGCAATAACATATCGGTATCGGCTTTATTGCCGACCAAAATATCCGCTTGAATCGCTGCGCCTAACGCCACCACTTTATCCGGGTCGATCGAGGTCAACGGCGTTTTACCGAAAAATTCGCCCACTTGTTCGCGGATTAACGGTACTCGGGTCGAACCGCCGACCATCACCACCTGCAACACCTCTTCCGGGCTGACTTGTGCGTCTTTCAACACGCGGCGGCACGCCATTAATGAACGTTTCACCAACGGTTGAATTAACTGATCAAACTGCGCACGGTTGATTTCGCCCTGCCAATCTTTGAACTGCACTGGCACCGCACTTTCCACGCTTAATTGTACTTTAGTCGCAATGGCGGTTTCCAATAGCTGACGGCGTTCAATGCTATTGGCGGCAGCAATGCCCGATTGTTGTTCGATCCAGCCCGCCAGCAGATGATCGAAATCATCGCCGCCAAGTGCGGTGTCGCCACCGGTGGCGAGCACTTCGAACACGCCTTTGGACAGACGCAAAATCGAAATATCAAAGGTGCCGCCGCCCAAATCATAGACCGCAATCACGCCCTCTTGTCCGGAATCCAAACCGTAGGCAATCGCCGCCGCAGTCGGTTCGTTTAGCAAACGCAACACTTGCAGTCCGGCCAAACGCGCCGCGTCTTTGGTCGATTGGCGTTGTGCGTCGTCAAAATACGCCGGCACGGTAATCACCGCGCCCGACAGTTCGCCGCCCAAACGGGCTTCCGCCAAATGATTGAGTTTTCTAAGAATATCGGCGGAAATTTGCACCGGACTGAAATTGCCCTGTGCGGTTTCGATGAGCGGTAAGCCGTTTTCGCTTGCTTGAAAGCGATAAGGCAAATTGGGATAACGCTGCCGCACATCGGCTAAACTGCGTCCAATCAGGCGTTTAACCGAAATCACGGTTTGCTGCGGTTCACTGACCGCTCTTGCCAAGGCGGCACAACCGACCAGCGGCGTGCTGAGCGCATAATTGACGACCGAAGGAATCAGGGCATTGCCGTCCACATCGGCTAAAATTTCACTGCTGCCGTTACGCACGGTTGCCAACAGCGAATTGGTCGTGCCCAGATCAATCCCCACCGCCAAACGGTGTTGGTGCGGCGCGGCGCTTTGCCCGGGTTCGGCAATTTGAAGTAATGCCATGTTAGGTTTCCGTTTTATCTGAATAGAGTAAAAAGTAAAAAGCCAATAAGCGAAGTGCGGTTTTATGCGGCATGCATTCGCTTATCAGCATTGCAAACAGCGGCTAGTATAACATTAGCCGTATAAGCGATCTTCGATTTGTTCCACTTCCAGCAGCAGTTTTTCAATAAATTTTAAGCGGTCAATCTGCTGCTTCAGCTCTGCCCATGCGGCATGTTGAATGGCGTTTTCAATCGCCTGTAATTGTTGTCGGCGCAGGGTTTCGCTTTTGTCGCGCAAGGCGGCAATTTCCGCTTCATCGCAACCACAAGCGGCGGCTTCCAAATCCTCACGCAACAGCAATTGTTGTAGCAAAAATTCGTTGTCTTTCACCGTTTCTTCCGGATTCAGCGGCTGTGTCCAATTCAGTTGTAAAATCGCTTCGGCACGGCGAATCGGGTTTTTCAGGATTTGATACGCCCCGTTAATCTGCGCCGCCTGCTGCACCGCTGCAAGCTGTTGCGCAGCGGATTCGGTGGCAAAATTATCGGGGTGGTACTGTTTTTGCAAGTCGAGATAGCGTTGCGATAAAAGTGCGGTATCCAGCTGAAAACCGACTGCGATACCAAAAAGTTCAAACGGGTTTTGCATTGTTTATCCTATTGATTTTGCTGAGTCTGACCGCACTTTACACGGTAAAGCTTTCGCCGCAACCACATTCGTCTTTTTTATTCGGATTATCAAATTTAAAGCCTTCGTTTAAGCCTTCTTTGACAAAATCCAACTCGGTCCCGTCCAGATAAACCAAACTTTTGCTGTCGATAATCACATTAATGCCATGCTGCTCGAAGACTTGATCGTCTTCGTTCATCTCATCAACGAACTCCAATACATACGCAAGTCCGGAACAACCTGAGGTTTTCACGCCTAAACGCAACCCTAAGCCTTTACCGCGGTTTTCAAGAAAAGTACGCACGCGATTTGCCGCGCTTTCGGTTAAACTGACACCCATGGTGAATCCTTAATATACAACTGTAACAAATAGAGAAAATCCCTGTTGCACGCAGTCCAACAGGGTTAAACATTATTTATTGTTTTTCGCTTTATAATCGGCAATCGCCGCTTTGATTGCATCTTCCGCTAAAATTGAACAGTGAACTTTCACCGGCGGCAATTCCAACTCTTCGGCAATTTGGCTGTTTTTGATCGAACCGGCTTCATCTAACGATTTGCCTTTCACCCATTCGGTAATCAGCGAGCTGGAGGCAATCGCCGAGCCGCAGCCGTAGGTTTTGAAACGCGCGTCTTCGATAATACCGTTGTCATCCACTTTGATTTGCAACTGCATTACGTCGCCGCATGCCGGTGCGCCCACCATGCCGCTGCCGACATTTTGTTCTTTTTTATCGAATGCCCCCACGTTACGCGGGTTCTCATAATGATCGATTACTTTTTCGCTATATGCCATTTTATTTCTCCTGTTAACCGATTAGTGGGCAGTCCACTGCACTGTGTTCAAATCAATCCCTTCTTTAAACATATCCCATAACGGGGACAGTTCACGCAGTTTGCTTACTGCTTTTTTCACTAATTCGATAGTGTAATCCACTTCTTCTTCGGTGGTGTAACGCCCGATTGAGAAACGGATTGAGCTGTGCGCCAATTCATCGTTCAAGCCCAACGCACGCAAGACATACGACGGCTCAAGGCTGGCCGAGGTACAAGCCGAACCGGAAGAGACCGCAATATCGCTCAATGCCATCATTAACGATTCCCCTTCAACATAGTTGAAGCTGATGTTCAGATTGCCGGCAACACGCTGTTCCAATGAACCGTTTACATGCACTTCTTCAATGTCTTTCAAGCCGTTGTATAAACGATCGCGCAGGGCTTTAATCCGTGGGATTTCGCTCGCCATTTCTTCTTTGCAGATACGATAGGCTTCGCCCATACCAACGATTTGGTGCACCGGCAATGTGCCCGAGCGCATGCCGCGCTCGTGTCCGCCGCCGTGAATCATGGCTTCAATCCGAACGCGTGGTTTACGCCGCACATATAAACCGCCGATTCCTTTTGGTCCGTATAATTTATGACCGGAGAATGACATCAAATCCACGTTTAATTTGCTGAGATCAATCTCCACTTTGCCGACGCTTTGGGTTGCGTCAGTATGGAAAAGCACTTTTTTCGCCCGGCACAATTCACCGATTTTCTCGATATCTTGGATCACGCCGATTTCGTTATTCACATGCATAATCGACACTAAAATAGTGTCATCGCGCATTGCCGCTTCCAATTTCGCCAAATCAATCAAACCGTCGGCTTCCGGCTCGAGATAGGTCACTTCAAAGCCTTCGCGTTCTAACTGGCGGCAAGTGTCTAACACCGCTTTATGTTCGGTTTTGCAAGTGATGATATGTTTGCCTTTGGTTTGGTAAAAATGCGCCGCCCCTTTGATCGCCAAGTTATCGGACTCGGTCGCGCCGGAAGTGAACACGATCTCTCTGGAATCCGCCCCGATTAAATCGGCAATTTGGTTACGCGCAATATCAACCGCTTCTTCCGCTTGCCAGCCGAAACGGTGCGAACGCGACGCCGGATTACCAAAAATGCCGTCATAGGTCATAAATTCCATCATTTTTTTCGCAACGCGTTCGTCCACCGGACAAGTCGCTGCATAATCCAAATAAATTGGTAATTTCATTTTCACTCCTGAAAAATTAACACTATCAAACGCACCGATTAAGTGCGGTTGACCACTTGAAAAGATAGTTGCTGATCCAAATGCTTTTTCAACGCACTGCGCTGAGTCTGTTTATTAACTAAATCGGCAATGGTAATCCCGTTCAGAAACTCCTCGATCTCTTCGCTTAACTGCTCCCACAGCGAATGGGTCAAACAGGTCGTTCCGCCCTGACAATTGCCTTTGCCTTTGCATTTGGTTGCCGAGATATTTTCATTCACCGCCGCAATAATCATACCGATTGCAATTTTTTCAATCGGCATGCCTAACAGATAACCACCGCCGGGACCACGCACACTTTTCACCAAGCCGAAACGGCGCAATTTGGCAAATAACTGCTCTAAATAAGATAATGAGATTTGCTGACGTTCGGAAATATCGGCTAATGTAATCGGCATCTCGATTTCGCCACGCTGCGAATTGAGCGCAATATCCAGCATGGCTGTCACGGCGTAACGCCCTTTTGATGTCAATTTCATATCTGCTCCTCAACGATAATTTGATGAGGTGATTTTTTCATACCAGACTATTTTAGTCAACTTTAAACCTGACTATTTTTGTATGTTTTTGTCTATCACAGCAACAAGCACCGCATAATTCGCCTGACTCTGCTTTTAACCGCACTTTTTCCTTAACGTGCTGAGCATACCCTGCAAGATATTCAATTCGTTTTTGCGCAGCTCGGCACGGGCATACAGACTGCGCAATTTCGACATCACGCCGTTATTTTGGATAAAGCCCAAGGTACGATACAGTTGTTCGGTTTGCTTGAAAAAGTATTCCAACTCTTGTTGGCTTGGTTTCTCATTAACCGAGAGTGAAAGTGCGGTTGGTGTGGGATTGGCTGGCTGTGCCAACATCGCCATGCGCACTTCGTAGCTGACCAATTGCACCGCCATCGCCAAGTTGAGTGAGGAGTAATCCGGATTTGCCGGAATGTTGAGATGAAAACCGCACTTGAGTAGTTCGTCATTGCTTAAACCGACCCGTTCGCGCCCAAACACAATCGCCACCTTGCCGCCGTTTGCCGCCATTAACACCGCCTGCTCACCGCAGGCACGCGGTTCAATCAACGGAATCGACACATGCCGACTGCGCGCACTGGTGCCAATCACCAAGGAACAATCCGCCACCGCCTGATCAAAAGTGTCGACCACGGTCGCACTTTCCACAATATCATTCGCCCCGGCGGATAAGGCGATTGCCTGTTCATCGGGCAAGGTTTTCGGCGCAACCAAATACAGCGACGACAAGCCCATGGTTTTCATCGCCCGCGCCGCCGAACCGATATTACCGGTGTGGGAGGTTTCGATCAGCACGATACGAATATTGTTTAAATAGGTTTGAGTTGTCATATCAATAGTTACTTGTTAATTTGCATGCGCTATGTAGCACGCTTAAAATAATCAGGCTTTCCTGTTCGACGGCATAAATCAGAATAAATGGAAAGTGCGGTACGATTAACTTCCGATAACAACTGGAAGTCTCTTTCACTTTCTTGCCTAATTGCGGATTTTGCTGTAATAATGCTGCCATTTCTTCAAATTTCGCATCGATTTGATCGGCTAATGCTAAACCGGCGTGTTCAAAAAAATAGCGGAAAATTTGCTCTCGATCGTGTTGCGCCTGTGCTTCCCAAAATAACTTCACTACGCTGCTCCGATTAATTGGCGGCGTAATTGCTGCATTTTTTGTTGGCTTGCCGCTTGGTCGAATAATTGCGTTTGTTTGCTTTCGTAACGCTGAATCGCTTCGTTGATTTGCGCTTCTAACCAATGCGCATGGCTGTTCGCCTGATATGCTTGCTCTTCCGCCGCCAATTCTTCCGCTCTTTCGCGCATTAATTTGGTCAAATCAGTCTGTTGCCGTTTTGCCGCCTGCATAGCCAACCGTTTGGTTTGCGCATCAATTCGAAAATGAATGGTTTCCATTATTTCACCTCGCTAATAAATGGTGTCATTTGTGTTGTCAATCATACCTGAATATCACGAATGAGACAAAAACAAATTTACCTCGCAATTTCGGCGACAATTCTTTATAATTCGCGCAGTTTTGTGTGTTATAACAAAATCACTCCTTTTATTTATTTGTTCTTTAAAATCCGGTGGAATTATGAATCCAATGTTAAATATTGCTATTCGTGCAGCACGAAAAGCAGGCAATGTGATTGCCAAAGCTTACGAACGCCCTGAAAGCGTGGAAGTGAGCAACAAACGCAGTAATGATTATGTAACCAATGTCGATAAAGCGGCGGAAGCGGCAATTATCGAGGTGATCAAAAAATCCTATCCTGATCACACGATTATCACCGAAGAAAGCGGTGCGATTGAAGGCGAAAACAAAAACGTACAATGGATTATCGATCCGCTGGATGGCACGACCAATTTTATCAAAACCCTACCGCACTTTGCCGTTTCGATTGCGATTCGTGAAAACGGGCGCACCGAAGTGGGCGTAGTCTATGACCCAATCCGTAACGAACTGTTCACCGCGGTGCGTGGCGAAGGCGCCAAACTGAATGAAACCCGTCTGCGTGTGGAAAACCGCCGTGATTTAGCCGGTGCGGTGCTGGCTACCGGCTTCCCGTTTAAAGCGAAACAACATATGCCGGTACAGTTGAACATTATCGGCTCACTGATTGAGGACGCCGCCGATTTCCGTCGTACCGGCTCTGCCGCATTGGATCTGGCATATGTTGCCGCCAACCGTGTGGACGGTTATTTTGAAATCGGTTTAAAACCGTGGGATTGCGCCGCCGGTGATTTGATCGTACGTGAAGCCGGTGGGATTGTGACCGATTTTGCCGGTGGTCATCAGTATTTGATTTCAGGCAATCTCGTTGCGGCGGCGCCGCGTGTGGCTAAAGAGATTTTAACCAAAATCCAACCGCACTTGACCGACAGTTTGAAAGGCTAACAAATAAAAATAACGGGAATATTGCCCTGCCCAAAAACTTGGATTATTTAATCGAAGGATTGAATCCGATATTGCGGACGCAATCCTTTTCATTTTAATGGCAGAAGATCAAATCTGATCTTCTGCACATGCACAACTTACCAAGTAAACCGCACGCCAATATTCATCAAACTGTGATTAAACCCTTTGGATTGCAACGCAATTTTGGTATCTTGGGTCAGATACAGGTTATTCATCAACTGATATTGCAAGCCTAAATCAAGATTCAATTTGAGTTTGCCCAAACCGCGCGTATATTCCCGATCAATATCAACATAGCTCACTTTCAGCTTGCCCAAATCGTAGCTTGCGCCAATGCCGCTGCGGATTTGCCATTTATCCCATTGATAATCCAATCCGATTCCGGCTTCCGCCGTGAATGGCGCACTGTCTTTCACCCGCACCTTGTCGCCGTTGCTGTCGGTGAATGTGCCTAAACCCAAATTATTATAGGACAACGCTACATATTCGCGCAGGCTGATATTGCCAAATGTTTGACGATAACGCACGCCGCCTTTGGCAAAAACGCCTGTCGAATTAAAGCTGTTGTTTATGCTACGGTTATTTGCCTGCAATCCTTTATCGGCATCAATATTGGTTTTAAAACGGGCTTTTGCCACACCCAATGCGCCATAGAATTTAAAATCACCGATCTCATAACCGGCATGCGCAATCGCAGAAACCAATTTGGTTTTGGAGCTTAACCGCACTTTATCCGATGAAGTGGTGGTATTCAAATCTGCCATTCGCGCTTGTAGCCCGAATTCGCTCTCCCTCTGCCGTTTCACCGCATTAAACACCACGCCGTTGCCGCGCACTTTGCTGTTAAAATTATGCAGATGACGGTAATTATCATTTTCAGCGTAGTTTTCATACTGTACGCTGAAACCTTCTTTCACCGTATTTAAATTGATATTCAACACATTGCGCGCACTGCCGATCAAGGTCAGATATTCACCGACTTCAGGGGCGGTTTTGGCGGTTAAGCTGATTGTTGTAGGCTTTATCAATGTCGCCGGATCTAAAGTCGGTTTAGCTTCTGCGGTTGTGGATTGAATTTCATGCTCTTTCAGGCTATCCGGGTCAAGTGCCTCCGCATTAATATTATTCTCTTCCGAATTTACTACAAATTCAGTTAATGTTACGGGATCTAATGTTGGTTTTACTTCTGTTTCCATAGTTGAACCGACAGTAACCTCTTTTAACGTATCAATATCAAATTCGGTTTTTGCTTCGCTATCCGTGGTTGATCCGACAATAACCTCTTTTAACGTATCAATATCAAATTCGGTTTTTACTTCGGTATCCGTGGTTGATCCGACAATAACCTCTTTTAACGTATCAATATCAAATTCGGTTTTTGCTTCGGTATCCGTGGTTGAAACCGACTCCCACATTTTTGCAGGCTCAATCAAAGTAAGTGGCACATAAGTGGTTGAATCAATTTTCGTCTCGATCACTGGAGCGGGTGTAACAATTTTCTCTTTTTCCATTAAATACGTGTTTGAGCGATCAAATGTAAAATCGAATTCCAAGCCGTTTTTTGCGGTTCTGACCGCACTTTCAAATTGCAAACTCCCGGTTTTATAATCTACAAAGACCAACTTATTGACTGGATTAGCTAATTTCGCCGTTACGGTATCGCTAAGTGTAAAGATCGGTGTCACAACTCCGCTCGCCGAGCCGTCAATTGTTAATTTATTATTAAGTTCATAACTGCCATTTTCTGATTTTGTTTTAATATCATCGATCGTACCAAAATCAATTTTGCCACTATTGCTTGAACTAAAATCACCTGCCACGGTTAAAGGTTGAAATAACCCCAGTGCACCACCGTTTAAAATTAAATTGGTATCTAATATACGCTGTTTAAAATTAAATGTAGTTGCGCCGTTGGCAAGGGTAATTGTTGGAAAATAACTGTTTTCTAGCGTACCGCGTTGAATATCTGCATTAATAATTACATTACGTTTTGTTACGTTATCTAATCCCGATAATGTCAAATGGCTGCCATTTTCGAGATTTAACCGCACTTTATCGGTTAATTGTGTCGCACCATTCATAAAGTTAAATGTTGCTTCCTTTTTATTATTTAAAGTGAAGTTATCCCCATTAGATTTTAATGTAAGATTTAACTTATCTGTATTTTCGATTAAAAGTGCGGTTTTCGCTGATATTTTGGTGGTGAGATTGGTCGGTTTGGTATTTTTCCAAACCGCACTTCCTTCACCTTGGGTAATAATATCCGCCGCACCGCTCATGCTGCCTTCAAAGGTAGCAGTGAAATCTTTTGGCATATTAAATTTCACTTGGTTATTTGAGCCGGTGAACGTTAAATTAGCCTGCACTTTAGGATTGTGGAATGTCGGATCAGAGAATTTATCGCCTTTTATCGCGTCTTGAGTCGGATCGTGGCGTTTGCTGTCTGAATCAGAAATTTCAATATTAAATTTGTTATTGCCACTAAATTTCACTTCTTCAGCGATAAGAGTCGAGGCGCGTCCCACGCCAAGCGTTGCCCCGCTGCCCACGGTAATATTTTTTGCTTGGAACGTATGCGGTCGCCATTCTCTGCGATTATAATCCGCAAGCGTAGTCCCTATTTTAATTCCATTTCTCACCATTGTTGAATAAATCAATCGATCGGCATTCAGGCTGAATGTACCGTTTTCAATTTTAACATCACCGTCAATTTTACTATCACCGCGCAATATCCAAACAGTATCTTTATTATTTGGCTTAAATGTCAGATCTAAATTGCCATTAAACTGCCCTAAGTAATTAACTGATTCAGTCGGTTTAAAGGTAAATACGGATTTTTTCGCTTTATTGTCATTTTTAATATTGGCGCCACGATCCATGTGGTAAATATTTTCAAACTCAGCATTATAGCCATTTAAATCTAACGCACCGCCCCGCACGCCAAAATAGATTTTATCTGTATTGAACTGTCCGTCTTTCAGTAATTTAACCGTCGGTTTTCCTGTTGCAAGCATAATTTTTTCCGCCGCAATACCACCGTCGGTATTCAGTTCTAATGTTCCGTCACCGATTGCAACACTGCCTTTTCCGGCTGATTTTCCAGATAAACGTAGCGTGCCTGCTCCTACTTTGCGCCAATCTGTACCTTGCACCAATGTCAGCTCTGCGGTAACGGTTTTTCCTGCGCCAACCGACATACCGCTTAAATCAAATTTTCCCGCTCCGGTAATTTTCGCATCGGTTTCAAAATAAATTGGAATACTGCCAATATCTGTATCACCATTAATGTTTAATTCGATACTGCCACCGGAGGAATTGGTTAAATATAAATCTTTGCTTTCTTTATCAAGCGTTCGATCTCCGCCATAATAACGCGTTGTATATAATTTAAATGTGTTTCCATCTGATACTTTAAAATATGCCGCTTTATTAACGCCTTCTCGTGCAGTGGTGATAGTAATTGTATTTCCCTCACCCACTTCTTTTTTATAATTCATTTCCGTTAAAAGTGCCTGCATTCTCGGCAAAGATTCCATAATACCCTCTTTGCCATAACCGGAGGCACGCCCTAGCGCGCCACGTCCCGCACGCGAATTGACGCCCAATAACCACCATTTTTTATTTTCTTTATCCCACCAAAAAACCGGTGAGCCACTGTCACCGCCTCGGCTGGTCGAATCTAACGCATTTTTGGCTTCTGGCCATAGTTGATAAGAAAGGTGGTTACTTTGCAGATTGTATTTCGCTTCAGGTCTGATTTCTTTTACTTGCGCTAATCCGCCGTGTACATAAGTATAGGTATTATAAATAGGATTACCGGTTTGTTCATAAGGGCGAATTGCTTGTGAAAATGCTCCTGCACCATTTCGCGCTAATAAATCATTGACATTGATCCCGCTAAACTCTTTCAGTTCATAAGGCTCAACATCAAACATTAATTTTTTCGTGCGGATATAACTGGCATCATAACCACCGGAAAGATTTTTCATATTGACAACTTGATTATAATCTTGGGCATACCCATAATCGTAATTTTTTTTATTAACTTCCTCATCTGAAAAAATAAATGCCAGATAATTCTTTTCCTTTTGATCATCGTCGTCATTTTCTGTAATACTATTTTTAAATAGCGATATATCCGTGCGATAAAAACGCTTGCCATAACTTTCATTGCTGTACATATCTACCATGTGTGCCGCTGTTACCACAATATTATGGCTGACCGGAGTGGCATACCCTTTATCCGAAACCGAATAAAAATTCGGCATTAATGGAATGCTGTCTTTACCGTCACCTTCAATATTCCCGGTGCTCAATGTGCCGTCTTTTTTATACACTTTTACATCGGTTGCTCCGGCTTCATATTTCCCGGCATTATTGCCGAACTTAATATATTCACGGTAATCAATATCATGCCGCACTACAGAAGCGTAAGCATTTGTTAAATAGATTGGTGTTATTAAAAACAGTAACTTAGGTGAAAATCCCCTTGCTTTGCTGTAGAAATTGAGTTTAAAACGTTTAGATGAGTGATTATTTCTCATAGTTATAGATACCTTGACTTGAATGGGTAATATTTACAAAAAACATAAATTCCATGCATTATAACAATAACAATAACAATAACAATAACAATAGCAATGGCGATTGTTTCAAAAATAAGGGAAAAAGAAATGATTTATCTATTTAAATTAAATATCAAATGGCGTGACTAGGAAGGGAGAAAAACAAAGCTATTTTATAGCCTGCTAAATAATAAATGCGTAAATAAAAGAGGATTTAATTTTATACTTAAATTGGCGTGAGTTTGCTTGAAAATGGTTTGAAAAAACCGCACTTTGGTTAAAGTGCGGTTTGCTCAGTGATGAGAATTAGATTTTATCCATTTTGCCAAAATCGCGCGTCGGGTGTCCGACATACAATTGACGCGGACGCACGATTTTGATTGCCCCTTGGTTATACATCTCTTTCCAATGGGCGATCCAACCGACGGTTCTTGCCAACGCAAACATCACGGTGAACATCGACACCGGAATGCCGATGGCTTTTAAGATAATACCGGAATAAAAATCTACATTCGGATACAGTTTGTGATCGACAAAATACGGATCGCTCAATGCAATGCGTTCCAATTCCATCGCCACATCCAACAACGGATTTTGCACGTTCAATTCTTTCAGCACTTCATGGCAAGTTTGGCGCATCACTTTGGCTCGCGGATCGTAATTTTTATATACCCGATGTCCGAAGCCCATCAAGCGGAACGGATCGTTTTTATCTTTGGCTTTTTCGATATATTCCGGAATACGATCGACGCTGCCGATTTCTTCCAACATATTGATACAGGCTTCGTTGGCACCACCGTGTGCCGGCCCCCAAAGAGAGGCAATCCCTGCGGCAATACAAGCAAATGGGTTCGCACCGGAAGAAGCGGCGGTACGTACCGTGGAAGTCGAGGCGTTTTGCTCGTGATCGGCGTGCAGGATAAAGATTTTATCCATCGCTTTTTCTAACACCGGATTAACCACATATGGCTCACACGGGGTGGCAAACATCATATACAGGAAGTTGCCGGAGAAGGACAAATGGCGTTGCGGGTACATAAACGGCTGCCCGATGGAATATTTGTAACACATCGCCGCCAACGTCGGCATTTTCGCCAATAAACGGTAAGCGGTCAGTTCGCGGTGATAGATATTATTCACGTCGGTGGAGTCATGATAGAACGCTGCCAATGCGCCGCTGACCCCGCACATAATCGCCATCGGATGTGAATCTCGGCGGAAACCATGGAAGAAGCGGGAAATCTGCTCATGTACCAAGGTGTGTTTTTTCACCCGAGCCTCAAATGCCTTATATTGCTCAAGATTCGGTCTTTCGCCAAATAACAGCAGATACGACACTTCCAAATAATCGGCATTTTCCGCCAATTGCTCAATCGGATAACCACGGTGCAATAAAACGCCTTCATCACCGTCAATATAGGTGATCGCAGACTGACAAGAGGCGGTTGACATAAAGCCGGGGTCAAAGGTAAATAAATGATTTTTCACCAATGATTGTACATCCACCGAATCATAACCCAGCACTGCACGATGTACATCCAGCTCAAGCTCGCGACCGTCGCTGATTGATAATGTTGCTTTTAATTCTGACATGACCACTCCCTACGTTTGTTAGATTTTTGTTAAAATAAATTCGATTTACCGTTGAAATAATAATGCGATTACTCCTTTATTAGCATAAATAAAAGGGCTGTGTAAAATGAATTTTCAACAATTTAGTCTTTTCGTCGCGAAATTTAAAGCGGCTTTTGCGCAAAATGTTACTTTTTTGTAAAAACTTCTAAGCAGGTCACATTATAAAAATTTTTTTTGAGTATAATTGGTTTGGTAAACGGCAATATGGCGGTTTAGGGTAGAGGCAATATTTTATTTGGTTATCGGCGATAACATGTTAAATTTACTGATAAAACCCCATATTCATTATGTTAATCCTTATGAGTCATTTTAAAAAGGTCAGGTAGTTATGCGGCAAAACGGTACTATGCAGCAAAGTATGCAACAAGGTATGCAGGATTGGCTTGACTCCAGCGCATTGGGCGGAGCCAACCAAACTTATGTCGAACAAGTCTATGAAGACTATCTTAACGATCCGCAAAGTGTGGACGCCAGTTGGCAACAAATTTTCAGCACATTTCCGCGAACGTCTTCCGTGGAACAGCCTCACTCGTCGGTGCGTGATTACTTCCGCGAGCTCGCCAGAGAAAATACCAACCGAACCGGTACGCATACGATTATCGATCCAAGCGCCAGCCGGCGTTTAGTACGGGTTTTGCAATATATCAATGCCTTCCGCTATCGCGGACACTTGCGCGCCGATCTGGATCCGCTGAAAATGTGGAAACGGCTGTCGGTGCCGAATCTGGATTATCAATTCTACGGTTTGGAAGATAAACATCTGGATGAAGAGTTTAATATCGGTAACTACGTATATGATATGGAAAATATCACTCTGCGCGAGTTATCTGAAAAACTGAACGAAACCTATTGCGGCACCATCGGCTTGGAATTTATGCACGTGCATAATATCGAGGTGCGTGACTGGCTGCAGAAAAAAATGGAAGCGCGTCTGAACAAACCGCTCTTCAGCAATGAAGAAAAACAAACCTATCTGCAAGAACTGACCGCCGCCGAAGGGTTGGAACGTTATTTGGGCGCCAAGTTCCCCGGCGCCAAACGCTTCTCGTTAGAGGGCAGTGACGCTTTTATTCCGCTGATGAAAGAAATCATCCGCCACGCCGGAAAATTCGGCGCGAAAGATGTCGTGATGGGCATGGCGCACCGCGGACGTCTGAATATGTTGGTGAATGTGTTAGGAAAAAAACCGGCTGAATTGTTTGATGAATTTGCCGGCAAACACAGCCATGACCGCACCGGCGACGTGAAATACCATCAAGGTTTTTCCTCCAACTTTATGACGGATGACGGCGCGGTGCACTTATCATTGGCGTTTAACCCATCACATTTGGAAATCGTCAGCCCGGTGGTGATCGGCTCCGTCCGCGCCAGACAAACCCGTCTGCAAGACACCGACCACGTGAAAGTGCTTGGCATTACCGTACATGGCGACTCCGCCGTAACCGGACAAGGCATTGTGCAGGAAACGCTGAATATGTCGGCAACGCGCGGTTATACCATCGGCGGCACGATTCGAATCGTAATCAACAATCGTATCGGCTTCACCACCTCGTACACCGGCGATACCCGTTCGACCGAATATTGTACCGATATTGCCAAAATGGTGGACGCGCCGGTTATCCATGTCAACGGCGACGATCCGGAAGCGGTGGTGTATGCGGCACGCATGGCGGTCGAATACCGTGCCGAATTCAAAAAAGATATTTTTATCGATTTGGTCTCTTACCGCCGTCACGGTCACAACGAAGCCGACGAACCGTCTGCGACCCAACCGATGATGTACAAACAAATCAAGAAACATCCGACCCCGCGCAAAGTCTATGCCGACCGCTTGGTCGCTGAAAATGTGTTGAGCGATGACCGCACTTTCGAGATGATGAACGAATACCGTGATGCCTTGGATAACGGCGAATGTGTCGTCAACGAATGGCGCGAGTTAGATCGCAATTCGTTAGAATGGATCAATTATCTGAATCACGATTGGACTGCCGCATACGCCAATCAATTCCCGCAAGAGCGGTTTGTGGCATTGGCGAAAAAAATCTGCCTCTACCCGGATTCGCATAAATTGCACAGCCGAGTGAAAAAAATTTATGAAGATCGCGAGCTGATGGCTGTCGGCGACAAACCGTTCGACTGGGGTATGGCGGAAATTATGGCATATGCCACGCTGCTCGATGACGGACATTCAATCCGTTTGTCCGGCGAAGATTCCGGTCGCGGCACGTTCTTCCACCGTCATGCGGTATTACATAATCAAGAAGACGGCACTTACTATATCCCGCTAACCAACCTGCATAACCAACAAGGGCGGTTTGAAGTGTGGGATTCGGTGTTATCGGAAGAAGCGGTGCTTGCCTATGAATACGGCTATGCCACCTCCGATCCGAAAACCTTGGTGATTTGGGAAGCGCAATTCGGTGATTTCGCCAACGTGGCGCAAGTGGTGATCGATCAGTTTATCAGCTCCGGCGAACAGAAATGGGGCAGAATGTGCGGCTTGACCATGCTGTTGCCACACGGTTACGAAGGGCAAGGGCCGGAACACTCCTCGGCACGTTTGGAGCGCTATCTGCAGCTCTGCGCCGAGCAAAATATTCAGGTGTGCGTGCCCTCGACTCCGGCACAGGTTTACCATATGCTGCGCCGTCAAAGTATCCGTCCTATGCGCCGTCCATTGATTGCCTTAACGCCAAAATCATTACTGCGCCATCCGTTGGCAATTTCAGACATGAGCGAATTACTGGAAGGCACTTTCCAACCGGTACTGGCTGAATGGGATAATTTAGATCCGACGCAAATTGAGCGCGTCGTGTTCTGTTCCGGCAAAGTCTATTATGACTTATTGGAAAAACGCCGTGAAAAACAGCAAACCAATATCGCATTAATCCGCATTGAGCAACTGTATCCGTATCCGAGTGAAGATATGCAAAACGTATTGGCGGCTTATTCACACGTAAAAGATTTCATCTGGTGTCAGGAAGAACCGCTCAATCAGGGCGCATGGTATTGTTGCCAGCATAATTTCCGAACCTCGCTACCGGCAGGGGCGACGCTGAATTATGTCGGCAGACCGGCGTCTGCCTCACCGGCGACCGGTTTTGCCTCTTTGCACGCCGCACAACAGAAAGCCTTAGTGGAAGAAGCCCTGACGATTGAATAACTGAACGTTGGACAAAACGCAGATAAAGTATTTTATTCGTGTACATTTTAACTAAAAAGGATCTAAACATGAGCAATATTGATATTTTGACCCCGGTGTTACCCGAATCCGTTGCCGATGCGACCGTTGCAACTTGGCACAAAAAAGTGGGCGACAGCGTTGCCCGTGATGAAATTATCGTTGAAATCGAAACCGATAAAGTGGTGCTGGAAGTGCCTGCGACGGAAGACGGCATAATCGAATCCATCTTGCAGGAAGAAGGCGCCACCGTTACCGGCAGCCAGTTGCTCGGCAAATTGCAGCCGGTGACCACCGCCGGCACCGTCACCAAAGATACCGTCGCCGCTCCGGCTTCAACCCCGGCAGAACGCCAAAGTGCGGTATTGAGCACCGAAACCGGCGCCGCCAATGAAAATTTAAGCCCGTCGGTGCGCCGTCTGTTAGCCGAGAACAATATTGACTCATCCGATATTCAAGGTTCCGGTGTCGGCGGCAGAATTACCCGTGAAGACATCGACGCGCACCTTGCCAAACAGGCGAAAACCATTCATAAAGAAGGCACCGACAGTTCGGTTGCCTTGGCAAATCGCAGTGAAAAACGCGTGCCGATGACGCGTTTGCGCAAACGCGTTGCCGAACGCTTATTGGAAGCCAAAAACAGCACGGCAATGCTGACCACCTTCAATGAAGTGGATATGTCGCCGATTATGCAATTGCGCAAAGCCTACGGTGAAAAATTTGAAAAACGCAACGGCGTGCGCCTTGGCTTTATGTCATTCTACATCAAAGCTGTGGTCGAAGCGTTAAAACGTTATCCGGAAGTCAATGCCTCAATCGATGGCGAAGATATTGTTTACCATAACTATTTCGACATCAGCATTGCGGTTTCCACGCCGCGCGGCTTGGTAACGCCGGTGTTGAAAAACTGCGATAAATTGACTATGGGAGAAATCGAGCAACAAATCAAAGAGTTGGCGGAAAAAGGACGCGACGGCAAATTGACCGTGGAAGATTTGACCGGCGGTAATTTCACCATTACCAACGGCGGCGTATTCGGCTCCTTAATGTCCACCCCGATCATCAATCCGCCGCAAAGTGCGATTTTGGGCATGCACGCGATTAAAGATCGCCCGATTGCCTTGGACGGGCAAGTCGTGATTCGCCCGATGATGTATCTTGCGCTGTCCTACGATCACCGTTTGATTGACGGACGCGAATCGGTCGGTTTCTTGGTAACGATTAAAGAATTGTTAGAAGATCCGACACGGATTTTATTGGAGATTTAAGCCTCTATGTAGTAACAGCCTAATTCTCCCTCCGCATGCGGAGGGAGAAAACATACCAAGTGCGGTACCTAATTCAAATTTCATAGGAAAAAGTAAAGGATCCCCAATGAACTTGCATGAATATCAGAGTAAAAAAATCTTTGCAGATTATCAAATTCCCGTTCCGGTCGGCTATGCCTGCCAAACTGTAGAACAATTACTTGAAGCGGCAAAAAAACTCGGTGGCGACACTTGGGTTGCCAAATGTCAGGTTCATGCCGGCGGACGCGGCAAGGCGGGCGGTGTAAAATTAGTGAAAAGCGAAGCGGAAATCAAAACCTTTGCCGAACAGTGGTTCGGCCAACGCCTCGTCACTTTTCAAACCGATAAAAACGGGCAGCCGGTGAATACGATTTACCTTGAGCAATGCTCTTCAATCAAAAAAGAGCTGTACCTCAGTGCGGTTTTGGATCGCAGTTCACAAACCGTTGTGGTGATGGCCTCGACCGAAGGCGGAATGGATATTGAAGAAGTAGCGGAGAAAACACCGGAGCTGTTACACCGTATCAGCTTGGATCCGCTATTAGGCGGCATGCCGTATCAAGGACGGCAATTGGCGTTTAAATTGGGCTTGATCGGCGATCAAATCAAACAATTTAGCCATATTTTCACCCAACTTGCCAAGTTGTTTGTGGAAAAAGATTTGGCCCTGGTCGAAGTCAACCCGTTAGTGATTTTAGACAATGGGCAACTGTTTTGCCTGGATGCTAAAATCGTCACCGACGGCAACGCCACTTACCGCCACCCGGATCTGCAAACCATGCAAGATCCGAGCCAAGAAGATCCGCGTGAAGCCCTGGCCGAAAAATGGCAACTAAATTATGTCGCCCTGGACGGTAATATCGGCTGTATGGTCAACGGCGCCGGTTTGGCGATGGGAACCATGGACATCATCAAATTACACGGCGGGCAACCGGCAAACTTCCTGGATGTCGGCGGCGGCGCCACCAAAGAGCGGGTTGCCGAAGCGTTTAAAATCATTTTGTCCGACAGTGCGGTGAAAGCCGTTTTAGTCAATATTTTCGGCGGTATCGTGCGTTGCGACTTGATCGCAAATGGGATCATCGCTGCGGTCAACGAAGTGGGCGTCAGTATTCCGGTCATTGTTCGCTTAGAGGGCAATAATGCCCCGTTAGGTCGTGAAATTTTAGCCAACAGCGGTTTGAACATTATCGCTGCCAACAGTTTAACCGACGCCGCCAAAGCCGTCGTCGCTGCCGCGGAGGACAAATAATGTCGATTTTAATTGATAAACATACCAAAGTGATTTGCCAAGGTTTCACCGGCGGACAAGGCACGTTTCACTCCGAACAAGCCCTGGCTTACGGCACAAAATTGGTCGGCGGCACTTCGCCGGGCAAGGGCGGCACCACCCATTTAGGCTTACCGGTGTTTAACACCGTTGCCGAAGCGGTACAAGCTACCGGCGCAACCGCCAGCGTGATTTATGTCCCTGCCGCAGGCTGTAAAGATGCGATTTTAGAAGCGATTGACGCCGGAATTCAACTGATTATCTGTATCACCGAAGGTATTCCGACCTTGGATATGCTGGCGGTGAAACAAAAACTAAATCAAACCGGCGTACGGATGATCGGTCCGAACTGCCCCGGCGTGATCACCCCGGATGAATGCAAAATCGGTATTATGCCGGGCAATATTCATCAAAAAGGCAAAGTCGGAATCGTCTCCCGCTCCGGCACCCTGACCTATGAGGCGGTGAAACAAACTACCGACTGCGGCTTAGGGCAATCCGGTTGTGTCGGTATCGGCGGCGATCCGATTCCCGGCTCGAGCTTCATTGATATTTTAGCCTTGTTCGAACAAGATCCGGAAACCGAAGCGATTGTGATGATCGGCGAAATCGGCGGTTCAGCGGAAGAAGAAGCGGCGGCCTACATCAAACAACACATCAAAAAACCGGTTGTTTCTTATATTGCCGGCGTTACCGCACCGAAAGGCAAACGTATGGGACATGCCGGTGCGATTATCAGCGGCGGCAAAGGCACCGCCGATGAAAAATTTGCCGCCCTCGAAGCCGCAGGCGTTACCACCGTACGCAGTCTGGCTGATATCGGTGACGCATTGCTGAAAGTAATGAAATAAGCGATCAAAACGGCTTTACATCAGTAGAGCCATTAGATTCTCGACCAAGGTCACCGATAAGACTGCGTAGGGGCGGATTATCTATCCGCCCGTTTACGAAGTGCAGTATAAGCATTTAATCTACAACGGAAAAATGCAATGTTCAGTTCGGGCGGATAGATAATCCGTCCCTACTTTTATCATGAAAATCAAGTTAGTTAATCTTTGTCAGCAGTCTGACGACTTTATATCAGTAAAGCCATTTTTCTTTGAGCAACGGAGAAAAGAATCTATGTCATCCATCCCACAAAACAAAACCGAATTGCTGCTTGCGATTCAACAGGCTTTTGACAAAATCCTGCAGGAATACCGCACTTTCGATCCGCAATGCGTACGCCAACTCGGTGTTGAAGGCAACAGTAAAGGTACAAAAATTAGTGTTGCCGATACCCTCGCCTATCTGATCGGTTGGCAAAATTTAGTCTTAAAATGGCACTATAAAAAGCAACACCATGAACACATTGATTTTCCCGAAACCGGTTATCAATGGAATGAATTAGGCAGACTGGCAACCAAATTCTACCAACAATATCAAAACTGGGATTATAGCGATTTACTGCAACAGTTTATCACCACAACCGAAGCGCTACTCGATCTGGTGGAATCCTTAGACGATCAGCAGCTCTATGGCGGAACCTGGTACAAGCAATGGACGCTCGGCAGAATGATCCAACTGAACAGCTCATCGCCAATGAAGAATATGCTCGGCAAAATCCGAAAATTTAAACGACAAAGTGCGGTTTAACCGCACGTTTGTTTTAGCCGTTACCATTACTGATATTTTCCAGCTCCTCCCATCGCAACAAGTTTTGCTCCAGTTGCTGTTCCTTTTCGGCGAGGCGTTGCAGGGTGTCGCTGGTGTATTGATGATCCTGTTGGAAGAAATCGCTGCTGCCGACTTCCGCTTGCAAGGTTTCGATTTCCGCTTCCAGTGTTTCCAGCAACTGTGGCAGTTGTTCCAGTTCGCGCTGTTCTTTGAAACTTAGCTTTTTACGTTCAGCCGTTTTTTCTTTGGTTTTTTTCTCGTCAGTTTCAACCGCACTTTGGGTATTCGCTTGGCTGACCGCACTTTTGTTTTCGGCTGGTTTTTGCGTTGCTGTTTTTTGCGTTAGCGAAGCAAAATAATTTTGCTGTTGCAGCTTGGCGTCGCTATAACCGCCGACATAGTGATTCAGTACACCGTCACCCTCGAAGAAATAACATTCGGTGGCGGTGTTGTCGATAAATTGACGATCATGACTGACGATAATCAGCGTGCCTTGATAATCCGCCAAAATTTCTTCCAATAATTCTAAGGTTTCCACGTCCAGATCATTGGTCGGTTCGTCGAGAATCAACAGGTTATTCGGTTTGAGCAATAATTTTGCCAACAGCAACCGATTGCGTTCACCGCCGGATAGCGCCTTCACCGGGCTCATCGCCCGTTTTGGCGGAAACAGGAAATCTTGCAGATAGCCTAACACATGGCGTTTATGCCCGTTAACTTCCACATCTTGCTTGCCGTCCGCCACATTGTCCATCACGCTTTTTTCCGGATCGAGATCGGCACGATATTGATCGAAATAGGCAATTTCTAATTTTGTGCCTGACCGCACTTTGCCTTGGGTCGGCTCGAGTTGTTGTAATAACAGTTTGATAAAGGTGGTTTTGCCGCAGCCGTTCGGACCGATCAAGGCGATTTTATCGCCGCGCAGAATATTGGCGCTGAAATTTTTCAGCAAGACGCGATCTTCAATTTGATAGCCCAACTCTTCAATTTCAAACACAATTTTGCCGGAACGGATGGCGGTATCCAGTTCGATTTTTGCTGTGCCGAGCACTTCGCGCCGCTGACGACGTTCCTCACGCAAGGCTTTTAAGGCGCGCACTCTGCCCTCGTTACGGGTGCGGCGCGCTTTGATTCCTTGTCGAATCCAGACTTCTTCCTGCGCCAGTTTTTTATCAAACAACGCGTTTTGCAACTCTTCCACGCGCAAATTTTCTTCTTTAGTGGTGAGATAGCGATCATAATTGCCGGGATAAGAGACCAATTTGCCGCGATCCAAATCGACGATTCGGGTCGCCATTTTGCGGATAAAAGAGCGGTCATGCGAGATAAAAATAATACTGCCGGAAAACTCCGACAAGAAATTTTCCAACCAATCAATCGCGTCAATATCCAAATGGTTTGTCGGTTCGTCAAGCAATAAAATCGACGGATTGCTGACTAACGCCCGTGCCAACGCCGCTTTGCGCTGCCAGCCGCCGGAAAGTTCCGATAATAACGTGTCGGGGTTAAGTTCCAAGCGTTTTAACACATCTTGAATGCGGCTTTCGATCAGCCAACCGTTGGCGTGATCCAGTTGCTGCTGCACCTCTGCCAACTGTTGCAATAATTCATCGGAATAGTCGCGGGTCATTTGATGGGAAATATGGTGATATTGCTTAAGCAAATCGGCTAAATCCGCAACCCCCTCCGCCACATAATCAAATACGCTGTCTTCAATATGGCGCGGCGGATCTTGCTCCAAGTGTGAAATCACCACGCCGCTTTCCAGTTGCAACGTGCCGTCATCCAAGCCGACCTCACCGGCTAAAACCTTCATTAAGGTCGATTTGCCCGCGCCATTGCGCCCGACCAAACAAACCCGCTCGCCTGCTTCGATATGCAAATCCGCATGATCCAACAACGGGTGATCGCTAAACGACAAATACGCATTGCTCAAATTCAGTAACGCCAAAATAATTCCCTATTTTACCCAATCAAAATTGTGAGGATTTTAGCAGTTTTATGGTGGGTTTTATATCCTTTAAATAAAATCCCTTTTAATGGTACTAAAATATGGTACTATCATTCTGTTTGGAGGAGACTGTGAAAAATAAATCAAAATTGACCCTGCAGCTGATTTTCAAACGTCCGGTCAGTGGCAATATTCGATGGAAAGATATCGAATCGCTTTTTTTGGATTTAGGTGCGGAAATTGAAGAACGTGAGGGATCGCGTGTTGCCGTTATATTATTCGGACAGGTAAAAGTATTCCATCGCCCACACCCTAAACCTGATACCGATAAAGGCGCAGTTGCCAGCGTTAGAAAATGGTTAGAAGAAAATGGAGTAACATTATGATTAATATGATGATCATTAACGGACATAAAGCCACCATCACCTACGATGATGAAATTGGTTTATTTCGTGGGGAATTTCACGGATTAAACGGTGGTGCGGATTTTTATGCCGCCGATGTTGAAACCTTGCGTAGAGAGGCGGAGATTTCACTGGCGGAATTTTTAGCCGTGTGTAAAGAAAAAGGCATTGAACCTTATAAACGTTATTCCGGTCGCTTCAATTTACGCCTTGATCCGAGGTTACACGCCGAGATCGCCGCCTTTGCCAATGCCGAAAATTTGAGTTTAAACGAATGGGTGGTTAAACGCTTGCAAAACGATATTCAGCAGCTTTCGAGGTAACAAAAAACCGCACTTTACAGCCTTATTGACTGGCAAAGTGCGGTTGATTTGCAACATCAGAACGATGGATTAGTCTTTTTTACCTAACTGTGGCAATACGGAATCTTTGCCGGCGATTAATAAGCCGCTTTGAGTGTAAATGCCCAGCTTGGCGCGGGTATCGACGATGTCGAGGTTACGCATGGTTAATTGACCGATACGATCCGCCGGGCTGAATGGCGCGTTTTCCACTTTTTCCATGCTCAAACGCTCCGCTTCATAGGTCAGATTCGGCGAAACCGTATCTAAGATCGAATAATCGTTACCACGGCGTAGTTCTAACCTCACTTCACCGGTCACCGCCCGTGCCACCCAACGTTGTGCGGTTTCGCGCAGCATTAACGCTTGCGGATCGAACCAGCGACCTTGGTACAACAACCGTCCTAAACGCAACCCGTTGATACGGTATTGTTCAATCGTATCTTCATTGTGAATGCCGCTGACCAAACGTTCGTAGGCGATGTGTAACAACGCCATTCCCGGCGCTTCATAGATACCGCGGCTTTTCGCTTCGATGATACGGTTTTCGATTTGATCGCTCATGCCTAAACCATGACGCCCGCCGATACGGTTCGCTTCCAAGAACAACTCGACCGGATCGTTAAATTCTTTACCGTTCAGAGCAACCGGCACGCCTTCTTCAAAGCGCACGCTCACTTCTTCGGCTTTCACCGCCACATTTTCGTCCCAAAACGCCACACCCATAATCGGTTTGACGATACGGATACCGGTGTTTAAGAATTCCAAATCTTTGGCTTCATGGGTTGCGCCGAGCATATTGGAATCGGTGGAATAGGCTTTTTCCACCGACATTTTGTAGTTGAAGCCGTTGGCGATCAAGAATTCGGACATTTCATGACGACCGCCCAATTCATCAATAAACTGTTGGTCTAACCACGGCTTGTAGATTTTCAGATTCGGGTTGGTCAGCAAGCCGTAACGATAGAAACGCTCAATGTCATTGCCTTTAAAAGTGCTGCCGTCGCCCCAGATATTCACGTCATCTTCTTTCATTGCCGCCACCAGCATGGTGCCGGTCACTGCACGCCCCAATGGCGTGGTGTTGAAATAGGTTACGCCGCCGGTTGAGATATGGAACGCCCCGCATTGGATTGCGGCAATCCCTTCGTGCGCCAGTTGTGTGCGACAGTCAATCAGGCGCGCGTCTTCTGCACCGTATTCTTTGGCTTTGCGCGGAATCGCGTTGTAATCGTCTTCGTCAGGTTGCCCTAAGTTGGCGGTGTAAGCGTATGGCACAGCCCCTTTTTGGCGCATCCATAACAGCGCGGCGCTGGTGTCCAAGCCGCCGGAAAATGCGATACCGACTTTTTGACCTAACGGAAGATTTTCAAGAATTGTCGCAGACATAAGAGTTCCTATAAAGATAATCGTTGAGATGAGATTAATGCGTATTTTGCGGTTGAATATTATGCGCTAAATCACATTTAAAGTCTAGGATTAAAATAAAAATTCATTTTATTGCATAAAAAATCAATTAGACCGCACTTTATGCAATGAAAGTGCGGTCTAAACGGTTATTTTGCGATTGCTAAAAATTGATCAAAAAAGGTCGGGAAGGTTTTTGCCGTGCAATTCGGATCAAGAATCGTCACCGACGTATCCGACAGCGCAATCAGTGCAAAACACATTGCCATACGGTGATCGTTGTAGGTTTCAATCTCGGCGTGTTGGAATTGGCTGAGTGACAGCGGCTGAATACGGATATAATCTTCCCCCTCCTCCACCGTTGCCCCCACTTTACGCAATTCGGTCGCCATCGCGCTTAAACGGTCGGTTTCTTTCACCCGCCAGTTGTAAATATTGCGGATCACCGTTTCGCCTTGGGCGAAAAGTGCGGTGGTGGCAATGGTCATTGCCGCGTCGGGAATATGGTTCATATCCATATCAACACCGTGCAATTCGCCCTGTTCCGCTTCGATAAAGCTGTCGCCCCAAGTGACTTTCGCCCCCATTTTTTCCAATACCTCGGCAAACAAGCGATCCCCTTGGATACTGTTTTTACCGATTCCGGTTACCCGCACTTTGCCTTTAATCGCAGCGGCGGCTAAGAAATAAGAGGCGGACGACGCGTCGCCCTCCACTAAATATTCGCCAACCGCGTGGTATTGTTGTTGCCCCTTGACAAGGAAAGTGCGGTAATCCTGATTTTGCACCCGCACGCCGAAAGCCGCCATCATCTTTAAGGTGATGGCGATATAGGGTTTTGACACCAACTCGCCGATAATTTCAATTTCGGTATCGGCTTCAGCCAACGGCGCAGCCATTAAAAGTGCGGTCAGGAACTGGCTGGAGACCGAGCCGTCGATCCGCACTTTGCCGCCGTTTAAGCCGCTATTGCGAATCGCCAGCGGCGGATAGCCGTCGTTTTCCAGATAATCGATTTCCGCTCCGGCTTGGCGCAATGCGTCGACCAAATGCTTAATCGGGCGTTCTTTCATGCGCGGTTCACCGGTCAATACGATTTCGCTCGCGTCCGCTTGCGGGTTGTGCAAACACAACGCCGCCGCCAACGGACGCATTGCCGTGCCGGCATTGCCTAAATACAGCGATAAACCCGACTGCCAGCGGAACGCGCCGCCCAACCCTGTCACTTTACATTCGGTTTTATCTTGCGACAGCTGATACTCAACGCCAAGCTGCTTTAACGCATTCAACATATGGTGCACATCGTCGCTATCGAGCAAATTAGTGACATTGGTTGTGCCCTTTGCCAATGCCGCTAACAATAAGGCACGGTTCGACAGGCTTTTTGAACCGGGCAGATTAATTGTGCCTTCGACACGGGTGATCGGGTTCAAAGTAATGGAAGTTGGTTGTTGCATAGATTACTCATTAAAGCTATTTAGTCAAAGCACGGGCGGATTCTATATCCGCCCGTGTACGAAGAACGATATAAGCATTCAATAAATAAAGCATAAACGCAAAGTGCGGTTCGGGCGGATATAGAATCCGCCCCTGCAATATTTATCAATACGTTATAGATATTACAACCCTAAAATCAGACTCAAGGCGTCAATAAAGCGTTGGTTTTCCTCAGGCAAACCAATGCTGATACGCAGGTGATTCGGCAAGCCGTAACCGGCAATCGGGCGCACGATCACGCCGTTTTCCAGTAATTTTTGATAAATCGGGGCGGCAGGTTGTTTGAGATCCAAGGTGATAAAATTGCCTTTTGACGGCACATACGCCAAGCCTTTTTGTTGGAAAAAGGTTTCCAACTGTTTTAAACCTCGACGGTTGTTTTCCGCCACTTTTTCGATGAAAACATCATCATTCACCACCGCCACCGCCGCGCTTAATGCCAAGCTGTTGCAGTTAAACGGCTGGCGCACACGGTTGCACAAATCGGCAACCTCCGGCGACGACACCATATAACCAATACGTAAGCCCGCCAAGCCGTAGGCTTTGGATAAAGTGCGGCACACCACTAAATTCGGGTATTTTTGCAATAGGTTAAATGACGGCACACGCTCATCGGCGGAGGTAAATTCGGTATAAGCCTCATCTAAAATCACCAGAATATGCGCCGGAACCTTGGCTAAAAATGCTTCGATTTGCGCCGCGGTTAAAAATGTGCCGGTCGGATTATTCGGGTTGGCGATATAAATGACTTTGGTTTTTTCACTGATTGCCGCTAAAAAACCGTCTAAATCATGTCCGTACTCTTTCGCCGGCACAATCACCGCTTTGGCGTTGATTGCTTGCGAAACCAACGGATAGACAATAAAAGTGTATTGCGAAAAAATCACTTCATCGTTGGCATTTAAAAAGGTGTGGGCAGTGATTTCCAACAAGTCGTTCGAGCCGTTGCCTAAAGTGATTTGTTCCGCTTGCACGCCGAATTTTTGCGCAATCGCCCGTTTCAGTTCAAAGCCGTTGGCGTCAGGATAACGGGTTAAATCGTCTAATTGCTGTTGGATCGCCTGTTTCGCGCTTTGCGGAAAGCCGAACGGATTTTCATTCGACGCCAATTTGACGATATTGGCAATGCCCAATTCGCGTTCCAGTTCTTCAATCGGTTTGCCTGCCTGATACGGCGACAGCTCGCGCACGCCCGGATTGGCGATGTCGATAAATTTCATAGTGTCCTCTGTTTTTATGCGTTTTTATTCTCTTGCGCAAAACGCTGCATAAAGGCGATTAGCGCTTCCACGCCTTCAATCGGCATAGCGTTGTAAATCGAGGCGCGCATGCCGCCGACGATACGGTGTCCTTTTAACGCTTGTAAACCGCACTTGGTGGCTTCGGCAACGAATTTGGCGTTCAATTCGTCGTTGTCGGCGGTAAAGGTCACGTTCATCAAAGAGCGGTTGGCAACGGCGACAGTATTACGGTAAAAATCACTTTGATCGAGATAGGCATACAGTTTTTCCGCTTTGGCACGGTTGCGACCTTCCATTGCGTTTAAACCGCCGTTATCCGACAGCCATTGGAACACCAACGAGCAGAGATACCACGCGAATGTCGGCGGGGTGTTGAACATTGAGTCGTTGTCGCGCAGAATTTGGTAATTCCAAATTGACGGTGTATTCGCGCGCGCTTTACCAATCAAATCATCACGCACGATTAAAATCACAATGCCTGAAGGCCCCATATTTTTTTGCGCACCGGCATAAATCACGCCGAATTTACTGACATCAATCGGACGGGAAAGAATATTGGACGACATATCCGCCACCAACACCGCCTCACCGACATTCGGCACATCAAAAATCTCCACGCCGCTGATGGTTTCATTCGGGCAGTAATGCACATAATCGTATTGTGCCGCAACATCACTGAAATCCAGTTGCGCCACACCGACGACGCCGTCTTGTTCGGCGCTAATCGTGATTTCGTCGATTTCACCGAACAAACGGGCTTCTTTCGCTGCCGCGCCCGACCAATAGCCACTGTTCAGATACAGGGCTTTGCCGTTTTGGCTTAATAAATTCATGGGAATTGCCGCAAATTGCCCGCGCGCGCCGCCTTGGGCAAACAGCACTTGGTAATTATCCGGAATCGCCATTAATTCACGGAGCTGTTGGATCGAGCGCGCTGCCAATGCCATAAAATGTTTACCGCGGTGGCTCACTTCCATCACCGAGGTTTGCAGCCCTTCCCAGTTTAACAACTCCTGTTGTGCTTGTGCTAAAACCGCAGGCGGCATCATTGCCGGACCGGCACTGAAATTAAATACTTGAGACATGTTGTTGACCTTAACTCGAGAAATGAAATAAATAAACTTAGTTTTATCATTCCCTTCCGCTCTTATCAATCGCTTTGTCGCATTTGCGACGATTTTTCTTAATCGAAGCCTTTGACGATCCTGACTAAAAAGGATAAATTAAGGATGTTATCAATAATCAAATAAGTGAGAGTGAAAATGGAAGCGGTAAACAAACAATGTTTTCAAGACGTATTGGAGTATGTCAGCATGGCTCGTCAAAAAAACAAATTAAAACGCGATATGGTTGATATCGAGCGTAAAATTCGTGACAACCAAAAACGGGTTTTATTGTTGGACAATCTGAATCAATATATTAATGATGAAATGAGCGTGGCGGATATTCGCACCATCATCGCCAGTATGCGCGACGATTACGAAGATCGGATTGACGATTATGTGATTCGCAATGCGGAAAACTCCAAACAACGGCGCGAAATCAGCAAAAAAATGGCGGAACAAAGTAAAGCCCGCCAACTCAAAAAATAAACGACACCATTCAACGCTTAACCATGCAAAGTGCGGTCTAAACCGTAATGCCAGTCAGTTAAGGCTGGCGTTTTTTTGTGCAATATTTTTTTGTTTTTTCTCTAACCCATCTTGGATAAGGTTTCCTGTTGCGCCGTTTCGGCAATTTATAGGTAGCAAGTTGGTTGAGTAAAAGTTGATATAATTGGGGTAATTTGCTTGGGCTACTGAGAGGCATCGTGGTAAAAAATGCAATCACCGCAGCTGAACAACTGCTAAAACTCAGCTGAACCGGGCTGAGTCCCTGTTGTAATTTCGTCGCTTCACACATTGCTCGCCGAATTAAATTATAAGCCAGCAACACACCCCATAATTCTTGTTTAACCATTTCCGACTTTTTACTGCGTAACGTGTAGGCACTATTTAGTAAATATTGTTTCACTTCCCGGTAACCCGGTTCAATCCCCCAACGATGGCGATAAAGTCCGATAACTTCCTCTGCAGGGTATAATTCCGGTTCCAGTAATGAGGTCAATATTTGGAAGGATTTCCCCTTTTCGTGTTTTTCAATTAATCGGGCTTCTATATAGGTCGGTAAATCACTATCCCGCTTTCTTGATGGCTGTGTCGTCTTGAGTTTGATACGCTTATCCGTTTCGCTGTGAACGGTCAAAACCTCATATCTCAGTCCTTTTCTTACCGGAATCAACCAATGTTTATTTTCGTTGTGATTCTGCCAATGATAAAGTAATCGTAATGAATAAAATCCTTTATCGAATAAGGTTAAGCTATTCGACGGGGTTGTGGTAATGAGCGGCTCGGCTAAGGTCATTTCGCTTGTACGGTAAGGCGCGAAATGCGCATTAACAATCAAGTGACTGGTCAATTCCATATGGCAAACGGCTTTAATTTGAGGGTAATCGGATAAACCGTTGGTATGTCCTGAACGTCCAAAAGCCTGTTGGTTTTCCTGCGTATCTTCTGTCCGCCAAACGACACCATCCACCGCAAACAAATTGAGATTTCGCCAGTGTGGTAAGTGCGGTTGGTTTTCGGCAAAATAGTGTTCGGCTGTTAATTCAAAAACGCGTTTTACACTTTCTGCTCCTAAGCGTTGTCTAGCCTGAACGATTGCGCTCGGTGCAGTGATGAGCTGTTTGCCCGGCAAGGCTAAATCTAATCGATTGATGATATCGTTCAAAGATTGTTTACGATATAAACTCATACCGATAACCGCCCATAGCACGGCAGTGAGTGGCAAACGCCGTTTTCTTACTGTGGCGACGCCGGAAATATTGAAGGCTTGTTCCAATAATACGGGATCTAGAAATTGATTGAGTTTTTCAAGTTGATAGACTTTTGAACTGAGTATGGTTTGATAAAGGTCTTGTTGCAATGTCATAAGAAATAATCCAATCACGAAATCATGATTGGATTATTAAATGATCATTTGGATCGGTCAAGTTGCTTAACTGATCGGCATTACGGTATAAAAACCGCACTTTTACTTTCCGTCTATTGTTTTCCCAAACTCGCCGCGCTGTTCTCGGGAAAATGCACATCCAATTGGTTAAACGGAATCTCAATCCCCTCCCGATCAAATGCCAATTTAACATTCTCGGTAATGGCATAATAAACGCCCCAGTAATCCGCCGTTTTCGCCCAAGGGCGCACAAACAGTTGCACACTGCTGGCAGCCAAAGAGCCCACGGCAATTGTCGCTTGTGGATTGCTTAAAATACGCGATTCCTGCGCCAGACAATCGGCAATAATCCGTTTGGCTTTGCCAATGTCACTGCTGTAAGCAATGTCGAAAATAAAGTCGACGCGGCGGGTTTCATTGGCGGAATAGTTGGTAATACTGTCACCGAAGACTTTCCCATTCGGTACCAATACGGTTTTATTGTCTCCGGTGCGCAACTCGACCACCAACAACCCGATTTGCGTTACCGCTCCGCTGACGCCGCCGGCTTCAATAAAATCGCCTTTTTTAAATGGTTTGAAGATTAAAATCATCACCCCGGCGGCAAAATTTTGTAACGAATTTTGCAGTGCCAAACCGACGGCTAAACCCGCCGCCCCGATCAATGCCACCAACGAACTGGTGTTAATCCCTAATTGGGATAGTGCGGCAATAATCACAATTAAGAGAAAAAGGAAGTAACTAATTGAGCTGACAAAACCCTGTAACATTTCATCTTTGCTCGATCTGAGTACGACTTTGCCCAATAAACCACTGAATAATCTCGCCAATAATTTACCGATCAGATAAATCACAATTGCCAATAAGATTTTTGTGCCGTAAGGAATGATCCATTGATTTAATAAACTATTGAGATCAAGCTGCTGCACACCGTTGATCAAAGCCGCAGTCTGGGCCTGAATATCAATATTGGTCGTTTCTGTGGTTGCGGTCATCGTGACTCCTTCCCTTGCGCTGATATGTTAAATTAGTGTTGATTTTAACATAAGATAAGCCAGTAACTCGACAAATTTAAGTAAACTTGACTAAATCTGTCGGAAATAATTGCCTCGCCAATAAATTTTCTTTAAAATCCACAAAAAATAAATATTTTAAATATATCTTTAAGGATACGCTATGCACTCACAATTAATTTGTTACAAAAAAATGCCGATTTGGAGCAAAGATACCCTGCCGCAAATGTTCCGCGAAATGCACAACACCAAAGTCGGCACTTGGGCAAAAGTCACTATTCTTTCCGGTTCCCTTGAGTATTTTGAATTGGACGAATCCGGTAAAATATTAAATCGTTATATTTTTGATACGGCAAACCAACCGCCGTTTGTCGAACCACAACAATGGCACCGTGTTTCGCCCCTGTCCGATGATTTGCAATGTTATTTGGAATTTTATTGCTTGCCGCAAGATTATGTTGCCAAAAAATACAATATGACAGCAACCCATTCCGAAGTAATTAATGCCATGCAATTTGTTCAGCCTTGCAAAACCTTGGATCTCGGCTGCGGTCAAGGACGCAATTCTGTATTTCTCGGCGTGCAGGGCTTTGAGGTTGACGCTTGGGATCAGAATGAAACCAGCATTGCATTTTTAGATTCGGTGATCGAGAAAGAAAAATTAAGCAACGTCAAAACCGCACTTTACGACATTAACCAAGCGGCAATTCAAGACAATTACGACTTTATCCTTTCTACCGTGGTGATGATGTTCCTAGAGCGCGATCACATCCCGGCAATTATCGCTAATATGCAGCAACATACCAATATCGGCGGTTATAATTTAATCGTGGCGGCGATGTCCACCGATGATATGCCTTGCCTAATGCCGTTTTCTTTCACCTTTGCCGAAAATGAACTGAAAAATTATTACCAAGGTTGGCAATTGCTTAAATATAACGAACAAGCGGGCGAATTGCATAAAACCGACGCCGACGGCAATCGGATCAAATTGAAATTCGTGACGATGTTGGCGAAGAAAGTCTAGTCGTTTACAAATAAAAAAACGGGTTTCTGATTATAAGAAATCCGTTTTATTTTTAAATAACGTATCTTACCGAACGCCTTCCACCAAGGTTTTGATCAAGTGCGGTCCGTGGTAAATCAAACCGGAATAGAGTTGCAACAGCTCGGCACCGGCAGCGATTTTTTCCTGTGCGCTGGCAACGGAATCAATCCCGCCGCTGCCGATAATCGGAATCTCGCCTTTCAATTCTTGATGTAAACGATTAATGATTCGGGTACTGAGTTTTTGCAACGGTTTGCCGCTTAATCCGCCCTGCTGCTCAGCATTGGCAATGCCGCTGACGCTGTCACGGGAAATCGTGGTGTTGGTGGCGATGACACCGTCTATTTTATGCCTGCGCAAGGTATCGGCAATTTGCACCAGCTCGGCTTCGCTTTGATCCGGCGCAATTTTCACCGCAATCGGCACGTATTTGTTGTAATAATCCGCTAATTCCGTTTGTCTTGCTTTCACCGCCTGCAACAAATCGTCCAGCGCGTCACCATATTGCAATTGGCGCAAACCCGGCGAATTTGGGGAGGAAATATTGATCGTAATATAACCGGCATGGTTATACACTTTGTTCAGACAATAAATATAATCGCCTTTGCCGTTTTCGACCGAGGTGCTGGTATTTTTGCCGATATTAATCCCGATCACACCGTCATAACGCGCTTTTTTCACATTTTCGACCAGATGATCGACACCATGGTTGTTAAAACCGTTGCGGTTGATAATCCCCTCGGCTTCGAGCAAGCGGAACTGGCGCGGTTTCGGATTGCCGTCTTGCGCCAACGGCGTCACCGTGCCGACTTCGATAAAACCAAACCCCAGCGCACCGAAACCGTCAATCGCCTCGCCGTTTTTATCCGCCCCCGCCGCCAAACCGATCGGATTTTTAAATTCGATTCCCATGCAGGTTTTCGGCGTGCCTTGCGGGCAGCGAAGTGCGGTTTGCAGCAGATATTTCGCCGGCGTTTTACCGAGAATGGCCAAGGTTTTCACGGTAACATTATGCGCCAGCTCTGCGTCCAGTGAAAACAGCCCTTTGCGAATAAAAGAATACATATCCTAACCTTTTGTGTAGGGGCATATTGCATATGCCCGTTGACGACATCTTATCAGCGCATGCCATACGCGCTGACATTTTTAATGCGAATCCAACGCCTTTTCAATCTTCTCAAACAGGTCTTTGGATAAGTTTTCGATTTTCGCCAAACGTTCCAAACCGCGCTTCATCAGGGTTTGACGCTGGGCGTCATAACGTCCCAAACGGATCAGCGGTTCGATCAAGCGTGAGGCAATCTGCGGATTGCTACTGTTAACTTTGGTTAATACATCCACCAAGAAACGATAGCCGGAGCCGTCAATTGCGTGGAACGCATTCGGGTTTTGATTGGCAAAACTGCCGACCAATGCACGCAAGCGGTTCGGGTTATTGAAATTAAAACTCGGGTGATCCATTAATGCGATAACATTTTGTAAGACATCTTCGTCCGGACGGGTGGCTTGCAGTGCGAACCATTTATCCATCACCAAGCCGTCATGCGCCCATTTCTGTTCGAAATCCGCCAACAGATTATCACGACAAGGCAATGCCGCAGACGTTGCCGCCGCCAATGCCGCCAGCGTATCCGTCATATTATTCGCGTGTGTGTAGTGGGCATTAACCAGTGCATTACCAAATTCGGTGACTGCCAAATAACTTAAACAACAATTACGCAAACTGCGCAGTGCCACGTCTTCGCGCAGCACCCGATATTCCGGCAAATCAATCTGATGATACAATTTTAGCAAGTGCGGTTTTAAATATTCCGCAATTTGCTGTTGCAGGAAGCGACGCACGCTATGAATGCCGCTCGGATCGATCACTTTAAACTGCTCGGCAAATTCGGTTTCTTTCGGCAGTGTCAGGATAAGTGCGGTCAATTCGATATCCTGCTGATAATTTTCCAAAATCCCTTGGAATGCCGCTAGCAATTGCGGGCTAATCTGTAACGCTTCGCCGTTTTGTCGGCGTTGCAAGTTTTGGCGTAATTCGGCCGCCAACAACATTTGCGCCGCATCCCAACGGATAAACGCATTTTCCGCATGATTCAATAAGCCTAACAATTGCGTATCGCTGTAATCGTAATCCAGTTTGACCGGCGCGGAAAAATCACACAATAATGCCGGCGTCGGGCGCGCATAAACGTGATGGAACTCAAACACTTGATGATTTTGTAAAATATCCAACACATCGCTAACCGGGCCGTTTTCATCTTGTAATGCCAGTTTATGCCCTTTTCCATCATACAATGCGATTTTCAACGGAATATGCAAATTGATTTTATCCAGTTGATCATGAGTCGGCGCGGTGCTTTGCGACACATTCAAACGGTAAATATGCTTGCGTTCGTCATATTCGTCACTGACGCTGAGCTGCGGTGTGCCGGATTGGCTGTACCAACGGCGGAACAGGGTTAAATCGACACCGGAGGCACGCTCCATTGCCGAGACGAAATCTTCGCAAGTCGCTGCCTTGCCGTCGTTTTCGGCAATATATAGCTTCATGCCCTGCTGAAACCGCACTTCGCCTAATAAGGTGTGCAGCATGCGGATCACTTCCGCGCCTTTTTCATATACGGTGACGGTGTAGAAATTATTCATTTCGATCACTTTTTCCGGGCGGATCGGATGTGCCATCGGACCGGCATCTTCCGCGAATTGCACCGTACGCAAAATTTTCACATTATTAATCCGCTGCACCGCTCTTGAACCGGTATCGGAAGAAAATTCCTGATCGCGGAACACCGTCAAGCCCTCTTTCAGGCTCAACTGAAACCAATCGCGACACGTCACGCGGTTGCCGGTCCAGTTATGGAAATATTCGTGGGCGATCACCGCTTCGACATTATGATAATCTTCATCGGTTGCCGTCGCCGGGTTGGCGAGCACAAATTTAGAGTTGAATACGTTCAAGCCCTTGTTTTCCATCGCCCCCATATTGAAGAAATCAACGGCGACGATCATGTAAATATCCAAATCATATTCCAGATCGAACCGCTCTTCGTCCCATTTCATCGACTTTTTCAAGCTTTGCATTGCCCAATCGGCACGATCTAAATTGCCTTTATCGACATACAATTCCAGCGCCACGTTACGACCGCTCTTAGTGACAAAATTGTCCTGCAACAAGTCAAAATCCCCTGCCACCAGCGCAAACAGGTAACTCGGTTTCGGGAACGGATCTTGCCATTCGACCCAATGTTTGCCGTTATCCAAATCGCCGCCGTTAATGCGGTTGCCGTTGGATAACAGATAAGGATATCGGGTTTTATCGGCGGTGATTTTGGTGGTATAGCGTGCCAGCACGTCAGGACGATCCAGCATATAGGTGATTTGACGGAAACCTTCCGCCTCGCATTGGGTGCAAAAACCGTCACCCGATTGATATAACCCTTGCAGCGAGGTATTTTCCGCCGGTTTTAAACGGGTTTGAATCGTGAGCTCAAAATGGTCAGCCTCTAATGAACTGAGATCAAGCAATAGCGATTCGCTATCTTGTTGATAGTGCGGAAAATCGTTGCCGTTAAGTTGTAACGACACAAACTGGAAACTGTGTCCGTCGAGGCGCAATTCCGTTGCCTTCGGGTTTAAACGCTGAACGGCGGTTTTAGCCGTCACTAGGGTATCTTGCGGATCTAATTGAAAATCAAGATAAATATCGGTGATGGTATAATCCGGTTTTTTATAATCTTTGCGGTATTTTGCTTTCGTCAGCATTCGATGTGCTCTCTATTTTTTTCAGTTTATTCGACCAATAAGCATAGAATTTTCTCCACTAACTTGCAATCGAATCACGATATTCCGACTAAAAAAGATAAAATATTGCGCCTAACCATACCGACAACACTCAATTTCTTATAAAATCATGCTATCCTAACCGCACTTTTGACTTTATTCACCTCACACAAGGAAATATCTGATTTATGTCTGCAAAAATCGCGATTGTCATGGGTTCTCAAAGTGACTGGTCTACGATGATCGAAGCCGCCAATGTATTGGATCAACTGCAAGTGCCTTACCATGTGGAAATTGTCTCCGCCCACCGCACGCCGGATAAGCTGTTCAGCTTTGCCGAAACGGCGCAAAGCAACGGTTATCAAGTGATTATCGCCGGCGCAGGCGGCGCGGCACATCTGCCGGGCATGATTGCAGCCAAAACCCTTGTGCCGGTGTTGGGCGTGCCGGTGAAAAGTGCGGTTTTAAGCGGTATAGACAGTCTCTATTCGATTGTGCAAATGCCAAAAGGGATTCCGGTCGGCACGTTGGCAATTGGTGCGGCGGGTGCAGCCAATGCGGGGCTATTAGCCGCACAGATTTTAGCCAACCACGATAGCGCACTTGCCGAACGTTTACGGCAATTCCGTGCGCAACAAACCCAAACCGTGTTAGATAATCCGGATCCGCGTTTGCTATAAGGAAAGCGTCATGCAAAAAAGTGCCATTTATCCACCGGTTTATGTGTTAGGCAACGGACAATTGGGACGCATGTTGCGTTATGCCGGCGCCCCATTGGATATTGGAGTGCAGCCATTAGACTTTGCTGCCCCCCTGTTTGAAATTGAAGATAACGCGGTGATTACCGCAGAGATCGAGCGTTGGGAAACCACGCCACTCACCACTGCCCTTGCCACCCACCCCAATTTTATTAATCAAACCGTTTTTGCGCTGCTGGCGGATCGCCATTCGCAAAAATCACTGTTAGACCAACTCAATTTACCGACTTCGCCATGGCAGCCGTTAAACTCGGCTGAACAATGGACGCGGATTTTTTCACAAGTCGGCGAAAAAGTGGTGGTGAAACGCCGCAGCGGTGGCTATGACGGGCGCGGACAATGGATTGTCACTAGCAATAATCAAGAGGTGATTACAAACGAACTATTCGGTGAAGTGATCGCCGAAGCGTTTATTCCGTTCGATTATGAGGTATCACTGGTCGGCGCACGCTTTGCCGACGGTTCGACCCGCTTCTATCCTGTCACCCACAATTTGCAACAAAACGGCATTCTGCGTTACAGCGTGCAATTGGGCGTTGACCGCACTTTGCAAACGAAAGCCGAAGCCATGCTCGGCGCAATCATGCATAAGTTGGATTATATCGGCGTGATGGCGATGGAATGTTTTGTGGTCGGCGATAAATTACTGATTAACGAACTTGCGCCAAGGGTGCACAACAGCGGACATTGGACGCAACTGGGTTGTTCGATCAGCCAATTTGAATTGCACTTGCGCGCGCTGCTCAACCTGCCGACACCGCACTTGGAAATTGTTATGCCGAGCGTGATGGTGAACCTCATCGGCACGGAACACAATCCGCAATGGCTCAGTCTGCCGTTCAGCCAACTGCATTGGTACGGCAAAAAAGTGCTGTCGGGGCGCAAAGTGGGACATCTTAACCTCTCGCACCCGGATAAAAACGTGTTGGTTGACAACCTGCGCCGATTGGAAAATCTCTTGCCGGAAGATTACCGTTCCGGGCTGGAATGGGCGATTGGGAAATTAAGCTGATTTTTGCTTTTTAGGATTGTTATCTGCGCTGAAAATCAGTATAAATAGAAACTCAATTTAGGGTTATTGTCGATAATTGTTTATCCGCAACGGTTTAATCCAAGCGGATTGGATAGCCGCCCGTTTACGAAGTGCGGTATAAGCAATGAATCAAGAGAGAATAAATACAAAGTGCGGTTCGGGCGATATCTAATTCGCCCCTACAATGCACAACACATATTAATTTCAACCAATTATCCTAAAACAATAAAAATTTATTACACAACATCATTATCATCAAAATCAAAGGAAATCACTATGTTTGAAAAAATCCAAGCCGCACCGGCAGATCCGATTTTAGGTTTAGGCGAAGCGTTTAAAGCCGAAACCCGCAGCAACAAAATCAACTTGGGGATCGGTGTTTATAAAGACGCCAACGGCTTGACCCCAATCGTGAAAGCGGTGAAAGAAGCAGAAAAACGCCTGTTGGAAAACGAAAACACCAAAAATTACCTGACGATTGACGGTGTTGCCGCCTACAACCAATTCACCCAAGAATTACTGTTCGGCGCAAATAGCGAGATCGTCAACAGCAAACGCGCCAAAACCGCACAAAGTTTGGGCGGAACAGGGGCATTGCGTGTTGCAGCGGAATTTATCAAACGCCAAACCAATGCGCAAAATGTGTGGATCAGCGCCCCGACTTGGCCAAACCACAACGCGATTTTCAACGCGGTCGGCATGACGATTCGTAACTACCGTTACTACAACGAAGAAACTCACGCTTTAGATTGGGACAACATGATCGCCGATCTCAGCAACGCCGGCGAAGGCGATGTGGTACTGCTGCACGGCTGCTGCCACAACCCGACCGGTATCGACCCGACCCCTGAACAGTGGCAACAGTTAGCCGCCATGTCGGTGAAAAACGGTTGGTTACCATTATTTGACTTTGCTTATCAAGGCTTAGCCAACGGCTTAGATGAAGATGCCCAAGGCTTGCGCGCCTTTGCCGCAAACCACAAAGAATTACTGATTGCCAGCTCATTCTCGAAAAACTTCGGTTTATATAACGAACGCGTCGGCGCATTCACCATCGTTGCCGCGGATCAAGCCACTGCCGAAACCGCATTCAGCCAAGTGAAATCCATTATCCGTACGCTGTATTCCAACCCGTCCTCCCACGGCGCAAATGCCGTCGCCTTGGTGTTGAGTGACGCAGAATTAAAAGCCGACTGGATCGCCGAACTTGCCGAAATGCGCGAACGGATTAAAACCATGCGCCAAAAATTCGTGGACTTATTGAAAGAATACGGCGCAGAGCAAGACTTCTCATTTATCATCGAACAAAACGGCATGTTCTCCTTCAGCGGCCTCAGCCCTGAACAAGTGGATCGCCTGAAAGACGAATTCGCAATTTACGCGGTACGTTCCGGGCGGATCAATGTTGCTGGTATCACCGAAGATAATATCCGTTATCTGTGTGAAAGTATTGTGAAGGTGTTGTAATTTTTAGAGGGGCAAAAGCCCCTCAACTCTGCTTTACCAACCATTAAAACCGCACATGGAAATTGGGGGCATTTTTGTTGTCAGCTTCGGCTAGGCTTTTTGGCTTTCATTGTAATATTTATAGGCTTCATCAATTGACTGGAAATTATGCATATAACCGGCTTCTAACACTGCGGCATTATCACAATACTCGCGTACCGCTGACGGGCTGTGCGAAACCAGAATAATCGAGCGATCTTTGCGCTTTTCAAACAGTTCATATTTACATTTAGCCGAAAAACGGGAATCCCCCACTGCAATCACTTCATCGATCAGATAGCAATCAAATTCCACCGATAACGACAATGCAAACGCTAAACGGGCTTTCATACCAGAAGAATATTTGTTTACCGGTTCATAAAGATAATCACCTAATTCGGAAAATTCTTCAGTGAAGCATTTGACATAATCAATATCCACATCGTAAATTCTGCAAATAAAGCGCAAATTATCCATACCGGTTAAACTGCCTTGAAATGCACCGCTAAAGGCTAAAGGCCAAGAGATACTCATGGTACGCTCAATCGTGCCGCTTGTTGGCGGTTCAATCCCACTGATTAGGCGAATTAAGGTGGATTTACCTGCGCCATTACGTCCTAAAATCCCAATTTTCTCGCCTTTTTCCAACTCAAAATTAACATTATGTAATACTGTACGCCAACCATTATGAGTTAAATAACGTTTACTGACATCTTCCACTTTGATCATGAAGGTTCAATTCCTTTACTAAAATTTTTCACCATCATTAGCCCTATTAGTAATAATGTAAGATCACAAACCAATAAAAACCAAGGATTTTCGTAAGTTATAGCCATAGAACCAAAATAACCATGACGAAACATTTCTGTACCATGAATCATCGGAACCCAAAGAATATATTTATGAAATTGTACTGGTAGGCTATGTATAAAAAACATTGCTCCTGATAGTGGAAACATTACAAAACTCAATGTACCCCAAATTTTCCCAAAGGGTTCAATATGGTGAGCAATAGAGCAGATAATCAGCCCTAGTCCAATAGCAAACATTGCCATTAATATCCATGCTAATAACATATAAAAAATATCTTGTGGCAATTCAATCCAACCAATTGCAATCAGTATCGCCATAATTACAATTTGAGCAACTGTTGCACCAGTTATTTCTAATAACATCCTCGCAAATAGCGTATCTAACACTCTAACGTTACGGTGATAAAGTAAACTAATATTAGCCGAAACTGAACCTATCGCTCGATTTGAGGCATTACGCCACATCATCATTAACGGATAACCTGTTACTGCGAATGCAATAATATTTAATGCAGAAAATGCATCTCCTCTAACAAACCGCCACAGCAATACTATTGATACTGTCATTAACATAGGTTCAACAAACAACCATAAAAAACCAATATTCTGCCGCCCATAGCGGGTAATGATTTCGCGCAACAATAATGCGCCAACCACGCGCTTTTGAATGGCAAAAGATTGCTGTAATGTGGTTTTATCACCGTATTGCATTAGTTTTTATGCTCTCTCACGCTAGCTAACAATAGGCTTAATATTCCATATAACATTAAGCCGATAATCAAAGTGGCAAAAATATTATAAATCCGATAAGGCTCTAGGGCTAAATCGGGTTTGCTTGGTTGATTAATCACTTCCAAATATAATTGTTGGCGATCCGCTTCTTTTTTAGCATTTTGCAATGATGTAATTGCTGTAGTTAATTG
Organism: Testudinibacter sp. P17/SS/0325; assembly: GCF_053570765.1. The sequence continues at coordinate 1,838,508 of NZ_CM131635.1, read as the reverse complement.
TTGCTGCGCTAAGGTGTTATCTAGAACCAAGCGTTGGTATTCTGCCGTTTGATTAGCCATCGAATCACCGCCACCAAAAATGGTTTCAATTTGCTGTTGAATCTCATTTTGGATACTTTTTTCTCTCGCCTGCAAGGTTTTCACTTGCGGATTTTGTGGTGAAATCGCACGCACTTGATCCAACTGAGTTTGGATAGAGATTAATTCATCTTGTAATTTGGAAATCAAGGTCAACTGCACCTCGGATTGAGCCTGAAGATCAAAGATCCCGTTTTTAATCCGATATTCACTCAATGCGAGTGCAGAGTCAGTCACCCGCTGTTCGGCTTCTTTTACCGATTGTTCGGCAAAGATGATCGTATCCCTGCGCGCACGCTCATTCAAACGGTTAATTAATGCTTCCCCCAAACGCAATAATTCAGTGTTAACTTTTTGTCCATCTTCCGCATTAAAAGCACGAATACTTAAGGTCGCAATACCCGAGACGGAATCTAAGCTGACTGAAGAACGTTTTTGGAAATAACGATAAAACGCTTCCTGCCCATCATTAATCCCAAGCGGATTAAAACGGCTGAAAAAATCGCCTTTATCTTCATAAAACTGGCGCATAGGCAATACCGATTCCAATTGTTCAAGTACATTACGCGAGCGCATAAACTCCTGCACCGTGTAAGTATCGTCCTGCGAACGGGCAAAGCCTACACTCTGCAACAACGCACCAAAACCGCTTAATGAGGCTTGGCTGCGAGAAGAACGCACCACAAAACTGGACTCAGAGATGTACACATCAGACGCCCAAAAAGTGAAATAGAACACCGAACAAAAAGTCGGAATCAACACCGTCACCCAAAACAAGGGATTAAACTTTTTCCATATTTTTTTTATATCTTTTTCTGCCTTAGATACTGATATCGGTTTTTCCGCCACTAATGTTGTCTCTGTCATTTCTTTTTTCTCCATTAATTCGATAAATTATTCACGCTGTTTGCCGTGCTAGTTATCGGTGAAGTAATTGAGAAAATAATTCTCAAGAATTTTTGGAATTCCGCTAACGGAGCATTCGATACATAGACAATATCTTTATTTTGAATCGGGAAACGTTGCAACCAGAACAACGATTTCGGTTCTAATAAATTGATCCGATAGACCGTCGGCACATCCATACCCACGTCATAACCACGCCCCTGCCAAGTGGCTTTATCTTGTGCGCTCAGCTTTTCAAACGGTAAATAACGGAATACAAACACGCCGCGCGGATCAGAACGGGTATCAATCAAACCGCCCATGCGACCGATAGCTTCCGCCAACGTCAAGCCTTTAGCTGAAAACCGCACTTCGCGATTGCTACCCACCGCACCAAGTGCGGTAAAGCTCAATGGATTGTTCAGTAATGAGATCACATCACCGGAACGCAACTTAATATTTTCCTTTGGATTAGAAGCCAGTTTTTCTAGCGAGATTGTTTTAACCTCATGACCTCTTGTCAGCTGTACAGAAATATCATAAGCATTTTCCGTTGCCCCACCGACAGCAGCCACCGCATCTAGCACTCGCTCGCCATGTGCGGTGAGCGGCATACGGACACTATTGCCTTGTCGTAACACAGTGACATTGGCTGAATTATTTTTCACCAAACGCACCATAGCTTGTGGCTGATTTGCCATAGGCGCTAGGCGACGCACAATCTCTTTTTGGATCTGCTCCGGCGTTTTACCGCGTACAGAAATCGCACCTAAAAAGGGAATAGTGATTTTGCCACTTTCACTCACCATCTGTTCAGGTAAGCTAGTCAATTGTGCTCCACCTGTGCCACTTTGGTTTAACACACCACCAAACAACACCGCAGGCGGCGCTTCCCAGATCATCACATCGAGGGTGTCACCAATATTCACCGCTCCGTTATAGCTGTTTGCATTGGCAAAATGGCTAAACGATTGTGCTTGTTGCTGATTAAAAAGTGCGGTCGCCACCGCATCTTCAACCTCAACCACTTCAACTGTCGGGATGTTTTCATTACTTTGATTTTGCAAATCCATCACGCGGCTTTGGCTGGGGCCAGAGGTCGGCATGGTATTACAAGCTGTCAAAGTTAGGCAGCATAGGGAAAGTGTTAGTTTTTTCATCATAATTTCTTATTCAGTACAATAAATCATAGTTTTTTGACTTATCCGCACAACTAAATCAAGTTCAAGATTCTATCCCTTTTGCAAGGGAATTTATAGTTAGAAATAGTTAGCAAGTATAAAATATCTATATTAAAAATATTACATATATTTTTAATTATAATCCAATAACATTAGTAATTTGTTCTAGCCGATGTTCCCAAGTATGATATTGCGCCACATATTCCGCACCTGCCCTTGCACGCGCCAAGTCATTCGCACTCGGGCCGTGTTTCAAACGGGCAAACAAATCCAGCATTTCCTCACGACTCTCCACTATATGGCAATAATCCGCAAACAGATTATTGACCGATTCGGAAGCATTGGTGACCGCAATCCCGCCGCAAGCCAAAATCTCGACCAAACGGCGGGAAAACATGGTTGGTGAATCGGTGATGGTATTCACGTTCAACGAAACCAAATAATCCTTATAAATCTGCGCCGTTTGCGGGTAAGCCACAGCCGGGCAAACCTGCATATCAGCCAACAGCGGGTAGCGGTAGTTATCCGATTTCCGATTGGAATTCCGGTCAAAAACCGTCAAGCCCAAACCGCTTTCCGAGGCCGTCTGAAACAGATTATCTTGAAACAGACGCCGATCCGCATGGACATGATGGCTGTAACTGCCGACAAAATTCGCCCGATGATACTTAAAATCAAAGCCGGTAAACGCATGAAATTTCGGCTGCACGGCAAACATCAAGGTATGCACCGAAGCATCCTGCCCCATTACTGCTTTGTACTTGGGAATACAATTCGCATCTACCGTAAACACATGATCAAACAGCTTGGCACTGTTAATAAAACGATCAAAATGAACTCCGTCTTCTTTATTCCAAAAAACCGTTGGAATACCCTTATCTTTGGCTTTTTCAACTAAGCGCTTTAACGCATGATTATTGCGTTTCGGCACATCAGGATAAGCCGCAATTTTATATTTCCAGCGGTTTTTATAGCCCTGCCAAGCTGATTCGACCAACAGCATATCGGCTTGATTCAGCATATAACGCTGCAACACATTGTATCTTGCCGATAACAACGTCAGCCCATCTTCTTGGCTGAGAGCAGCGTGTGTCAGATTATCGGATATTAAATAAATATTCATCAAAACTCATTCTACCAATAATGCCTGCAACTGTGCTTTGCTTGGCAAAACAGTCAAATAACGGCTGGCAAAAATCTGACTATTGCCTTCAGGCAAAGTAAACTCTACAACCGCTTCACTTTTATCTTGGCACAGCACGATACCAATGGTTTGATTCTCATCGGGCAAGCGCATTTTACGGTCGTAATAATTCACATACATCTGCATTTGTCCTAAATCTTGATGTTTCAGACGGCCTAATTTCAAATCAATCAACACAAAACAACGCAGAACCCGATTATAGAACACCAAATCCACATAAAAATGTTGGTCATCCAGACTGATTCGTTGCTGGCGCGAAACAAAAGCAAATCCCGTTCCCAGCTCCAATAAAAAATGCTCCAGCTTATCAATCAAGCGTTGTTCCAGTTTGCTCTCGGAATATTGCGAATGCTCAGGCAAGCCGAGGAATTCCAACACATAAGGGTCTTTAATCACATCTTGCGGTGTTTCAATGACTTGCCCTTGCAAAGCTAAACTCAGCACGCCTTGCTTGTCTTTACTCAATGCCAATCGAGTAAACAACGCCGAATCATATTGGCGGTTCAGTTCACGCAAGCTCCAATTGTTTTTTGCGGCTTCGACTTCATAAAACCGTCGTTCCAGCGGATCGGCAATCCGCATCAACCTGATATAGTGCGACCAACTCAACTTGAATTCGTCAGACGGTGTCTGACCTTTTTCTAATTTCTGAGACGACGCTTCCGAATTCGTCAATACTGTTGACGAAATTGGCTGTGAGTAGGTTTTATAGAAAAAGCGCATTCGATCCAAATTTTCTACTGAAAATCCCCTCCCGAATTCCGCCGTCAGCCGACGTGACAACCGCTTCAACTGAGCCTTGCCATAAGCCGCTCTTTCATGACCTCCCTGCTCATCTTCCACAATCATTCTGCCGATTTCAAAATAAGTCAGCACCATTGCCTGATTCACTTGCGCCACCGCTCGCTGACGAGCAGTTTTCAGCAGTTCGGCAATTTTGTCGGCGAGTGGCAAGATTTCAATATCTTGGTTAGTGTTCATATCACTTATCCAGTTAGGAAAATATTTCTAATTTTTTTATCTCTGCTGTAGTGATACGATTGTCCCATAATATCGTCTTAGCACTTTTCAACCGCAACGGACTACTTACTGAAAAAGAAAAGCTACCTTTAGCAATTCCATTTGAGGCGGATAAATATTTATACCAACCAATTTCAGGATTGGTTGATTGATTCAAGCCTTGCACACCATCTGCAACCTGATCAAAAAATATTGATAAAACCAAAGCTTTAGACGAAGTAATTGAGTTATCAGTTTGAATTTCATATGCACACTCAAAAACTTTTTCAACTGGGTTATAATTTATTTCCAAAGTCGTTGTCTTATTTTTTAAAGCAACATCTACTGTTTTAAAAATCATTTTACGGTTATCAATAAAACCTTGAACATCATCACTTAGCACTGGAAATAGCTCACTAATAACTTCTGGCATTTTTGTTTTAGTAAACCGCATCAAATCAGTCTCAATCGTATTATTTTTGTTATGACTATCATTGGAAAACCGATAATTAGTATCTTGTTGATCGTGGTGAGTATGTATATAGGAAGGTTTACGCGAATCAACAATTACAGGATAATTTTCATCCAAATTATGGTGACTATGCATGGTTGGTAGCTCGAGACTACCGTCACCCCAAAAACCAATATAGGCTTGCCCTATTGCTATAAATCGTTGTTTGCAGTCACGAAAATCAATAAAATGCCCATCTTTATAATATCCAGTAAATCCTTTGCCAAAAGATACCGCCATATTTTTATAATCAATTTTATTATATGCGGCTAACTGTTCTAAATAATTTACTGCCAACAAGTCGTCGTCATCCAAACGAAAAAAAGCTACAGAACCATTTGGTTTTCCATTCAAAACCGCACGAATAGGGTTGCCTTGGTGTGTATCAACCTCGCACAAATGCAAGAATGGGTATTTCTGACTCAATTCAAACAACATATTTTTCCATTTTTCAGGCAAAATAGACGAATAAGAAACGATATGTTTAAAATCAAAATCCTGCTTCATTTTTGCCATAAGAGGCACAGAAAGTTCGGCAAAAATTTTGGCACGCACCGACATTCTTTCATCTGAAAATAAATGTGCGATATATTCTTCTTCTGTAAAATTAGATACATTCCAAGCATTACTTTTAGGAAGATACAGACTAAATCTCGTTTGCCCAATAAAATACATAACAATACCCTCAAAAAAATTTAAAAAATAAATACTTTCATCTCAACGAGCTCAATCACAGCATCTTTTTGCCACAACATCAATTTTAATCTCTCAATTTGATTATCTTTCGTTAATGGAATTTCCATAAAACAGGTAGCACCACTTTCGGTTGTGGTCAGATACTTGTATAGTCCCACCGACTTCATATCAGACATTTTGAATCCAGTAACCGCACTTGCATTATTAGGTCCTAGAGACACCAACGCTGCATTAACCTTAGTATTATCAGAATATTTTAAGCTGTATTCCAAAATTAGCTTGCAATTACTTTGTACGCTTTTCGGTAAATCAATCACTATGCCGTCTGAAGTCAATTTACGGTTTTGAATTTCCGCAATAACGGTGTGTTCGATATCATCCGCTCTTGGCGCCGGTGCACTTGGGAAGCGAATAGTAGAAAGGCGGAGTTGCTTACGTAATTGGCTCACGAAGTTATCCACTGAATAACGTTCCTTGATTAACGTCAAGCCTTGGTGATTGTATCGGTTGAATTTATCCAAGGTGTTTTGTTTGTGAATATGTGTTGCCAGTTGCTCTACCGACTTGAAAATATATTTTTCAGGGTAGATGTATTCCATTCCATTCCAATCCAACAGAATACCTTGGTTACCGGCAGAAAAACCGTCTGCCGGTGCGATGTGAAAACTTTCTGGGATTTCTTCGTTGTCGCTGGTTGACAAGATAAAACCGATATCTTTCAATTCAGTTTTAACATCCACCCACCCCTTAATCACAACGTGCGGTTGCAGATTGTTTTGTTCGATAAAACGGTTGCATTCATCAAAATAAGCCATCTCTTGCGGGTTATTTTTTACCCAAGGCAAGTCTTCCGGCATTTTTCCATAGACGAACAGTCGGTATTTTTTGTTTTTTGCGACCAGTTTTTTCAATACTTTCAGCGCATTCAGGTAGCCTTTTCGTGAAGGCAGAATACCGATAATGCCGAGATTGAACAATTTTTCTTTATCATTCGATTGTGCATAGTTGCTGCTGTCCAGATAATTGGGCAACAAGCATGCTTGAGAGCGTGGGATACGAGTGTATTCAACCAGCTTTTCAAAGAAATAGAGCGATACGGCAAAAACACGATTGACTTTGGTAAAGTCGATTTGTTTGAACCATGCTGTAGTCAACTCAAAACGATGCATGCGGATAAAGAGTTTTTGATTATCCCTTACCCGATGGCTATACCAGACGGCGTTGCCCAGCATCCATTCGCAAAAGACAACTTCCGCCCATTTCAAGCACTCTTCGCTATGTTGCACGTCATGAGCATTGTGTCCTGTCCATTCGTCAATGCGGATTTGGTAAAACTGTTGCAAGTGCGGCAATACGGGTCGGATGAATTTCAAATCATAACCTGCCACCACCATTCTTTGCTTAATGGTGTTTAAAAATTTGCCATAATTTCGGTTATAAATTTCAGCCAAAACGCCTTTAATTCTTTCGTTATAATTAAAGGTTGAAATCAGCTTTTTATTTTGATTAACAAAATCTGCCAATGCGATAAAATCGCTTTCATCTATATCAAAGCGATTATAGGCAATCATAGACTGGATTGCCGTTTGAAGCCCGACTTGCAAACGAATACTGTAGTAATCTACACCTTGTTTGGCAAGTTTTTCCTGTGCGGTTTGCCATACCATTAAATGATTGTTCAATTCTCGTGAACCGTAACTTTGCGTGGATGAGGCTTGCGCACTGATTCTTTTATTATAAATAAATGTAGGATGGTCGATATAGGCTACCGTTTGTGCAACAGACAATACTTCGGTTAAATAAACCGTATCTTCCCCCATGCGTAAATCAGAATGCCATGTTATTTGATTATTTTCCAATAAGCTACGCTTAATCAGGCTTGGAACGGTTGTGCTCTGTTTTCCGATGATCGTCTCAATTTGTCCACATTTATCCAACCTTGCCATATTTTCAAAAATCCGGTTGGTAGCAAAACGTTTATTGCCATCATCAACGATTAGATACCCTCGCACAATATCGGCATTTTGTTTTTTTGCTTCACCAAAGTGGATTTTTAATGTATCCGAAAAAATTTCATCATCGCAGTCCAAAAAGAAAATATATTCTCCTTTTGCCTGTGACACGCCGAGATTACGGGGCTCGGAAGGAGATCCGCTATTTTGTGCCATCTGCAAGACCCGCCAATTTGAATGCTGCGCTGCCTGGCTTTGCAAGTAATGAAAGGTGTTATCTTTGGAACAGTCGTCTACAAAAATAACTTCATAGCGGGATTCCAGATAATCAATACTTTCTAGCGCCGCTATGCAGACTTCGATTTTCCCAACGGCGTTATAGCAAGGGATGATAATGCTGATATCCATATCAATCTCCTTGTCTGCTGATATAATAAATAGGTTGTTCAACAAGCTGCTTGAAACTAGCCAGAGCCTCAACAAACTTGTTTTGCGGTGCAAAAATATTGTTCATCATCATTCTTGGTTCAAAAATGTATTTTTGTTTTTCATGTTCAGTCAAAGCAATGTAGCCGTCTGAAAGATAGCTGCTATGCAATAGTGCTTTTTCAATTTTATCGAGAGCTGATTTTTCCAAGCTATCCGCCAATACGAAATAAGGCGTTTCAACATATTTGGATCGCTCATTACCATAACGGCGGATATACGACTCTGCCAATACATTAATTTTATTTTGGTTGTATTCTGAATAGATTTCCGCCGCATCCAAATCAGAAAATGTTGTCGACAATACCAGCAATAATCGGTATGGGGCACTATTGAATTTTTGATAAAATATATTAATCTCTTGCTGCAACTGCTCTGTATCGTCTACTTTAACAACCAATGTCACTTTTTCCGGCACTTCATCATAATCAACCCCAACCGCTTTTAAAATAGTTTCAAACCGGTTTTGATAAGTATGGTTAGCCAATACATTATTTAAATTCTCTTCTCGAATACGCTCGATTGTATCCTTATTCAATGCTTGCAGGCGGTGCGGCTCAGTATCCAAAAAAACTACGTTATCGCCAAACATCTTATCCATGCCTTTTGAATAATTGGATAATACCAGCGTGTTGCTGGACATCAGTTCAAATACCCGCCGGGCAAACATGGTTTCCGAATCAACAACGGTATTCAGATTCAAACCGAATATACTGGATTTATAAACTCTACCAATATCTTTATTAGGGATATTGGGTTTTTCATACTTTTGGTATTGCTCGGGAATCAAATGATTCGGGTCGGAATCTCCATAATAGCGGTTATAGAACTCCAGCTGGTAGTGGTTATTTACCAAGTTATCAAAAAGCTGACACATCGTTTTTGAACGCTCGATATGATTTGCATACCAACTGCCTGCAAATATGATATTTTCAGAACGAGGAACTTCTGCATCGTCAATTGGATTGAATACTTTTGGATTAGTGGCAAAGGGTAAGGCATAAACGTGTTCCAGACCATACTCTTGCTTATATTTTTCCACGCACTCTTCTGCTGTGGTAAATACGAAATCAAACAATTGTGCCGTTTTTACAAAGTCGTGCACGCGATCCGGATAATGCGTAGGATCTTCTTTATTCCAAAATACAGTGGGAATACCGCGCTCATTACAATACTCTAAAATTTGCAATAATTCGGTACGGTTTTCTTTTTGAAAATTAACGCTGGCATAAATTTTGCCTTTCCACGGACGGTTCACACTATCCGTGCCGCTCCAAGCCGATTCGCAAAAAAACAAATCAGGTTTTTGTTGGGCAAAAACCGCTTTCCAATTGCTTGGTGTAATAATCAGCGGTGTAAATTCATCTTTGAACGAATTAAAGCTGAATTCATCTAAAATAACGGCAACCTTTAAATCTTCTGCCTTTTTATGAGCAAAATTCAATTTTAACGGACTACGTTGTTTTAGCAATTTGGTTTCGGATGGAGCTACTGAAAGCCCTGCAACTGTCGGTTTTTGATTAACCAATTGTTCAAAAGTATCATCTGCTCGAACCGACTGTTTGGGCGAGAACCACTGTAGACATTTTTTTTCAAAAGAGGTCAGCGTTTTTTTCTTTTCTTTGCGTTTCAAGAATTGAGCGTAAATAGATAGAAGTGCATTTGGCGTAATGAAATTCCTAATTGGGTTTTTAAAAAAATCCAATATCAACCGACCAAATTGATAAGCAATCGTTTGATTATTTCTATCTTGAAAGCGCTGAGTCAGCAGTAATTGATATTTACTTTTTTCTATGCGCAGATGATACAGCTCATCCTGCAACTGCTGAATTTTTTGTTCTTGCTGGCTGATTGAAGGTTCTTCGAACTCATGTGCTATTTTTTCCCACTGGGTATCACTTAAAACAACCCCTTCTTGCAACAATCTGTTTTTTAAATCTTTAAAATTTTTCTTCATACGAATTCAAACTTTTTCCGGTTTCACTATTCAATTTAACTGACAAACAAGAAATATTTACCAAACCCCCTTGGTATCCACCACAACCGCACTTGCTTGAAATGTCGGCTTATTTTCCATAAACTCTTTATGGTTAACCAACAACACGGCAACATCAGCTAGCGCTGCACTTTGGGCGTAATCAATCAGTGCAATGTCTTTTTTACCGTGATGATCAACCACTTCATGCACATTCGGCTCTACTGCCGCTACTTGGCCAGGGTATTGCTGGATTAATTTTTCGGTAATCATCAATGCGGGGCTTTCACGCAAGTCGTCAATATCGGGTTTGAATGCCAAGCCGTAGCAAACGATTTTCACATCTTGCTTGGCTTTGCCTGTTTGAGCCGCTACGGCTTCAACCGCTTCATTGACTTTCTTGATGACCCATTCCGGTTTGCCATCATTCACTTCACGGGCGGTACGCACAATATTGGCCAAATCTGGAGTTTTATCCACAATAAACCAAGGGTCAACCGCAATACAATGACCTCCTACGCCACAACCGGGTTGCAAAATATTCACTCGCGGATGACGGTTGGCAAGGGAAATAAGCTCCCAGACGTTGATATTCAGGCGGTCTGAAATCAGGGAAAGCTCGTTGGCAAAGGCGATATTGACATCACGGAAGGCATTTTCGGTGAGTTTTGCCATTTCTGCGGTACGCGCATTGGTTTTGAGCAAATCGCCCTCGACAAACACGCGGTAAACGTCAATCGCTTTATCAGAGCAGGCTTCGGTAATGCCGCCGATAATACGATCGTTTTCGACCAATTCTTTGATGACTTGTCCCGGTAATACGCGTTCAGGGCAGTAGGCGACATGAACATCAACTTCGCCTGACGCCCCTTCTTTTGGAAATGCCAAATCCGGGCGGGCAGCAGACAACCATTCCACCATTTGCTCAGTTGTGCCGACCGGTGAGGTGGATTCAAGAATAATCACATTACCTTTTTCCAACACCGGCGCAATGGCTTTGGCAACGGCTTCGATATAGCTGACATCAGGCTCGTGGTTGCCTTTAAAAGGTGTCGGCACGGCAATTACAAAGGTATCGGCCGGCTCTGCTTTTGTGGTCGCACGCAAAAAACCTTTTGCTACTGCTTCTTGGACAATTTCTTCCAAACCGGGCTCGACAATATGAATTTTGCCTTCATTGATGGTGTCTACGGCATGTTGGTTGACGTCAACACCAATCACTTTAACCTCTCGGGAAGCAAACATGGCCGCAGCCGGTAAACCGATATAACCTAAGCCGACGACAGAAATAGTTTTATTTTGCATTTTGATACCTTGAGTTGTTTCTAGTTAAATTAAATACTTGCCAATAGTGTTTTTACAATTCGTTGCGATGCCTTACCGTCACCATATGGATTTTTTGCTTGTGCCATTTGTGCATAGGCTTTCTCGTCATCTAATAATTTCCGACATTGATTGACAATTTCATTGGTATCTGCCCCGACCAGCTTAACAGTTCCCGCCTCAACAGCCTCAGGCCGTTCTGTCGTGTCGCGCATTACCAATACAGGTTTGCCTAATGATGGAGCTTCCTCTTGTACCCCGCCTGAGTCAGTCAGAATAAGTGTTGCACGTGACATTAAATAAACAAAAGGTAGATACTCTTGTGGTTCAATTAAGTGTACATTTTCTTTTTCAGATAATATTTCCGTTAGAGGTTTTCTCACATTTGGGTTCATGTGTAGTGGCAGGGCAAATTGAATATGCGGATAAGTTTCAGCCAGAATTTTTACTGCTTGACCGATATTTTTGATTCCATCACCATGATTTTCTCGACGATGTGCGGTAATCAATACCATTGGATTTTGATTAGCAGTAAATGGGAATTGTTGTTCCATTGCGGCTTTTAATTCCGGCTGCTCTAATTTTTGGGTTACAGTCAATAACGCATCAATAACAGTATTCCCAGTAACAACAATATCTTCTTTTTTAACAACTTCTTCGAGTAAATTGGCTTTAGACTGCTCTGTTGGTGCAAAATGCAACCGACTTAGCACAGAGGTGAGACAACGATTAGCCTCTTCAGGCCAAGGCGAATATAAATTTCGAGTACGTAAACCAGCTTCTATATGTCCGATTGCAATTTTTTGATAAAATGCCGCAAGACTTGCAGCAAAGGTAGTTGTTGTATCACCATGAACAAGGATATAGTCCGGTTTAAAATCTTCTAAAACTACTGTTAAATCTTGAAGAATATCTGCAGTAATACTTTGTAATGTTTGCCCATGCTTCATAATATCCAAATCATAATCAGGTTTGATATTAAACAAATTCAAAACTTGGTCTAGCATTTCCCGATGTTGAGCAGTTACACAAACCTTTGATTCAATTGATTCATGTTTTTTTAACTCTAAGACCAAGGGTGCCATTTTGATTGCTTCTGGTCTCGTACCAAACACGGTCAATACTTTCATACTATTCCTCAATAATCTTATGTTATTTGCCGATCTGTTAGATTGTAGCATTACTCTTACCAGAAAAACACCATGAATAACAAAGTAAGTAGTTGTTTTTAATTAAACATGTAATTACTATTTGTTGAGTAAATTTTATTCTCAATCAACCTAATAAACAAAGATAAAACTTACAAAAATCACCCTAACATCATCAACCAAGAGGATCCTTAAGAGCAGATATCCTGTATAATAAACCTTGTATAAAACAAATAAGAATCTGATATACTGACACATATACAGAAAGATCTTAGTAACTAACTTAACGATTATCATCATTTTCAATTCTAGCGTATTTTGCAAGTAACAATATGTTTCGACGACTTTAATCATCATTTTTATCAAATGCTGAACAGACTAGACTTATTACCAGTCTTTAGGAAAAATCATGCTAAAACTAAACCAATTAAAAATAAATAATAATGCCCCATTCACCCTTTTCGGTGGTATCAATGTCCTTGAAGATCTCGATTCTACGCTGAGAGCCTGTGAACAATACGTTACTGTCACCACTAAACTCAATATCCCGTTTGTGTTCAAAGCCTCGTTTGACAAAGCCAACCGCTCTTCGATTCACTCTTATCGTGGGGTGGGATTGGAAGAGGGAATGAAAATTTTTGCTCAGGTGAAAAAGGAATTCGGTGTGCCGGTGATCACGGATGTGCACGAGCCTTGGCAAGCAGAACCCGTCGCAGAAGTGGTGGATGTTATTCAATTGCCGGCATTTTTAGCACGTCAAACCGATTTGGTGCATGCGATGGCAAAAACCGGGCGGGTGATTAATATCAAAAAACCACAATTTTTAAGCCCGCACCAAATGGGTAATATTGTGGAAAAATTCAAAGAAGCAGGCAACGATCAGCTGATTTTATGCGAACGTGGCGTGAATTTTGGTTATGACAATTTGGTCGTCGATATGCTTGGTTTTGGGATTATGAAAAAAGTCAGCGGCAATATGCCGGTGATTTTTGATGTCACCCATTCCCTGCAACAACGTGAAGCCGGTGCAGCCGCTTCCGGTGGTCGTCGTAATCAAGTGTTGGATTTAGCGTTGGCAGGTATAGCGACCCGTTTAGCCGGTTTGTTCTTGGAATCACACCCGAATCCGGATCAAGCCAAATGTGACGGACCGAGTGCGCTACCGTTAAATCTATTAGAAGATTTCTTAGTGCGCGTTAAAGCCGTTGATGAAGCGGTGAAATCTTTCCCTGAGTTAGATATTCGTTGATCACTTTTTGATTGAGTACGCCGAGCAAATGCTCGGCATTTTTTATGGTTACAACCCTAAAAACTTTATTAATAATAACACTTTTATGGCTATAACCCTGAGCCTTTCCTACACAACTGTATTATACTATTCCCATTCCATCGAAAATTGATCATTGTTTATGAAACCAAAATCGCAAATTTTCTCATATCGCATGGCAAAAATACCGCACTTGGCTGCTTTTTTTCCTGAGGCAGAGATCTTTATGCAATATTTCTCCCTTTCAGATAAAGCAACGCAGATCATGGGCTGGGGGTTTCGTCCATATTCACGCAGAGCCCGCACCTACGCCGAAAAAAATAACTTGCCTTACATCGCCCTTGAAGACGGCTTTTTGCGTTCATTAGGTCTGGGTGTTCAGGGCTATCCGCCGTTTTCGATGGTGTATGATGATTTGGGGATTTATTATGCCACTGAAAAGCCGTCGCGCCTTGAGCGGTTAATTTTAGCTAATTCAGCCGACGATGAAGTATTACAACAAGCTGAAACCGCACTTGAGCTAATTTGCCGCTATCAACTGTCTAAATATAATCACGCACCGGATTTTGTTCCGAGCGAGAAGAAGCAAAATATCGTTTTGGTGATCGATCAGACCTTTGGCGATATGGCGGTGAAATATGGGCAGGCTGATGAAGCTAGTTTTCACACCATGTTGCAAAGTGCGGTTGCGGAAAATCCCGAGTCAGAAATTTGGGTTAAAACCCATCCTGATGTAATCAGCGGTAAGAAAAAGGGTTATCTGACCGCACTTTCCGCGGAGTTTGCGCAAGTGCGGTTATTGGCAGAGGATGTCAATCCGTTGTCGTTGTTGCAACAAGTGGATAAAGTCTATTGTGTTACTTCGCAGATGGGCTTTGAGGCTTTGCTGGTCAATAAACCGGTGGTGACCTTTGGCGTACCTTGGTTCAGCGGTTGGGGATTGACAGATGATCGTCATGCTAATGTTGTGCGCTTGCAACAACAAAATCGCCGTGCCAACCGCACTTTATTACAACTGTTTACCGCAGCCTATCTGCAATATAGTCGTTATATCAATCCGAATAACGGCAAACCCGGCTCGATTTTTGAGGTGATTGATTATCTGCACCGCGCCAAATTATTAGATCAACGTTTGAGCGGCAATTTGTATTGTGTCGGCATGTCGCTGTGGAAACGGGCGGTGATCAAACCGTTTTTTAACTTCCCTAACTGCCGCTTACATTTTGTTTCTTCAACTGCCAAACTGCACAAAAAACCGCGGGCGAAAAATGCCCGTCTGTTGATTTGGAGCCAAGGCAAAGACGAGGTGCTTCGTTATGCGGAAAAAAACAATTTACCTGTGCTACGCATGGAAGACGGTTTTATCCGTTCCGTCGGTTTAGGCTCGAATCTGGTTGCGCCGCTCTCGTTAGTGATTGATGATCTCGGTATCTATTTTAATGCGCAAACACCCTCACGCTTAGAAGCTATTTTACAAAGCCAGATATTCTCCGATCAGGATCTACTGTTAGCCGATAAATTAAAAGTGCGGTTGATCAATGCCAATATCGGCAAATACAATGTCGGTGATAGTCAGTTTACTCTCGCGGTCAACGGTAAAAAAACAATTTTAGTACCGGGACAAGTGGAAGACGACGCCTCAATTCGTTTCGGTTCACCGCAAATCAAACGTAATCTGGATCTACTCAAACAGGTGCGTGCAAAGAATCCCGAGGCTTATATTATTTATAAACCGCACCCCGATGTGCTCAGCGGTAACCGTATCGGCGCGATTCCAACGGAACAAGCCCTTAACTATGCCGATGATATTATTGAAAACGCAAATATTTTAAATTGTATTCAGCAAGTGGATGAGGTTCACACCTTAACCTCTTTAGCCGGCTTCGAAGCGTTGTTGAGGGGAAAAACCGTGCATTGTTACGGTTTACCGTTCTACTCTAATTGGGGATTGACCGTTGATCATGTTACACTGCCAAGACGCCGGCGCAAGCTCACGCTCGCAGAATTGCTGTCAGCTACCTTAGTTTATTATCCGCAATATATTAATCCGAATACGCGGCAAATGATCGATAGCGAAACGGCAATTGAGCTTTTGTTACAGCAAAAATCCAAACTGAAAGATAGTGGTTTACAGCGTCACTGGCTAAAAAAACAGCTAACGAAATTAAAACACCTGTATTGGTCTTTAAAATAAGCGGTTAAATTTCTTTTTTTATTCTTATTTGCTAAGATATTTTAAATTTTTATTCTGTTGGGGTTATATGATTAGTCATAATTTAGATGACCTAGTGGTATCTACTGATCGTATCTTGTTATTGCAAGGTCCAATAGGGACTTTCTTTCATGATATTTCCTTATGGTTACAATCACAGGGAAAAACAGTTTATAAAATTAATTTTAATGCCGGTGACGAACATTTTTATTCTAATGCCAACAGCAATACTTTTGCTTATCGGGAATCGCTAGATCAATTTGAAGAATATTTACATCGTTTATGCCAAGCCGAAAAAATTGGTGCGGTTGTTTGCTTCGGCGATAACCGTCATTACCACAAAGTCGCTAAAACCGTTTGCAAAGCGTTGACCATTTCCTATTGGGCATTTGAAGAAGGTTATTTTCGTCCCGATTATATTACTCTGGAAAAAGACGGGGTAAATGCGTTTTCGCCGATTCCCCGTGATGAAGCCTTTTTTAGAAATATTTGCCCACAGGCTCCTGAACCCGTCACACCGGAAAAAGTCGCACAGGGCTTTGTGCCGCTTGCTAAATTGGCAATCTGTTATTATTGGAATGCTTATACCAAACGCCGACAATACCCTTATTATCAACATCATCGGATTTTGAATGTCCGCTATTATATTAAGCTGTGGGTAATTTCCGGTATTAAACGGTTTAATTATGCCCTGCGCGATCACTCTTTTGCCAAAAAAGTGGAACAAGGTAAGTTTGGCAATTTTTATATTTTACCCTTACAAGTATATGATGATAGTCAAGTGCGGGTACACAGTGATTACAGCAGTGTCGAGTCGTTTTTAACCACAGTATTAGATTCGTTCGTTAAATATGCGCCGTCTGATTTAACCCTAATCGTAAAACATCACCCAATGGATCGTGGGTTTATCGACTACGGTAACGTCATCAAACATTATCTTAAACAATATCCGGCTTTGAAAAAGCGACTCTATTATATTCATGATGTGCCAATGCCGGTATTTTTACGTCATGGCAAAGGCATGGTGACTTTAAATAGTACCAGCGGTATTTCCGCCTTACTGCATGGTATGCCGGTTATCACCCTTGGCAGAGCGCACTATGATATTCCCGGATTGACTGATCAGGGCATATTGGATAATTTTTGGCAAAACCCACAGCAACCTGATATGGAATTATTTTCGGCTTACCGCCGTTTTCATTTGAATAAAACCCATATTAACGGCAGCTTTTATAACCGGGTTATTCTGCGTTTTCCATATAACCGTTCAAAATAATATTTAACTTAGTTTTACTTAAGTCTTTATCCATAAAAATAATGACAATACCGCACGTTAAATTGATAAAGTGCGGTATTTTATCTCTCATCCCGTTAGCCGACCGCACTTGCCATTGAAATTAGCCGATTTTCCGCACGATTAAGCTGAATTGGGCTGATGAATTTTCTGTACTAACCAATATGCAGGATACCGTTTCACACAATAATTTGAAATCTTCGATTGTGCTTTCCGTATTCAGTAATATTCGCAATTCATCGCCTGTCTGCAAATCAGACAATGCTTTTTTGACCATTAACAGTGGCAATGGGCAGCGGTATTCTGTGGTGTCCAATTGATATTGCATAAAGGATTAAGGTTGAAGACGGCGGCGGTTGGACATAATCTCGCCCAGTCGTCGCAGTTCATCTTCAGACAAATACCGCTTGCCTAATTCGAACAAGGGTTCTTCGAGGGCAATATGCACCTCATAGTCGGCAATAAATTGCTTAATCAATTCCGGCGAGATTGCGTTGCGCTGATTGTCGAGCAATTCTTGCAGTTGCTGTGATAATTTTTCCCAATTTTCGTGCAGCAGGATATGCTGGCGTTCCAATTCATCAATATTGGTTTTGGCTGGCGGATAATGCGTTAATAACGCCGGGAAAAAATCTTTTTCTTCATCGTCATGATGTAATGGCGCGGCAATTTCAAAATAATTCAAAATCTGTTGCACATCATTTTTTACCGCCTGATTCACGCCGTTTTTCGCTAAATAGTCCGGCAACATCTGCAATTGCCGACAAAAGCGTTTCACCTTGCCATGACA
Organism: Testudinibacter sp. P17/SS/0325; assembly: GCF_053570765.1. Next base: position 1,820,507 of record NZ_CM131635.1, on the reverse strand, counting down.
GGCATATAGCATTTCAATCGGTTCTGCCCAACTGGCGAATGGTTGTGGTTCAAGATTCAGCATGATTTTCCTTTAAAGTGATGATCATAGTTTAACCGTGCCAGTCTAACACAATTTGGCGAATGGATAAAAAACAGTGCCTTTGCCATCCCTAACAAAGACACTGCATTATCACTGAGTTAGGCTATCCGTTTAAGCGTTGTAAAAGTGCGGTATACAGATTCACCCCGGTCAGTAACTGTTTCTCATCAAAATCAAATTCGGCTTGATGATGTCCGGCGGTGCGATCAGCGCCGACGATAAAATAGATCGCTTTGCCGCCATGTTGTTGCACGCGCCGTCCTAAAATAGTGGCGTCTTCACTGCCGTTAAAACTGTAGCTCGGCGCGACTTGTGTCACACCGATCTCTTTTTCCGCCAGTTCGCTGATAAGATCAACCAGTTCGCCATCATTATCCAGATCGACCGCTTCGCCCATGATTTCGGTTTCATAGGTCACATCAAAACTGACCGCTATCCCTTTGGCAATTTGCATGACTTGATCGACCATATATTGGTTGATTTCCGCATTTTCGCCGCGCACTTCCAATTGCACTTCCGCCGTAGCCGGCACGACATTACGCCCCTCTCCGGCTTTCAGCACACCGACATTAATCCGCGTCATGCCGTCACCATGGCGGGAAATGCCGTGCAGTTGCGTCACGGCATGTGCCGCCGCCAACAAAGCATTGCGCCCTAAGTGCGGTGCCGCACCGGCATGCGCAGGTTTGCCGTGGTAGCGGATATCAATTTTGGTGGTGCAAAGGAATTTTTTCGGGTTGGCAATAATCGTGCCGGAATCGGCACAAAAGCTGAGGTGCGAGGCAACAAAATAATCGGCGTCATCGACAATACCACTCGCCGCAATCGCCGCGGCGCCGCGCACGCCCTCTTCCGCCGGTTGGAACACCAATTTGATTTTGCCGTTTAATTGCGTTTTATTGTCCGCAATCCATTGCGCCACGCCCAAGCCGATTGCCATATGTCCGTCATGTCCGCAGGCGTGCATAAAACCGTCGTTTTGCGAACGGAATCCCAGTTGGTTCGGCAAATGGTTTTCAAGTGCGGTTTCCTGTACATTCACGCAGTCAATATCAAAGCGCAACGCCACGGTGTTGCCTGCTTTGCCGGAATCGAAAATCGCCACGCAGCCGGTGTAACCGTCCATTTTATCCAACCAGTTTTGATCGGCGCCTTTTTCAATTGCCCGTTGCAAACCGACATCAACCACCGCGGGTTGCCGCCCGCGCACGAATTCCTCATTGATAATCTGCTTGCCCAACCGCACTTCGAAGCCCATCTCGCTCAGGTAAGCCGCCAGTTTGGTGGTGGTTAAAAATTCACACCAACCGGTTTCAGGGAATTGATGAAACTCCCGTCGCCAGTCAATCAGTTGTTGTGGATTAATTGCCATCTTCCCCTCCCGCTATTATGTACTGACATAAATAAGTTAAAGCATAAACAGTGCCAAGAATAAAACCGCCAGCACCATGCCCGGCGCGGTACGTTTAATCATATCCACCGGGTTCGCCATTGCTAGACCGGCACAAACGATAGTTACCCCGGCGATTGGCGACGCGGTGCGTCCGATTGCCCCGGCAATTGCCGCGCCCATACCTAAATTCACATGGGTATAACCCAATTCAACCGCGTGTGGCGTCACCGCGGTATTAAAGGCAATCGCCGCCGCGTCGCCGGAACCGGTGATCACGCCCATTAAGAACGGTCCAATTGTTGCGCCCCAACGTACGAATTCATTCGAGGATTTCAAAAATTCAATCGCCGCGTCAATCGCGCCGGTCGATTTCAAGCCGGCAACAAATACACTCGCCGCAATAATAATCCCCAACACATTGGCATAGGAATTTCCCATACCGTTAAAAAACTCATTGGTAATTTTCATCGGTGAGGTGCGTTTTACGATAATGGCGTAAATCGCCCCGATTAACATCGCTTCCGGCACGGTCATTTTCGTCCAAGCCAGCCATGAAATTTTCTGTAATTCCGTTCCGCCGATAACCAACAGCACCACCGGAATTAACGGCGCAAGCGCATACAGAATATTCACGTTGCTGAAATGTTGCTCCGCTTCCTGATTTTCCGCCAGATATTCATCACGGAATTTTTTATGGTAATCGCCCAACGCCACCGCCAGAATCGTCAGCACCACCGCACCGATCGCCCCGGCAATAATGGTATAAGGCGCGTGGCTCAGGTTAACTTGGGTGACGGTTAAACCGGACATTTCACTGATCATCGCCGAGTGCGAAGATCCCGGGCTCATCATCGAACCGAAAGTGCCTGCCAGAATCGCCGCCCCTGCCGTTGCCGGACGCACGCCGGCAGATTTCAACACCGGAATCAAGGTTGCCCCCACCGCCGCCGCACAGCCTGCCGCCGACGGAATCGCGATATTGATAAAAAAGGTCAAAACCGTGGCAATCGGAATCAGAAAAAACTTCAGTCCGCTCAGTGGTTTAGTCAGCAAATGCACCAAATGCATATCGCATTCGGTATATTTCATCACATAGGCAAAACCCATACTGGAACAGATCGCCATAATTAAGCCGGAAGATGTCATGCTTTTAGCAAATGCCGCCAATGCTTCCATCGGGCTTAAAGTCAAAACCGCCATCACTAAACCGACACCCAATAACACGGTGCGGGTTTCATATTTTTTAATCATTAAATATACCGTGACGGCAATTCCTGCCAAGGCAACAACCATATTTAAGCCATTCATTTGAAACCTCCTGTCACACTTTACATATAGTTAAATGTCGAATTGAGTGCGATTTCTTCCACATCCATCTGCCCGCTGATACGCAAAATATTGTCATAGCCCAGCACCGTTGCGCATTCGTCGCGAATTTGTAGCGCAGTGCCTTCCGGCAGGGCATACACCACCGCTTTCGGATTGACCAATAAAAATTCATTTAACCGCTCTTCACGGCTTTCGCCGTTATGCCCTTGTATTTTGCCGGAAACAAAGTGCGGGTTGATTTGCGCCGGAAATAAGTTCAATGCCGCAAACGACGGCGGATAGACAATCGGCATATCGTTGGTAGTCATAATCGAAGCCCCGGCAACATTCGCCCCTGCGCTCCAACCGAAATACGGCGCACCGCCCTGCACTTTCGCCCGGATTGGCTCCAACAGGTTGTGTTGATATAACTGATTCAACAAACAAAACGTATTACCGCCGCCGATGGCAATCGCATCGGCTTGTTCGATAATCTCGCGTGGATCTGGCGATTGGTGGACGGAAAGCACGTTCATTTTCAGTGGTTCAAAAGCATGTTTCACCGCCTGTTCGTATTGATCATAACTGCGGCTGACGCCGGCATAAGGCACAAAAGCCAAGGTTTTCCCTTGAAAATCCGCCAAAAAACGCCGAATCCAAGGAATACAATGCACCAAATACTCGGTGTTACGATACTTGGAACCACTCATTAACAGCATTTTTTTAACACTCATCAGCATACTCCTTAGTTTTGGTCGTCATTACTCATGTTTGTGATCAAGTCGATTTTACCCCAACTGATTTTCGTTTATAGTGAAATGGATCATGCTTTTGATAAACTGTTTGTAAAGCTACGATGACCTTTCGGAGAAATTATTATGACTATCAATATGCAACGCGTAAAAGCCCTAATTCATCATTTAGCGTCCATCTCCGCCGAAACGCACGAATTGACGCGCCTGGCATTCAGCCCGCAAGATTTACAGGCACGTAATTATTTGCTCGATCTCTGCCGACAACAGGATTTCATCATTCGTATCGATCAAATCGGCAACGTGATTATCCGCCGTGACGGCACACAAAATGATCTGCCTGCCGTGGCATTCGGTTCGCATATCGACACCGTGGTCAATGCCGGCAAATTTGACGGACCGCTCGGCACCGTTGCCGGTTTGGAAATTCTGCTGCAACTGTGCGAACAGCAACGGCAAACCCGTTATCCATTGGAGTTAATCATTTTTACCTGCGAAGAATCCAGCCGTTTTAACTATGCTACTTTAGGCAGCAAAGTGATGTGCGGCGTCAGCAATCAAGCGGGGCTCGCCCGTTTACAAGATAAAAACGGAATCAGCCTTGCTACCGCACTTCAGCAGATCGGTTTGGATTTTAACCAAATCGAGCAAGCCAAACGTTCTGCCGCTGAATTTAAATGCTTTTTTGAATTGCATATCGAGCAGGGACCGCGTCTGGAAAATGAGAACAAAACCATCGGTGTGGTCACCGGTATCGCCGCACCGATCCGCTGTCTCGTGAAAATTCAAGGGCAAGCGGATCATTCCGGCGCGACCGCGATGAATTATCGCCACGACGCATTATTAGGCGGTGCTGAATTAGCCTTGGCGTTGGAACAAACCGCCATTCGCGCCGGGCACGCCACCGTTGCCACGGTCGGGCAAATGCAGGCGAAACCGGGGGTGATGAACGTAGTGCCGGGCTATTGCGAATTATTGGTTGATATTCGCGGCACCAATGTTGCCGCACGGGAAAGCGTATTTTCAGCCCTGCAGCGGAAAATAGCCGAAGTCAGCCGACAACGCGGCTTACAGATTGACTTACAACTCATTTCACGCGATCAACCGATTTTGTTAGACCCGGCTATGGTTAACGCCGTCGAGCAAGCCGCCGCACAATTAGGCTATGCTTATGAAATTATGCCGAGCGGCGCGGGACATGACGCAATGCACATGGCAACGCTCTGCCCGACCGGGATGATTTTTGTGCCGTCACAGCACGGTATCAGCCATAATCCGTTGGAACACACCGACTGGCAGGATGTGGAAGCCGGAATCAACGTTTTGCAAGCGGTGGTGTTGCAACAAGCGGAACTGATTTAAAATCACAGCAAAATAAGACGATTTCACAGGTAAAGTTCTATTTTCAAGCTATGCTTGCTGCGATTTTAAACATCATTAAGGGGAAAAAATGCGAGTATTAAAATGGGTAACGGCAGGCGTTTGTTTGTTAAGCGGATTATTCTCCACTGTGCAGGCAAATACCATTACGCCACAGCAATTGCAACAGCAGCAACAAAACCGGCAGGCACTGCTGATTGACGTACGCGAAGCCGATGAATTTGCCGCCGGGCATTTGCAAAGTGCGGTCAATATCCCCTATGCACAAATCGGAGCGCAAATCAGCCGATTAACCACGGATAAAACCCAAGCAATCTATGTCTATTGCCGCAGCGGCAGGCGCTCAGCCTTGGCAAAAGCCGAATTGGAAAAATTGGGTTATCGTAACGTGCAAAACCTCGGCGGTTATCAACAGTTACAAGCCGATGGCTTCAAATAAAAAATCAAAGTACGGTTTTGCTCGAACCGTACTTTAAAAATAAACCGGGATTATCTTACTTTAACCCGATAATCCGCCAACGGTTATGTGACAAACCGTCGATTTTACCTTGCTTCACCTGGGTAATATAGTCGATTATCATGTTTTGGATGGTACCAGCTTCGCTGCCTAAAGCCACTTTCGACTCCCATAACACCGGAATGGTCTGTTCTGCAAATATTCCGCCTACTTTGCTGAGTTGCCCAAAACGGTAGGAGTTCATACCGACTTTTAATTTGAGTTCATCCGTCACCGGGCGCCCATCAGCCAAGGTGAGATTCACAATTTTATGTCCGCTGGGCCGAGTTAAATCAATGTTATAGTTCACCCCGCCAAAAATATCGAAGGTCACATATTTGGACTTACCACGCACTGGATCATAACGATAAGCCGTATCACCTGCTTCAATTGTATTAAAATAGTCCGCTGACCACTCCATATACTGCTTCAACTGTTTGCCGCTTAACTCGTACACCGTCACATCGCCACCGGCATAACGATAATTAAAGATGATGTCTTTTTTCTTAATCTGCCCTTTATCCAAACGTACCGTTTCATGATCGAAGGCAAAGGAAACCACATCGGCTTTGCTGTAATGTAATTCGACATCGGTAATCAGCGACGATAAACCGGTGTCTTGTGAAAAAGCAACGGATACACCGTGATTTTTCTGTTGTAAAACCATGTCATTTGCGGTTTCACCTATCACTACATTATTCAAACGTCTTAATTCGTCGTGATAAGGCTGGTAAATGCTGACGATTTCAGGATCTGCAGCCAGCGTTTTTACCGGCACCGTTGTTGCTGTTTTTGACAACAGTTTCACCTGCTGTTTTTCATCCACATCAAAGGTTAAATCCACTTCAGAAACCACTGTACCGTAACGGTGTGGCTCGGTGATTAACACATTATTGATGGTTTCGCCGGGTATATTTTGGTGCATATGCCCGGCAATAATCACATCAATCCCCTCAACCGCATTGATCAGATCGCTAACACCGGTTCCGGCAATGTTGTTTTCATTCTCAATCCCCATATGGGCAATCACAATAATCGCATTAACATCTTGCGCTTTTAATACGGCAATTTGCCGTTTGGTTTCTTCAATCGGTGAGCTGAATTTCATTGCTTTTAGATGTCCGGTGTCCTTTTCGAAGATCTCCGACATTGGCGTGGTCAAACCGATAATTCCCAGTTTCACCCCGCCTTTTTCAATGATTGTGGAGGGAGCCAAATAGCGATCACCCGATTGATGATAGAAATTAGCAGTAATTTTTTGTGCCTGAATATCTTGCAAAATGGCATCCAGTGCCGGCATACCAAAATTAAACTCATGATTTCCCAAAACAAAAATATCATAATTCATAGCATTTAATACTTTGGGAATCGGATTGTCTTGATAGTATTGCGCTGTTTTGGCAAACACTTCCACTTGGTTATCCTGAATCGCATCACCAACATCAATCAAAATTACATTATCATGCTGCTGTCTCACCCCCTTCACATAACTTGCAATCTGGGCATAAGAACCCGATAGATCCTCAATATCTGCGCCATAACTCCACGGCACCACTCGTCCGTGCACATCGGACGTTCCCAGCAGTTTAATATTAACCTCTTTGGCGGCTACACCAGCTGCTATTGATAGCAGCAATAACCCACCTATTACTTTACGCATGTTGGACTCCTTTCATTGTTATATTTTATTATTTTTCATTTATCATGCATTCCAGTTGGCAAGCCTCGCCAAACCAAATTGCATTGATTCTGTTAATAACCCTGCAAATACGCGGTTTCCGCCAGTCGCACGCCGAGCAGCGCCAAGCTGAAACGCTGTTCGTCGCATACCGACCAGAACTGAATGCCGTTTTCCAACGCCTGCACATCGCTTATGTGAATCTGATCCTGTTCTTGATACTGTTCGCCGTTAATCACCGGTGTCACAAGTTGATCATGATGTACGGCTATTAAGGCATTTTGCTGCCAAGCCTGCTGCCATTGCTCCACATCGGTTTGGTAATCGGAAAGTGCGGTCACTTGCTGCCCCAGTCCGTAAAAAACCGCACTTTGCAGTTGATGAATCACCAACTGGATTTCGCTGTTCGGTAGGATTTTTTGGAATTGCTGCACTAAACGATCCGCACTGTGTAATTTAAACGGTGCGATATCAAACGCCAAGCGTTGTTCGCCTTCGTCCAACGGAATACCGTTCAGTAAACGCGCAGTCTGCCCTGCCAGTTTTTTCACTTGCTCGGCATTGACATACGAGGCAGGTAACATTGAACTGACCAGCAGCCGATTAATGTCGCCCTGTGCCAAGATTTCACCGGCACTCAGCAACAACTGGCTGATTTGCGGATCGGCAAGGGCGACAATATTGCGGTTACGCAGTTCTGCCAATTGCCCGTCATTAAAACCCGGTACAAGCAACGGCACATCTTGCAACGCAGCGCACACGCCGTTAAGATCAATCACCACACAGCCGCTGTCCGCCGCTTGCGCCACATACGCTGCGTGTTTGGCTTCACCGGCGAAAAACAGATATTGCTTATCCGTCCAGTCAATCTCTTCGATATTTTGCTGTTCCACCGCGCGATTGTTAAAACGCAAACCTTGCTCTTCGTTAAACGGATAAATCTCGGCGACACTCAATTTTGCCGTCGGTAATGCACTTTGTTCCAATAATTCGGCGATTTTTTCCGCCAATTCAAATTCCGCCGCCACGACAATATTTAAACTTGTCTGCATTTTTTTCTTTGCCTCTCTAGGGTACAATTCTTGGATTAAGTAAACGGCGCAATTCTACCGAATTTCGTTGCATAAGTCTGTAAAAGAATCGCGAGACCACTGATGACACCGGCAATCAATTATCTGAAAAAACAAAAAATTCCATATACGATCCACAGCTACGAGCACGATCCCAATATCACCGACTTCGGGCAAGAAGCGGCGGAAAAATTGGGGCTCAACCCCGATCAAACCTATAAAACCCTATTGGTGGCAATCAACGGCGATCAGAAAAAACTGGCGGTGATGGTGATTCCGGTATCGCACAAACTCAGCCTGAAAAAAGCCGCCAAAGCGTTACAAGTAAAAAAAATCGAGATGGCGGACATCGACGCGGCACAAAAATCCTCCGGCTATCTGGTCGGCGGAATCAGCCCGATCGGGCAGAAAAAAGCCCTGCCGACCTTTATCGATCAAAGTGCGGTTGAATGGGAGAGAATCTACGTCTCCGGCGGCAAACGCGGTTTAGACATTGCCTTGACCGCACAGGATTTGGCACAAGCGACCAAAGGGGAATTTGCGGAGTTGAAGGATGAGTGAAGCAAAACATTATTTCCTGCTCTCACAAAAAGAAAAAAACAAACTATATTGAAGAAACCTCCGTTTCCTTCTCCCTTGATGGGAGAAGGTGCCCGATAGGGCGGATGAGGGTGAAATAAAATGATAATTTTGTCCCCTCATCCTGATTATCGCTTCTGAACGAAGCGATAATCTGTCCTTCTCCCACAGGAGGAGAAGGAATTCTACCGACTTTTATCGATCAAAGTGCGGTTGAATGGGAGAGAATCTACGTCTCCGGCGGCAAACGCGGTTTAGACATTGCCTTGACCGCACAGGATTTGGCACAAGCGACCAAAGGGGAATTTGCGGAGTTGAGGGATGAGTGAAGCAAAACATTATTTCCTGCTCTCACAAAAAGAAAAAAACAAACTATATTGAAGAAACCTCCGTTCCCTTCTCCCTTGATGGGAGAAGGTTCCCGATAGGGCGGATGAGGATGAAATAAAATGATAATTTTGTCCCCTCATCCTGATTATCGCTTCTGAACGAAGCGATAATCTGTCCTTCTCCCACAGGGAGAGAAGGAATTCTACCGACTCCGCTCCAACGCTTTCGCCAGTTCGGTTGCCAACATTTGTTGGATACGATCGGCGAGATCGCGCCGGTCTTTATCGGTGGCGTCAATTGCTTCAAAGAAACGGAGTTCAATCACGCCGCGTTTTTGGGCGGCAAGATCTTTGAGGGATTGCACTAAGCTGATGTCGCCGTAATATGCCATCGTATGATTTGCACCACCGTTTTCTGCCGGGTAGAAGCACAGCACAGGCCAAACCTTACTTTCGGCGTCAATTGCGGCTTGGAAAAAGCTGCTTTTGAACGGTAACACTTGTTCGCCGTTGGTCGAGGTGCCTTCCGGAAACAGGGTGATTTGTGCGCCGTTACGCAATGCCGCCGCGACGTTATCGACTTTGCCCTGTGTACTGCCGTTGCCGCGTTGGCGGGAAACAAACACCGTGTTCGCTTGTGCTGCCAAATAACCGATAATCGGCCATTTGCGCACATCCTCTTTGGCAATAAATTGCCCCGGCAACACGGCGTTGATCGCAAAAATATCCAACCAAGAAACATGGTTGGAGATGAACATTGTACCTTTCACTTGTGACAAGTGCGGTACGTTGTGGACATTAACCCGAATATTAAACACCCGCAAAATATGTTGTGACCAGCGCTGAATCCGCGCTAATTTTTGTTCCGGGGTACACCAGCGGAACAACACCAACATTTGAAATACACCGCTCAGTAAAAAATAGGCGATTCTCACTAATCGCCAAAAAGTAACCAAAGATCGCATAAACCGCCTTTTCTTGTTCTAAGCTGGGATTAACGACAGAAATGTTTTAAATAACGCTCGTCAAGACGGGTGATCGGCATCATGATCAACACATCCGCCGAGTTGAAATCCGGATCCCAAGCCGGTTCGCCGCAAATATAAGCCCCTGCGCGCAAATAGCCTTTGATTAAGGCAGGTGTTGACACTTCAAGATCTTGTTTTAATTTATCCAGTTGTACCGGCACATGCGGAAACACACGATATTCCAACGGAGAAAGGTATTTTTTCTCCAGTTTACGATACAGACTGGCTGCCATGTGTCCGCCGTCGCTCATGCTGATACTGCCGCAGCCGATCATGTAAGACAGGTTTTCCAAATGCATAAACTTGATTAACCCCGACCATAACAACATCACTACGCCGCCGTTACGGTAATCCTTATGCACACAAGCACGCCCCAATTCGACGGTGCGATCCAAAATATGCTCAATTCGGCTGAGGTCGAACTCGCCGGCGCTATACCAGCCGCCGACTTTGCGTGCACCGTCAACGGTCAACAAGCGATAGCAACCGACCACTTTGCCGTTATCTTCATCGCGTACGATTAAATGCCGGCAATGTTCATCATATTTATCAATATCTAAGCCGTTGACACTGTTGATTTTTGCGCCCATTTCCAACGCAAAAATCTCATAACGTAAGCGTTGTGCGTCTTCAATTTCGGCTTGAGTCGACGCCAGTGTCACAACCAAACGTTGGTTGTCAATAACACTATGTTGTTCTATATGGTGCTGCTGCAACACAGATTCTCCTTACCCCAAATTGTGTCTTTTCTGTTCTCTAACTTATAATTTAGGGCGTTATCATATCATTCTTGCGTGTTTCTTAAAACATTTATTGGCGATTGGCGGTAAAGCAACAACGACGGCAACAGCGCAATCAGAATCGCAAAAATAAAATTGAACAGGATAAAACGGAACTCTTCTTCGCCCAAACGTACCGGCAGCACAAAACCGCTTTGCAGGCTGAGATGTTGCGAAATCAGTTGTGCCGCAATATAGCCGATAACTACGCCCAACAGCATTGCCAGCGCAATCATCGCGATCAGGGCAAACCAAATCAATAAGAAAATCTTGGCGCGCGGCGCCCCGAAAATCCGCCATGCCGCCACCTGCTTTTGCCGGTTTTGCAGGTAAAGCACGATAATCATCAAAAGTGCGGTTGCCACCAGCGCTTGGGTCACAATCGACACCCACAGCAGCACCTCTTTGCTGTCGCCTAACACACCGTACACCCGCACCAGCACTTCCGCCGGAAATACGGCTTGGGTGGTTTCGGTTTTATACTGGCTGCGCAATTGATAAGCGCCGGCAAAACTTTGTGGCTTAATCACCACCGCTGATACGCCCAGCTCTTCAATCGCATGGTCGTGATCGTGATCATGGTCGTGTTCATCGACATAGCCCGGCGGTCCGTCGTGTTCATGAGCGTGGTGATCATGATCGTGGTCGTGATGTTGATGTACGTCCCAAACGCTGGTGATCGGCACTAATAAGGCTTTATCCCAAACACTGCCCTCTTCCGGCAAAATGCCGACCACACGATACTCCACGTCATCATGGGCATGATGATTGCTTTCCCCCAACTGTCCGTGCATCGGGCTGAAACTGTCGCCGATCGCCAAACCGCTCTTTGCCCCGACCACCGCTTCATAATCTTTTTCGAACGTCCGCCCGGCGGCAAGTTGCCGTTCGCCGCCGTCAAGCACAAGTGCGGTATTGGTACCGACAATCGGCATATTTTGATAATAGTCGCCGAATGCCAACGGTGCCGCCCAATCGACCTGCGGATTGGCTTCGATCGCCTTAAAAACCGCCGTATCCAGCAGGTTTAACGGCGACGGTTGTAAAAACACGGTGCTCAGCACCAATTGCACTTCACTGCCCGGCGCACCGACAACCAAATCAAAACGATCCGCCGCTTGCGCACTGCCTTCGCGCAAAGCACGTTCCTGTAAACTGACGGTAATGCTCAATGCGGTGGAAAGGGCAATCAGAAAAATAATCATCAGGCTGCCGAATTTGCGCTTTTTAAAGTCAAGCAACAACAGTTTTAGCATTAACATACTTGCGCTCCTTTTTGCTGATCCGAGACAATAACCCCGTTTTGCAGCAACAGCCGGCGTTGCAGCTGTTCGGATAAAAAACGATCATGGGTCGCCACCAGCAAGGTACAGCGCTCTTTTTCGCTGATTTCCAATAATAAACGGGCAATATTGCGACTGTTTTCCGCGTCCAGACTGGCGGTCGGCTCGTCGGCGATAATCACCTTCGGCTTGGCAAGCAGGGCGCGGGCAATCGCCACCCGCTGCATTTCGCCGCGCGACAGTTGCGACACATCGGTGTTTAAACGCGGCATATTCATTTCGCCCAACAAATATTCCGCCCGTTGTTTGATCTCAACCGGAACCGTCCAATTACGGAAAGCGAACGGTAGCAACACATTTTCCAGCGCGGTCAAACCGCCGGTTAAATAAAAATCCTGCATCACCATGCCGATATGTTCAAACCGCCAAGTATCGCAGGCGGTAGCGGAAAGTGCGGTCAGCTCTTGTCCTTGCCATTGCACCGAGCCGTGAGTCGGTTTCAATAAGCCGCTGATTATATTTAAAAAAGTGCTTTTGCCACAGCCGGAAGGCCCCATTACGGCAACCTGTTGTGCCGTGGGCACGGATAATTGTCCAATGGCTAAAATCGGCTGCGGCAATGCCGGAATGTTGACGGTCAACTCCTTGATTTCTAACATTTGATCTCCTGCCAAGCTAATATTTATAATTTCTTGAATCTGGCGTTGGTAATGCGTAACAAGCTGACAAATCCCGTTTCCGGATCCGTCCACGAGCCGTATTCCAATTTGCCGGTGACGTTAATCATCGCATTATTTTGTACAAAGGGTTGTTTTTTATCCAAATACACCACAACGATGTCGGAAGGCCAATCCGCATCGGACGAGCAGAACGGGCAAAGTGCCATCGGCGCTTTGGTCAGCACGAAAAACTGCGCATCGGCTTTCAACGGCGGCGCCATAAATCCGTTCATATCAACCGTCTGATCTTTCAGGCTTTTGACTTTTTCGGAAAATTCCATGCCCAACACCGAGATTTTGTCGTACAGTTCATCGAATGTCAGTGCGGTGGAGGCATAGGACGGCAGGGTGAACAGGGACAGGGCAATCGTGAAAAACATCGGTTTTACCCCACGTAACCGTAACCGACATAACCTGAACCGACACAACTTTAACCAGTAGAAGAAAAAGAGCGGGGTTTCCCCCGCTTGATTACATCGAATCATATGCGCTGATATTCCCTTACTTATTCGCGGAATTGATCGCCAAGCTATCCACAATCACTTTATAAATATCCGAGTTTTCCATATAGCCTTTGATCGCTTCCGAACCCGGACCTTGCGCTTGAATGACGATATCGTCAATGGCGTGCACACCGGTCGATTCGCTTTTCGGCAGGATACCGGTGCGCAATACCGCCCCCGGAATATCTTTATAAGCTTCGTTGGCAACATATTGGTCTTTCTCGTTTTTCAACGCCGGTACGAATTGACCGTCCAGTTTCGGGCGGAACGTTTCGTAGTAGTCAGGATAGTTGTTGAAGAACACCGCCAGACGTTTGCTGACATCCAGTTTGTCCGGATAGCCGTCGCCGTTTTTATCTTCATAGTTCGGATAACCGGCTGCGGCATACACGCCCACTTTCTCACGCATTTCATCGCCCGGTTTCTCATCGTCAACCGTACCGATCAGCGAGATCCCGTGGGTATGGTCACCGGTGACGATAATCAAAGTATCCGGATTTTTCTCAGCAAATTCCTGTGCGATTGCAATGGACTGATCCATCATGATGGTGCTCATAATCGCACGTTCCCAATCCAACGGGTGCGAGGCTTTGTCGATTAATGAAGATTCCACCACTAATACGAAACCTTCCGGATTTTGCGACAACACATCAAGTGCGGTTTTGGTCATGGTGGTCAAATCCGGTTGATCCGGGAATTTTTTGGTGACGCCGTTATCGGTCAGGAAACGACGGTCTAACACGGTATCCATATTGCCGGTATGGAACAAGCCCAATAATTGTTTAGTGCCTTGCGGAATTGAGGTCAACTCGGTGTTGTTGGTCACCAAATGATAACCGTCGTTTTTGAACATATCGATGTAATTCAAATCATCTTTACGTTTTGAACCCGGTATGCTTTTCGGCAGGAAATAAGCCGAGCCGCCGCCCATGATCACATCCGGTTTCACATCATGGAACATACCGGTGATTTTATCTTTATCGGCACGACGGCGTGTGTGTGCCACAACTGCCGCCGGGGTTGCGTCTTGCACTTCGGAATCGGTAACCACGCCCACGCTTTTGTTGGTTTTACGTTTGATTAACTCGCCCAGCGTTTCTTGTTTCGGGTGGTTTAAATTGTCTGCCGAACGGCTGACATACACGCCCAAGGCATTGATCGCCGATTTATGTCCGGTCATATACGCACTCATGGTATTGGCGCTGTCCGCCGTGATCGCGTCGGTACTGGATGTGCCGATAAAACCGGTTACCGGGAGGCTGTCCATCGCCAATCGGCCATCGGCTTTACCTTCGGTGACGCCTTTGGATAAGATCCGTGCGCCGGTACGGTGAGCGACGGACAAACCGTCACCCAAGAAGAAAATTATGTTTTTCGCTTTTGCCACATCCGGCGTTTGATACACCGTCCAGTTAACCGCACTTTCTTTACCATTTGCTTTGGCTTCGACTTTATAGTCGCCGGCAGCTTGAATACTGACATTGCGTAACCATAACGCCGAAACGTCTTTGCCGTCTTCTTTTTCGACAAACTCAACGTTGCTGCTGCCTAATACGTCTTTGAAGTCTTTGCCGTTGATTAAAATGCTAATTTGATCCGGATTAACGATTTCATCAAATTCCACTTTGAAATCAAATTTCCCGTCTGCCATCATGGTGGCGCGGTCAATCGGATAAATCGTCTGTGCGACCGCACTTAACGGCAAGGCTGCTACCATCAATGGTAATAGGTAACGTAACTTCATTTTTGTCTCCTAATGTTTATATAGTAATAAATGCTCACTGAAATAATTAGTTTGCTTCGCACACACTATACAAAAGAAATATTACAGGAATATGACAACCGGGGATTTAAATGCCGCTATTTCGCTATCTTTGCTTTCAGCCGTAATGATGACGTGCTAATCACATTTGCCGTGGCGCTGTTCGGCTTGGGAGCGGCGGTGTCTCACCTGCAAATTTTCGCCTTTGCCCGAATACGATGAATGCAATCAAAAAAGCCGCCGGCTTAGAAATGCCAATTATGCCGCCCGCGGCGCTATATCCGCAAAAACGCTTAGTCCAGTTTGCAATCGCCTGTCGGTTGCCGTTTTATCTCGGCTTATTGATTTTGCCTGCTATAACAAAAAACCTGCCAATTGAAAATTGACAGGTTTTTGTTTGTTCAAGCAAGAAATTACTCTTTATCTTTGCTTTGCGGATTATCACTATCCTGATCGGAAATCACTTCTTCTTCCAATTCATTCTCTGCTTGCTTATTCTGCGCTTCCGCCTTCGGCGCTTCGCCTTCCCAACCCGGTGGCGGCGTTACATCACGGCGTTGCATTAACTGTTCGATTTGCTCTTCTTCAATCGTTTCATATTTCATCAATGCGTCTTTCATTGCGTGTAAAATATCCATATTTTCCAGCAACAATTGGCGTGCGCGTTTGTAATTGCGATCCACAATTTGGCGCACTTCTTCATCAATTAAATGTGCCGTTTCGTCCGACATATGTTTGGCTTTCGCCATCGAACGTCCTAAGAACACTTCGCCCTCGTCTTCCGAATATAGGATAGGCCCTAATTTATCGGAGAAGCCCCATTCGGTCACCATCTTGCGCGCAATATTGGTCGCCACTTTAATATCGTTCGAGGCACCGGTGGAAATGTTGTCTTCGCCGTAAATCAAATCTTCCGCTAATCGCCCTGCATACAAGGTCGAAAGTTTACTTTCTAATTGTTTATGGCTAATGCTGACTTGATCGCCTTCCGGCAAGAAAAAGGTCACGCCCAATGCACGCCCGCGCGGAATAATCGTCACTTTATGCACCGGATCGTGTTCCGGCACCAAATAACCGACAATCGCGTGCCCCGCTTCATGATAAGCGGTCGATTCTTTTTGTTTCTCGGTCATAATCATGGTCCGGCGTTCCGGCCCCATGTTGATTTTGTCTTTGGCTTTTTCAAATTCGACCATGGTCACAATGCGTTTGTTGGTGCGTGCGGCAAACAATGCCGCTTCATTGACCAAGTTCGCCAAATCCGCACCGGAATAACCCGGCGTACCGCGCGCAATCACCATCGGATCGACATCCGGTGAAATCGGCACTTTACGCATATGCACTTTCAGAATATGCTCGCGTCCGCGTACATCCGGCAAGCCGACCGTGACTTGACGGTCAAAACGTCCCGGACGGGTCAATGCCGGATCGAGTACGTCAGGGCGGTTAGTTGCCGCAATCACGATCACGCCGGAATTGCCCTCAAAGCCGTCCATTTCCACCAACATTTGGTTTAAGGTTTGTTCGCGCTCATCATGACCGCCGCCCAAACCGGCGCCACGTTGGCGACCGACCGCATCAATCTCATCAATAAAGATCAAACAAGGTGCGGCTTTTTTCGCTTGTTCGAACATATCGCGCACCCGTGATGCGCCGACCCCGACAAACATTTCCACAAAGTCCGAACCGGAAATGGTAAAAAACGGTACTTTGGCTTCCCCGGCAATCGCTTTTGCCAGTAAGGTTTTACCCGTTCCCGGCGGTCCGACCATTAAAATTCCTTTTGGAATTTTACCGCCCAACTTCTGGAATTTGCTCGGATCACGCAGGAAGTCAACCACTTCGCCCACTTCTTCTTTCGCTTCATCACAGCCTGCCACATCGGAAAAACGGGTGGTATTTTGTTCTTCGCTCATCATGCGCGCTTTACTTTTGCCGAAGCTCATGGCTTTGCCGCCACCGCCCTGCATTTGGCGCATAAAGAAAATCCATACCCCGATCAACAATAACATCGGGAACCATGAAATCAGGATTTGTGAGAATAAGCCGCGTTTCTCCGGCGGTGTTCCGGAAACTTTGACATTCTTTGTGATTAAATCATCAAGAATTTTGGAATCATAAATCGGCATGACAGTTTGATAACGATCACCGTTATTTTTGGTCACCGTGATTTGACTGTCTTCAAAACGTGCTTCCGTCACCTGATTATTGCCGACATCACTCACAAAAGTGGTGTAATCCACTCCGCCGCGCGCATCAGGATCCGCATTAAAACTTTGAAACACGGACATCAGAATCACACCGATCACCGTCCACAAAATCAGATTTTTTATCATGTCGTTCTTCAAGGGCTGACCTCGTTTATTTCCTTGTTTAACAAACCGGTGGCATAGGTTACTATAATTTGTACCCGGTTGCCACAATATATACCTCGCGCGAACGATCACGCGAAGCCTCAGGCTTACGCACTTTGACTACACTGAACAGAGAACGAATCTCTCTCAAATACTCGTCAAAACCTTCCCCCTGAAAAACTTTTACTACAAAACTGCCTTTCGGCGCAAGCACTTGGCGGCACATATCCAATGCCAATTCCACCAGATACATCGCACGCGGAATATCCACCGACGGTACGCCGCTGAAATTCGGCGCCATATCCGACAGCACCACATCCACTTTACCGTCGCCGACACGCTCTAAAAGTGCGGTCAGCACGTTTTCATCGCGGAAATCCCCCTGCAGAAAATCCACCCCGGCAATCGGATCCATATCCAGAATATCGCAGGCAATCACCCGTCCGTTACTGCCGATTTGTTTCACCACATATTGCGACCAACCTCCCGGTGCTGCGCCGAGATCGACCACGGTCATATTCGGTTTGAACAAACGATCCGATTGTTGGATTTCATCCAATTTAAAATAGGCCCGTGAGCGCAATTTTTGTTTATGTGCTTTTTGGACAAAGTGATCTTTAAAGTGTTCATTGAGCCAGCGGGTTGAACTGGCGGAACGTTTTTTCTTTCCCATTTCTATTTCTCTTGCGATAATTACCGACCTTAATCGGCAATTATGTTAATATGGCGTTCAAATTGAGAGATTCAAGGCTAACTAGTCAATTTATTTACTGTTTCTCTCTTGGATTATACCTAATTTAAAAGGATTTTTTATGGCTATCAGCTTAACCACCAAACAAAAACAATATCTGAAAGGCTTGGCGCACAATTTGAAACCGGTTGTGATGCTCGGCGCCAACGGTTTGACGGAGGGCGTCGTTGCCGAAATCGACAATGCCATCAGCCACCATGAGCTGATTAAAGTCAAAATCGCCGGCGCAGAACGCGAAACCAAACAGCTCATTATTGACGCCATTGTGCGCGAAACCGAGGCAAGTGCGGTGCAATTAATCGGGCATACCTTGGTGCTTTATCGTCCGGCGAAAGAACCTGCGATTCGCTTACCAAAATAACAGAAGTGCGGTTTTCACCGCACTTTTTTATGCCTGATACAACACATCCACAATATCAAATTCGACTTTGCCGCCCGGGGTGGTGATAATCGCGTTATCTTCCACTTCCTTACCGATCAAGCCGCGTGCAATCGGCGAATTAACCGAAATCAAACCGCTCTTGATATCCGCTTCATCATCACCGACGATTTTATACTGCACTTCTTCTTCGGTTTCGACGTTCATCAAGACCACCGTCGCGCCAAAAATCACCTTACCGTTATTTTTCATTTTGGTGATGTCGATAATTTGACAATTGGATAATTTGCCTTCGATGTCCTGAATCCGTCCTTCGCAGAAACCTTGCTGCTCACGCGCCGCATGATATTCGGCATTTTCTTTCAAATCGCCGTGCTCGCGCGCCTCGGCAATCGCTTTGATAATTTCCGGACGACGGGTATTTTTCAGGTAATCCAATTCTTCTTTTAGCTTTTCTGCGCCACGCACAGTCATGGGAATTTGTTTCATAAACGCTCACTATTCTATTTTTTATAGACAAAACAAAACCACAGCATAATCATTTATGCTGTAGCAAAAATATCAAATGCAGTCAGAAAGCCACGCTTTACACTGTATGACAATTCGTCCCGAAATAATCGTTTACCTTGCTGACAGATGGCTCTATTATGGACATCTTATAAAAAAAGGCAACCAAAAACACCTGTTCAAACTTCGCATATATCCCTATTATGAAACGATCTTGTTATACCCATCTAAAAAAACTCTCTTTTTCTTTACTCGGATTGGCTTTTCTCTCGCTGCCGGCGCAAGCCAAAGTTGAAATCAGCGACTATCTGCCGCATTTGCCGCTCGGTGCCAGTGTCGGGTTTGTCGCTGAAAATTTGTCGCGGCAGCAAACGATCGCCGACTATAACCAACATATTCTGATGTTGCCCGCCAGCACGCAAAAAGTCTTCACCGCACTTGCCGCCAAACTCACTTTAGGCGATCAGTTTCAATTTAATACCGATTTGGTCAGCCCTGCCAAAATTAGCAACAAAACCCTGCAAGGGGATCTCAGTATCCGTTTCGGCGGTGATCCGACATTAACCAGCGGACAACTTTATCAATTGCTTGCCAAGCTCAAACAACAAGTCGATAACATCAAAGGCAATATCGTACTGGATACCAGTATTTTTAACAGCCATGATCGCGGTTTAGGTTGGATTTGGAACGATTTAACCATGTGCTTCAATGCGCCGCCGTCTGCCGCCAGTATTGACGGCAACTGTTTTTCGGTCGAACTGAATGCCTCGGGTAATGTCGGCAGTGTAGTGCAAGCCACCGTGCCGTCACATTTTCCGGTGCAAGTCTTCAGCCAAGTGCGGATCGTATCCAATCAAGAAGCGGGAAATTGCGCCTTTGATGTGGTCGTCAATGACAACAACCGTTATACCTTAAAAGGCTGTATCGCACGCCAAGCCAAGCCGTTCGGCTTGAGTTTTGCGGTGCAAGATCCCGACAGCTACGCGATTGCGATTATCATGGCGCAATTGAAGCGTTTAGGGATCAACGTCAACGGACACATTATGCTCGCCACCAATCCGACCCAAGGTACGGTGTTGGCGAGCCACCGTTCAAGCGCATTACCGGAACTGGTAAAACGGATGATGAAGCGTTCCGATAACCAAATCGCCGACAGTCTGTTCCGCCGTATCGGTTATCAATACTATAAAAAACCGGTCTCTTTCCAACAAAGTGCCGGCGCCATGCGCCAAATTCTGACCCGTCAAGCCGGAGTGGATTTCGGCAACAGCCAAATCGCCGACGGCTCAGGGCTCTCACGCCAAAATTTAATCAGCCCAAGTGCACTTTTACAAACCTTGAATTACATCAGCGCCAACGATGATAAACTGAATTTGCTGAGCACTTTTCCGATTGCCGCTCATGACGGCACGCTGAGCGGGCGCGGTTCAATGGGCGAAGCACCGCTGGCGAAAAACCTGATCGCCAAAACCGGGGCGCTGAAAGGGGTTTATAATTTAGCCGGATTCATGCACAATGCCAAAGGCGAACGTATTGCGTTCGTACAATTTATCAACGGTTATTCCACCGGCGACTTGGAAAGCAAAACCAAACGCAGCCCGTTAGTGAATTTTGAGAAAAGTGTGTTCACCGCACTTTATCAAGAACCTTAAGTAATAACCGAAACTTATCTGATCATTTAATAGGAGAACATATGGCGAATGTGACATTAGGCGGTAACCCGATTGAAGTGCAAGGCAATTTTCCAACTGCCGGCGAAACCGTTGCGGATTTCAGTTTAGTGAAAAGTGATTTAAGCGAAGCCGCACTTGCCGATTATCAAGGCAAACGCAAAATCCTGAATATTTTTCCAAGTATCGACACCGGCGTCTGCGCCACTTCGGTTCGTAAATTTAACCAACAAGCGGCGGATTTAAACAATACGGTGGTACTGTGTATCTCTGCGGATTTGCCCTTTGCGCAAGCCCGTTTCTGCGGCGCGGAAGGTTTGCAAAATGTGGTCACTTTATCCAGTTTCAGAAACCGCACTTTTGCCGAAAACCTTGGCGTTGCCATCGTGAGTGGTCCGCTGAGTGGGCTGACGGCAAGAGCGGTGATTGTGTTAGATGAAGAAAGTAAGGTACTGCACAGCGAGCTGGTTGCCGAAATCAAACAAGAACCGGATTACGACGCAGCATTAGCGGTGTTGTAATATAAAGTAAGAGACGTCAATAGGCGTCTCTATCATTCGTTCGGTTGAATCCATTGCAGTAAACGTTCGCCATACGGCTTGCGCCAGCCTTGCAACAAACGCGGCAATGACAACGCCTCACGCTCACCGTCTTCGCGCCACGCCCATTTAATCAACTGATGTAACACTTTGCGGCTTGCCAGATTCTCTTTAGCGATTCCCGGCGGGCAAATATCATTAAGTTGCTTTTGCAGGGCTTTCAAGGTGTTTTTATACGCCGGTAACACTGAAATTTGCGCGATCGTCGGCGGATAGTCGGCGCTATCGGTTTTTTGCGCCTGTGCCACTAATTGCAGGATTTTTTTGCCGTGCATACGGATTTCATTCGGATGAAACCCTAAATCCAGCAATTCCGAGGTATGCTTCGGCAAACGCTCCGCCGCTTGAAACAAAGCTTGCTCTTTCACCACAAAATTTAGCGCCAAATCACGTTCAAGTGCGGTTAGGTATCGCCATTTCGCCAATAATTTCAGCGCCATCAAATGTACGCCTTGCAAGCGCCATGCATTGCCAATATTAAGATAGGCTTGTTCGGGATCACTTGTCGCAGTAGCACGTTTCAGCAAAAATTCACACTCTTCACTGACCGCACTTTGCCACTCCGTTTGCGCCAGCTGCTGCGCCATATTTTGGTATAACGGCAATAAATACCACACATCGGCAGCGGCATATTGCCGTTGTAACTCTGATAGTGGACGCGCCAACCAATCGGTGCGCGACGCACCTTTGTCCAGTTCCAATTCAAAATAGTGCGCTATCAGCTTGGCAAAACCGGTCGAATTCTGGAATCCGAGAAAATCCGCCATGATTTGGGTGTCGATCATCGGCTGCGGTTGCCGTTGGAAATAGGTTTGGAACACCTCAAGATCTTCACTGCAAGCGTGCAGGACTTTTAACACATTGTGATCGGTCAAAAGTGCGGTAAACGGCGAAAGATCGTCGATTGCCAACGGATCGATTAAACTCAAGCGCTCACCGTCATATACCTGAATCAAGCCCAGTTTCGGATAAAAAGTGCGGGTGCGGATAAATTCGGTATCCAGCGCCACCGCACTTTTTTGCCGTGCTTGCTCGCAAACGGTTTGCAATTGTTGATTGCTGTTGATCCAGAGATAGTTGAGTGGTTGCATTGGATTGTCTCGGTTGGGAAGAACTGAAAGTCGGGGCGGATGGTATATCCGCCCGAACCGCACTTTACATTTTTCTATTGTGGATTAAATGCTTATACCACACTTCGTAAACGGGCGGATATACCATCCGCCCCGGCTTATATCGCTTACACATTACACCGCCGACCGTTTCGCCAACTCTTCATCACGCACCACGCGGCGCAAAATTTTACCGACATTGCTTTTCGGCAATTCGTCACGGAATTCGATTTCGCGCGGCAATTTATAGCCGGTCAGATGTTCGCGGCAGTGTTTGCGAACTTCATCTTTGGTCAGGGTTTCATCGCGTTTGACCACAAAAATCTTGACCGTCTCGCCGGAATTGGCATCCGGCACGCCGATTGCCACTACTTCCGACACTTTATAATTCAACATCACCACATCTTCGATTTCATTCGGATAAACATTAAAACCGGAGACGATAATCATGTCTTTTTTACGATCAACGATTTTCAGATTTTTATCTTCGCCCATCACCACAATATCGCCGGTGGCAAGCCAACCGTCTTTCAACACCTCCGCGGTCGCCTCAGGTCGCTGCCAATACCCCTGCATAACCTGATCACCTTTCACCCACAACTCGCCGCGTTCGCCAATGGCGGCTTCCGTACCGTCGTCTTTGATAATTTTAATATCGGTATTCGGAATCGGCACCCCGATATTGCCGTTATGTTCGGTGCTATGCGGCGGACAGGCGGCAATTAAGGGCGAACATTCGGTCATACCATAGCCTTCGATAATATTGGTCCCCGTCAGTTTGTGCCAACGATCCGCCACCGCTTGGTTAACCGACATCCCGCCGGCGACCGACAGTTTTAACGCCGAAAAATCCAATTCTCTGAAATTCTCATTGTTTAACAATGCGTTAAACAAAGTATTGACCCCGGTAATCGCCACATACGGGTGGCGGCGCAGTTCTTTGACAAAGCCGTTAATATCGCGCGGATTGGTAATCAACACTCCGGTCAAACCTAATTCGATAAACAACAAGCAGTTGATAATCAAAGCAAAAGCATGATACAACGGCAGCGCAATGATCGCTTCGCGCACCGGTGAATGTTCAATAAACGGATTGGCAACCCAGCGTGCCTGAAAAATATTGGTTAAAATATTCTTATGGCTTAACATTGCCCCTTTTGCCACGCCGGTCGTACCGCCGGTATATTGTAAAAACGCCAAATCTTCGCCGCTCACTTGCGGTTTTACATACTGGCGCATTTTGCCGATACTCAACACTTCGCGAAACGTGACTGCGCCGGGCAATTTATATTTCGGCACCAATTTTTTGATGTATTTCACCACGAAATTGACCAAATTACGTTTACCGAACGACAACTGATCGCCCATGCGGGTCAAAATAACGTGTTTAACCTCCGTTTCCGCCACCACACTTTCAAGCGTAGCGGCAAAATTAGAAACCACCACAATCGCCACCGCGCCGCTGTCTTGCAATTGGTGCTCCAGCTCGCGCGGGGTATACAGCGGATTGACATTCACCACCACCATGCCGGCACGCAGTACGCCGAACAATGCAATCGGATATTGCAATAAATTCGGCATCATCAATGCCACCCGATCGCCTTTTTTCAGTTTTAATACGTTTTGCAAATACGCGGCAAAGGCACGGCTGCGTTCTTCCAGTTTGCGGAAGGTCAGTTCCTTGCCCATATTGATATAAGCCGCTTGATCCGGGCGCTCACGCACCGCATTTTCAAACATTTCCAACAAAGAACGGTATTTATCCGTTTTAATCACGCGCTCCGCGCCTTCCGGATAGTTGTCAAACCAAATTTTTTCCATAGTCATCCTGTTTTATTATTTTTTATTAATGCCGACGAAAGCGGTTATCGGAGTGCAGCCCGCGGTTTCCACATTGGAAAGCCACCGAAAAAATAACCATGCCGCTGCGAATCCCAATAATCAAACCACGCTTCTTCATCATAATAGTATTCAACCACTTGCTGCCAAATGCGATAGTTGTCAGCTTTGACCAGCGGGTAAATATAATCTGCTTGATCTATTTTGCCGCCGAGTTTACCGCTCAATACGCCTTTCACCGTGATATATTGATTGTCTAAGCTAAGCGGATCGACGAAACCGTTTAAAACCGCAATGAAACGCCCGTCGCTATGGCTGTCCAAAACCGGTTTAGCGCTAAACCGATCGATGGTCATACTCAATATTTCAACTTCGGTCGTATTATTTTTCAGTACCGCCGCTTTAATCACCTTGCCGCCCAACCGCACTTGCTGACATTGGCAGTCAAAATCCGCCGTTGCCAATTGCGCATAGCTAATCAAGGTGTTATCACCGCGATCCAAGCCTTGCGGCGCCAGTTGGCAACCGCTTAACATGGCACTGAAGAGAATCGGAATCCAGATAAATTTTTTCATCTTACGCTCCTTAACGGCAAACCATCTTACCTAATCACTCCCGTCCGGGAAGTTTTTTCCACGTCACTTGATTGCGCAGATAGACCGGCTCAATCGCCAGTGCCGTCGAATAATTCTGTTGTTGCCACGCTAACTGCGCCAACGGCAACATATACTGCGCCGATGGCAACAGAATATCACATTTATTTAACGGCGCGGTAGTCCGTTCAAATTGCGGATACGCCGCCCAGCCGGTTCCCACGCAAGCCGCACCGACAAAGACCGCACTTTGCCTTTCCAGTTGCGCCACTTGTTGCAACACATCTTCCGGCGGCAAAACCTGTTCGTCGATCACGGTTTCCCAAGCCGCGTAGGCTTGATTATCAATCGACTGCGGTTGGTAGCGTAACGCGGAAAAATAGACTTCGTTCATGCGCGCGTCAATCGCCGCCAGCACGGTTTCACTACCCTGCGTTTGATACGCCGCTTGCGCCATTGCGGTTAAATTGGAAATCGGAATCACCGGCAACTCTGCGCCTAATGCCAAGCCTTGCACGATGCCGCAGCCGATACGCACGCCGGTGAAACTGCCCGGTCCACGCCCAAATACCAAGGCATCCACTTGGTTTAAGCGGATACCGGCTTCGGCTAAAATCTCATCAACCATCGGCAAAATACGGCGAGTATGTGCTTTCGGGCTAAGTTCGTCCTGCGCTAAAATCCCACCGTTGTAGGATAACGCCACCGAGCAGGCTTCGGTTGCGGTGTCGATTGCCAATAAAATCGTTTTGCTCATTGTTTTGTCTTCTTCAAAAATTCAATCACTTTGTCCAAACTGCGCGTGCGCGTTGAATTGGGCAAGCTTTTCAAAAAGGTTGCGCCGTAAGGGCGCATGACTAAGCGCGAATCGCAAATAATCACCGCACCGCGATCGGTCACATCACGGATCAGTCGCCCCACGCCCTGTTTTAAGCTGATCACCGCACTGGGCAGTTGCACCTGATTAAACGGATCACCGCCTTTCAAACGGCAATCTTCAATCCGTGCTTTTAATAATGGTTCATCGGGCGCACTGAACGGCAATTTGTCGATAATCACCAGCGACAAAGCGTCACCGCGCACATCAACCCCTTCCCAAAAACTGGCGGTGGCGACCAACACCGAATGGCTCTCTTGGGTAAATTTTTCCAACAAGCGCGCTTTCGCCATTTCCCCCTGTAACAACACCGACAGTTCGCTGTGTTCGCGCAGATATTCCGCCAAGCCGCGCATCATCATATAAGAAGTGCACAGCAAAAAACAACGGCCTTGGTTGGCTTCGATCACCGGTAACAACATTTCGCCCAAGCGTTGCAGGGTTTGCTGCTGGTTGCTGCCCGGCAGGAAACGCGGCACACACAACAGCGATTGTTGCGGATAATCAAACGGCGACGGCAATACTTTCTGCTGGCGGGTTTGAATGCCCATGCGTTCACAAAAAAAGTCGAAACTGCCGCCCACTTCCAAGGTGGCGGAGGTGAAAATCCAACCGGCTTTTTGTTGCTGCAACTGCTCGCCGAATTTGTCCGCCACCGTCAGTGGCGTGAGGTGCAGACCGAATTGGCGGTTAAAGGTTTCATACCAATAACAATAGCCGGTGATCGAAGTGTCCAAAATCCGTTTCAATTGCGCTTGAATCGCAGTAATACGTTCAAAAATGCTATCTAACGTCTGCGAACGTCCCAACGCCAATTTGACCACATCTTGTACAAAATCCAGATTTTCTTGCAAATGCCGCACCGCTTTTTGTACCGCACTTTGAGTTAACAATTCACGCAAATTGCCGCGTAAATTGCCTTCGCCCATCATCAGGCGGAAATCCTGCACCACTTTATTCAAATGATCCGCCGCCGTGCCAAGCTGTTTCAGATCTTTGACTTCGGTGCGGTAGCAAATATGAATATCACGGCTGAGATCGAACAGTTGGCGCGAGGTGATCGACTGTCCGAAATATTGGCTGGCAATATCCGGCAGTTGGTGCGCCTCATCGAAAATCACGATTTTTGCTTCGGGAATCAGCTCGCCGAAACCGCTCTCTTTCACCGCCATATCGGCACAAAACAGATGGTGATTGACCACCACCAGATCGGCTTCCAGCGCTTTTTTGCGCGCTTTGGCAACATAACACTCCGCGTAATTCGGGCAATCGCTGCCTAAACAGCTTTCGCTGGTGCTGGTGAGTTGCGGAAAAATCGGGCTGTCTTCCGGCAAAGCGGCGCATTCGCTGAGATCGCCGTTTTCGGTTGCCGCTTGCCATTTACGCACCACCGACAACTGCGCCAACACCGATTTATCGCCCAATACGCCGTCGGCAATCAGTTTATCCAAGCGTTCTAAACAGAGATAATTGGCGCGCCCTTTGAGCAACGCCAGTTTGCCGCTGTAGCCCAAGGCTTTTTGAATGGTCGGCAGATCGCGCTTAAACAGTTGATCCTGTAAATTTTTCGAACCGGTGGAAATGATGGTTTTTTTGCCCGACAACATCGCCGGCACAAGATAAGCAAAGGTTTTGCCCGTGCCGGTGCCGGCTTCGATCACCAGTTGCGCTTGTTGTTTGATCGCCTGTTCGACCGCCTGCGCCATTTCCACCTGCTCTTGACGCGGACGGAATTGGCGGATATGGCGGCTTAAAATGCCGTCGTCGGCAAAGGCGTTGACTACACTGGTTTGCTTCATCGCTTATTCCTAAAAATCGTCCAATACCGCTAGCGCGTCGGCAAGTTTTTTCACCGTAAACACCTGCATTTGATCGATATTGTGTTTCGGTTTGTTGGCGAACGGCACAATCGCACGGCGAAAACCGTGTTTTGCCGCTTCGCTGATCCGCTCTTGTCCGCTGGTGACCGGGCGGATTTCTCCTGCCAAGCCGACTTCGCCGAACACTACCAAATCTTGCGGCAACGGACGATTGCGGAAACTGGAGATTAACGCCAATAATAACGCCAAATCCGCACCGGTTTCCGTCACTTTTACCCCACCGACCACATTGACAAACACATCTTGATCGGACATTTGCACATTGCCGTGACGGTGCAACACCGCTAGTAATAATGCCAAACGGTTTTGCTCCAAACCGACTGCGACCCGGCGCGGATTGGCAAGCATGGAGTGATCGACCAACGCTTGGATTTCAACCAATAACGGGCGGGTTCCCTCCCACAACACCATCACCGAGCTGCCGGAGGTCTGTTCCTCGCCTCGGCTGAGGAAAATCGCCGACGGGTTTTTCACTTCGCGCAAGCCCTGTTCGGTCATGGCGAACACCCCCAATTCATTCACTGCGCCAAAACGGTTTTTATGGCTACGCAAAGTGCGGTAGCGTGAATCGGCTTCGCCTTCGAGCAAAATCGAGCAGTCGATACAATGCTCTAGCACTTTCGGACCGGCAAGCGTGCCGTCTTTGGTGACGTGCCCGACCATAATAATCGCCACTTGTTTGGTTTTGGCATAACGGGTCAAAAACGCCGCGCACTCGCGCACCTGCGCCACGCTGCCGGGGGAGGACTGAATATCCGCCAAGTGCATGACTTGGATCGAGTCGATCACAATCACTTTCGGCTTTTCTTGATCGGCGATATTACAAATCTGTTCGACGGCGGTTTCGGATAACAGCCTGAGTTTATCGCTCGGTAGCCCCAAACGGTTGGCGCGCATTGCCACCTGTTGCAACGATTCCTCACCGGTGACATATAAGGTCGGCATTTGCTCGGCTAAGGTACACATCACTTGCAATAATAAGGTACTTTTGCCTGCGCCGGGGTGTCCACCGATTAAAATCGCGCTGCCCGGCACAATGCCGCCGCCCAACACGCGATCCAGCTCGCTGAAACGGCTGCTGAAGCGTGGCGTTTCTTGTAAGCTGATTTCGGATAGGGTTTGCACTTTCGCCGCCGTTTCGCCGGCATAACCGCTGAAACGGTCGCCTTTCGATACCGTGCTGACCAAGCGCACTTCGCTGATGGTGTTCCACGCTTTACAGGCGCTGCACTGCCCTTGCCAACGGGCGTAATCTGCGCCGCAGTCGTTACAGACATAGGCTTTTTTCGGGGCTTTTGCCATGTTGTTATCCGTTTTTCCTAAGCGTTAAGCGTGAGTTTAATTAAATGGAGTTGGCGTTTTACGCCGTTGCCACGATGTAATAACTCATAACAATACAAAGTGCGGTTCGGCGTATGCGCGCTGCGCTGTAATTCGTTGACTTTGGCTAACACCCGCTGATTTAACTCAATAAATTCATTAATTGACTCATCATCCAACCGCACTTTAGACGGCACTCGTTCATAGGCTTGCCATAGCAACGCTTGGTGTTGGTCGTAATAGGCGTATAGCGCGGCAAACGCCGCCAAACCCGAATCCACGATTTCCGCCGACAATTCGCCGCCGGTCAATAACTCGGCATAATAGTCGGTTAAGCGTTGTTCGTAGGCTAAAAGTGCGGTCAAAACCGCACTTGGCGACGGATCTGCCAACGGTAAGTTTTGCCACTCCGCCTGCCAATCAAAGGGTTGCAACGGCAGTACCCCGGCGAGTTGATAGCCGCGTTTGGCTTTGTTCACCGCTCCCAAGCGAATGCCGTCGCTTAGGCTTAATTGTTCGACAAACGTCAATAAATCATCAACCGAACCGTGTTTCAGCTCAAATTCCACTTCGCAAATCGGTTCAATCCGATCATTGGCTTCGATTTCGCCCTGATCCAGCGCCACTTCGATATTGGCACCGTTGCCTAATTCAATCACCCAAGCTTGGCGCAAAAAGTCGGTGCTGAAAATCGGTTTCAGTTCCGCTTGCAGTTCGGCTAACGGGCGGGCTAACTGCAAATCGCCAAAACGGCTTAATCCCTGCAACCGTGGCACCGCACTGTCCAATTCCACGTCATATTCAGGACGCATATGCAACCCTCCGATCACCTCGCCATCGGTTTTCAGGGTTAAAATAAATTGTTCGTTGATCGTTCTGACCCGCAACCCCATGCGTCGGCTGGAAAAAAAGTCATCGGGCGTGTCATAATAGCAGTTGCCTAAAATTTGTTGGGTGTGAGATAGCACATTAAAGCTCGCCATTTCTTTACTCAAAAAAGTGGCGAATTCTTGGTTAACCAGCAGTTTTAATTCTATTTCCGCGCTCATACATCGGCCTTATAATGTGACAAATTGGTTACAATTTAGCAAAAAATGCTGTTATCTCAAATTAAAATCGTGAGTTATGCTGTGCTTTCGGGTATGATTGCCAGCGAATTGATACGTCTATACCATCATTTTATCGTATATTGGAGTTAATGCTATGCCAATCAACAATATCTTGGGTTTATTTGCTCAATCCCCACTCAAACCGTTACAAAAGCACTCAAACAAAGTCAGCGAATGCTGTGATATTTTGGTGCCGTTCTTCGAAGCCACTTTTAATAATGACTGGGCACAGGCGGAAGAATTAAGACGAAAAATCTCTGAAGCCGAAAAAGAAGCCGACACGTTGAAACGTGAAATTCGTTTAAAACTGCCACGCGGCTTATTTATGCCGGTGGAACGCACCGATTTATTAGAGCTGGTGACACAACAGGATAAATTGGCGAACTATGCCAAAGATATCGCCGGGCGCGTAATCGGGCGTAATTTGTGTATTCCTCAAGCCCTGCAAGCCGAATTTTTGGAATACCTGAAACGCAGTTTGGACGCAACCCACCAAGCATCGTTGGTGATTGATGAAATGGACGAACTGTTGGAAACCGGTTTCAAAGGGCGTGAAGTGAATTTCGTCAACAAAATGATTAATGAACTGGATAAAATCGAAGACGATACCGACAGCCAGCAAATCCAGTTACGCCGCCAGTTGTTGGCAATCGAAGACCAATACAAACCGGTCGATGTCATTTTCTTGTATAAAATTTTAGAATGGATTGGCGTATTGGCTGATCAGGCGCAGCGTGTCGGTTCCCGTATTGAGTTAATGCTCGCCCGCTCTTAATCCCCAAAACAACAATAATAAGGATTTTGTATGGAATTTATTGCCCAATATGGTAGCACCGTAGTGATTATTACGGCTATCGCAGGACTTTTAATGGCGTTTGGTATCGGCGCCAACGACGTATCCAATGCCATGGGAACTTCGGTCGGTTCCGGCACCATTACCGTCAAACAGGCGATTTTAATCGCAATGATATTTGAATTCGCCGGCGCCTATTTGGCCGGCGGCGAGGTCACCGAAACCATTAAGAGCGGGATTATCGATCCGAGCTTATTCACTGCCGTGCCGGAAGTATTGATTCTCGGCATGATGTCGGCATTGTTTTCCGCCGGCGCTTGGTTGTTAATCGCCTCCTATATGGGCTGGCCGGTATCAACCACCCACTCGATTATCGGTGCAATCATCGGCTTCGCCTGTGTCACCATCGGGCCGCACGCCGTCGATTGGGGTTCGGTGAAAGGGATTGTCGGCAGCTGGTTCATTACGCCGATTATTTCGGGTATCGTTGCCTACACTATTTTTATCAGCACCCAACGGTTGATTTTCGACACGGAAAATCCAATGGATAATGCGAAAAAATACGGCCCGTTCTATATGGGGCTGACCACATTTATCCTCAGCATTGTCACCATGACCAAAGGCTTAAAACACGTCGGCTTACACCTGAACGGCATGCAGACCTTTCTGATTTCACTGACAATTTGCGTGGCATCAATCATATTCTGTTATTTTTATTTCCGCAGCGACGCATTTAAAAATCGCGTACAAGGCGGGGCTTTCGGTGGCGTAGAGAAAGTATTCAGTATCCTGATGTTGCTCACCGCATGTTCGATGGCGTTTGCCCACGGTTCAAATGACGTTGCCAATGCGATTGGACCATTATCCGCGGTCGTATCCATTGTCGAACACGGCGGCGTAATCACCGCAAAAACCGCACTTGCGTGGTGGATTCTGCCGTTAGGCGCGGTCGGTATCGTGATTGGCTTAGCGGTGATGGGCTACAAGGTGATGGGCACTATCGGCGGCGGGATTACCGATCTCACCCCAAGCCGCGGCTTTTCGGCGGAATTTGCCTGTGCGATTACCGTGGTGATTGCCTCCGGCACCGGCTTACCGATTTCGACTACGCAAACCTTAGTCGGCGCAGTGTTAGGGGTTGGTTTTGCGCGCGGAATCGCAGCGTTGAATCTGAATGTAATCCGCAATATTTTTGCTTCTTGGATTGTGACTTTACCGGCGGGGGCAATTTTTGCTATTATTTTCTACTATATTCTACACGCAATTTTTATTTAACCGTATTTAACAATCCCAAAGGGGTTAAATTATATGTTGCCTAGGGTAACTTGTTACCCTAGGAAAAATGATCGGAAACCCATCCATGAAAAAACTATTCAACGCCCTATTAATCGGCACTACGCTGTTACTCAGCAGCCAAGCCATTGCCGAAACCCGTTATGTCACCGAAGAATTAAGCACCTACCTACGCCGCGGCGCCGGTGATGAATACCGTATCGCCGGTTCGATTAAATCCGGTGAAAAAGTCACCGTTTTGGCACAAAAAGATAAATACACGCAAATTCGCGACAGCCGGAACCGCGACGCTTGGATTTTAACCAGTGATCTCTCAAGCGAACCCAGCGCTAAAATTCAAATTCCCGCGTTAAAAAATCAAATCCAAGAATTGAGCTTAAAACTGAATAAGATTGATGAAGAATGGCAGCAACGGGTTTCCGAAATGCAACGCCGCACCCGCCAATCGGAAACGCAAAGCAGCCAGTTATTAGAACAAAACACCCAATTAAAACGCCAGTTGGAAATCAGCAATAACAAAAATAAAGAGTATGAAGCCTTGCTCAGCGCAGAAAAACAAGAAATCATCATTCGTTGGTTTATCTATGGCGGTTCGGTGATGTTGGTCGGCTTGCTGCTCGGCTTGATTTTACCGAATATCATACCGCGTCGCCGCCGTCGCAATGACGGGTGGGCATAATACAGTATGGCAACGGAACCGCACTTTCAAACTTATTTGGTCGGCGGCGCAGTGCGTGATCAGCTGCTCGGTTTAGCGGTTCAGGATCGCGACTGGGTGGTGGTCGGCGCCACCCCCCATCAACTGCTAAAGTGCGGTTATCAGCAAGTCGGGCAAGACTTCCCGGTTTTTCTTCACCCGCAAAGCAAAGAGGAACACGCCCTCGCCCGCACCGAACGCAAAAGCGGATACGGCTATCAGGGGTTTACGGTCGATTTCACCCCGGACATCAGTTTAGAACAAGATCTGCTGCGCCGAGATCTCACGATTAATGCGATTGCGCAAGCGGAAAACGGCGAATTAATCGATCCCTATCACGGCATTCAAGATTTAAAAAACCGCACTTTACGCCATGTCTCGCCTGCCTTTGCGGAAGATCCGCTGCGTGTACTGCGGGTGGCGCGCTTTCACGCGCGCTTTGCGAAGCTCGGTTTTGAGATTGCGCCGGAAACGCTGCAATTAATGCAACAAATTAGCGCCGGCGGGGAATTGCAGCATTTGAGCGCCGAACGCGTTTGGCTGGAAACCGAAAAAGCATTAAGCACCGACTCACCGCAAATCTACTTCCGAACGTTGCGTGCCTGCGGTGCGTTGGCGGTATTATTCCCCGAAATTAATGCGCTGTTCGGCGTGCCGAATCCGGAGAAACACCATCCCGAAATCGACAGCGGTATTCACACGCTAATGGTGCTGGAACAAGCTGCCACGCTCACGGCAGAAACGCCGCAAAGTGCGGTTGCCGTGCGTTTTGCCGCACTCTGCCACGACCTCGGCAAAGCCTTATCGCCCAAAGATCACTTACCGCACCATCACGGACACGAAGAACGCGGCGTCGCCCCCATTCAGCAGCTGTGCCAACGGCTAAAAGTCCCAAATCAATATCGTGATTTAGCCGTGTTAGCTTGTCGCTATCATACCCACATCCACCGCATTCAAGAGATGAAAGCGCAAACTATCGTGCGCTTTTTTGACCGGATTGACGCCTGGCGCAAGCCGGAAAATCTACGGCATTTAATCACCGTCTGCCTTGCCGACAGCCGCGGGCGTTTAGGTTTCGAAAACAGCAACTATCCGCAGGCACAAATCGCCCTTGAATATTATCAAAGTGCGGTCAGCGCCGACGTGCAACAAATTATTGCTGCCGGTTATCAAAAACAGCAGATCCGGGAACAACTGACTAAACGGCGGGTTGAGTTGGTGAAACAGAAAAAAGAAGAATATTTAGCTCAAACATCGGACTGATTATTCTCACTCTAACATATTACCCGCTGATCCAATTTTCTAATCGTAATCGCGGAATTCGCATAAATTCTTTCGTGTTGTTGGTCACTAGAATGCTGTTTTGGGCAAGCGCATGCGCTGCAATCAGCATATCTAAACTGCCGACAACCCGCCCTGTTTTTTCCAAATCAGCACGAATTTTGGCATAGTGCCAAATAGCCGTTTCTGAAAATTCCGGCATTTCCAGCGGTGCCAGAAATTTTTCTAAGGCGGCTTTATTTTTGACTGAACCTGATTTTTCTACGCCGAAAGCCAATTCCGCCGCCGTAATACTGGAAATACATAAGTCCCCTAAGTGAAAAGTTTGGAATTTTTTAAAAACGCTTTCCGGTTTATGATTGATGATACAAATATTAGTATCAAGCATATACATTATAATAATTCCTCGCGCTCCACTTCCGTCTGTTCTGCTCTTTCCAATAAAAAACCGGGTTCAAATTCATCTAGCGCTTCTTGCATCAACAGCCAAGGATTGTCGGTTGGCAGTAATAAAACGCCGTTGCCAAAATGTCGAATTGCCACTTCTTCGCTATTAAAGCGGTATTTTTTCGGCAAACGCACTGCTTGACTTCTTCCACTGGTAAAAATTTTAGCCATTTCCATTGCCTTTCTCCCGGTAGCTATCATTGGTAGATACCATACCTCTTGTGTGAAATTTAGCCAAATGATAAATCTCATTGCTCAAGACAGACCATCTAACAACCTACTCCAGCCCAAACTCAATAAACAACGGATTATGATCCGAGGCGGCGGTTTGTTCGGTCCAGCTGTTGAACAGGCGGATCCCGCGCACAAAAATATGATCCAACGGATTACCCAAAAAACGCATGCGTTCGTCCGGGCTAAACCGCACTTCATTCAATCCGTATTGCCGTGCCAATTGTTGGATTAAATTCAGGCGTCTTTCGCTCCAACTGTTAAAATCCCCCGCCAGAATAATCGGGCCTTGGTGTTGGCTGACTAAGTGAAACAGCCCGCGCAGTTGGCGCGAATAATTTAGCGGGTTCCATTCGAAATTGACCAAATGCAGATTAATCACCAACAACGTGCGGTCGGCATTCAATGGATAAGTCGCCGCTTCGGCGATTTTCGGAATGCGAATCCAAGGTTCCGCTTCACTGCCGACACAATAACGCTGCGGCGCAAAAGTCGACAATAACATCACGCCCGACATATTCTCGCGGTAAGCAAATGTGCCGGCGTGGATACCAAACCACTTTTTTTGCGACAACAACCGATCGATCTGATTTTGCTGGCTGGCTTCTTGCAATAGTACAAAATCCGCCTTGTCGGCATAAGCGGACAACCGTTGCTGCCAACCTTCATCTTCGCCTTTATGCAGATTCCAAACCAGCATTTTATACCGCGCTTTAGCCTGCAATTCACCATGCAGCGGCAAAGTGCGGTCATAACACAAGATATTTTCGCCAACCGCACTTTGACGGTAATCCTGCGGATTCAGATTAACGGTTTCAATTTTCGGCGTGGTAAAAATAGTGAGCGGTTGTAAATAATATCCGCCCAGCCCGATGAGCACGGCGAACAATACGCATAAAATTCGGATTCTTTTTCTCATCAATCGTTATCGGTCAGTAAAAATCTCGGATGGCTACAATATAACACTTTACATCTGATCGCTGAATTGTTTTAATTTGCACTACTTTCGCCTGATTCGGCGGCAACCCTTTTTCTTTTGCCAGAGGTTTTAATATGGGTATTTATACCTACATCTGCCTGCTTTCCGCTTTGTCGATTTTAATCGGCTTTGTCACCCATAAAATCAGCCATCGCATTCAATCGACCATTGCAATCAGTGCGGCGGCAATGGTCGGTTCGTTGTTTTTATTGGTCAGTGGCAAGCTGGGCTGGTTTAGCATTGAAAACTTCGCCTTAGGCATTATGCAACAAATTGATTTTAAAAGTTTTTTATTAAACGGGATTTTAGGGTTTCTGCTGTTCGCCGGCGCACTGGGGATTAAATTGCCGATTCTGAAAGATCAGAAATGGGAAATTACGGTATTTGCGTTGTTTTCGACCCTTGCCTCCACCTTTATTATCGGTGTATTGATTTATCTCTGCGCCCAATTAATCGGACTGCCGATTGCGTTTATTTACTGCCTGTTATTCGGTTCATTGATTTCCCCGACTGACCCGATTGCGGTATTGGCAATTATCAAGAATCTGCGTGCGCCAAAACGCTTGTCCATGCAAGTTGAAGGGGAATCGTTGTTTAACGACGGCGTCGGCTTAGTTGTTTTCATCACCATCCTGACCGTTGCTTTCGGCGGCGGTGAGCCGACGGTTGGCGGGATTGTCGAACTGTTCGTACATGAAGCGGGCGGTGGAATTATTTTTGGTTTTCTGCTCGGCTTTGCGGCACATTTGCTGATTTCCGCCACCGATGACGGCAGCATGGAAATTTTGCTCACCCTGACCATTCCGACCGCCGGTTTTATCCTTGCCAACACGTTAGGCGTTTCCGGTGCCTTGGCAATGGTGGTGTCCGGCATTATGGTCGGCAACTGGACGCGCAGCAAAGGCTTTTCCGAACAAAGCCAGCGTTATCTGGATCACTTTTGGGAAATGATCGACCATTTCCTTAACTCCCTGCTGTTCCTGTTAATCGGTTTGGCATTATTGTTGATTAATGTTTCTTGGCAGAGTTTTATCCTTATGCTGCTTGCCATTCCAATTTGTTTGGCGGCACGCTATATCAGCCTGTTGATTCCTTATACCGTATTTACGCGCTTCAGAACCTATAATCCGTACACCTTGAAAATCATGACCTGGGGCGGCTTACGCGGCGGTCTGGCACTGGCAATGGCGTTGTCAATTCCGGCGCAAACCGCGATAATCGACGGTATGGACGTGCGCGATGTGATTTTGGTGATGACCTATGCGGTGGTGATGTTCTCGATTTTAGTACAAGGCATGACGATTGAAAAAATGATCCAGCAAGCCAAAAAAGTGGATCCGAATAAAGAAGATTATTTGCGCCCGAACGCCGAAAGCCGCGCACGTAAAAACGACGATCTGAATGCTTACTTGTCTCACTAGATTTATTCAACCATATGACAGAGCATATAACCCAAAATGAGCCCGCGGCACAACAACTTGTGCCGCCGCGTTTTGTACATTTGCAAGTACACAGTGATTTTTCGATGATCGACGGTTTGGCGAAAGTCAAACCGTTGGTCAAAGCCTGTGCCGCCGAGCAAATGGTGGCAATGGCACTGACCGATTTTAGTAACTTTTGCGGCTTGGTACGTTTTTACGGCGAGGCGTTGTCGTCGGGCGTGAAGCCGATTATCGGCGTCGATGTGTTGGTGCACAGCGAACTGAGCGGCGACGAGCCGTTTTCGCTGACATTGCTGGCAAAAAATAACGACGGTTATAAAAATATCACTTTACTGATTTCCAAGGCATATCAACGCGGCTATCTGGACAAACCGATTCTCGAACAGGATTGGCTGGTAGAACACCGCAACGGGATTATTATTTTATCCGGCGGCCGCAACGGCGATGTCGGTAAATTCCTGTTAAAACAGCAACCCGACAATGTTCAGACCGCACTTGCCTTTTATCAGCAGTATTTTGCCGATCATTATTACCTCAGCCTGACCCGCACCGGGCGGCAAGACGAAGAACGCTATATTCAGCACGTTCTGCCGCTGGCGCAGCAGCAGCTGTTGCCCGTGGTCGCCACCAATGAGGTCTGTTTTCTAAAAGCCGAAGATTTTGAGGCGCACGAAATTCGGGTTGCGATTCACGACAGTTTCACGCTGGATGATCCGAAACGCCCGCAACGTTACAGCGAACAGCAATATTTCCGCAGCGAACAGGAAATGTGCAATCTGTTCCATGACATTCCGCAAGCGATTGAAAATACGCTGCTGATTGCACAACGCTGTAACGTCACCATTCGTTTGGGCGAATATTTTCTGCCGCAATTTCCGACCGGCGACCTCAGCACCGAAGATTATCTGGTCAAACGTTCCGAAGAAGGTTTGGAAGAGCGGTTGTTAACCCTGTTTCCTGATGAAGAAATCCGTAAACAGCGCCGCCCGGAATATGACGAACGGCTAAAAATCGAACTCGATGTGATTAACCAAATGGGCTTCCCCGGTTACTTCTTAATCGTAATGGAATTTATCCAATGGTCGAAAGACAATGATATTCCGGTCGGACCGGGGCGCGGTTCCGGTGCGGGTTCGTTGGTGGCATATGCGCTGAAAATTACCGACCTCGATCCGTTGGAATTCGATCTGCTGTTCGAGCGTTTCCTTAATCCGGAACGGGTTTCCATGCCCGATTTTGACGTCGATTTCTGTATGGACGGGCGCGATCTGGTGATCGAACACGTTGCCGAAATGTACGGTCGCGGTGCGGTGTCGCAAATCATCACCTTCGGCACCATGGCGGCAAAAGCGGTTATCCGCGATGTCGGGCGGGTGCTCAGCCACCCTTACGGTTTTGTTGATCGGATCTCTAAATTAATTCCGCCTACGCCGGGCATGACCCTTGCCAAAGCCTTTGAAGAAGAGCCAATGCTCGATCAAATTTACAACAGCGACGAGGAAGTCAAAGCCCTGATCGACATGGCGCGCCAACTGGAAGGGGTGACACGTAACGCCGGTAAACACGCCGGTGGCGTGGTGATCTCGCCCACCTTAATTACTGATTTTTCGCCGTTATATTGCGATCCCGAAGGCTTGCACCCGGTTACCCACTTCGATAAAAACGATGTCGAATACGCCGGTTTGGTGAAGTTTGACTTCTTGGGCTTGCGCACGCTGACGATTATCAAATGGGCGGTGGATATGATTAACGCCCGCCTCACCAAAGAAAATCAGCCGCCGGTCAATATCGAACGCATTCCGCTGGACGATCCGAAAGCGTTTGAATTGCTGCTGAAAGCGGAAACCACCGCCGTATTCCAGCTCGAATCGCGCGGCATGAAAGACTTGATTAAACGCCTCAAACCCGACTGTTTTGAAGATATTATCGCCTTGGTAGCCCTGTTCCGCCCCGGTCCGTTACAATCGGGCATGGTGGACAACTTCATCCGACGCAAACACGGTGAAGAAGAAATTTCTTACCCTGACGCCGAATATCAACACGACTCATTGAAGCCGATTTTAGAGCCGACCTACGGCATTATTCTGTATCAAGAGCAAGTCATGCAGATTGCGCAAGTTCTTGCCGGTTATACCTTGGGCGGTGCGGATTTACTGCGTCGTGCCATGGGTAAAAAGAAACCGGAAGAGATGGCGAAACAGCGCTCGGTGTTTGAAGAAGGGGCGATTAAAAACGGCGTGGACGGCGAACTGTCGATGAAAATTTTCGACTTAGTGGAAAAATTCGCCGGTTACGGTTTTAACAAATCCCACTCCGCCGCTTATGCCTTGGTGTCCTATCAAACCCTATGGTTGAAAGCGCACTATCCTGCCGAATTTATGGCGGCGGTGATGACCTCGGAAATGGACAATACCGATAAAATCGTTGGTTTATACGACGAATGTTTGCATATGGGCTTAACTGTCACCCCGCCGGACATTAACAATGGCAACCACCGCTTCAGCGTGAATGAAAAAGGTGAAATCGTCTATGGGATCGGCGCTATCAAAGGGGTGGGCGAAGGTCCTATTAGCGCAATTATCGAAGCGCGTAACCAAGGCGGCCGCTTTAAAGATCTATTCGATCTGTGCGCCCGGGTTGATCTGAAAAAAATCAACAAACGTACCTTTGACAGCCTGATTATGTCCGGCGCCTTTGACAAATTAGGACCGCACCGCGCCGCGTTGGCAAAAAACCTGCAAGACGCGCTGAAGGCCTCGGATCAACACGCCAAAGACGAAGCGATCGGGCAAGCCGATATGTTCGGCGTGCTGACCCAAGCGCCTGAAGCAGTGGAAATTGCGTATGCCAACACGCCGAAGTGGTCGGAAAAAACCATTTTGGACGGTGAACGCGAAACACTAGGATTGTATCTCAGCAGCCACCCGATCAGCCGTTATCTGAAAGAACTGTCGCACTACAGCTCGCACCGCATTAACGAGCTGCAACCGAATTTCCGCGGACAAATCAGCACCGCCTGCGGTTTGATCGTCAGCTCACGTATCGCGATCACCAAAAAAGGCAACCGCTTAGGCATTATCACCCTCGATGACCGTTCCGGTCGGCTTGATGCCACGCTGTTTAGCGACGCACTGCAAAATTACGCCGACTATCTGGAAAAAGATCAAATCGTGATCGTCAGCGGGCAAGTCAGCCACGATGATTTCACCCAAGGCTTGAAAATGAACGTGCGCGAACTGCTGCCGCTCGATCAGGCACGCAGCCGCTACGCCAAAAGTCTGGCAATTTGCCTGACGCAAGAGCAAATCACACCGCACTTTATCCGCGAATTTAAGCAAATCCTTGAACCTTACAGCGGCGGCGTAATGCCGGTGCATATTTATTACCAAAGTCCGCAAGGGCGCGCACTGCTGAAACTCGGCACGCAATGGCGGATTCAACCGCACGATAATCTGCTGGAACAGCTCAGCGGCATGTTAGGCGAAGATCAGGTTGAATTGGAGTTTGAATAATTTGATTCGTTACATTGGGAAAATAAAATTTAGCCATAGGTGTAGAAATAGCTT
Organism: Testudinibacter sp. P17/SS/0325; assembly: GCF_053570765.1. Next base: position 1,779,651 of record NZ_CM131635.1, on the reverse strand, counting down.
AAAATACGATATTATTAGCATAAAAATATCTTTATTGACCAAGCAGGAATACGCATGAGCCAAGAATTTTTAGATTTTGAATTACCGATTGCCGAACTGGAAGCCAAGATTGAATCTTTGCGTTCCGTTACCCAACAAGATGACAAAATCAATCTTGATGACGAAATCAAACGGCTGCGCAAAAAAAGCGAAGAATTAACCAAGAAAACCTTTGCCAACCTTGATCCGTGGCAGGTATCGAAAATGGCGCGCCACCCGCAACGCCCTTATACCTTAGATTATATCGAGCGGATTTTTACCGATTTTGAAGAGCTTGCCGGCGACCGTGCGTTTGCCGACGATAAAGCGATTGTCGGCGGGATTGCCCGTTTGGACGGCAAACCGGTGATGATTATCGGACACCAAAAAGGGCGCAGCGTAAAAGACAAAGTAAAACGTAATTTCGGCATGCCGGCGCCGGAAGGCTATCGCAAAGCCCTGCGTTTAATGCAACTTGCCGAACGTTTCAAAATGCCGATCATCACCTTTATCGACACCCCGGGCGCCTATCCGGGCGTGGGCGCGGAAGAACGCGGTCAATCGGAAGCGATTGCACGCAACCTGCGCGAAATGTCCACCTTAAAAGTACCGGTTATCTGTACCGTGATCGGCGAAGGCGGTTCCGGCGGTGCGTTGGCAATCGGTGTCGGCGATAAAGTGAATATGTTGCAATACAGCACCTATTCCGTTATTTCCCCTGAAGGCTGCGCCTCAATTTTGTGGAAAAGCGCGGATAAAGCCTCACTTGCCGCCGAAGCCATGGGCATTACGGCGAAACGGCTGAAAGAATTAAAATTAATCGACAATATTATTGATGAACCACTCGGCGGCGCACACCGTAATATAGAATTAATGGCGGAAAAGTTAAAACAACGCTTGTTAAACGATCTGCAAGATCTCGAGGTGCTAGATCAAAAATCGCTGTTAGATCGCCGTTATCAACGGTTGATGAGCTATGGCTATTGTTAAATCTAACGCAATATTGAGAACGAAAGATTGCAATTCTGCTACGTTGTAGTATGTTAATTGAAACAAAATAGCAATGCTAACGAGAGGAATTTATGGAAAATATGACTGCTGAATATAAAAAATTCCGTGATGAAAAAGTAGCTAAAGCACTTGAAGATTGCAAGAACGGACGTGTCGTTGATTCTGAAGAAGTCTATCGTTCTCTCATTGAAACCGCATTAAAGGCTGAAAAGGCAGGTTGCCTTGCAGCCTAAAATTATCTATACAATTTCAGCTCAAAATGACTTGAATAATATCGTTTATGATTTAACTGAACGCGCCAATATGCGAACGGCGATTGAGCTTGTACAGAAAATCTATAACAGCATTGAAAATCTAACGCCGTTTCCTCAAATGGGAAAACCACCACCTGACGGTACAAGCGAAATCTACCCTGAAAAATATCGGGTTGTATATCGTTATGAAGCGAATGAGGTTGTCGTGTTGGCTGTTATTCACAGTGCTGTATCCCAGAGACCTTGCTGAATGTTTTGACTGAAATTAACTTCATGTTTCCAATTATCTTTTCTCTTTATTTATCAAAGGTTACCCAATGAAAAACGTTTTATCCATTCAGTCCCATGTTGTTTACGGTTATGCCGGCAATAAAGCGGCGGTGTTGCCAATGCAACTGTTAGGGGTTGATGTTTGGCCTTTAAACACCGTACAATTTTCCAACCACACCCAATATCAAAAATGGAAAGGCATGGTGATTCCGAAAGAGCAAATCGCCGAAATCACCCAAGGAATCGCAGAAATTGACGCCTTGCACGAATGCGACGCCATTCTTTCCGGTTACATCGGCGCCGCCGAGCAGGGGCAAGAAATCCTGAATACGGTCAAACGGATTAAAGCGTTAAATCCGAATGCGATCTATTTTTGTGATCCGGTGATGGGACACCCTGACAAAGGCTGTATCGTCGCCCCGGGCGTAGCGGAATTCTTGGTCGAACACGCCCTGCCTGCGGCGGATTTGCTTGCGCCGAATTTAGTGGAATTGCGCGAGTTGAGCGGTTTAAGCGTGGAAAATTTCGATCACGCGCTTGAGGCGATTAAATATCTGTTGGCAAAAGGCGTGAAAAAAGTGCTGGTGAAGCACTTAAGCAAAGTCGGCAAAGACGCCAATCAATTTGAAATGGTGCTGGCAACCCAAGACGGCATTTGGCACATCAGCCGTCCGCTGCATGAATTTGCCGGACGCGATCCGGTCGGGGTGGGCGATTTAACCAGCGGAGTGTTCTTGGCGAATTTGTTAAACGGCAAATCGGATTTAGAGGCGTTCGAACACACCGCCAATGCGGTGAATGATGTGATGAGCGTGACGCAACAAAGCGGTAAATACGAATTGCAAATCGTCGCCGCCCGCCATTTGATTATGCAACCGCAAAGCCAGTATAAAGCGGTTAAGATTGGTTAGTTTCAGACTAATCTCATTCAATTAAACATAACTATCGGGTTTCGCCGATGGCGACTTCCTTTTCTTTGTTTCGCCAAAGAAAAGGAAGCAAAAGAAAGCGACCCTATTGCGGTGCTGATCTTCGCTTAGTATGAATTTGCTTAACGGAAAATTTTTAAGACTCGTCGCTACGCTCCTCAAACACAAGAAAAATTTCCCTACAAATTTCATACACGCTCAGGCACCGCAGAAGGGAAATTTAAAACAAATCGCCACATACGAGCGAGAAATAAAGTATGTCAGACCTCCTCTCCAATCTCCACCACACGTTGCAGCAGCAAGGGCTGACGCACGCCGCGTTTTTGTTGGCGTATAGCGGTGGGCTTGATTCGACCGCACTTTTATCGCTGTTTGCCCAACTGAAACAACAACTGCCGCAACTCCGACTGCGTGCAGTTCATATTCACCACGGCTTAAGCCCCAATGCCGATCACTGGGCGCAGCATTGTCAGCAGCAATCTGAACAGTTTCACATTCCGTTGATGATCGAAAAAGTGCGGTTAGACCCGAAAAAAAGTCCGGAAGATGCCGCACGCGAGGCACGTTATCAGGCGTTTAAACACCATTTAAACGATAATGAAATTTTGGTCACCGCGCACCACCTCAATGATCAAAGCGAAACCCTGTTGCTTGCGCTAAAACGCGGCAGCGGAGTCAAAGGCTTGGCGGCAATGCAAGTGCGGTCTGAACTGTGGCAAATGCCGATTTTCCGCCCATTGCTGCCCTACTCCCGTGAACAATTGGCACAGTATGTTGCAACGCAACATCTGACGTGGATCGAAGACGAAAGCAACCAAGATAACCGCTATGATCGCAACTTCCTGCGCAACCGCATTCTGCCGGAACTGCGCCAACGCTGGGCGGCGATTGACCGCACTTTACAACGTTCGGCGCAACATTGTTACGAGCAGCAACAACTCATCGAAGAATTATTACAACCGCTGTTTGAACAGTTATATTGCCCGCAAAACCGCACTTTCAATATTTGCCAGTTCGCCGAGTATTCTCGTCCGAAACAAAATGCGTTATTGCGTTTATGGCTCAGCCAAAGTGCGGTTGCCATGCCGTCGCAACGGCAATTGGATCAACTGATCGAACAGCTGATTTTCGCCCGCCACGACTGCCGGCCGCAGCTTGCATTGGGTGAACGGATTATCCGCCGTTATCAACAACGTTTATATTTAACCGAAGCGTACGCCGATCTTTCATCGCTTATTATTGAAGTTACATTCGATCAAAACATTCGCTTACCCGACGACTTAGGCGAAGTGCGGTTTGTGCCGCAAGCAGACAGGCTGAATGTGATTTGGCAACAACATGCGGAGCGTATTTTTTCTCTGCCTTTACCTAACAATAATGAAAATATTCAACTCCGTTTTCGCTATGCCGGTAAAGTGCGGTTAAGCCCGAACCGAGCCAATCAAGATATTAAAAAAATTTGGCAACAAGCCGGCATTCCGCCATGGCAACGGCAACGCACGCCGTTGGTGTTTTATGGCGATGAACTGATGGCGGGATTGGGCGTTTTTATTAAACAACAGGATTAAAAGGATTAAGCCCGATACAATATCGAACTCAATCCGTTCATTAAGTAGTCCAACTTTTTGGGGGCAGATCAGCTGCAAGTGCGGTGAGTACTTTACGATAAGTTAAAGGTTAAATCGCCCAACCACCGGCGTAGAAGCCGACCAGAATCACGGCAATAATAATCGTACCGAGGTTTAATTTTTGGATTTCACCGGAAACGATACGCCCAATCACCAACGACGCAAAGCCCAACATAATACCGGTAACAATATTGGCGGTCAGCACGATAAACACCGCGCAGATTAAGCCGCTCATTGCGCCGACAAAATCGTTGAAATCCAATTTGCTGACATTACTCAACATCAGTAAACCGACATACATCAACGCCGGTGCGGTGGCATAGCTCGGCACTAAAAAAGCCAACGGTTGCAGGAACAGCATAAACAGGAACAACACGCCGACCACAATCGCCGTGATCCCGGTTTTGCCGCCTGCCGCAGTGCCCGCCGCCGACTCGATATACACCGCCGCCGGGGCAGTGCCGAATAAACCGGACATCATGCTGCTGACCGAATCGGAAGTTAAGGCTTTGCCGCCGTTGATGATTTGTCCGTCTTTGTCTAATAAATCGGCTTGTCCGGCAACAGCGCGGATTGTGCCGGTTGCGTCGAAAATAGCGGTCATCACTAAGGCGAACACAATCGGCAGAATCGCCGGTTGCAACGCGCCCATAATATCTAAGCTAAATACCAACGAATTTTCACCGAACGTCGGCATTTGGAAAATTTTACCGTTGAAGCTCACATTCGGATCAGCCGCCAAGCCGATTAAGGTAATCACAATAATCACCAGTAAAATGCCGCCTTTGACCTGCAAACGTTCTAAACCGACAATCACCGCCAAGCCTAACAACGACATCATCACCGGAAACGAGGTGAACTCGCCCATTTTGACCGGTAAGCCGGCAGGATTGCTCACCACCAAACCGACATTATTCGCCGCGATCAGTAATAAAAACAAGCCGATTCCGATCCCGGCACCGTGGGCAATGCTGCTCGGTAAGTTACGCAAAATCCAAGAGCGAATGCCGGTGACGGAGATCAGCGTGAACGCCACGCCCATTAAAAAGACCGCACCCAGCGCCACCGGAATACTGACTTGCTGCCCGATCACCAAGCTGTAGGCGGTAAATGCGGTTAATGAAATCGCACAGCCGATTGCCATCGGCGCATTCGCCCATAACCCGATTAAAATCGAGCCTAAACCGGCGACCAAACAGGTGGCGATAAAAACCGATTCCGGCGGAAAGCCTGCGTCACTCAACATACTCGGCACCACGATCACCGAATACACCATCGCCAAAAAGGTGGTTAACCCGGCGATCAGCTCTTGGCGCAGATTGCTGCCTCTGGCACTGAGCGAGAAGCGTTTTTCCAATAAAGGACTTTGCGTTGTCATAGTTTTGTTCCTAAACGTTAATCAAAAAGAAAAGAAAGATAAAATAAAAAGCGCCCTATTTTACCCGAGCCGTTGTTGACAATCTATCGAATCCCTTGTGATATCGCGAAAAATATTCAATTTATGCGCAGAATAATAACCGGGTGTCCCACTACCGCACTTTGGCTTATTGATTTTGCACCAACCAAGTATCGCAGAAATCCAAATACACCCGCACAATTGCCGAAGGATGACGGTGAGCGGTATAAATTTGGTGTACCGGCAACTGCGGCATAACCACCTGCGGTAAAATCCGCACCAATTCGCCGCGTTCTAAAGACGGCTTGGTGACGAATTCCGGCAGTTCGCAAATTGCCATATCCGCTAGCGTGTAATCCAATAGTTGGCGGAAACTGTTGGCGGCAAATTTAAGATTAGGCGTATAGTTTTTGCCGTCTAACTGCCATTGTGTGGTGCTGCCGTGAGTGAAATGCCAGCCGGCAAGGTCAAAATTTTGCAGCTCCGCAACCGTTTGCGGCGCACCATGCCGGGCGATAAAGGCTTGGCTCGCAACCAACATCGTTTGAATCGGGGCGCGGCGTTTGGCGATTACTTTATCCGTCACTAATGCGCCGATTCGCAGCGCCACATCAATCCCGTCTTCAATCAAATCCAGTCGCATATCGGTGTATTGGCAGCTGATTTGAATATGCGGATAACGGCGTTGAAAGTCGATCAGCAGTTTGCCCCAAAACTCAAACCCGTCCGGCAGCGATAAACGCAAGCGTCCGTACATCTGCTGCATATCGCTGCGCACCGTACGCTCCGCTTCCAGCAGGCTTTCGATACCGTAAAAGGATTGGTCGAACAGCCGTTGCCCAATGGTGGTCAGCTGAATCCCCTGTTTGGAACGCAGCAATAACTGCATATTAAGCGATTGTTCCAAATCACTGATACGGCGGCTTAAGGTCGGCAACGGCACCCCGATTTTCTCCGCCGCAGCGGATAAACTGCCTGCCTGTGCGGCGGCAATAAACATTCTGACCGCATTCAGATCCATCTTATCCTCTCATTTTTGAAAGTTATATTTTCTAAAATCACCATTCTATACTAAATTCAAAATGAATATACTACATTCCATCGAAACGGTACGCCGTTTTATTCACTCATTGATCAACATTTAATTTAGAGGACAACATTATGAAAATCGCAGTTATCGGCGCTACCGGCACGGTGGGGCGTGGCATTATCGCAGAAGCCGCAGCACGCGGACATCAAGTGACCGCATTCGCGCGCAATGTCGAAAAAGTCAAAAAAGCGGATAATATCCAAGCCGTCGCTTTCGACGTCAATGCGGCAGATTTTGCCGAACAATTAATCGGCTTTGATACGGTTATCAGCGCCTTCAACAGTGGCTGGACCAATCCGAACGCAGGCGCAGATTTTGAAAAAGGCGCAAAAGCCATCACTGAAGCGGCGAAATCTGCAAACGTGCCTTACTTATTAATCGTCGGTGGTGCAGGCAGCCTGTATATCGCACCGGGTGTGCAGTTAATCGACACCCCGGAATTCCCGAAAGAAATCTATGACGGCGCCAACGCAGCGCGTAACTGGCTGAAAGATCTGCAAGATCGCCGCGATGTCAATTGGGCGTTTATCTCGCCACCTGCCGCGTTCTCGGGCGACATCGACACCCGCAGCGGCAACTACCGCACCGGCAAAGATGAGGTGTTATTCAGCGGTGATCAACTCGCCGATATCTCACTGCCCGATTTGGCTTGTGCCATTGTCGACGATGTCGAAGGCAAAAACCATTTATTCAGCCGCTTCACCGTGGCAGAAGCCTAATTCAAGGATCTAACGAAAAGCCAAAACGATGATAAACCGCGTGAGCAGCCGAATACTCGGTTGTTCACTTTTCTCATTATCGCAGTTATCAATCACGGTTTATAATCGCATATCCCCCATACGATTTTGCTAAAAATGTTGCACTATCTCAATTTTTTCGCTCATAAAACACGGAATTGCGGATTGGCACATGAAATTCGTTCTAAAAAGCCGTACACTATAGCCTGCTTATTTTTCACTTCAGGAGACATACTATGGCAATTTTAGTTACCGGCGGTGCGGGCTATATCGGTTCGCATACCGTGGTTGAGCTGTTAAATGATAATCAAGAGGTGGTGATTTTAGATAATCTGTGTAACTCTTCTGAAAAATCGCTGCAACGGGTTGAAACCATCACCGGGAAAAAACCGCACTTTTATCAAGGCGATATTTTAGACGCGGCAATGCTGCAACGGATTTTCAAACGCCATCAGATTGATTCGGTTATCCACTTTGCCGGGCTGAAAGCGGTCGGCGAAAGCGTACAAAAACCGATCGAATACTATGAATGCAACGTACAAGGCACGCTCAATTTGCTGCAAGAAATGCGCAAAGCCGGCGTGTTTAATATTGTGTTCAGCTCCTCCGCCACCGTGTACGGTGATCCGGAAGTCATTCCGATTACCGAAAATTGCAAAGTCGGCGGCACCACCAATCCTTACGGCACCTCAAAATTGATGGTCGAACAGATTTTGAGCGACACGGTAAAAACCGATCCGCGCTGGAGCATGATCATTCTGCGCTATTTCAATCCGGTCGGCGCGCACAAAAGCGGTTTGATCGGTGAAGATCCAAATGGCATTCCGAACAATTTACTGCCGTATATCAGCCAAGTGGCAATCGGCAAATTACAACAACTCTCGGTTTTCGGCAGCGACTACAACACCCCGGACGGCACCGGCGTGCGTGACTATATTCATGTGGTCGATTTGGCACTGGGACATTTGAAAGCCCTCGCCAAGCACAAAAACGACAGCGGTTTACATATCTATAATTTAGGCACCGGTATCGGCTATTCCGTGTTAGACATGGTGAAAGCCTTTGAACAAGCCAACGGTATCACCATTCCGTATAAATTGGTCGAACGTCGTCCGGGCGATATCGCCGCCTGTTATTCCGATCCGAGTTTAGCCGCGCAAGAACTGGGCTGGAAAACCCAATATTCGCTGGAACAAATGATGAAAGATACTTGGAACTGGCAGAAAAATAACCCGAACGGCTACCGCGATTAACCGTTCCGTTAACGAACAAATGAATCGACAAAGCGCTAGCCGGTTCATTTTTATTTAGAGGCTTGATGATGTCCGAACAACAAAAAAGCATAATTTCCCAAATTTTCACCCGCAAAATGCTGATTTGCGTTTTTACCGGCTTTAGCTCCGGGCTGCCGCTGTATATTTTAATCTCGCTGATCCCGCTCTGGTTGCGCGCCCAGCAAGTCGATCTGGCGACGATCGGTTTCTTTGCCTTGACCGGTTTGCCGTATACTTGGAAATTTTTATGGTCGCCGTTGTTAGACCGCTTTGTACCGCCGTTTTTAGGGCGCCGCCGCGGTTGGATGTTTGTCTCCCAACTGTTATTGTTGGTTTCGTTGGCACTGTTTGGTTTTCTCGATCCGCAAACTCACGGCGGATTACGACTGATTGCCGCCGCCGCAACGTTAGTCGCCTTCTTTTCCGCCACGCAAGATATCGTGTTAGACGCCTATCGGCGTGAAATTTTGGACGATAAGGAACTGGGCTTAGGCAACTCGATTCATGTCAATGCCTATCGGATTGCCGGATTCATCCCCGGATCATTGTCGCTGATTTTGGCGGATTATCTGCCTTGGGCAACGGTGTTTATCATTACCGCACTTTTCATGCTGCCGGGAATTTTGATGACCCTGTTTCTCAGTTATGAACCTAAAATCGATCTGTCGGCAAACCGCACGTTGACCGATACCGTGGTCAAACCCTTCCAAGAATTTTTCAGCCGTAAGGGGATTTGGGGCGCAATCGGCATTCTCGGCTTCATCTTTTTGTATAAGCTGGGCGATAGTATGGCAACTGCGCTGATTACGCCGTTCTATCTGGACATGGGGTTCAGCACCAGCCACATTGGCATTGTGGTTAAAAACGCCTCGGTTTGGCCGATGTTAATCGCCGGTATTGTCGGCGGCATTATCATGCTGAAAATCGGGATCAACCGTGCGCTGTGGCTGTTCGGCTTGGTGCAAATTATCACGATTCTCGGTTTTGCTTGGTTGGCATCTTACGAATATTTTGAAACCGTCACCACCAAGGCATTAGTGATTCTTACGATTGTGGTTGCCGCCGAATATATCGGTATCGGGCTGGGCACCGCCGCGTTTGTGGCGTTTATGGCGAGGGAAACCAATCCGCTCTACACCGCGACCCAACTGGCGCTGTTCACCAGCTTGGCTGCCTTGCCGCGTACGTTGTTTAACTCGCAGGCAGGCGTGTTAATCAACTATTTCGGCTACTACGACTATTTCTGGTTCTGCTTCTTCCTTGCCGTACCCGGCATGCTCTGCCTGTATTGGGTTGCGCCGTGGAATGAAAAAGGCAATGGCAACAGTGAAAACAAGGCGTAATCAAAGCCGAGATAACCGCACTTTATCTAACCCAAAGTGCGGTTCAATTCCTAAAAGCTATCCTTCGCTTTGCGCAAGCGGATAAATTCGTCTACGGTTTTTGCCTGTAGAAACGGATTAATTTTCCGCTCTAAGCCTAATGTGGTCGGCAAGCTCGCTTTGCCCTGCGCCCTTAAAGCTTCCACTTGTTTTAACTGCTGTTCGACCGCACTTTTATCCTCGATCACCGTCAATGCGAAACGTAAATTACTCAAAGTATATTCATGAGCGGCGCAAACCACCGTCTCATCCGGCAACGCTTTTAAACGTTGCAGCCCGTCAAACATCGCTTGGTAATCGCCGGTGAAGACCCGTCCGCAACCGGCGGAAAACAATGCGTCGCCACAAAACAGGTGTCCGTTGATCACAAAGCTGATGTGGTTGGCGGTATGCCCGGCAGTCGGAATCACCTCAAGCTGATAATGTCCGCACGCAAACGCCCCCTGATTCACCACCTGTGTCGCGATCTCCGCCACCTCATCCGAGCCGTAAACCGACAAATGCGGATAGTGTTGTTTTAATTCCGCCACGCCGCCGATATGATCCGCATGCCCGTGGGTTAATAAAATCGCCGCCGGTATTAAATGATGATCAGCCAAATAACGCAAAACCGGCGCGGCTTCAGCCGGATCAACAATCAGCACCGGCTCATTCTCAGCGGCATACAACCAAATATAGTTGTCATTTAGGGCGGGTAATGGTATTAACATAGCTATTCTCCGTTAAAACAAATCTGGTGACGATTGATGAAGTGGCGTGCAAAATATCCCTATTCTCTGCAATTACCTATCTCTTGGCAGCAATTAAAGCAAGGTGAGCGTTATTGTCAAGCCCTCAATAACTACTTTGCACCTTGGTTCGCCAAAGTTTACGGACAACATGTGTTGAGAATCGGCGGTTTGAGTGCGGAATTGGACTGGTACGCCCCGAATCAGCAGCATATTTTGCTTTATCCGGATTTTCCCGATGTCAAGCCGACCGCAGATGAAAGCCGTTCTGCAATTCAGGCTTCAATCACCCATTTGCCGTTTTATGAAAAAGCGCTTGATGCCTGTCTGCTCGCCAATACCCTGAATTTTGCGCAAGATCCGCACCAGTTGCTGCGTGAAGTGGCGCGCGTATTGAGCGATGACGGTTATCTGTTTATTTCGTTGTTCAATCCGTGTAGTTCGCTGCTGTGGAAACGCCATTTGGAAAAGAAAAGTACGGTCGGGCAACGCTGGCAAATGCGTAAATATCTGACCTGGCGCGTAATGGATTGGTTGGAGCTGTTGGAATTTGAAATTGTGCGGCATAACACGCTGGTAAAACCACTCGCGTTACCGCACTTTGGCACCGTCGGCGGACAACTGGCGGTGATTGTGGCACGCAAACGCACCATTCCGCTGTCGCTCAATCCGCAAAAGGTGCGCTTTAAAAATCCGATTTTTTCCCCCGCCAACGCCTTGAGCAATGCCGAAGCGAAAGTGCGGTCGGGTGATTAATCCGGTTGATAACCGGCGTCATCTTGGGTCGGATTTTCCGCGCCTTGCTTCGCCAGTTGATCAACCCGTTCGTTCTCCGTATGCCCGGCATGCCCTTTCACCCAGCGCCAATCGATTTGATGGCGTTGAATCGCCTGATCCAAGCGTTGCCATAAATCCTGATTTTTCACCGGTTTTTTATTGCTGGTTAGCCAATTATTGCGTGTCCAGTTGTGAATCCATTGGTTAATGCCGTTTTTCATATACTGGCTATCGCTCGACAACATGACCGCGCAATTTTCGGTCAAACTCTCCAACGCCGTGATCACCGCCAACAACTCCATGCGGTTATTGGTGGTTAAACGATAGCCCTGTGAAATGGTTTTCTCATGTTGTTTATAACGTAGCAACACCCCGATTCCGCCCGGCCCGGGATTGCCCAAACAAGATCCGTCGGTGTAAATTTCTATCTTTTTCATCATCTCTACTACACGCTTTAGCTAAATTGGTGCGATAATAACGTAATTTTTGTGAATGCTCTATAGCGGTTTTGATTCTGCCGTAATTCGATTATACTCACTTCAGATTATAAAGGAGGTTGTATGGAGTCTATCAATGCCAATCAGGCGCAAACCCATTTCAATCATATGCTGTTGAAAGTGCAAAACGATACGTTGCAAATCAATCAGGGCGGCAAAGCCGTAGCAGTGATGATGTCAATGGCGGAGTATGAAAATATCGAATGGTTAAAATTGCAGTTGCTACAACAACGGGCGCAGCAAGCCCAACATGATATATGCCATCAGCGTTTGATTTCGGGGGATGATTTTTTCAATGCGTTAAACAATGGCGAATATGACGATTAAAAAATATTCATTTCAACTTTCGGTTGCCGCAAAATCTGATCTGATTCATATTCGTCGCTATATACTCGAAAAATGGGGCAAATTACAAACCGAACAGTATCTGGCTGAAATGAAAGCAACGATGCAATTTTTAGTACAAAATCCCAATGCCGGAAAAGAGAGAAATGATGTTGGTGAAATGGTTTTCAGCTTCCCTTATAAAAGCCATATGATTTATTACATAAAAAAATCAACTGAGATTATCATTATTGCGGTGTTGCACCAAAAAATGTTGCCAAAAAATCATTTATCTTCCCATTTCAAATTTTAGGAATGCTATGTCAGAACTGATTACCCCGGAACGCCAAATTGTATTGGATACCGAAACCACAGGCATGAACCAGTTTGGTGCGCATTACGAAGGGCACTGTATTATTGAGATTGGTGCAGTGGAGATGATAAATCGCCGCTTAACCGGGCGCACCTTTCACGTTTATATCAAACCGAACCGTCCGGTGGATCCGGAGGCAATCAAAGTCCACGGAATTACCGATGAAATGTTGGCGGATAAGCCCTCTTTCGACGCGATTGCCGATGAATTTATCGAATTTATCCGCGGTGCCGAGCTGATTATCCATAATGCGCCGTTTGACGTCGGCTTTATCGATTATGAATTCGGCAAACTCGCCAAAACCAAAAACCTGAAAACCGCTGACATCAGCGTGGTGACCGACAGTCTGGCAATGGCGCGTAAGCTGTATCCCGGCAAGCGCAATAACCTGGATGCTTTATGTGATCGCTTGAATATTGACAACAGCAAGCGCACCTTGCACGGCGCATTACTCGATGCCGAAATTTTAGCCGATGTTTATCTGCAAATGACCGGCGGGCAAGTCAGTCTGTTTGGCGAAGAACACCATGATGATGACGCGCATATTGCCGGCGACAAGCGCGAAAATATCCGAACGGCTCATTTGCAACCGCACTTGGCACAATTTCGCACCATTGCGCCGGATGAAACCGAATTAGAAGCGCATTTAGAATACTTAAAGCTGATTAGTAAAAAAAGTAAAGACAACTGTTTTTGGCAAAAACGCACAGAAAACCATCTGCATTAAGCAACATTTGGCGTAATTCGTTTATGGATTAAGCAATCAAAAACAGTTTGGCAAAAAATGATTGACGAAAGGCGCACAGCCCTTTATCATGCGCCTCACCTAATCGCGGAGTGGTAGTTCAGCTGGTTAGAATACCTGCCTGTCACGCAGGGGGTCGCGGGTTCGAGTCCCGTCCATTCCGCCAACAAATTATATGATATTGTGTTTTACGATATCGACTTAGCCTCAAAATACACTGATATTTCAGTGCGGAGTGGTAGTTCAGCTGGTTAGAATACCTGCCTGTCACGCAGGGGGTCGCGGGTTCGAGTCCCGTCCATTCCGCCAATTTATTCAGCCCGATATGCAAATATCGGGTTTTTTATTGGGCTAAATTTGACGAGAAACACTAAAAGTGCGGTCAGCGCGATAACTTTCGCTATTCGTCACCCCGAAAATTCGGTATCATCTTGCACAATTTAAACACAATGAATAGCGCAAAAATATTCATTCATCGAGGTTTTTTATGACTCCTGCCCATACTCCTGTTGTCGCCCTGGTCGGTCGCCCTAACGTGGGTAAATCCACGCTGTTTAACCGCTTAACCCGCACCCGTGATGCCTTGGTTGCCGATTTTCCCGGTTTGACCCGTGATCGCAAATACGGACACGCACACATTGCCGGTTATGATTTTATCGTAATCGATACCGGCGGCATTGACGGCACCGAAGAAGGCGTCGAAGAAAAAATGGCGGAACAATCGCTGTTGGCGATTGAAGAAGCCGATGTCGTTTTGTTTATGGTTGACGCGCGCGCCGGCTTAATGCCGCCGGATATCGGCATTGCCAACTATCTGCGCCAACGGGAAAAAACCACTGTGGTGGTGGCAAACAAAACCGACGGCATTGACGCCGACTCCCATTGCGCCGAATTTTATCAACTGGGTTTAGGCGAGATTTCACAAATCGCAGCGGCACAAGGACGCGGCGTAACCCAATTAATCGAAGACGTACTAGCACCGTTTGCGGCACAATTGCAACAAAACGAAAACGACGATGAAAGTGCGGTTGAAGCCGATGAATGGGATCACGATTTTGATTTTAATAACGAAGAAGATACCGCACTTTTAGACAGCGCACTGGCGGAAGACGAAGAAGCGGAAGAAGAACAGCAAAAAAACATCAAAATCGCCATTGTCGGTCGCCCGAATGTCGGCAAATCCACCCTGACTAACCGTATTTTAGGCGAAGATCGCGTGGTGGTGTACGATTTGCCCGGCACCACCCGTGACAGTATTTATATCCCGATGGAGCGCGACGGACAGCACTATACCCTCATCGACACCGCCGGTGTGCGCAAGCGCGGCAAAGTGACTTTAGCCGTCGAAAAATTCTCGGTGATCAAAACCCTGCAAGCGATCCAAGATGCCAATGTGGTATTGCTGACGATTGACGCACGCGAAGGGATTTCCGACCAAGATTTATCTCTACTCGGCTTTATTCTGAATGCCGGTCGCTCGTTGGTGATCGTGGTCAATAAATGGGACGGCTTGAGCCAAGATATTAAGGATCAGGTGAAGTCCGAATTGGATCGCCGTTTGGATTTTATTGATTTTGCGCGCATTCATTTTATCTCGGCCCTACACGGCAGCGGGGTCGGCAATCTGTTTGATTCGGTGCAGGAAGCCTACGAATGCGCCACCAAACGTTTCTCCACTTCAATGTTGACGCGTATTTTGCAAATGGCGACCGACGAACACCAACCGCCATTGGCAGCCGGCAGACGGATTAAACTGAAATACGCCCACCCGGGCGGACACAATCCGCCGATTATCGTGATCCACGGTAACCAGCTGGATAAGCTGGCGGATTCGTATAAACGCTATCTGTCCAATTATTACCGTCGCAGCCTGAAAATTATCGGCACTCCGATTCGGATTCAATTCCAAGAAGGCAACAACCCGTTTGCCGGACGGCGCAACACTTTAACGCCGAACCAGTTGCGTAAGCGCAAACGGTTGATGAAATTTATCAAAAAATCAAAAAGATAAGACTTTCTGATACCCATTAGTTCAATTTCCCTCTCCGCTTGCGCAGGGAGGGTTACAAGGACAGCAAATGCAAAACGGATTTCTCGATTCCATTCTCTTTTCTATTGCGGTTACCTTGCCGAATATCCTCATGTTGTTACTCGGTATCTATCTGAAAAAAATCCGGATGATCAACGACCAATTCAGCAATCAAGGCGCAAAATTGGTGTTTAACATCACCCTGCCGGCACTGTTGTTTCTGAGTATCATCAAAAATCCAACGGACTATGGCGCCCAAATCACCCTTGTCGGTCTCGGCACGCTTAGCACGTTGGTTTTATTTTTGCTTGCCGAATGGTTTGCGCTACGTTATGTCAAAGAGAAAAGAGAACGCGGTACTTTTGTACAAGGCGTGTTCCGCGCGAATAGCGGCATTATCGGGCTGTCGTTATGTGCGAATGCCTACGGCTCGGCAGGTTTGGCAATCGCTTCCGTTTATACCGCTATGATCACCTTATTATTCAATGTATTGGCAGTTATTACGCTCAGCCGTTCCCTCGCTGAAGGAGGCAAAGCCAATCTAACTTATATTTTCAAACAACTGTTAAAAAATCCATTGATTATTGCGATTGTCTGCGCACTATTATTTAGCAATCTCGGCTTTACTTTGCCCGACACCTTGATCAGCACCGGCGACTATCTTGCCAATATGACATTGCCGTTAGCCCTGCTCTGCGCCGGCGCCAGTTTGAATTTGAGAAACATGGACAGCTCCTCAACCGTCGCCATCCAAGCCAGTATCGGCAGGGTGCTGTTAGCCCCTTTGGTGATGGTGCTGATTGCGCGTGCTTTCGGTTTACACGGCATGGAGCTAGGCATTCTGTTTTTAATGAGCGCCACCCCGACCGCCGCTGCCAGCTACGCAATGGTACACAGTATGGGCGGTAATGCCAAAACCGCCGCCAACATTATCGGTATCACCACGTTTGCGGCGATGTTCGGCTCATCTCTCGGCATTGTGATCTTAAAACAATTGCACTGGATGTAAACCGCACTTGCTTAACGACAAGCGGCAAACAGATCTTGTTGCGCTTGATATACTTCTGTTTTAATCTCCATCAAACCTAACACGGAATGGAAATAATTGTCGTGGGAATAGGCATTGCTGTCGGCTTGTTGCTGCAAGCATTGCGTATTCAAACCGGTTTGTTGTTTCCAGCCGTCGGAAGCCCAGAAAATCATCGGCACTCGGGTTTGTTCTTTCGGGGCAATCGAATACGGCGCACCGTGTAAGTACATTCCGCTTTCGCCTAAGGATTCGCCGTGATCGGAAACATAGTAAAGTGCGGTATTCCATTCGCTATGTTGCTGAAGTTTAGCAATAATCCGATCCAAAAACTGATCAATATACAATACGCCGTTGTCATAGCTGTTCACCAGCTGTTCTTGGCTGCACTTGGCAATATCCTGCGTATCGCAACTCGGAATAAAGCGGTGATATTCTTCGCTATAACGTTCCGAATAAGTCGGACCGTGGTTGCCCATGGTATGCAGTGCAATCACCAGGTCTTTACTCGGATCTGCACTGATCTGCCGTTCAAAATTGTATAGCAGAATATTATCCAAACATTCCCCGTTGCGGCAAAACTCCGGCAATTGCAATGCGCTGACATTTTCATTCGGCACGCGATCACACACATATTTACAGCCGCTGTCATTATCCAACCACAGCACATTTGCGCCGCTGCGTTGAATCAAATCCAACACGCTATCCTGCTTTTGTGCCACTGAACCGTTGTAATGATCACGATCCATCACGGAAAACATACAAGGCAATGAAAGTGCGGTTGCCGTGCCGCAGCTGCTGACATTCGGAAAGTTCACCACCGCTGTCCCGCGCGCCGCCAATTTAGGCGTGGTTTGGCGCTGGTAGCCGTTCAAGCCCCAATTCTGCGCACGGGTGGTTTCTCCGGGCACTAGCACCAACACCCGCCGTCTTTGTCCGTCTGCTTTCACTTGTTTGGCATCTAAGCCAATCCGTTCAAACGGACGGTTTGCTTGACGCACACGTTTTACTTCATTCACACCGGCGCCGATAAAATTACTCGGTACAATCAAATTAACCGTTTGTTTATTATTGCGCACAAAAAAAGCATAATCCTGATAATAAACTTTAGCGATCCCAGCTATTACCACCAGCGAAAGGAGAATCATCAAAGCACGCAGCGCAATTTCTTTATGCCAAGTGCGGTATCGTACTTTTACACCTAAATACAGCAATGCCGGCAAGACACCAAACACGGCAATCCACAGCAAATAGGGCAACGTAATCAATTTGCCGGCTTCGGTCGAAGTGGTCTGCAACACGTTTTCCAACATGTTGGTATCAAAATAGACATTATAAAACAAAGTATTATAGCCAATTGCCGCACTGGTAATCAGCAATAACGGCATGATGATTTTATGTAGGTAAGGCAATGCCAATAATTGATACACTGCATTTAAGGTAAAAAAGATAAATAACGGAATAGTCAATAAAAAGTAGTCATAGCTTGCGCCGGTAAACGGGTGCGCGGTCAATATGGCACGGTAAAACGCATAATTCAGTATCAAAGTGAAATAAAGCGCGACATAGGCTTGCAATTTGCTACTGGTTAATGAAAAGTGCGGTAGAAATTTGGGGAATTTCACAAATATGTCCTCTGTATCCTTCAAGATTCAATGCCACAATACAGAAGAAAAATTAGCTAAAAATTAGGGTGCCTGTAGCGATGGGTACGGTAACCGGATTTTCACACTTAATCCATGTGCAAAGCGGATTGTATCTGCCAAGATCAGCCTCCCTCGATAGCGTTTGACAATATTATCCGCAATCGCCAATCCCAAGCCGGTACCTTGTTCTCCGCTGCCAAGGATACGGTAAAACGGCTCTAGCACCCGTTCCCGCTCCGATTCGGCGATCCCGACGCCGTTATCATCAACACTCAGGATCACCGCACTTGCGCCTTGCTGCAAATCCAAATCAATCTGCCCGCCAATCGGGGTATAACGAATGGCATTTTCGCATAAGATTTTTATCAACAAATAAAGTTCGTCTTCATTGGCTAAAATATGACAATCCGTTTTACTGACTACGCCGATATCTTGCCGTTTTGCGTCGGCTAAGGGTAATAAATCGGTCAAGACCCGGCGATAAACCGCTAACAGCGACACTATCCGGCGTGTAGGTTCAATGTGTTCCGCTTGCACCCTTGCCAACAATAACAGTTGTTCTAACAAATGGCGAACCCGTACGACACTTCGGCTAATCCCGCTTAACTGTGTTTCTGCGGCTTCGGGAAGGGTATTTTGCTGTAAGAACCGCTCCAATTGTAATGAAAGTGCGGTCATCGGGCTGCGCAGCTCATGCGCGGCATCGGCAATAAAGCGCTGTTGCTGGCGTACACTGCGATCAACTTTGCTGAATAAGTGATTGATCGATTGTACAAAAGCGTGGATCTCGGTCGGGATATTGTCTTCATCAAGTGCGGTCAAATCACTTTCGCTCCTTTGTTTAACCTGTTCGGACAGCTGATTAATCGGGCGTAAACTACGCTGTACCACCCATGCCGCCAACGGTAACATCAATAAAATAAACAGCAGCATTGGCGCCGTTCCCAGCCCGGCAGCATAAGCGGCGATTTCATCACGAAATTCTTCTTCATCGAACAACACCGCCACCGGTTGTGTTTGCTCGTGCTTAATGTACGCCCGATAATGCCGTCCCTGTAGCGTCAGGCTATGCAAACCGTCGGCATAAGAAGCTAAATTAGGGATAAAATAGGGTTTATCCGGTGGCGTCAGCACATTATGCACAAAAATCTGATTATCACGATTATTCAGCGCAACTTCGCTCACCGGCGTATCCGCACCGATAAATAGCGCACTTTGCTGCAAAATATCGTCTTGCAGGCGGTAAGCGAATTTAAAGGAAGCATAAAAAATGAAAAGTGCGGTCAGCAACGCTGCCGTGACGGAGAGAAGGGTTAAGCTGAGAATCAATTTACGCCGAATCGAATTTTTCATACTACATCTCTTATGTTACTGCGTCGACGTTCCTTTCGGAATCGTCCAACCGGCGCCGCGAATATTGCGAATACTCTGCTTGCCCAGTTTTTTACGCAAGGCGTGGATCAGATAATCGACCGCATTACTTTCCACTTCTTCGCCCCAAGGGTACAATTTATCTTCTAATTCCGCTCTGGAATAGATTTTACCGGGGTGTTGTAACAAAGTTTGTAGCAAAGCAAATTCTTTTTGTGTTAGTGCAATGCCGTTAGGATGTTCGGCTAAAAAAACCTGATGACTATCATCATCCAAGGTGAGATAGCCGTTGCTTAGACGGCGTTTTCCCTGTTGATTTTTACGCCGTACAACCGCACGCAAACGCGCCAGCAGCTCAGCCATATCAAACGGTTTCACCAGATAATCGTCTGCGCCGCCATCCAAGCCACCGATACGACTCGGCAAATCGTCCCGCGCGGTCACAATCAGCACCGCCATCTGCTCATTTTGCTGTCGCAGTTCGTTCAGCAGCTGCAAACCGTCTTTTTTGGGCAAGCCCAAATCCAGCAGCAAAATATCGTATGTTTGGATTTGCAGCGCAACCCATGCCGCCTGCCCGTCTTGCACCCAATCCACTGCATATGCCGCATCTTTCAAACTGGCTTTCAGCACTTCGCCGATCATATTGTCGTCTTCAACCAGTAAAATACGCATAATACTTACTTTTGTTGCGGATATTCGGCGATTGTCACCGGTAAGGTCAGCACTTGTCCTAACCGTTCGACCTGCACTTCAACCCGTGTTCCCGGGCGGGTATCGGCGATAATTTGCAACAGTTCGGTCGGCGAATTGACCGCATTGCCATTAAATTGAACAATCAGATCCCCTTGTTTGATTCCGGCTTCAGCCGCCGGACCATTTTCAGCAACGGCGGTCACCAGTACGCCGCGCTGATTGAGCCCCAGCTGATCTTCATTATTATAGAAAATTTGGCTTTCTACCCCGAAATAGCCGCGAATGACTCGTCCGTCTTGAATGATTTTTTTCAACACCTCATTGGCAATATCAATCGGAATGGCAAAACTTAAGCCTTCGGCAATTTCAGCACTATCTTTGCCGATACTCAGCGTATTGATACCAATCAGCTCTCCGGCGGTATTAATCAGTGCGCCACCGGAATTGCCGCGATTAATCGAAGCGTCGGTTTGGATAAAATTTTGCCGCCCGATTTCACCCAAGGCACTGCGTCCCAGTGCGCTGATAATCCCTTGGCTGACACTTTGCCCTAAGTTATAAGGATTGCCAATCGCCAACGCCACATCGCCGACATAAACCCGACGGTTGTTATTTTGTGGAATCGTCGGCAAATTATCCGCCTGAATTTTTAACACAGCTAAATCGGTCAGGCTATCGGAGCCGATTAAAGTTGCTTGGTACAGCTGCCCCGTTTGCAATGCCACCACAATTTGATCCGCATTATTAATCACATGCCGGTTAGTCAGAATATAGCCGTCAGCCCGCATAATCACGCCGGAACCCAAATTATTGACACGCAATTCATGGTTATCACCAAGATTATTCGTGCCTTGCAGCGCTTGATTATAAACATTAACCACCGCCGGCGCGGCAATGCGTACCGCACTGGCATAAGAAATGATTTGTAATGAATCGTCACCCGCAAACCATGTTTTCTTCCCTTGCCATAGCGGGGCTAATGCCAATACGAATGCGGCGGCACATAATCCGATTAACGCGGATTGTAGAATTTTTTTTAACATACCGTCTCTCCGCTTTCGGCCAAATCAGGGCGATAAACCATTTTAAAGTCCTCGCCGACCCGTGCCGTGGCAACCAATTTCCACTGCGGCGCATCAGCAAGACAGTGCAAATCC
Source organism: Testudinibacter sp. P17/SS/0325 (assembly GCF_053570765.1). The sequence goes on along the minus strand of NZ_CM131635.1, from coordinate 1,758,292 downwards.
GGCAAATGGCATAAACCACGCGCCTGATCGCCGAGTAATTTCGGGGCAATATACACAATCAGTTCATCGACTAAGCCGGCACTGATTAGCGAACCTGCCAGATTTGCGCCGGCTTCAATCCATAACGTGTTGATTTCACGCTTGCCTAATTCATCCATCAAAGCGGTCAATTGGTGAGCGGAAGAATTCAGTTCAAGCGCCTCGACAAAATCCGGAAAAGATGACAAATCCCGTATCTGGTTCGCGTTACCCACCAACCAAACCGCACTTTCGATACTGAATAATTTATGATAAGCACGAATCCGATGCTTAGAGTCCATAATAATCCGTACCGGTTGGCGTAATTTTTGTTCAGGATACACGGCTTGAATCGTCGGCGGCAATTGCTGCCAACGCACATTTAATAACGGATCATCAACCAACACCGTGCCACTGGCGGATAAAATCGCACTCGCCGCAGCCCGGTAATCCTGCACTTCCGCCCGTGCCGCTTCGCCGGTGATCCACTTACTTTCACCTGAAGCGGTTGCGGTTTTACCGTCAATCGTCATTGCCATTTTCAATTGTACGAATGGACGTCCGGTTCTCATTCTTTTTAGGAAGCCTTTATTCAGCTCCTCTGCTTCTTGTTCCAACAAACCGACTTCGACTGTAATCCCCGCTTCCTGCAATAAAGTGATCCCTTTGCCTGCAACGAGGGGATTCGGATCCCGCATTGCAACCACAACTCTTTTGATACCATTCTCAATAATTTTATGTGAACAGGGCGGTGTTCTGCCAAAATGAGAACAGGGTTCCAAAGTGACATACAATGTTGCGCCGACCGCACTTTGCCTATTCACTTCACATTGCTGAAAAGCATTGGCTTCCGCATGCCCCTGTCCGGCTTTCTGGTGATAACCTTCGCCGATAATCTGACCATCTTTCACAATCACACAGCCAACCCGAGGATTCGGATCAACCGTCCAACGCCCTAATGTCGCCAGTGCCACTGCACGTTGCATAAAACCGCGATCTTGTTCTGAAAATACTGTCATTCTTGATCCTTAATTCTGCTCTTTCACAATCGCTTCATCAGTTAATTTTTCGATTTCATCGCCGAATTGTTTAATATCATCAAAACTTAAATAGACCGAAGCAAAACGAATGTAGCCAACTTTATCTAATTGTTTTAATTCTTCCATGACCAAAGTACCCACTAATTTGCTCGGTACCTCACGTTCTCCGGTGGCTTGTAACTGATGAATAATATGGCTGATTGATTTTTCAATATCATCCGCACTAACCGGGCGTTTTTCCAACGCACGCTGCATGCCCGAGCGCAGTTTTTTTTCGTCAAATGGTACGCGGTTGCCGTTGCTTTTGATAATTTTAGGAGTCACCAGTTCCGCGGTTTCAAAGGTGGTAAAACGTTCGCGACACTGCGTACACTCTCGCCGCCGCCGCACTTGATAGCCATCGGCAACCAAGCGGGAATCAATCACTTTGGTATCTTCAGTGGAACAAAAAGGACAATGCATAAATTCCTCCCTTATTTGCGATATGGAGTTTAATTGCCCACCATATAACGGCTAACTAATTAAATCCAGAGAATAATTGGCTATTATAATTATTCGTAAAATATTTGTCCGTATTTTCTCATGCATTTATGATCAGAAAAGTAAAGCTAACCGCACTTGCACTCTATCCGCCAACGCTCCCTAATCCTTTTTCCGCCCAAACGCAAAAAACCCTTCGCATGACTGCAAAGGGCTTTTGTTCTCTCTATTCAATAATATCCGGCGGTGTCCTACTCTCACATGGGGAGACCCCACACTACCATCGGCGTTACGGCATTTCACTTCTGAGTTCGGCATGGGGTCAGGTGGTGCTACCGCACTATCGCCGCCGGAATAATTCGGCTTGATTGTTTTTGCTTCTTCTTACTTTGTTTTGTTCTCTATTTTTTATTCTTTCAGCGTTTCTTTCGCTGTTATTCCTATTCGGTCACAAGCTATTACTGATTCAAACTCCTCGAGCCCTACTCGAGCTTCTGACTTCGCTCTTTCGTCTCTTGTCTTTTCTTACAACTTTCTCTCGGCTTTTGGGTAAAACCCTTGAGCGTTGTATGGTTAAGCCTCTCGGGCAATTAGTACGGGTTAGCTCAATGTATCACTACACTTACACACCCCGCCTATCTACGTCTTCGTCTTAAACAACCCTTACACACTCTAAGTGTGGGAAAACTCATCTCAAGGCAAGTTTCGTGCTTAGATGCTTTCAGCACTTATCTCTCCCGCACATAGCTACCCCGCAATGCTTCTGGCGAAACAACGGGAACACCAGCGGTGCGTCCACTCCGGTCCTCTCGTACTAGGAGCAGCCCCTTTCAATTTTCCAACGCCCACGGCAGATAGGGACCGAACTGTCTCACGACGTTCTAAACCCAGCTCGCGTACCACTTTAAATGGCGAACAGCCATACCCTTGGGACCTACTTCAGCCCCAGGATGTGATGAGCCGACATCGAGGTGCCAAACACCGCCGTCGATATGAACTCTTGGGCGGTATCAGCCTGTTATCCCCGGAGTACCTTTTATCCGTTGAGCGATGGCCCTTCCATTCAGAACCACCGGATCACTATGACCTGCTTTCGCACCTGCTCGACATGTCCGTCTCGCAGTCAAGCTTGCTTATACCATTGTACTAACCTCACGATGTCCGACCGTGATTAGCAAACCTTCGTACTCCTCCGTTACGCTTTGGGAGGAGACCGCCCCAGTCAAACTACCCACCAGACACTGTCCACGACCGCGTGCCGCAGTCTGTGTTAGAACATCAAACCTTAAAGGGTGGTATTTCAACAACGACTCCGTATTAACTGGCGTTAATACTTCTCTGTCTCCCACCTATCCTACACATCAAAATTCAATGTTCAGTGTCAAGCTATAGTAAAGGTTCACGGGGTCTTTCCGTCTAGCCGCGGGTACACCGCATCTTCACGGCGATTTCAATTTCACTGAGTCTCGGGTGGAGACAGCCTGGCCATCATTACGCCATTCGTGCAGGTCGGAACTTACCCGACAAGGAATTTCGCTACCTTAGGACCGTTATAGTTACGGCCGCCGTTTACTGGGGCTTCGATCAAATGCTCTCACATCATCAATTAACCTTCCAGCACCGGGCAGGCGTCACACCCTATACGTCCACTTTCGTGTTTGCAGAGTGCTGTGTTTTTAATAAACAGTTGCAGCCAGCTGGTCACTTCGACTGACTTCACCTCCATCCGCAACGGACTTCAATTACCGTCAGCGCACCTTCTCCCGAAGTTACGGTGCTATTTTGCCTAGTTCCTTCACCCGAGTTCTCTCAAGCGCCTGAGTATTCTCTACCTGACCACCTGTGTCGGTTTTCAGTACGGTTTATGATAAGATAAGCTTAGCGGCTTTTCCTGGAAGTGTGGTATCGGTTACTTCGACTCCGTGGAGTCTCCCCGTCACGCCTCTGATATAAATGACCGGATTTGCCTAATCATCCATCCTACACGCTTGGACCGGGACTTCCGTCACCCGGATAACCTAACCTGCTCCGTCCCCACATCGCTCTTATCACAAGTACGGGAATATTAACCCGTTTCCCATCGACTACGCTCTTCAGCCTCGCCTTAGGGGCCGACTCACCCTGCCCCGATTAACGTTGGACAGGAACCCTTGGTCTTCCGGCGAGGGGGTTTTTCACCCCCTTTATCGTTACTTATGTCAGCATTCGCACTTGTGATACGTCCAGCAGCCCTCTCGAGCCACCTTCTTCCGCTTACACAACGCTCCCCTACCCAATCAGATGACAGATTTCAGACGTCAGGTTTCGGTGTTTTACCAAAACCTTGTAACATCTTCGCAATTTCTTCGTATTCATTACGCCATCTTTGCCAATCTTGTTCATCTGCATATTTCAAGTCATAACAGTATCTTAACCAAACTCGCATTTCATCAGCACTGCCTATTGCCATGCTAAGAAATCGATTTAAATCCGCTTTAGTACGTTGCCTTGCAAAACCTTCGGCTAAATTTGCACAAATGCTTTTGCTTGCCCGTCTAACTTGGTCTCCTAACGCATATTGCTCTACCTTAGGAAAATCCAAGCTCGCTTGATGAATTTCCAACGACACTTTATAAGCGCGTTGAAACACCTTCAAATCTTCAAACTTGATTGCCATACTGTCTCCTGACATCTGAAATCTGTCATCTGAATGCCGCAGCTTCGGTGCTATGTTTTAGCCCCGTTACATCTTCCGCGCAGGCCGACTCGACTAGTGAGCTATTACGCTTTCTTTAAATGATGGCTGCTTCTAAGCCAACATCCTAGCTGTCTAAGCCTTCCCACTTCGTTTCCCACTTAACATAGACTTTGGGACCTTAGCTGGCGGTCTGGGTTGTTTCCCTCTTCACGACGAACGTTAGCACCCGCCGTGTGTCTCCTAGATATTACTCTTCGGTATTCGCAGTTTGCATCGGGTTGGTAAGTCGGGATGACCCCCTAGCCGAAACAGTGCTCTACCCCCGAAGGTATTCGTCTAAGGCTCTACCTAAATAGATTTCGGGGAGAACCAGCTATCTCCCGGTTTGATTGGCCTTTCACCCCCAGCCACAAGTCATCCGCTACTTTTTCAACAGTAGTCGGTTCGGTCCTCCAGTTAGTGTTACCCAACCTTCAACCTGCCCATGGCTAGATCACCGGGTTTCGGGTCTATATCGTGCAACTCTTCGCCCAGTTAAGACTCGGTTTCCCTTCGGCTCCCCTATTCGGTTAACCTCGCTACACAATATAAGTCGCTGACCCATTATACAAAAGGTACGCAGTCACCCCATTAAAGAGGCTCCCACTGCTTGTACGTACAGGGTTTCAGGTTCTATTTCACTCCCTTCACCAGGGTTCTTTTCGCCTTTCCCTCACGGTACTGGTTCACTATCGGTCAGTCAGGAGTATTTAGCCTTGGAGGATGGTCCCCCCATCTTCAAACAGGATTTCTCGTGTCCCGCCCTACTTGCTGTTAGCTTAGTACCGTAACTGTGCCTTCGGATACGGGATTATCACCCTCTGCGATTGTGCTTCCCAACACATTCTCCTAACTCACTTACTATCACTAACGGCTTCTCCGTGTTCGCTCGCCGCTACTTACGGAATCTCAATTGATTTCTTTTCCTCGGGGTACTGAGATGTTTCAGTTCTCCCGGTTCGCCTTGTTAACCTATGGATTCAGTTAACAATAGTAGATTCTTCATCTACTGGGTTTCCCCATTCGGATATCGTGGAGTGATAGCGCTTCTTATCAACTCCTCCACGCTTTTCGCAGATTAGCACGTCCTTCTTCGCCTCTGACTGCCTAGGCATCCACCCTGCACGCTTAGTCACTTAACCATACAACCTCAAGAATTTTTATACCGCACTTTCATTTCAACTAACCACTTTCGTGCCCGTTTCGTTCAGTCCGCTTTCCATTCCCAAAGCCGTCTTCCATTGACTCGTGCGTAAGTTTCCCTACGCTGACCTGCTCAGTGCCTTTTCTCACCAAACAAGCCCAATTCGATTCTCGATTGCTCGATTTTCGAATACTCAGCTCTTACGTCCTCTCGAACGCTTGAGCTCTCTTCAGTTTTTAGCTTGTGTCCAAATTTTTAAAGAACAAATCGGTTTTTCAACCAATACTCAATCCTCTTAACCGCACTTTAGGTTTTTTAATCCCTCATAAAGCGTTGGCTAAGAAAACTCACTATTAATCAATAAACCCTTATCACCGATACTTCAGTCATGAATGACTTCGTCGTGACAAGTTAAAGCGTGGTGGAGCTAAGCGGGATCGAACCGCTGACCTCCTGCGTGCAAAGCAGGCGCTCTCCCAGCTGAGCTATAGCCCCTTTCTTTTTTCCCGTATTTAGCTAGTCCTAATTGCTAGTCCTAGAAACTTCAGCCAAGGATTTTAGCAAAATCAGATTGAAATCAAGCAGCGCAGTGTGCGAACAGCACATGAGCATCGCAGATATTCAAGATGATGAAGCTAAAAGCCAATTCGCTTATTCAAAAGCGATTTGAGGTGAGAAACGCAGTATGCGCGAGCATATGAGTATCGCAACCCTCAAAGCGGTGCAGAATAAGTAGAATTGGTAGGCCTGAGTGGACTTGAACCACCGACCTCACCCTTATCAGGGGTGCGCTCTAACCACCTGAGCTACAAGCCTATCTCTCTATACGGTCTGTCTTCTTTTCTATCAAACAATCTGTGTGAACACCTATACAAAATCATCAGTCATATATAAGGAGGTGATCCAACCGCAGGTTCCCCTACGGTTACCTTGTTACGACTTCACCCCAGTCATGAATCATACCGTGGTAAACGCCCCCCTTTCGGTTAAGCTATCTACTTCTGGTACAACCCACTCCCATGGTGTGACGGGCGGTGTGTACAAGGCCCGGGAACGTATTCACCGCAACATTCTGATTTGCGATTACTAGCGATTCCGACTTCATGGAGTCGAGTTGCAGACTCCAATCCGGACTACGACGCACTTTAAGAGATTCGCTTAAGCTCGCACTCTCGCCTCCCTCTGTATACGCCATTGTAGCACGTGTGTAGCCCTACTCGTAAGGGCCATGATGACTTGACGTCATCCCCACCTTCCTCCGGTTTGTCACCGGCAGTCTCCTTTGAGTTCCCATCTTTACATGCTGGCAACAAAGGATAAGGGTTGCGCTCGTTGCGGGACTTAACCCAACATTTCACAACACGAGCTGACGACAGCCATGCAGCACCTGTCTCTAAGTTCCCGAAGGCACAAGCTCATCTCTGAGCTCTTCTTAGGATGTCAAGAGTAGGTAAGGTTCTTCGCGTTGCATCGAATTAAACCACATGCTCCACCGCTTGTGCGGGCCCCCGTCAATTCATTTGAGTTTTAACCTTGCGGCCGTACTCCCCAGGCGGTCGATTTAACGCGTTAGCTTCGAGAGCCACCCATACAGGCAACCCCCAAATCGACATCGTTTACAGCGTGGACTACCAGGGTATCTAATCCTGTTTGCTCCCCACGCTTTCGCACATGAGCGTCAGTCTTTGTCCAAGGGGCCGCCTTCGCCTCCGGTATTCCTCCACATCTCTACGCATTTCACCGCTACACGTGGAATTCTACCCCTCTCTACAAAACTCTAGATAAACAGTATGAAATGCTGTTCCCAAGTTAAGCTCGGGGATTTCACATCTCACTTATCTATCCGCCTGCGTGCCCTTTACGCCCAGTTATTCCGATTAACGCTCGCACCCTCCGTATTACCGCGGCTGCTGGCACGGAGTTAGCCGGTGCTTCTTCTGTGACTAACGTCAATTGCTCTGTCTATTAAACAAAACACCTTCCTCATCACCGAAAGAACTTTACAACCCGAAGGCCTTCTTCATTCACGCGGCATGGCTGCGTCAGGGTTCCCCCCATTGCGCAATATTCCCCACTGCTGCCTCCCGTAGGAGTCTGGGCCGTGTCTCAGTCCCAGTGTGACTGGTCATCCTCTCAGACCAGTTAGAGATCGACGGCTTGGTGAGCCTTTACCTCACCAACTACCTAATCTCACTTGGGCTCATCTTATGGCGGGTGACCCGAAAGTCCCACCCTTTAATCTCTCGATATTACGCGGTATTAGCTACAGTTTCCCGTAGTTATCCCCCTCCATAAGCCAGATTCCCAAGCATTACTCACCCGTCCGCCGCTCGTCGGCAAAGTAGCAAGCTACTCCCCGTTACCGCTCGACTTGCATGTGTTAAGCCTGCCGCCAGCGTTCAATCTGAGCCATGATCAAACTCTTCAATTCAAGTTCAATCGCTCAACGAATCTCTGACTATAATATTGAAACCACAAAAGTTTCAATTATGAATTTACTATCAGCACTCATTAAGACTTTAGTTTTTTTAAATCTTTAAATTACCAATGCCTTGCACAAGTGCCCACACAGATTGTCTGATATATTGTTAAAGAACAGAAAGCCTTACCTTCATTCCTTTTAAGAAAAGGAGATAAGGTTCATTTCAACTTTAAAAAAAGTGAAATGGTCGGCGAGATAGGATTTGAACCTACGACCCACTGGTCCCAAACCAGTTGCGCTACCAAGCTGCGCTACTCGCCGATGGCAACTTCTTGTTAAACCAACCAGAAGTTAAATTGGGGTGGCTAATGGGACTTGAACCCACGACAACCGGAATCACAATCCGGGGCTCTACCAACTGAGCTATAGCCACCATTGTTGCTGACAAGCGTTAGCTGAATCAAAATGCGAACGCATGGCGCGCTCGACAGGATTCGAACCTGAGACCTTTGGCTCCGGAGGCCAACGCTCTATCCAACTGAGCTACGAGCGCACATCGCGTCGTTGCGGGGCGCATATTAAGTGTTTCTGAATAACTTGTCTAGTGCTTTTTTGATTTTTTTTCTCGCTTGCTGTTAAAATATGCAACTTGCTCGTTATTTGCCAACTTTCTGGTTATTTTACAGCTTATTGGCAAAATAGTAATAGGCATACTGTAATAAATTGACTTGTCTGCGCCAACGGGTTGGCTGGCTTAATAAGCGGTACAACCACTCTAAATTGGCTTTTTGCCAAATTAACGGCGCGCGTTTTACTCGCCCGGTGAATACATCATAAGTACCGCCCACGCCCATATATAACGCCTCAGGATATGCCTGTTGGCACGCCAACATAAACCGCTCTTGCTTCGGCGACCCCATTGCAACGGTAATAATTTTCGCCCCGCTGGCTTTGATGCGTTCAATCAATTCGGCTTGCTGTTCAGCTTTAAAATAGCCGTCTTGTGAACCAACCAAATTCACCTGCCATTGTGCGGTTAATTTCTGTTCGGTTTCTGCCAAGACCTGCGGCTGTCCGCCGACCAGAAAAACCAGCGTATTTAATTTACCGGCTTTTTCCATTAAAGCATACCATAGGTCACAACCGGCAACCCGTTGCAAAGTGCGGTATTGCGGGTATTTTTTCTGAATCGATTTGACGATACTCATGCCGTCGGCATATTTAAACTCCGCATTGAGCAACAATTGCTTTATTTCCGGCTGTTTTTCCGCGGTGATAATTTTTTCCGCATTGATGGCAATTAATTTGCCCTGCCGTACGCCGTTTTCATTCAGTAAAAAATCCAAAAAGGCCGTTTGATCTTTCACTGCCAAAATATCTATCCCACGGATAGTCACTTTATCAATCATTGTGTTACTCATTGTTACTCTCAACTGTTCACGAATTTATAACGCACGCTGCCGGTTTTGCGCATAAGTAAGACCACCGATTTACCGATTACTACCGCAGCAATAAAAATCAGCGAAAAGAACACCCAGCGCGAAATAAACGCGTCCATTCCTTCCCTGACCAACACGATAATATTAAAAATATTGGCAAAACAGTACGCCTGAATCAATGCCGCATTGCTGCGATTCAAGCTGTGTTTAGCATAGTGATAAAGAAAATCCATACCTTTGATCAGCCAGCCGCAAATGACCGCGCCCAACAGCATAAACGGAATTCCGCCCATAATCAGCAAAGATCCAAGCAACGTCGGTGAAATTGCCAGCCCGGCGTAATAATTCAACACTTCCCAAGTGAAGTAATTGGCAGCGTTGACCACCAAATCAGGACGGTTTTCCCAAACGCCTTTCGGAATAAACACATAGAAATCACGCACAATCGGCGCAAGCCCTTGGAATTCAATCTGTTGATAATGGGATAACAACAATGCCAGATTTTCCCATGGCGAAAAAGTATCGCGGGTCAAATATAAAAAAGTATAAAACGCTTCGCTGCCGCTGACATCCAAGCCGTAACGCGCCAATGCCAAACCGAACATGGCGACAATCGCCGTTGCCCCTGCAATGGCTAAGGTGACAATCGAAATATAGCCTTTGCTGATACCAATAAAAAAGAAAATTGCCACTGCCAACGCAATATTGGCACGGGTGCCGCCGACCAATAAATAGGTCAACACACCGAAACTGACGCCGAACAATAAAAACAGCCACCAATTCGGTTTACTCGGTTTTAAAAAATAGAAAATCAATAATGCCGGTAAGAAAAAATAGAAAAAGCGTTTAAGTGCGGTGCCGCTGACGCTTTGTGAAAAAATTTGACTGTAACTATCCAGTTTGAACAGTAAAAAACCGTTTAAACTGAAAAATAAGCCGATGGTGATTAATGCCACTAACATCAAGAGCAATGCGGTGATAATGCCTTCGCCGGCCGAATTTTGCCGTGCCGTTTGCACAACAGTACGCGCTGAATGCGGTTTTAAAGCCATCGTTTTCGGCAGCAACCGCACTTGATAGCAGACATAATATAAAATATAGAATGCCAATGCGGAGAACAGGCTAATAAACAAAATTTCAAACGGTAATGTTTGTACATTGAAACCGAATGCCAAAATCATGCTGAACGGAAAGCCTAAATAAAACGTCAACAAATAAACCAGCGTAAACAACAGGTGGAAAGAAAACCGCACTTTTTTAAACGCTTGGTAGGCAAGATAGCCAATCAGCACAAGCGAGAAAGTATAAAGCAGCACCAAAGCGCTCAGTTGGGTTAAACTCAACATATGGCTATTTTTGTCCCCATTCGTTTAACATCCGAATCCAGCCGTCGGCAAAATTCGGCGCAAAAAAATCAATTTGCGTTTTATCCAATGCCGCTAACCGCACTTTGCACTGTGCAACGGCTTCGCGGTTCAGCGCATTCATGGCAATAAACGGCACTTGCTGTTGTTGCAGATCCAAACAGAACGGATTTTGCGGATTCAACACCAAGGGAATCTCAAATTGTGTCAATAAACAGATTGTTCCAATCCCTTGTTGGCGCACAAAAATAAAATAGCCCAGATCACATTGCGCCAACATACTCAAATAGTCTTGAAACTCAATACGCCGTTCTAAAATTTCAACCGCACTTGGTGCAAACAAGGCGCGTGCTTTCTGCCGAACCTGCGCAATATAGGCGTGGTTATTTTCCGGATAGCCCATCGGAATAATAATGCGCACTTGTTCGCCTAATTGTTGTTTGATTTGTGCCAACGCCTCTAAATGGCGATTGGATTGATCACCGGAATTGCCAAGCAAAATCGTGAGCACCGCACTTTGATGATTGTCCGGCACTTGCAAACCGAGATCCATTTTGGTCGGAAAATACAGCACCGTTTTTTCTGCTGTTTGATTAAGTTGGCTAAACCGTTGCAGATCGCCCGCAGTGGCAAACACATGGCGTAATTTTTTCTGTGCCAAGCGGCGCAACGGATAGAACAATTTAAATTTTAACTGAGTAGAATCCTCATACAGATCCGCGCCCCAAATATGCCAACCCAACCGATCCAACGGCAAACGGTTAAATAAAATCGCTAGCCAAATAGTGAGATTAAACTGCCCGTGCAACAGATAAAAGGTATCGTCGCGCTGTTTCGCTTCTTGGATTAAAAAGGTCGCCAATGACTTTTTATCGGCAAAACGTTTCACTTGCGGCGGATCATTGTCGCTATCGCCGCCGACAATATAAAACGCCGCGCGTGCTTGTGGCGGAATGCGATCCCACAGTTGATCGCGGAAAAACGCCATCACGGTTTGGTTATGGTGCGGAATATCCGAGCCTAAAATATGGCAAATTCTCATGAGTTATCCTTGATTGGGCGACGATTGGCACGTTTGAGGTAAACTGAAAAACCAATCACACAACATACAAAATAGCTGAAATAGGTGATGAAATAAGATTGGGTTGCGCCGATTGCCCCATTCAGCGGAATCAGCCAATACGAGGTCGCAAGCAGCAACGCAAACTGACTGATCTCCGCTAGCACATACAATTTCAACGCCGCTTTCGCCACAATCAGATAACCGAACACATACGCCGACACCTTGAACACATCGCCCGCAAGCTGCCAAATAAACAAATTTTGCATCGGCAAAAATTGTTCGGAAAACAGGACACGGATCACGACCGCACGCAACACATAGATTAGCACGCTGACCAACACCACCGCCGGCACTACAAATTTTAACGCCTTGCCGACTTCCCGTTTAATCGCATAACGATCGGGTAATTTGGCAAACGTCGGTAACAAGTAAACGGAGAATGCGGCGGTAATAAATTGTAAGTAAGCATCGGAAATTTTACTGACACCTTGCCACAGCCCGACATCATGCACGCTATAAAATTCGAGTAATCGATCCCGCATGACAATATACGCCACCGGTAAAGTGATTGCCGTGACAAACACCATACCGGAAAATTTGAGTAATTTTTGCGCTTGTGTTGTTGTAAAGTGCGGTTTAAGCCATGTCCGCGAAAATGGTTTTCTCAAGGCAAAAATTGCCGGTAAAAACGCTGCCGCGGGAATAACTGCCAAACCGACTAATGCCCCTTGGTAACCGAAATAGAATAAACCCAGTAAAAACAGCATAACGCCCAGCAATGAACCGACGATAATACTCAGCGCATTGGCTTTGGCGTTGCGCTGTCCACGCAAAATGGCAAGAAAATAGTTACTCAAGGCAATGCCGAATTGCAGCAGCGCAAGCGAGCGAATCACATTATGATAGCCGCTTTCGGCAAACAGAAAATCGGCAATCGGCGTAGCAAAAGCGAATAATAATAGCCCGACCAGTGCCGAAAACAGCAAAATAATAAACGAGGACGTCGCCAAGACATTACGCAACTGCGACGGATTATCATCATATTCCGCCACATATTTGGTCACGCCGTTAAAAATCCCGCCGCCGGCAAATACGCCGAGCACGGTCAACAGCGTCATATAGTTCGCCGCGCGCCCGACGCCTTCGGTGCCGAACGCCACCGCCAGCAGTTTGACCACCAGTAAGCCGATAAGAATTTTAACCAAGGTGGACGACGCGGTCCAAATGGTGGTTGTGCCAAGGGATTTTTTCATAAATCGATTACCGCACTTTCATCAGTGTTTCGCATAGACAAAGTGCGGTCATACTTACGCTTGCAGATACGCTGTCGCAACCGAAATCACCTTTTCCACCTCGCTGTCCGTCATATTATAGAACAACGGCAAGCGCACCAAGCGCTCGCTCTCTTGGGTGGTAAATTGATCCGTGCCGTCAAAACGCCCGAATTTCTCTCCCGCCGGACTGGAATGCAACGGCACATAATGGAATACGCTCATAATCTCTGCCGCTTTCAATCCATCAATAAAGGAAGTGCGGTCGGCAATATCACGTAGTTTGAGGTAAAACATATGCGCATTGTGCCGGCAATCTGACGGAATGCTCGGCAAGGTTACGCGCCCATTAGCAAACGGTTGAAACGCTCGGTAATAACGCTGCCAAATTGCCAAACGGCGTTGGTTGATTGCGTCCGCCGCCTCGAATTGCGCATACAGATACGCCGCTTGCAGATCCGACATTAAGAAGCTTGATCCCATATCACGCCAGGTGTATTTATCCACCTGTCCGCGGAAAAATTGACTGCGATTGGTGCCTTTTTCACGGATAATTTCCGCGCGTTCAATCAATTTTTCATCGTTAATCAGACTGGCGCCGCCCTCACCGCCGGCGGTATAATTTTTGGTTTCGTGGAAACTATAGCAACCGATATGCCCGATAGTACCTAACGCTTTGCCTTTATAAGTTGCCATCACGCCCTGCGCTGCGTCTTCGATCACCCACAGTTTATGTTTCTCGGCAATCGCCATAATAGTGTCCATTTCACAGGCGACACCGGCGTAATGCACCGGCACAATCGCTTTGGTTTTCGCGGTGATTGCCGCTTCGATCTTACTTTCGTCCAAGTTCATTGTATCTTGGCGTATATCGACAAACACAATGGTCGCACCGCGCAATACGAAAGCATTGGCGGTGGAAACGAAAGTGTAACTCGGCATAATTACTTCATCGCCGGGTTGAATGTCAATCAGCAGCGCCGCCATTTCTAACGAAGCGGTGCATGACGGGGTGAGCAACACTTTTTTGGCATTAAAGCGCTGTTGTTGCCATTGCTCCGCCAATTTGGTGAATGGACCGTCGCCGCTGAGTTTGCCGGTGGTTAAGGCGTTGGCGATCTGCTGTTGTTCTGTGCCGACGACCGGCGGTTTATTAAATGGAATCATTGTTTATCTCTTATTATTTAACGATAGAACCAGTATGCGACTTGCGCAATCTTGCCCGATTGTTGGTACAACTTGATCGCTGCCTGATTGCCGCTCTGGGTGGCAATCCAAAGTTGTTGCCGTTGCCGTTGCGCGCTCCAATCAACCGCACTTTGCACCAATTTTTTCGCCACGCCCTGCCCTCTGGCATTTTCGGCAACCGCCAACAAACCGACGCGGGCATTTTCCGTATCGACCGAACGCACACTGACGGCACCTTGAATGCTGCCGTCGGCGCCACGCTGCACTAAACATACGTCATCAAACTGTGCCGACACCGCTTTGCCAATCCAAGTGCGGTAGAAAGTGCGGTTTTGTTGCGCACTAAACCACGGCTGGCGAAAACGGCTGAGTTGGAATGCGTCTCCGAATAAATTTTCTAATTCGTCCAAATCACGGTCATTTGCGGTTTGCAATTCGTTCCGAGCTGATTTGGTTTCGGACAATGGCAAACAAAAATCCAATTCGCCCTCGACAAACTGAAACCCCAACTGCTGCAAGCGGTGAATCCGCTCGGCTTGATCGGCATGGATTTTACATTGTACCAGTTCAAACGGGGCAAAGACCGCACTTTCATTGCCTTGTACGGTGTGCGGCGCGGCATTTTCACCGCCGGTAAACTGTAAGCGACCGATTTCCATTGCGAAAAAGTCGCTTTCCCAGTCATTGCGTGTCAACTTGAAATGCGTACTTTCCATAAGCTTATCCCGATTAAGCGCGCCAAATGCCGCGCGTATCAATCACCCATTTCTGAGTAATGACGTTTGCACTGACGGCTTTAAATTGTTGATGATCAACCAATAACACCAAAATATCGGCGTTTTCCAATGCGCTGTCGAGGCTTGCCAATTCGACTTTTTGCTGTAACTGCGCCGATAATTTTTCGATATTCGGCTCAACCGCCAACACCTTGCCGGCGTGCCAATCGGCTAATTCGGCGGTGATTTCCACTGCCGGACTTTCGCGCAGATCATCAATATCCGGTTTGAACGCCAAACCTAAACAGGCAATGGTAATCTCTGAGGCTTTGCAGTTGCGCTCGGTCACGGCTTCGGCAAGGGCTTTTTTCACCTGTTCGATCACCCAGTGCGGTTTATAATCGTTCACCTCGCGCGCGGTGCGGATCAAGCGTGCCTGTTCCGGGCTTTGTGCCACGATAAACCACGGATCGACCGCGATACAATGTCCGCCGACGCCTGCGCCCGGTTGCAAAATATTCACCCGCGGATGGCGGTTCGCCAATTTAATCAATTCCCACACGCTGATGTTGAGGTGATCACAAATCAATGATAATTCGTTGGCAAAGGCAATATTGACATCGCGGAAGCTGTTTTCGGTCAGTTTGCACATCTCGGCGGTGCGCGCGTTAGTGACGATACACTCGCCTTGCACAAACAATTTATACAAGCGTGAAGCCTGTTGCGCACAGGCATCGGACAAGCCGCCGATCACGCGGTCGTTGGAAAACAGTTCCTGCATAATTTTGCCCGGCAAGACGCGTTCAGGGCAATACGCCAATTTAATATCCGCTTGATCGCCCGCTTGCGACGGGAAGGTCAAATCGGGACGCAATTCCGCCAACCATTTTTCCACTTGTTCGGTGGCGCCGACCGGCGATGTCGATTCCAACACCACCAAGTTGCCTTTTTGCAGCACCGGCGCAATGCTTTTCGCAGCCGATTCCACATAACTCAGATCAGGCTGGTAGTGATCTTTAAACGGGGTCGGTACGGCGATGAGAAACGCATCGGCAGGCAGCACTTTGGTACTGGCGGTTAATAAGCCGTTTTCAACCGCACTTTTCACCGCCACATCCAAATCCGGCTCGACAATATGGATTTTGCCTTGATTAATCGTATCCACCGCATAACGGTTTAAGTCTACGCCCAGCACGCGTTTGCCACTACTGGCAAATGCCGTTGCCGTTGGTAAACCGATATAGCCCAAGCCGATCACCGAAATGGTATTAAATTCTGTGTTCATATTACTCTGCTCTTAAAAAATGTTTAATTGCGTTGACGATTCTGTCACACGCCTTGCCGTCGCCATAGGGATTATTGGCACGCGCCATGCTTTGATAATGCTGCGTATCGCCTAATAAACGTTCGACCTCGCTGATAATTTTATGCGGATCGGTGCCGACCAAGCGAACAGTGCCGGCTTGAACCGCTTCCGGGCGTTCAGTGGTGTCGCGCATAACCAACACCGGTTTGCCCAACGACGGCGCTTCCTCCTGAATACCGCCGGAATCAGTCAAAATCAGATAAGCGCGGTTCATCAGATAAACAAACGGCAAATAATCTTGCGGCTCAATCAAAAAGACATTATCAATCCCTTGCAGCCAGCGTTCGACCGGCTCGCGCACATTCGGATTCAAATGCACCGGATAAACAATCTGCGCTGTCGGGTGATTGTTTGCCAGGGTTGCCAAACTCTGACAAATTCGTTCAAAACCTGCGCCAAAGCTTTCGCGCCGATGTCCGGTCACCAGAATCAGTTTTTTCTGCGTATCTAAAAACGGATAGCGTTGCGCCAATTGATCGGCAAGTGCGGTATCCGCCGCCAGTTTGCGTTTCACCCAAAGCAAGGCGTCAATCACCGTATTACCTGTGACAACAATATTTTCCGTTGGTTTATTTTCTGCCAATAAATTCTGTTGCGAGCTTAACGTCGGTGCGAAATGATAGCTGGCGATTGCGCCGGTCAAACAACGGTTGCCTTCTTCCGGCCATGGGGAATAGATATTACCGGTACGCAAACCCGCTTCCACGTGCCCGACTCGGATTTGTTGGTAATAACACGCCAAACTGGCGGCAAAGGTCGTGGTGGTATCGCCGTGCACCAACACCAGATCCGGTTTGAATTCCGCCAGCACCGGTTTTAATTCCTGCAGGATCCGCACACTGATGTCGGTCAAATCCTGCCCGGCTTGCATAATATTCAGATCATAATCCGGCACCAACTCAAACAGTTGTAATACCTGATCCAACATTTGCCGATGTTGTGCCGTCACGCACACTTTGGCTTCGATCTGCGGCTCACGCGCCAAGGCTTGTGCCAGCGGTGCCATTTTGATCGCTTCCGGACGCGTGCCGAAAACCGTCAATACTTTTAATTTAGCCATGTTCTTTTTCCGCTCCCGGTTGTAAGTGCGCTTGTCTGCGAGAGAAATCCCTTAATGCCAAGATAACCGCAAAAGCACAACCGAATAACAGTGCGGCAAATGCGGCGCTCAACATCCATAACACCGGATTCGGACTATATGGCGCAAGCGGTTGCACCGGCGTTTTCAAATAATGAAATGCATTGAATTGATTATCCAACGGCTGCACCGAAGTCATCATCGCCAACTTACTCTGCCACACGGACGCAGGCACTAGCTGCCCTTGCTGATCTTGCCCGAGTTGATTATCGGCTGCCAACGTAATGCGATCAAACAGGTTCTTCCATTTGGCAATTAAGTTGCCATATTCCATTTGGCGGGTGCTGAGATTGGCATACCGAATAAACGCATTCAATAATTCCGCGGCTTGTTTCGGATTATCCAAGGTGAGTTCGATTTTATCATTGCTATTGTTGCGCGCATTGCCTTCAGTGAAGTGAATGCCGGCAATCAGGCTTTCCAGCAACGCCTCGTCATGCGCGCGATCGCCATTCATCATTTGTTTGTAATAATCACTGTTCAGCCAGAAATTTTTTAGCACATCATAGGCTTTCACTTGCTGTTTAAACTGTTGGTAAATCCCTTGGGTCAAGCTGTTTTCAACCGCACTTTGCACCGTTTCGCCGGCGTTGCCCACGCCGCCTTTAGCGTCAACCAACTGATACATATTATACAGCGCATAATAATTGCCCAACTCACTCTCTTTCGGCGCCTCAACATAGGCTTCGGCGCGCCACGACGGCTTGATCGCAAATTGGGTTACCACATAAGCAACCGCACTTGCCACCGCCATCAGTAATAAAATCAGCCAACTTTTACGTAATAAAATCTTGGCAAACGCCAATAAATCCAAGTGTTCAATCAGTTGCGGCTGTGGCGCCGCCTTTGGTAATGTCTCTGACATAAAAAAAGATCCTTTTTTATGGAGTGTCATCAAATCTGACGACTTTTTTTGCTGCGCAAGGTGCGGCGACGCATTCTTTTGATAAAGCGGGTCACCCGCCAAGCGCGTGTAATCGAATAGTAGTAGACGAAAAACAGCAGGATAAATAATCCGAACATCAGCCATTCGTCAATGTAGTAGATTTCGCCCAGAATACCGAACCCGGCAAATAACGCGGCAACGAGGGTAATCAACAATAAGGCTTGGCGCGAACTTAATCCGGCGCGCATTAATAAATGGTGCAAATGCAAGCGATCCGGACGGAACGGGCTTTTGCCTTTGCGCAGACGACGGAAGATCACCGCCGCCATATCAATCAACGGAATCGCGATCACCCAAAGTGCGGTTACCGGATTGATCGGGTGTCCGCTGCCTTGCGTACTGAACAGCAAAATCCAAATCACGGTAAAGCCGATCAAGGTACTGCCGGAATCGCCCATAAAGACTTTATTTTTCACTCCGAACACCCCGAGGTTAAACAGCGCATACGGCGCAATCACCAAGATCAAGGCAAAACACCACATAGCTAAATTGATCTGCCCGTCGAGTAACATCAACAGCGCGACCGCACCAAAAGTGACGCTCGACAAACCGCCGAGCAAACCGTCAATGCCGTCGATCATATTAAACGCATTGATCACCGCCAAGGTGATCAACACCGTCACAATAAAAGATAACGAGCCTAAGCGCAGCTGGAACGGCCCGATAATTTGTCCGAGCGAGGCTAATTCCAGATGGGCATAATGAATCATCAAGCCGGCGAGCACAATTTGGATAGCTGCGCGTAAAAACGGGCTGATGTCGAAGCGGTCGTCAAACACACCGACCGCCAACAATACCGTCACGCAAAACAGATAAAGATAAGGAAAGCGCATTTCGTTCCATTGCAACAGATAGAAACTGAGATTGCCAATAAACAGCGCAAGCCCGCCAATCAACGGAATCGCACCTTGATGGCGTTTGCGGTAATTGGGCTTATCGACCAAGCCGACTTTTTGCGCCGCAGGGCGAATAAGAATAAGCGCACTAAATGAAACGATAAAAGGCAGTAATAACGATAACCACATATAAAACGTCATTTTCCGGGATTAAAATCCATATTTCGTGGTTTAACAACCACTTTGCTAAAAACAACCCGCTTATTTTAGGCTGTCCTAAATTGGCAAAGAATAGCATAAGATAAATTCAGCCGATAATCTTTTTTTATTTCTGCGTAAAAAAGATTAATTTCAAGTACAATATCCGACTGAATTGATTGCAAATAATAGGAACAATATCATGACACATTCCGAACAACTTTTCCAACAAGCCCAAGCCGTAATTCCCGGCGGCGTGAATTCGCCGGTGCGCGCGTTTAAAGGTGTGGGCGGCACACCGTTATTTATCGAAAAAGCCGACGGCGCCTATATTTATGATAGCGACGGCAAACACTACATTGATTATGTCGGCTCTTGGGGGCCGATGATTTTAGGGCACAACCACCCGGCAATCCGCAATGCGGTGATTGAAACCGCGCAAAAAGGCTTGAGCTTCGGCGCGCCGACCGCACTTGAGATCGAATTGGCGCAACTGGTATGCAAACTCGTGCCGTCAATCGAAATGGTGCGCATGGTCAGCTCCGGCACCGAAGCCACCATGTCGGCAATCCGCTTGGCGCGCGGTTATACCGGACGTGATAAACTTATCAAGTTCGAAGGCTGCTATCACGGACACGCTGACGCATTGCTGGTCAAAGCCGGTTCCGGCGCACTCACCTTAGGGCAACCAAGCTCCCCGGGCGTGCCTGCCGATTTCACCAAACACACCCAAGTTTGCCAATACAATGATCTGGATTCGGTCAGACAAGTATTCGAACAGTATCCAAACGACATTGCTTGCATTATCGTGGAACCGGTTGCCGGTAATATGAATTGCGTACCGCCGAAAGACGGCTTTTTACAAGGCTTGCGCGAACTGTGCGATCAATATGGCGCAGTCTTCATCATCGACGAAGTGATGACCGGCTTCCGCGTGGCGCTGGGCGGGGCACAAGCGTATTACAAGGTGAAACCGGATCTCACCTGTTTAGGCAAAGTCATCGGCGGAGGTATGCCGGTCGGCGCATTCGGCGGCAAAAAAGAGATTATGCAACACCTTGCGCCAATCGGACCGGTTTATCAAGCCGGAACCTTATCCGGCAACCCGATTGCGATGGCGGCGGGGCTTGCCTGTTTAACCGAGCTATCCAAGTGCGGTAACGAACGGAAATTAGCCGACTTAACCCGTCAGCTTGCCGAAGGTTTGAAACAACGCGCGGCAAAACATCACATTCCGTTAGTCGTGAATGATGTCGGCGGCATGTTCGGTATCTACTTCACCGATCAAGCGGAAGTCAGCAGCTATCAACAAGTCATGGCGTGCGACAGCGAACGTTTCAACCAATTCTTCCACGCCATGTTGCAACAAGGGGTTTACCTCGCCCCGTCTGCGTTCGAAGCTGGTTTTATGTCGTTGGCACACAGCACAAGCGATATTGAGAAAACCCTCGCTGCGGCAGAAATCTGTTTTGCACAGTTGAAATAATTCGATGAGCCGTGGTATCAGTCCACGGCTTTTATCCTGTTTAAACAAACAAAAACGGCAATCTCTCGATTGCCGTTTGTTTTTGGTGCTCTGGGCGGGACTTGAACCCGCACATCCTATGGACACTACCCCCTCAAGATAGCGTGTCTACCAATTCCACCACCAGAGCGTTTAACTGTTTATTATTGAGGAATATCGCTGTTAGCCGGAACCTCTAACGCAGGGATTGCATTTTGTTGTTCCAATTTTTGCGCTTCGTTGGTTAAGTCATCAAATGTACCGGCCGGTGCTTGACGGTGGGTATTGATATTGCCGATCACCAACGCAATAATGAAGAACAAAATCGCCAAAATCGCCGTGCTGCGTGATAAAAAGTTAGCGGAACCGGCGGCACCGAAGATTGTGCCTGACGCACCGGAGCCGAAAGAAGCGCCCATATCCGCGCCTTTGCCTTGTTGCAATAACACGAAGCCGATTAAGGCAACGGAAACCACGATATAAGCAATAATTAAAATTTCGTACATAATTCTCTACACTGGTTATTTAGTCGTTGTGCCGATTGATATGCCCCGTCATTGATTTTATTGATGACAAAGCGAAAATAATTAAATTTAACCTGCGCATAGTAGCGAAAGCCTGAAATCCGTGCAAGTTTATTTTGTGAAATCGGCTTTAACTGACTTAATTTCAATCAACCGCGACCGCACTTGCGCTTTTCGCCGTGGTTTTTGCCGCTTTTTTCGCACGACTGCTTTTGGGTTTGCCGCTTTTCGCTTGCGCACTGACTTGGTTGAGCAAACGCAATGATTGAAAGCTGTATTGGTGCAACATTTGCGGTAACGTTGTCAGCAATTGTTGCATAAATTGCTGATAACTTGCCTGCTTGCGGCTGATACCGTCCAGTTGCGATTCCCAATGCGCGGTCATGTCCGGCAAAGTGGCACTTTCCGGTAGGGCTTGGATTAAAATCCGCCCGGCGTCGGTGCTGACGATGGCTCGCCCTTTTTTCATGATAAAACCGCGCTTAAACAGCAATTCGATAATTCCGGCGCGCGTGGCCTCTGTGCCTAATCCGTCGGTTTCACGCAGGATTTTTTTCAATTCTTTATCTTGCACGAAACGCGCAATCCCGGTCATTGCCGACAACAAAGTTGCGTCGCTGAACGGTTTCGGCGGTTGCGTTTTTTTGCTGACGATTTCGCCTTTTTCACACTGCAACACCTCGCCTTTTTTCACTTTCGGCAGCGGCGGCTGTTGGTTTTCATCTTGATCCTCTTTGCCTAACAACTGTTTCCAACCGGCGGTTTGCAAGCCGCGCGCCTGTGCCGAGAATTGACCACCGGCAATTTCCAAACCGATTTTGGTTTTGCGATATTCGGCGTCGGGGCAGAATTGAAACAGGTACTGGCGTGCGATTAAGTCGTAAATCTGCTGCTCGGTTTGCGACAACGCAAGCGGTTTTTTATTGGCAGTCGGGATAATGGCATGGTGCGCTTCGACTTTTTTATCGTTCCAACAACGGTTGCGCTGATTCGGATTAACAATCTCCGGCACGCTTTGATAGCGCTGGCTATGCGCTGAAACCGCCCCCAATACCGCACTTCGCTGGGCAAAATGCTCCTCCGGCAGATAGCGGCAGTCGGAGCGCGGATAGGTAATCAATTTATGCACTTCATATAAACGCTGGCAGGTGTCCAACACCTGTTGCGCCGATAAGCCGTAACGCTTACCCGCGTCAATCTGCAACGCCGATAACGAATACGGCAAGGGTGCGGTTTCTTTCTCTTGGGTATCGCTGTATTGGGTGACCGTCGCCGGCTGCCCTGTGATACGTTTCACCACATTTTCCGCCAACGGCAATGACAAAATCCGCCCGTTGTCGTCTTGGTAATCCTCACAGGCTTTGCTCGGCTGCCAAAGTGCGGTAAAGGTTTGCGCAGGCTGATCGTTGGTTCGAATATGCGCCAGCACTTCATAAAAATCTTTCGGTTGGAAATGTTCGATCTCCAGATCACGACGTACAATCAAGCCCAACACCGGTGTTTGTACCCGCCCGACCGATAACACGCCGTTATAACCGGCTTGTCTGCCGCGAATGGTGTAAGCGCGCGTCATATTAATCCCGTACAGCCAATCGGCGCGGGCTCGCGCCAATGCCGAAGTGGCAAGCGGAATAAAATCCCGGTTGGATTGCAGTTTTTGGATCGCGCGTTCAACCGCACTTGGGTTGAGATCGCTGATTAAACAGCGTTGGATTTGGCTGCGTTTTTGCTCGCTCAAACCGGCATAACTAAACACTTCGTCCACCAGCAGTTGCCCTTCGCGATCAGGGTCGCCGGCGTTAACCAGTTGATCCGCTTGTCGGATCAGTTTCAGCACCACATTCAGCTGTTTGGCTGTGCTCTGCTTTGGATTGAGTTGCCACTGTTCGGGAATGATCGGCAGGTGTTCCAGCCGCCATTGTTTGAAATCGGGGTTATAGGCATCCGGCTCGGCTTGCTCGAGCAAATGCCCGATACACCAGGTTACATAGTCGTCCGCACCGCACTTGATAAAGCCGTCGCCGCGCTGTTGCGGTTTCGGCAACACATCGGCAATCGCACGTCCTAGACTGGGTTTTTCGGCAATAAAAAGTCGCATAATAAATAGAAGTTAAGATAAAAGCAAAAGTGCGGTAAAAGGCAAATTCTACCGCACTTTCGTTACTTCTGCCATGTTGCTTTTGTCGGAAATTATTTCACTTCACGTTTTTCCGCTGCGACAGGCGGCAATTTATATAAACGGTTTTTATAACTGTAACTGCCCCACAAAGCATACGCCAACGCTTCTTTTGCCGATTGCGGATTCAAGTCGCTTGCCGTCAATTGTTGCGTTTGCGGATCATACCGGAAGCCTTTTGCTGCGATATTCGGTTGCAAAATCGTCACTTCATCGCCTTTCATGTATGCCAAATTCTTATCGAATTGCATTAATGCCCGATTGGGATCCGCCGCTTGCGTCAAATCATAACCCCACATCGGATGTTCGCCGCTGATTCCCGCTAATGACAACAAGGTGGTCGGTAAATCGATCTGGCTGACTAAGCGGGAATCGCGCCGCGGTTCTACGCCTTCCCCCAAAATCAATGCCGGAATGTGGAAATTTTGAATCGGCACCAACGCCGCCCCTGCGGCGCGGGAATCATGATCCGCCACCACTAAAAACAGCGTATCTTGCCAATAATCGGATTTTTTAGCTAATTCAAAGAAGTAGCCCAAGGCAAAATCGGCATATTTGGCGGCGTTATTACGCGTCTGCTTCGGTTGTTCATACAACTCAATTTTATTATCAGGAAACTCAAACGGATCGTGGTTGCTGGAGGTGAACACCAAGCTGAAAAACGGCTGTCCGTCTTTGTTCCATTCGTTGAATTTTTCATTGGCTTTATCGAACAGATCTTCGTCGCTCATGCCCCATGTGGCGACAAATTTCGGATTTTTGTAATCGGCTTGATCGACAATCGTTTCAAAGCCGTTACCGTAGAAAAAGCCCGCCATATTATCAAAATGCTTTTCACCGCCGTAAATAAACGAGGTATGGTAGCCCTGCCGTTTCAATAATTCGGCAATATTGAAAAAGCCGTTTTGACTGCCGGGCAGTTTGACCACCGCTCTTGCCGGTGTCGGCGTGAAACCGGAGGTGACCGCTTCAATGCCACGCACCGAACGGGTGCCGGTGGCATACAGATTTTCAAATAACCATCCCTGCTGCGCAAGTTGATCAAAGTGCGGGGAAAGGGGTTTGCCACCGAGCGTGCCGATAAATTGTGCTCCCAAGCTTTCTTGCAAGATAATCACGATGTTTTTCGGCTTACCTTGATAGCTGGCTTGGTTAAAGGTTAAGGTCGGAATATCCGAGTTAAGATAGTCGCCGTCCGCCCTGCCACGCGAGGTTTTCAGGGTGTGTAACACTTCATCAAACGGCATTTTGCCGTAAGTTTCCGAGGATTTATCTTCATCTTTCATCTGCTGCAATGCAAACAACACCGAATAGCCGGAGTTCAGCACCAGCGAATTGACCAAACCATCGGAAGAAAACGCCACCATTGACGGATTGATCCCGCGATGTTGTAAACTGGAGCGCGCACCGATAAACACTAATCCCGCCACCAACAGGGCGATCAGCGGACGAAAACGCCAACGGAAATCATGTAAATTTGTGGTCACGCGTTTTGCCAAGCGCCAATACAACCAGGTCAGCGCAATCGACAGCGCCGGAACCGACACCAACGACAACAAATGCCCGTTCGCCAACATGGTGAACACTTCTTTCGGATTGACCAAATATTCGATAAACAGGCGGTTCGGGCGGAAATCGTAGGTCGCGATAAAATCCGGCGTTGAAGCCTCCATAAACAGAATGAACACGCTGCCCGCCGTCAGCACCACGCGCAACAGCCACAAATAGGCACGCCCCAATTTATTATCGGAAATCAGCAATACGCTTAACAGCGCAAACAAGCCAAACAACCAACACAGCGCCACAATGTCAATCCGCACGCCTTGCAACAGCAATTCCGTCCAACCGTCGACCGCACTTACCCGCTCGTGCTGCCACACGGCAAGCCCGATACGGCTAAGGGAAAGGATAATCAGATTAACAAAAAAGAAGATGACCGCGGGATACAGCGGTCCGAAAAATTTTTTAAGATGAGACATTTAGTTGCCTTTAGTATTAATAAAAATAAAGAATGCAATTTAGAGTGTGAATTTTTGCGAAAGTTCGTGTCCTTTAGCTTATTTTCGATTAGGACAGTTTCTTTAAAAATGCCTTGCCGCCCAAAGCATTAATCTGGCGCATAATCCACAGTTGTTTACGTTGCAACGTTGCCGACGGTTTATTGACTTTATATACGATCGGATTGGGCAACACTGCCGCCAATAGCGCGGCTTCGTTGAGATTCAGCTGTACCGCCGATTTGTTGAAATAATGTCGTGCCGCAGCTTCCACCCCGAAAATACCGTCGCCAAATTCAGCGATATTCAGATACACTTCTAAAATCCGTTTTTTATTCCACAACGTTTCGAGCAACAAAGTAACCGGCACTTCAATCCCTTTGCGCAGCCAACTCTGTCCGTGCCATAAATAGAGATTCTTGGCAGTTTGCTGTGAAATGGTCGAACCGCCGCGCGTGCGATTTGAATTGGCGTTATCATCCAACGCAGACCGGATCGCGTCAAAATCCAAGCCGAAGTGTTGATCAAAGCGTTGATCTTCGGCGGCAATCACCGCCATTTGCATTTGCCAGCTGATCTTGTCGAGACCGACCCAATCGTATTTTAGCCGATAGGAAAAATCGGCACGCAGCCAGTGGGAAAGCTGCTGTTGCGCCATATAGGCGGAAAACGGCAGCGGCACAACCCGTAAAAGTGCGGTCAGCACCAGCCCGAACAGGACAAAACGCCAAGCCCATTTGCATAACCGTTGCCGCCATTGGCTGCGCCCAAAGCGTTTTCTAAGCCGCTTAATCATCACTTAATGTTGTTGCAACCATTGTAAAAATTCATCGGGCATGGTTTTCAGCATATTCGAGCCGCGCGTAATGGTGGCGGCGCTAGTGTTGAGTTGTTGCTGAATTTCACGTTGCGACAGCGCCTTCTCCAATAACGCATCAACGATTTTCACCCGCAATCCAACCGCGTCACGTTCGTCAGACGTCAATAATAACGTTAATAGCGCTTCTTCCCGTCCGTCACGAAAAGCGGCGCGCAGCAGTTCGATAAAATCCTGCCATTGCTGTTGTTTTTGCTTCGCCATATGATCCTCCGCTAAAAATACTATTGCACTAGTATAAGCGATCAGTTTCGCTTTTGGCGAATTTTATTAACGGTTGCTGCGTTAACATGCGGTAATAATAATCAAAGGTCAGCACATTTTGCACATAACCGCGCGTTTCATAAAACGGAATGGTGGCAATAAATTCCGCCATGCTTAAACGCCCACCGGATCGCGCCAGCCACCGCTCGACACGACTGCTGCCGGCATTATAGGCGGCGGCGATAAAAATCCGGTTTTCGCCGAAACGGTCTGCCAGTTCCTGCAAATGCTGCGTGCCGAGCATAATGTTATCAAAAGCCTGAAACAACTGGCGTTCATTGTTATACGGCAACGCGAATTTATCGGCGGTGGCCTTCGCCGTACTTGGCAATAACTGCATTAAACCGCGCGCGTTAGCGTGTGATTGCGCCCGCACGTCCCAAGCACTCTCTTGACGTGCAATCGCCATCGCAAAACTTTGCGGCACCCACTTTCCCTGCAAATTCAGCTCAAACCAGAGCGGATATGCCAACGGCAGACGTTGCGCCAGATAGCTCCAGGCTTTGGCTTGAATCGTCGCTTGCACGCCGAATTCATACCAGTGTTTTTGATTGGCATACTCTGCCAATGCGATTTGCCGTGCTTTATCGCTTTGTGCCAACAAGGCTAACCACGCCTGCTTTGCTTGGTCAAATTGGTTGATCGCCAAAAATTCGTCGATTTGGCGCAAAGCCGGTTGGGCGGATTGCAGCTGCGTTTCCGCTTCGGTCGGGTTTAATATGTCAAAGTGCGGTTTATAATCCAGCTTAAGTTGTTCCGCTGCCAACATCGGATAAAATCCGCGCTCCTTTGCCAAGCCTTGCCATTGCCGCTGCGCCTGTGCCGTTTTGCCTTTTTTATCATCATTAAAGGCTTGCCAAAAACGCCACTCTTGTTGGTTTTTACCGTTAGTCGATAATAAATTCAGCCACGGTTCAAGATCCTGCTGCGCCAAAATTGCCAAACGAATGCGGCGTTCGGTCAGATTGTCTTGCTGTAATAACCGCACTTGTTGATCGCGCCATTGCTGAATTTGCGGATTCTCGGAATCAAACAGTTTGCTGACTACCGCAGCGCGCCAACCGTTTAATTGGCCTTGATCCAAACCGAAACGCGTCCCCCATTGTTGATATTCGGCAAACGGATCCGCAGGATTAAATTGGGTTTCATGCTGCCGTTGAATATAACGGGCAAAGCTTTGATTGACAATCGCACGGTTTTGCGGATTAAGCGCCGCCGTTTGCACAAACAAGCTCAGCGTTTGCGGATTGCTGTGCAATTCCACCAAGCTTTCCAGCCAGTTGGTCAACACCACATCATCGCTTTGATTGCGCAAATGGCGCAATACGCCGTCGCTGCCTTTTTCAAAGGCTAACAATGCGCGCGCACGCACGTTATCATCGCTTTGCTGCCCCGCAGTTTGCCATAAATGAAAAATATCATCACACGCCGACGGCAATGAACCGCCGTTTAGCCACAACTTGCCGACCGCTTGCCAAAGTGCGGTTTGCGCCGGTTCATTTTGGTTTTCCGCCGCTCTGGCTTGTGCGGAAAAATGGATACAACGCGAAATCAGATCGTTCGGCGCAACTGCGGAAAACTGTAAAATCCCTTGCCAATCCTGCCGTTTTTGCAAGGTTTGATACCAAGTGCGGTCAAGATTCTGCCGTTGCGCCAGTTCTGGATATTGCAGGGCGAATTGGCGGATCTTTTCCGCGTTCAATTGTTCGCTATCACTGATTAAACGTTGATATTGCAGGTATGGCAGCAGCGGATAATCGGGCAATTGTTCGATTAATTTATCCACCAATGCAAACTGTTTTTTCTCCGCCGACAACGGCAATAAACTTTCCGCTTTGCGGTAAATCTCGCGCTGCTGTTCGAGTGATAAACCATTCGCTAACAGCGGGGAACTCAAAGCAAACGTGGTGATTAACGCGATAATGTTATTTTTCATGTCTGTTCCCGGTAATAATCCAGCCAATAAATTCATTCATAAAAACAAAAACACCTTGCACAATGCAAGGTGTTAGACCATTCAAACCTGAAAAAAGTTTACTTTATTTCTGCGCTAAACACCCGCTGAAACTATCGGCAAGCGATTGCAGGTATTCCGTGTAAGCGGTTTTGCCGATTGCGATTTTTTCGCCCATCGGATCAAGCACGCCCAATTTTACCCCGGTGCTTTTATGCAGCATTTCTAGCAAACGCGGCGTAAATTGCGGTTCGGCAAACAGGCATTGTGCCTTGTGCGCCTGAATATCCGCTTTGATCTCGTTCAGCGTTTTCGCGCCCGGCGCTACGGCAGGATTAATCGTGAATGCGCCAAGATGATTTAAACCGTATTGGCGTTCAAAATAACCGTAGGCGTCATGGAAAACGTAATAACCGGTTTGCTTCACTGGATCAAGCTGGGTTTTCAGCTGTTGTTGTTTTGCAGCAACGTTCTGCTTAAATTCCGCTAAATTCCGGTTAATCAAATCCGTTTTATTCGGATAATCCTGTGCCAAGCGTTGTGCTATTTGCTCGGCAATTTTTTCACTGATCTCGCCGGAGAACCAGACGTGCCAATCGGTTTCCAAACCACCGTGGGCGTGATCGTGATGATCATGGTCATGATCGTGTGCATCATCATTTCCCGGCGGTCCATCATGATCGTGGTTGTGGTCGTGGTTGTGGTCGTGGTTGTGGTCGTGGTCGTGGTCGTGGTCGTGGTCGTGGTCGTGGTCGTGGTCGTGGTCGTGGTCGTGGTCGTGGTCGTGGTCGTGGTCGTGGTCGTGGTCGTGGTCGCCATCAGCGTGCACGTGTAATGCCTCGCCTAGCAACTGTTGAATATTGTCGATTTTATCAATCTGCAATACTTTTGCCGCCGCTAAACGTCCAATACTCTTGCTCAAAAACGTTTCCATATCCGCACCAATCCACACCACCAGATCCGCTTGCTGCAATTTTTGCAAATCAGACGGACGCAGATGGTAATCATGCGGCGAAGCGCCGGTCGGCAATAACACCTGCGTGCCGGTTACGCCGTCAGCAATTGCTGCGGCGATAAAACCGAGCGGTTTCACCGTGGTGATCACGTCTGCCTGGGCAGTATAGGCAATGGTTGAGAGGAGCACGCCTGCCAGCGATTTATTTATTATTTTCATGCTTTTTCCTTGTTAAGATTAGGGGATTATCCCCGATTGGTTTGCCGGTTGCCGTAACAGCTTTTCCAGCACTCTGGCAACAGCAAAAAACCCGAAGGTCGCCGTCACCATCGTTGCCGCGCCGAATCCGTTGGCACAATTCATGCTGGCGGAGACGTGGCAATCACCTTCCACTTTGGGAAAGATGAGCGGTTGGGTCGAAAACACGCAATCGACCCCGAATTTTCGTTTTGGATTTTGAGTGAAATTGTACGTTTTACGCAACAGCGACCGCACTTTTGCCGCCAGCGGATCTTGAACAGTACGGCTTAGATCGGCAATTTGAATTTGGGTCGGATCGGTTTGCCCGCCTGCGCCGCCGGTGGTAATCAATTTGATTTTATGGCGTTTGCAATAAGCAATCAGTGCGGCTTTGACTTTCACACTGTCGATTGCGTCAATCACATAATCGAATTCGCTGCTGATATAGTGCGATAGATTTTCCTGCGTCAAAAAATCGTCAATCACCGTCACCTGACATTGCGGATTGATTTGGGTGATCCGCGCTTGCATGGTGTCGGTTTTTAATGCGCCGATATTATCGCTTAACGCATGGATTTGGCGATTGACATTGGTCACGCAAATATCGTCCATATCAATCAAGGTCAGTTTGCCGACCCCGCTGCGCGCCAGCGCTTCCACCGCCCACGAACCGACCCCGCCGATCCCGACCACGCAAATATGTGCCGCCTGTAAACGTGCCAGTTCAGCTTGTCCGTATAAACGCCCAATGCCGCCAAAACGGCGCTCGTAATTATCAATTCGTTCCATGTGTTGTTAATTCAATACCCAAGCGCGGCCATAGTGTTTCAAAAATCCGGCGGTTTGACCGGCTTTATCGCCGATACCTTGATAGAGATCGAAGTGTTGTCCCTTAATCGCACCGCCAACGTCAAGCGCCACCACCAGGCGCAAATCATGCTGTCCCGTCCAATTGCCCTGACTGTCAAGCCGTGGCATTTCGACCAACACAATGCTGCCGAGCGGAATAATGTTTTTGTCCACTGCAATTGAGGATAAACCGATCAGTGGTACTCCGGCCGCGCCTTTCGGTTTATCGGTCAGATCGACTTTAAAATAGATATAAGAGGCATTGCGTTCCAACAACGCTTGAAAGCGGGACGGATTGCGTTCCCCCCATTCTTTGATCGCCTGCATCGACATTTTTTCTTTCGGGATCTCCCCGTCTTCCACCAATAAACGCCCGACGGCGGTGTACTGATGCCCGTTTTGCCCGCCATAGGCGAAATGGGTCAGCTTACCGTTGCCCATATCCATAAAACCACTGCCCTGCACCCCCATCGCAAACACATCGTACATGGTGCTGTAAGCCAGTTCTAAGCCTTGCCCGTTCAAAGCGCCGTTATAGATCTCGGCACGACTATAACGTTTGTTTTTCGGCAAAGCATAAACCGGATGTTGATACCGGCTGTTCTTAGTCGCGCTACCATGAAAAACCGGGATATAGTAACCGGTCATTAGCACGTTTTGATAGCCGTCTTCACCACTGAGCTGTTTTAAATTCAAGCCGAAATCGGTTAATTGATTCACATCCCCGCCGGAAAGCACCCAATTGGTGATTTTGCCGTAAGTGCCCGCATGGCGGTTGACCAAATTACTCGAATAAGACCGCACTTCGGATAATTGGGTTAAAAAATCCCCTTGATTGATCACACCGCTTTTATTCGCCACCTGAGAAACAGGAAACAAATATTGGTTCGGGCTGACATAGCTGCGTCCTTGGTAAACCGCACCTAGCTTTTCACGTTCCGCACGTTCGTTATAAGCATTACCGGTTTGCGTCGGCGATGATCCGCAAGCTGATAAGAATACCACTGTGGCTGTCACTACACCGAGTTTAAAATTAAATTTCATAAAATCCGTCTATATTTCTGTAATGAAAGAAACCCGTATCTCAGGGGCGGATACCTTAGCAAAAAACGGCTAAAAAATACAGGGCATATGACGCTTGTTTCTTGAATAAAAAAGCGGCACACAAAGTGCGGTTTTGCCGCAAAAACACGCGCAATGCCGATTTTTTAAACGCTTGAAAAAAAATTATCAAAACAGGCTTGCGTTCTATTAAAAAAAGCGTATAGTACGCCACTCACAGACGCGGGGTGGAGCAGCTTGGTAGCTCGTCGGGCTCATAACCCGAAGGTCGTTGGTTCAAATCCAGCCCCCGCAACCAGATTCTTAAAAGCACCTTTCGAGGTGCTTTTTTCATTTGTAAACCGCACTTTGCCACCGCCGACAAGCCGAAACAACAGCCAATAAAAAAGCCGCCACAAGGGCAGCTTTTAAAAATTCGATAAGTCAGCTCATTAAGCAACGACAGTTACATTCTCAGCTTTTTTACCACGTTGATCATCAACAATATTGAAAAGCACAGCTTGGCCTTCTTTTAATGTGCGGAAACCTTCGCTTTGGATTGCCGAGAAGTGTACGAATACGTCTTCGCCACCTTCAACTTGTAAAAAACCAAAACCTTTAGTTTCGTTAAACCATTTTACGGTTCCTTTTGCTTGAGACATTGCTACATCCTAAATAAATAATTAAAAAAATCTTACCTTACAACACTACAACCAAACCAGATTTGATTTTCATGACATGGTAAATCTTGTGCTACTCAAAGAGCGGTAGAATAGTACCAACATAAACTAGAAATTACACGTTTTATTTTCGATATTTCAAAAATATAGCGTTTTAATTCCGATAATGTGAAAAAGGTCACATTATTACCATTACTTTTTCTAATTTAAGCCGCTAACTTATCGAGTAACTTTTGGTGAATACCGTCAAAACTGCCGTTGCTCATAATTAAAATATGATCACCGGCTTGCGCTTCAGCCGCAATCAGCTCGATCAACAACTCGATATTGCCGCTCCACTTCGTCGGCACGGTCGATTTCTCGGCAATTTCCGCCACTTCCCACGGAATATTGTCCGGCTGCAACAAAAAGACATAATCCGACTTCACCAATGACGCCGCCAATTCATTTTTATGCAAGCCCATTTTCATGGTATTGGAACGCGGCTCTAACACCGCCAAAATCCGTTTCGCGCCGCCGACGCGATCACGCAAGGCCGAAATGGTTGCGCTAATTTCCGCCGGATGGTGGGCAAAATCATCATATACGGTGATGTCTTTCACTTTCCCTTTCACTTCCAAGCGACGATTGGTGTTGATAAATGTCGCCAACGAAGCACAAGCCTGTTCAACCGGCACGCCGGCACGGTATGCTGCGGCAATCGCCATTAACGCATTGTGCATGTTATGCTCGCCAAACACCTCCCATGCCACTTCCGCCGCTTTTTGCCGCTGGTGGTAAACGGCAAAATGGCTGCTGTCTTGCGAAATTTTTTGTGCAAACCACTCTTCGTTTTCGCCTAAGAATTGCTGTTCGCTCCAACAGCCCATGTCCAACGTCTGTTTGACCGTGACATCGTCTTGTGCCGACAACACCAAGCCCGATTGCGGAATAATCCGAATCATATGGTGGAATTGACGCTGAATCGCCGCCAGATCATCGAAAATATCCGCATGATCAAAACCGATATTGTTAATAATCAAGGTATTCGGGTTGTAATGCACAAACTTGGAACGCTTGTCAAAAAATGCCGTATCGTACTCATCCGCTTCAATCACAAAATACGGACTGTCGCCCAATTGCGCCGAGGTGGCGAAATTGCCGGTTACGCCGCCGATTAAAAAGCCGGGATTCAAGCCGTTATCGGCTAAAATCCATGCCAAAATGCTGCTGGTGGTGGTTTTGCCGTGCGTGCCGGACACCGCCAATACTTTGCGCCGACGCAATAAATTGTCATGCAGCCATTGCGGGCCGGAAGTATAAGGAATGGCGTGATCCAACACATATTCCACACACGGATTGCCGCGCTTCATCGCATTGCCTATGATCACCATATCCGGTTGCGGATTAAGCTGCGCCGGATCGTAATTCGGGATAATCTCAATCCCGCTCTTTTGCAAAAACGTGCTCATCGGCGGATAGACATTGACGTCCGATCCCGTGACGTTATATCCCATTTGGCGCGCAATAATCGCCACGCCGCCCATAAAGGTGCCACAAATCCCCAAAATATGGATATGTTGTTGTTTCATATTCGTTAACCGCTCTTTTATCAATTAAAATGTGGTTGAGATCACAACTTGCACGCTGCCGGCAAACGTCAACGCAAATGACTGTTATAATATCAACCACATAAAGCCTGCCGATTATACAATAAAATATCACAGGTTTCCGTTTAATTATTCTATTTATCGTACTGGGGGAAAAATGAAAACATTAGGCGAATTTATCGTTGAAAAACAGGCGGACTATCCGAATGCCAGGGGCGAATTGAGTGGCATTTTATCGTCTATCCGTTTAGTGGCAAAAATTATTCATCGTGACATTAATAAAGCCGGATTGACCAATGACATCATCGGCAACTCCGGCGTGGAAAATGTGCAAGGCGAAGCACAGATGAAGTTAGACGCTTTCGCGCACGAAAAAATGAAGGCCGCCTTGATTGCCCGTGACGAGGTGGCGGGTTTCGGCTCGGAAGAGGAAGAAAACTTCGTAGCGTTTGATACCGAACGCGGCCGCAATGCCAAATATGTAATCCTCACCGATCCGCTCGACGGCTCGTCCAATATTGACGTCAATGTGGCGGTCGGCACCATTTTCTCGATTTATCGCCGTATTTCGCCAATCGGCACTCCCGTCACGTTGGAGGATTTTTTACAACCGGGACATAAGCAGGTTGCCGCCGGCTATATCGTTTACGGCTCCTCCACCATGCTGGTTTACACCACCGGCAACGGTGTCAACGGCTTCACCTATGATCCGTCGTTAGGGGTATTTATTCTTTCCCACGAAAATATCAAAATTCCGCAAAACGGCACTTGCTACTCGATTAACGAAGGCAACTATTTGAAATTCCCGATGGGCGTGAAAAAATACCTGAAATATTGCCAAGAAGAAGACGACGGCACCAAACGCCCTTACACCTCGCGTTATATCGGCTCGTTGGTGTCCGACTTCCACCGTAATTTGCTGAAAGGCGGCATTTATATCTATCCGACGTCCACCCATTATCCGCTCGGCAAACTGCGTTTATTATACGAAGGCAATCCGATGGCATTTTTAGCCGAACAAGCCGGCGGATTGGCGAGCGACGGCTACCGCCGCATTCTGGATATTGAACCGACCGAGTTGCACCAACGTATTCCGTTATTTGTCGGTTCAAAAAATATGGTGGAAAAAGCCACTCAATTTATGTCAGAATACCGAGAGTAATAAGTGCGGTTCTCCCCGCAATTTACGGCATAATGTAGATTGCCGTTGACTTTCTACATTATGTTGTCAGGTAAACTCAGGATGAATGTACTCTTTAAATACGGTTCTATTTTTATTGCGATGATCGCCTTAATTATCGGTTCGGCATTGTTCAATATCAATGTCGGCAATAGCAAAGCGACAGAACACACCATTTTGTCTTATGCTTCGCCCAATTCGCCGTTACTGAATGAATTTAAATCACGCGTCAACCTGAGCGGACCGGAGTATTTTTTAACGACCGATCAAAGCGAAACCAACTTGCTACTGCGCTACCAAATCAAGGTGACCTCACAAAAGCCAATCCATTCGATCGAATGGCTGACGCTGTATACCTATCAAGGGCATATTATTTTTAATAAAGAATTCCAAGTGGTGTTTAATTCCGGCATGGATCAGAATCAAACCCGTAGCGTGGATTTTATCTTCCCGATTGAGGCGATTTCACGCCATAATCGGATTTTCTTCCTTTCTCCCAATCCGGAAATCGAAGTGTTGACCCTGCCGCAAAACATCCAATATCTGGACGGCGGGCGCTTGGAAGTGCCGTATTAAGCGCAACTAAATGCAACAAAAAAGTGCGGTCAGATCACCGATCATAACCGCACTTTTGGTATATGCTATAAAACAACCTACTCTTCCGCCGTTTTATCCTTAATCACGCTACTCGCCGCATTACGTGCGACCGACGCAATCCCTTTTTTAGCAACGGCTTCCGAACTGTAATATTGACTGCGACCGATTTCTTGATGGTTCTTCGCTTTCAAAATAAAATACGGTTTGCCGTTTTTCGCCACCCGAATTTCATACGCCGTTTCGTCAGCCCCGTTTTTTTGTACAGAGGCAATACCATTTTCCGCCGCCGCACGGGTTTTATACAGCTCACTGGTCAGGATCACCTGGCTGTTTGCCGCTTTCAGATTAAACATAAACTGTCCGTCTTTTGCCACTTTTAATTCATACCAACCTTGTGCCATAACATTTTCCTCGCTATTGACTAACTGATTCATTTTGAAATCGCAAATTTCAAAATGCCCTTGTTAGCATAAATTTTTTACAATAAATTTCAATCGTTTTTTGCTTAAAAATAACGCTTTATCACAAATGTTTCTTGCCGAAAGTGCGGTTGTTGCCTATTATGCGGCAACAATGTCAATTTTTTCCCGCTAATAAGAGAATACTATGCCACAACAAACTTATATCACCGGCAAAGACGCCGCCCTAGAAGACAGTATTCACCGCTTTCAAAGCAAATTAACCCAACTGGGTTTCAATATCGAAGAAACCTCATGGTTAAATCCCGTACCGAATGTGTGGTCGGTGCATATTCGCGATAGCGATTGCCCGCAATGTTTCACCAACGGCAAAGGCGCAAGCAAAAAGGCCGCACTGGCTTCCGCCTTGGGCGAATATTTTGAACGCCTTTCCACCAACTATTTTTTCGCCGATTTCTTTTTGGGAACAAAGATTGCCAACGGCGATTTCGTGCATTATCCGAATGAAAAATGGTTTAAGATTGAAGATGAAGATCAATTACCGCAAGGTATTTTAGACGACTATTTGCAACAGTATTACAATCCGAACCAAGAACTGACACCGGAACAACTGATCGATCTGCAATCCGGCAATGGTGAACGCGGCATTGTCGCCATGCCGTATGTGCGCCAACGCGATCAGCAAACGGTGTATATTCCGCAAAGCATTATCGCCAACTTATACGTTTCCAACGGTATGTCCGCCGGCAACAGCCAAAACGAAGCGCGGGTGCAAGGTCTATCGGAAGTGTTTGAACGCCATGTGAAAAACAAAATTATCGCCGAAGCGATCAGCCTGCCGGAAATCCCAAGCGAGGTCATTGCACGTTACCCTTATATTCAAGAAGCGATTGCGACCTTAGAACAAGAGGGCTTCCCTATTTTAGCCTACGACGCCTCCCTTGGCGGCAAATATCCGGTGATTTGTGTGATTTTGCTCAATCCGAACAACGGCACTTGTTTCGCCTCGTTCGGCGCGCACCCGAACTTTAAAGTCGCATTGGAGCGCACCGTCACCGAGCTGCTGCAAGGGCGCAGTTTGAAAGATTTAGACGTGTTCACCCCGCCGTCATTTGACAATGCTGACGTTGCCGAGCACGCCAACCTAGAGACCCATTTTATTGACTCCAGCGGTTTGATCTCGTGGGATCTGTTCAAACAAGACAGCGATTACCCGTTCGTCGATTGGGATTTTTCCGGCACCACCGAGCAAGAATTCGACAACCTGATGTCAATCTTTAACGCCGAACAGAAAGAAGTCTATATCATGGACTACAACCATTTAGGTGTGTATGTCTGCCGCATTATCGTGCCGGGCATGTCGGATATTTATCCGGCGGACGATTTGATTTACGCCAATAACAATATGGGCATGGAATGGCGCGAAATCCTGTTGGATCTACCGCACTTTCATCATGAGCGCGACACTCACTTAGAACTGCTCGACGAGTTAGACCAACAAGGCATTGACGATTTCACCCGCGTACGTGAATTTATCGGTATCGTCGCCCCACCGAAATCCGGCTGGCAAACCTTGCGTATCGGCGAGTTAAAATCCATGCTCTATCTGGCTTGCGGCGATTGGGGAAACGCATTGCTGTGGGCGAATTGGACGCTCGATACCACCTCCTCGGTGTTTACCGCCGAACGCAATAACTACTACCGTTGTTTAATTCAATCCTTAGAATTGCATTTAGACAGCGAGCGCGATCCGGCGCAATATTTTGCTGCATTCTGTCGTTTATACGGTGAAAGTGCGGTCAATGCCTGTTGGAGTGCGATCAACGGCGGCAATCCGTTCTATGATTTAATCGCCGGGGATGAAACCCTGAGCAACTTCGCCGCCCATCAAAAATTATTGGCTGCCTACGACAAACTGCAACAAGCCAAAGTGCGGTATTGGGCATAAATTATCCCTTCCGCCCTTCGGATCTCCCTCCGCACGCGGAGGGAAAAATTTTAATGCGACAACCTACCCCGCACTCTGAATACTGTTCAAAATCCGTTTATCCGAAATTGGGTACGCCGTGCCCAGTTGTTGGGCAAACAGACTGACGCGCAGTTCTTCAATCATATAACGGATTTCCAAAATCTCATCGCTGATCGGTTGTGATTTCGGCAGTTTTGCCAACAGTTGCTGATAGGCTTCGCTGACTTTTTCCACCCGCAACATATTGGCGCGATCGCGGTTCACGTCTTGCGCCAGTTTGTCGATCCGTTTATCAATCGCTTGCAAATAACGCAATAAATCCGGCAGCCGCTGATAGCCGTTGCGTTGCACAAAGCCTTGCTGAACCAAATTCGCCAGCTGGCTTTTAATATCCGACAGCGCAAATGCCATAGTGAAATCCATTTTGCCTTTCAAACGTTTATTCAACTCAAAGGTCAGGGTCAAAATCTGCTCGACCTGTTTGGCAATCCCGACCGTGGTCTCATTCAGATTCTCGCGAACGTAATCACGCAAGCGCTGAAACGCCGCTTCTTCCCAAACCACGCCGCCAAAATCGGCGATCAATTTATCCACCGCACAGGCGATACAATCGTCAATCAGATCCAATACGCGCCCGAACGGGGTGAAATACAAGCCCAATTTGGCTTTATTCGGCAATTTTTCATGCAGATATTTAATCGGCGACGGCACATTCAACAGCAACAAACGGCGTAAGCCCTGCTGCATGGCACGTTGCTGTTCGAATTCGGTTTCAAACAGCTTGATTCCGACCGATTGCTGCTCATCGACCAACGCCGGATAGGCTTTCACGCTGTAGCCGCGTTTTTTCTGCTGGTAAAAGTGCGGTAGCGTGTCGAAATTCCAAATATGAATGCCGCTCTGCTCGATCCCGTCGTCCGCCACCGCCGACAGGCTTTGTTGCACCTGATCTTTCAGCTCGAATTTCAGTTGATCCAAATCAGTGCTCTCGCGCAGTTTACGCCCGTTGTCGTCAATCACACGGAAGGTGATCTTCAAGTGCGGTTCAAGCTGCTCGACATTCCACAATTCCGGTTCAACCGTGACCCCGGTCATACGGCGTAGTTCATATTGCAAACTCTCCAACAGCGGTTTCGCCAACGGTTCGGCGCGCCCCAAAAAAGCGTCGGCATAGTTCGGTGCCGGCACAAAATTACGCCGCATGGCTTTGGGTAACGATTTAATCAGTGCAATCACCAACTCACGGCGCAAGCCCGGAATTTGCCAGTCAAAACCTTGCGGCTCGACTTGGTTCAGCAATGCCAGCGGGATATGCACCGTCACGCCGTCCGCCTCGCTGCCGGGTTCGAATTGATAGCTGAGTTTCAACTTCAAATTGCCCTGCTGCCAAAAATTCGGGAAATCCAAATGGCTGACCGTTTGCGCTTCGTCATTGGTTAAAAACGCTTTTTCAAAATTGAGCAGCTCGGGATTTTGCTGTTGCGCCGTTTTCCACCAGCTGTCGAAATGTTTTTGCGACACCACGTCTTGCCCGATCCGTTGGTCGTAAAACTCAAACAAGCGGCGTTCGTCCACCAAAATATCGCGCCGACGGCTTTTGTGTTCCAGCTCCTCCACTTCACGGATCAGCTTCATATTTTGTTGGAAAAATTTATGCCGTGCGTTCCAATTGCCCTCAACCAATGCCGCTTGGATAAAAATTTCGCGGCTCAATTGCGGATCGATATTGCCGAAATTAATCGGACGTGCAGCCACAATCGGCATGCCGTACAGCACCACTTTTTCGCTGGCGATCACCGCCCCTTTCGATTTTTCCCAATGCGGTTCGGCGTAGCTGGATTTGGTCAAATGCCCTGCCAACGGCTCGATCCATTCCGGTTCGATTTTCGCCAGCATTCGCCCCCACAGTTTTGAGGTTTCGACCAGTTCGGCGGCGATCAGCCATTTCGGATTTTTCTTAAACAGCACCGAATTGGGGAACACGGAGAAATGGGTGTTACGCGCACCGAGATACTGCTGTTTTTCCGCCTCTTTCAAACCGATATGCGACAGCAAACCGGTCAAGAGTGCACGGTGAATTGCGCCGTAATCCGCTTCGGTCGAATTGATATGCAGCCCCATTTCACGCACGCTTAAGCGCAATTGATGATAAATATCCTGCCACTCGCGCAAGCGCAGATAATTCAGGTATTCGCTTTTGCACAAACGGCGGAATTGGTTGTTGCTCAAGGCTTTTTGCTGTTGTTGCAGATAATTCCACAGGTTGATAAACGCCAAGAAATCCGATTGCTCATCGACAAAGCGACGGTGTTTTTCATCGGCGGCTTGCTGTTTTTCCTGCGGGCGTTCGCGCGGATCTTGGATCGACAACGCCGCCACGATAATCATCACCTCACGCAAACTGCCGAATTGCGCCGCACTCAATACCATTTTCGCCAACCGAGGGTCAACCGGCAACGCCGCCAACTGCCGTCCTGCGGCGGTCAATTTGCGCTGTTCGCCCTGCTTGGTTTTCACCAGATTAAAGGCTTGCAGCTCCTCCAATAATTTAATCCCGTCCTGAATGTAGCGGCGATCCGGCGCGTCGACAAACGGAAAGGATTCAATATCGTCCAGTCCAAGTGCGGTCATCTGCAAAATCACCGAAGCTAAATTAGTGCGCAAAATTTCCGGATCGGTGAATTCGGGGCGGGCGTTGAAATCCTCCTCCGAATACAGGCGGATACAAATTCCCTCCGACACCCGTCCGCAACGCCCTTTACGCTGGTTGGCGGAGGCTTGCGAAATTGCTTCGATCGGCAGGCGTTGCACTTTGGTGCGGTAGCTGTAACGCGAAATCCGTGCCGTACCGGGGTCGATCACATATTTAATCCCCGGCACGGTGAGTGAGGTTTCCGCCACGTTGGTCGCCAACACAATCCGATTCAATCCGCTCGGCTGGAAAATACGGTTCTGCTCCTGCGCCGATAAGCGCGCGTACAGCGGCAAAATTTCCGTATGGCGCAGCTGTTGTTTCTGCAATGCGTCGGCGGTGTCGCGAATTTCACGTTCGCCGCTGAGGAAGATCAAAATATCGCCGCGCCCTTCCGCTTGCAATTCCTCAACAGCGTTCAGAATACCTTGAATTTGGTCTTGATCGTCCGCCTCCGCCAACGGGCGATAGCGCACTTCGACCGGAAACGTGCGCCCCGACACTTCGATAATCGGCGCGTTGTTGAAATGCTTGGAAAACCGCTCCACGTCGATGGTGGCGGAGGTGATAATCAATTTCAGATCAGGGCGTTTCGGCAACAGTTGTTTCAGATAACCGAGAATAAAATCGTTGTTCAAACTGCGTTCGTGGGCTTCGTCGATGATCAGGGTGTCGTATTGATTGAGGTAGCGGTCAGTCTGAATTTCCGCCAGCAAAATCCCGTCGGTCATCAATTTGATCCGACTCTTGTCGCTGACCTGATCGCTGAACCGCACTTTGTAGCCGACCAACTCGCCCAGTTCGGTTTTCAGCTCCTCCGCAATCCGCGCCGCCACCGAACGCGCCGCAATTCGGCGCGGTTGGGTGTGCCCGATCATGCCTTTGGTGCCTAAACCCAGTTCAAGGCACATTTTCGGCAACTGGGTGGTTTTGCCCGATCCGGTTTCGCCGGCGATCACCACCACCTGATGTTCGGCAATGGTTTTCAGAATTTCCGTTTTGCGCTGACTGACCGGCAAATTCTCTGGGAATTCAATCGCAAGTGCGGTCTGCCGCTGCGCCAACCGCACTTTCGCCACCGCAATCGCCTGTTCGATTTCCGCCACCACCGCACTTTGCGCCGCTTGGTTTTTAATATTGCCCAAGCCGTAAATCCGCCCGCTCAAACGGCGTTTATCACTCAACATCACCTCGTTTAATTGCGCCAACAAATTTTTTTGCGTCGGGGTGAGCGGTTGCGAGTGGCGTTTAGGTTGTGTTTTTTTGTTTTTTTGGTTTTGCAAAATGGTTCTCTATCTTAATTTTATTCGTTATAAAAAAGCTAAAATCAAATTATAGATAACCTTCAATATTGCGTTTGCATTGTAGGGGCGGATTAACTATCCGCCCGTTTGCGAAGTGCGGTATAAGCATTTAATCGACAACAGAAAAATGCAAAGTGCGGTTCGGGCGGATAGTTAATCCGCCCCTACTTTATTGAATGAGTTATCTGTATTTTGTTTCATTTTATCCTCTATCCAGCTTAATCGCCTAATACAAACCGCTCCCGCAGGCGGTGCAATTCATCACGCACCGCAGCGGCTTGTTCGAATTCCAGATTTTGCGCGTGTTGGTACATTTGCTGTTCCAGTTTTTTAACCTGTTGCTCAAACTCTTTGGCGTTTTTCGGTTGGTAAACCGCACTTGGTTCGGCGGCTTTTGCCAGTTTCTGTTTGCCGCGCGCTTTGTTGCTTGCGCCTTGCCCGATATCGAGCAGTTCGCCGACTTTTTTGTTTAACGCTTGTGGCACAATGCCGTGTTTTTCATTGTGCGCCATCTGTTTTTCACGGCGGCGGTTGGTTTCGCCAATCGCTTTTTCCATCGAATTGGTGATCCGATCGGCATATAAAATCGCTTTGCCGTGCAGGTTACGCGCGGCGCGTCCGATGGTTTGAATCAACGAGCGTTCCGAGCGCAGGAAGCCCTCTTTATCGGCATCTAAAATCGCCACCAGCGACACTTCCGGAATATCCAACCCCTCACGCAATAAGTTGATCCCGACCAACACATCGAACTCGCCCAAACGCAGATCGCGGATAATTTCCACCCGCTCGACGGTATCAATATCCGAATGCAGATAACGCACGCGCACACCGTGTTCTTCCAGATAATCGGTCAAATCTTCCGCCATGCGTTTGGTTAAGGTGGTGACCAATACTCGCTCGTGCTTATCGCTGCGAATCCGGATTTCCGACAATAAATCATCAACTTGGGTCGCCACCGGACGCACTTCTAAAATCGGATCGAGTAAACCGGTCGGACGCACCACTTGATCGATCAGCTCGCCCCCGGATTTTTCCAGCTCGTAAGGTCCGGGCGTGGCGGAGACATAAATCGTCTGCGGTGCAAGCCGTTCAAACTCTTCAAAACGCAACGGGCGGTTGTCCAACGCCGACGGCAGGCGGAAACCGTATTCCACCAGTGTTTCTTTACGCGCGCGGTCGCCGCGATACATTCCGCCGATTTGCGGCACAGTGACATGGGACTCGTCGATAATCAGCAAACCGTCACTCGGAATATAATCAAACAAGGTCGGCGGCGGCTCGCCCTCGCCGCGTCCTGACAGATAACGTGAGTAGT
This sequence comes from Testudinibacter sp. P17/SS/0325, assembly GCF_053570765.1. The sequence goes on along the minus strand of NZ_CM131635.1, from coordinate 1,714,821 downwards.
TTTCAATGCCCGAGCAGTAACCCAATTCGTTCATCATCTCAATATCAAACTGGGTGCGCTGGGTAATCCGCTGTTCTTCCAACAGTTTATTATTCTCCAACAGATATTGGCGGCGCTCCGCCAATTCGGCTTTAATCCGTTCGATCGCCTCCAGCACCCGTTCGCGCGGGGTCACATAGTGGCTTTTCGGATAAACGGTGTAGCGCGGCACTGCGCCGAAATTATGCCCGGTCAGCGGATCAAACAGGCTCAAGCGTTCCACTTCTTCATCAAACAGTTCGACGCGCAACGCCACATCGTCCGATTCCGCCGGGAAAATATCAATAATTTCGCCGCGCACGCGAAAGGTACCGCGCTGAAAGGCTTGATCATTACGGGTATATTGCAACTCCGCCAGTTTAGATAAAATCTGGCGTTGATCAATAATCGCCCCGCTTTGCAGGTGCAACATCATTTTCAGGTAAGAATCGGGATCGCCCAAGCCGTAAATCGCCGACACGGAAGCAACCACAATGGTATCGCGCCGTTCCAAAAAGGATTTGGTCGCCGACAAGCGCATTTGTTCGATCTGATCGTTAATCGACGCGTCTTTCTCGATGAAGGTATCGCTCGCCGGCACATAGGCTTCCGGCTGATAGTAATCGTAGTAAGAGACGAAATACTCGACCGCATTTTCCGGAAAAAATTCCTTCATCTCGGCGTAAAGCTGTGCCGCCAGGGTTTTATTCGGCGCCAGCAACATCGCCGGGCGGTTGAGTGTGGCGATCACATTGGCGATGGTAAAGGTTTTGCCCGACCCGGTCACCCCCAACAACGTTTGGTGCGCCAAACCGTCCTCCAAGCCCTCAATCAGTTTGGCGATTGCCTGCGGCTGATCGCCCGACGGTTTAAAATCGGAATGCAGTTTGAACGGTTTGGAATTGGGTTTTGACATAGCAGTACCAGATTAGAAAATCAAGATCGAAAGTGCGGTAGTTTAACATATTTCAGAGTGAAATTTTATATGAATGATACGGAGGTCAGGAGGATTTGCACGGATCCGCTTATTTCGTCGATAACACACGGGGTTAGCTATTTTTTTCCTCGAAAAACAATTATCAAAAATTGACTTTTTGCACAGTCTCCCAACTGTCAAGAGGCAAACTTCAAATTTTCAAAAAAAATAATAAAAAAAAGACTAGATTTTTCATATCTTATTGATAAATAAAAACATGTCATTTTATAGCCAAATTGAAAGCCGATCTCGCAAAGTCGCATATTTCCTGTATTTTGCCCCACTCCGCAAAAACTAATCCACAAAGTTATCCACAAGCGGTGTGGATAGAAAAATTCCATTAAATTTCTGCCGTTTTTTTGTTTTAACGCTCTTGACAAGCGAATTTGAACTCACTATCATACGCCCCTCAATTCGACATTGCGGAATAAATCTATACTATAAATTGCATATCGGTTGCATGGTCGAAAAACGAACAATTCCTCCTTAGTTCAGTCGGTAGAACGGCGGACTGTTAATCCGTATGTCGCTGGTTCAAGTCCAGCAGGAGGAGCCACTTTCTCTGTCGGTTAGCTTTTATTTGTCTCCTTTTGTAAACGCTTTTTGTAATCCGACAGTGTTTAGCCCATAATCGTCATGATTACGGGCTTTATTTTTATCTGCTCTATGTATCCTCAGGACATACTATGCTACTTGCTTCCCTTGCCGTGATTGCCGGCTTGATTATTTTAGTTTGGAGTGCCGATAAATTCGTCGATGGCGCCAGCCAAACCGCGCACTATTTCGGTATGCCGAAATTATTAATCGGTATGTTGATTATCGGTTTCGGCACCTCTGCACCGGAAATCGTGGTGTCAATCACCTCGGCAATCCAAGGCAATCCGGGAATTGCGCTCGGCAATGCTTACGGTTCGAATATCGCCAATATCGCGCTGATTCTCGGTGTGACCGCATTGATCAGCCCGGTATTGGTCACGCCGTCGATTTTGAAAAAAGAGTTACCGCTGTTGCTGATTGTGACCTTGGTTTCAGCCGGTTTGTTGTTCGATCGCGATATTAGCCGCATTGACGGTATCATCATTTTAGCCATGTTTGCCTTATTTATGTTTGTCAGCATTCGGGATGGCTTAAAAGTCAAAAATGCGTTATCCAACCAACTATCAGAAGACGACCAACGGGACGATATTGTGATCGGTAAAGCTATCGGTTTACTACTGTTCGGTTTAATCCTGCTGATTGCCAGCTCGCAACTGTTGGTTTGGGGCGCGGTCACTATCGCCAACCATTTCGGCGTGAGCGAGCTGATCATCGGCTTAACCGTAGTCGCCGTTGGCACATCGCTGCCGGAACTCGCCTCCAGCATTGCCGCCGCACGCAAAAACCAGCATGATTTGGCAATGGGCAATATTATCGGTTCCAATCTGTTTAATACGCTGGCGGTGGTCGGGCTTGCCGGCGCCATCCATCCCCTGCAAGCCGAAAACGACATTATCACGCGCGATATGCCGGTGATGTTGTTCCTGACCGCACTTTTATTCCTGCTCGGCTACCGTTACAAAGCGGAAAACGGCTATATCCAACGCTGGGCCGGTGTGCTGTTGTTGCTGTGTTATATTGCCTATAACAGCGTTATTTTTATACAGATTGCACGCTAATTTCTCTTTTTCAAGCGCAAAGTGCGGTCAGCCCCGCTATCTGTCTGACCGCACTTTGTGTTTCCGGCGTAGCCCTCGCCCTTAATTTCGCCTATAATAAAGCGATTTTTTATCTGACTTTTTTCTCGACAAGAAACGAAAGGAAATACTATGTCCACCCAATTTGTGTATACGATGCACCGCGTCGGCAAAGTCGTGCCGCCGAAGCGTCATATTTTGAAAAACATTTCTCTCAGCTTTTTTCCGGGCGCGAAAATCGGGGTTCTCGGTTTAAACGGCGCGGGGAAATCCACCCTGTTGCGGATTATGGCGGGAATCGATAAGGATATTGAGGGCGAAGCGCGCCCGCAACCGGGAATCAAAATCGGCTATCTGCCGCAAGAACCCAAACTGGATCCGCACCAAACCGTACGTGAGGCGGTGGAAGAAGCGGTCAGCGAAGTGAAAACCGCATTGACCCGCTTAGATGAAGTCTATGCGTTATACGCCGATCCCGATGCGGATTTTGATCAGCTGGCGGCGGAACAAGCCGAGCTGGAAGCGATCATTCAAGCCCACGACGGACACCATCTGCAAAACCAACTGGAACGTGCCGCCGATGCGTTGCGTTTGCCGGATTGGGACGCAAAAATCGAGCACCTGTCAGGGGGCGAACGCCGCCGCGTGGCATTGTGCCGCTTGTTGTTGGAAAAACCGGATATGCTGCTGTTGGACGAACCGACCAACCACTTAGACGCAGAATCGGTGGCGTGGCTAGAGCGCTTCTTACACGATTACGAAGGCACGGTGGTGGCGATCACCCATGACCGTTACTTCTTGGATAACGTTGCCGGTTGGATCTTGGAGCTTGACCGTGGCGAAGGCATTCCGTGGGAAGGCAACTACTCGTCTTGGTTGGAACAAAAAGAGAAACGCTTGGCACAAGAAGCGGCGACCGAGTCTGCCCGCCAAAAATCGATTGAGAAAGAGTTGGAATGGGTGCGCCAAAATCCGAAAGGCCGTCAAGCGAAAAGCAAAGCGCGTATGGCACGCTTTGATGAACTGAACAGCGGTGAATATCAAAAACGTAACGAAACCAACGAGTTGTTTATTCCACCGGGTCCACGCTTAGGCGATAAAGTCATCGAAGTCAGCAACCTGAGCAAATCTTACGGCGACCGCACGTTGATTGATGATCTCTCTTTCAGTATTCCGAAAGGGGCGATTGTCGGCATTATCGGTCCGAACGGCGCAGGGAAATCCACCCTGTTCAAAATGTTGAGCGGACAAGAACAAGCGGACAGCGGCTCGATCACACTGGGCGAAACCGTGGTGTTAGCCTCGGTCGATCAGTTCCGTGACAGTATGGACGACAAGAAAACCGTGTGGGAAGAAGTCTCCGGCGGTTTGGACATTATGCGTATCGGCAATTTTGAAATTCCAAGCCGGGCTTATGTCGGACGGTTCAACTTTAAAGGCGTGGATCAACAAAAACGTGTCGGCGAGTTGTCCGGCGGTGAGCGCGGACGTTTGCATTTGGCAAAATTGTTGCAAACCGGTGGCAACGTGTTATTACTCGACGAACCGACCAATGATTTAGACGTGGAAACCTTGCGCGCCTTGGAAAATGCGGTGTTGGAATTCCCGGGCTGTGCCTTGGTGATTTCCCATGACCGTTGGTTCTTAGACCGTGTTGCCACTCACATTTTAGACTACGGCGACGAGGGCAAAGTGACTTTCTACGAAGGCAACTTCACCGATTACGAAGAGTGGAAGAAGAAAACCTTCGGCGCAGAAGCGGTGCAACCGCACCGGATTAAGTATAAACGCATGGCGAAATAGTCTGTTTATACCGCACTTTACGACTTCACTTTATAGCCGCACTTGGTTCGACACCAAGTGCGGTTGCGTTTTGTTATGCCCGGGCTTTATAAAAAATTTCACGCTGCACCCAAACCGGATAAGCCTGTGCGTTACGCTGTTTTTTACTGTCGCTTTTCACAATCATGCGCTGTAGCGCCAACAATAAATTTTCCGCAATGTCATCATACGGCTGCACCGCGCTGATCACTTGGTTTGGCAGCAACTCCAACATTTGTTGGTCACCAAAGGTAGCCAGTGTTAATTGCGGCGGAATGCCGCCCTGCTGTTGCAACAGTGCTTGGAACACCCCTTGCAGCAGGGTTAACGAAGTGATGAACAAGGTATCCGGCAAGCTGTTTTGCTGTAGCCATGTGCTGAATGTTGCCATTGCCGATTCACGGGTAAAGTGCGGTGCATACAGGTAGTCGATCTGCAAACCTTGCTTTTCTACGACTTGACGGAATCCCGATTCGCGTTGGCGGCTGATTGGAAATTCCGGATGTGCGCCGAAATACAAAATCGAACCGGTTTTATCATGCTGTAACAATGTTTTTGCCAAGTGACAACTATCGTCCTCGTCATGATACAACACATTGATATTATTTAAATTATTGGCTTGGCGATCGAAACCGATAATCGGTACGTCACTCACCTGCCGATAAAAATCATCCTCACTGTCCAGTGCGGTCGATACCACCAACGCATCAATTTTGCGCGCCAATAACTGCTTGGCACACTGCTTTTCGTTTTCCGCTTCGTCATTCGAGCAAGAGATAAACAGCTGATAGCCCGCCTTGCGGCAAAGGGCTTCGAAACGCATTGCGATTTTGGCGTAACTGATGTTCTCCAAATCCGGGATAATCAAACCAATGGTATTGGTATGCCCGGCACGCAGCCCCGCCGCCACCGGGTTGGGTTTGAAATTATGCTCATTCACCACCGCCATCACTTTTTCAATCGTGCGATCACTCACCCGATGTAATTTTGCTTTGCCGTTAATCACATAACTCACTGTGGTGCGCGACACACCGGCTAATTTTGCTACTTCATCTAGTTTCATGGATATTTCCTTCATACAACAAAATTGATTATCCAAATACACAAAACCGCACTTTCATCACGATAAGTGCGGTTGGTTGGTTACTTATTTGACACGCATTCCCGGGGTTGCGCCTTGATCCGGGGTCAGCACGAACAGATCGCTGCCGCCCGGTCCGGCGGCGAGCACCATGCCCTCCGAAACGCCGAATTTCATTTTGCGCGGCGCAAGGTTGGCAACCATCACGGTTAAACGCCCTTCCAGCTCCTCCGGTTTATACGCCGATTTAATTCCGGCGAATACTTGGCGGGTTTCGCTGCCGATGTCGAGGGTCAGTTTCACCAGCTTATTCGCTTCCGGCACGGCTTCGGCTTTGACGATTTTTGCCACGCGCAGATCGATTTTGGCAAAATCATCAATCGAAATGGTATCGGCAATCGGCTCAAATTCGGATTTTTCCGCCGTGCTTGCCCCCGCTTTTTCGATTGCCACCGGCGCTAATTGTGCATTTTCCTCTTTCGACAACGCCACCAATTCATCAATTTGCTTGCTGTCTAAACGGTTGAACAACGCTTTAAACGGCGCAATTTCATGCGCTAATAACGGCGTAGATAAACTGTCCCACGTCAATTCGGTTTGTAAAAAGGCTTCCGCGCGTGCCGCCAATTGCGGCAGCACCGGTTTCAGATAACCGATTAAAATGCGGAACATTTCGATCCCCATTGAGCAGATGTGCTGCAATGCCTGATCTTTACCCTCTTCCTTTGCCACCACCCACGGGGCTTTATCATCAATATATTTATTGGCTTTGTCCGCCAATGCCATAATCTCGCGGATCGCTTTGCCGTATTCACGGTTTTCAAAATAGGCCGCAATCGTTTCGGAGGCTTGGCCGAACTCCGCCAACAACGCCGGATTTTCTAAGCTTGCCGCCAGTTTGCCGCCAAAACGTTTTTGGATAAAGCCGGCATTACGCGAAGCGAGATTCACCACTTTATTGACAATGTCCGCATTCACCCGTTGCACGAAATCTTGCAGGTTCAAATCCAAATCATCAATACGGTGGCTCAGTTTGGCGGCGTAGTAGTAACGCAGATATTCCGGATCAAGCAGTTTGAGATAGGTTGCGGCTTGAATGAATGTACCGCGCGATTTCGACATTTTTTCGCCATTAACGGTCACATAGCCGTGTACAAAAATATTGCTCGGTTTGCGGTAATCGCTGCCCTCCAACATCGCCGGCCAGAACAGGCTGTGGAAATACATAATATCTTTGCCGATAAAATGATACAGCTCGGTGGTGCTGTCTTTGTGCCAAAACTCATCGAAATTCAAGCCTTCGCGATCACACAGATTTTTGAACGACGCCATATAGCCGATTGGCGCATCCAGCCAAACGTAGAAATATTTCCCCGGCGCGTCCGGAATTTCAAAGCCGAAATAGGGCGCGTCACGGGTAATATCCCATTGCTGCAAACCGGCTTCGAACCACTCTTGCATTTTATTCGCCACTTCTTGTTGCAGCGAGCCGGAACGAATCCAGCTTTTCAGCATGGCTTCAAAACTCGGCAAATCAAAGAAAAAGTGTTCCGACTCTTTCATCACCGGTGTTGCCCCCGACACCACCGAACGCGGATTAATCAATTCGGTCGGGCTGTAAGTCGCTGAGCAAACCTCGCAGTTATCGCCGTATTGATCTTCCGCTTTACATTTCGGGCAAGTGCCCTTCACGAAACGATCCGGCAAAAACATGCCTTTTTGCGGATCATACAGTTGCGAAATGGTGCGGCTTTTAATAAAACCGTTGCTTTTCAGTTTAGTGTAAATCGCCTCAGATAACGTGCGGTTTTCGTCGCTGTGGGTGGAATGATAATTATCAAAACTGATGTTAAAACCGTTAAAATCGGCTTGATGTTCGCTTTTCACCTGCGCAATCAGCGCCTCCGGCGTAATCCCCATTTGATCCGCTTTCAACATAATCGGCGTGCCGTGCGCATCGTCGGCACAGACAAAATGGATTTCATTGCCTCGCATACGCTGAAACCGCACCCAAATATCCGCTTGGATATGCTCCAATAAATGACCTAAATGAATCGGACCGTTGGCATACGGCAGGGCGCAAGTCACCAAAATTTTGCGGGCTGAATTTGACATAATTAAACTTGAAATCCTTGTAGAATATTTTATCGAATAAATAGGCACAGATTTTAGCGCAACACGGCTATTTTTACCAGTTGAACCGCACTTTATGCCGTATTGCATGATAATGCAGATTTTAACTTAACACTTGCCGCCAAACATGATTAAATAGCACCGATTTTACTCAAACACTGCTGTAACCCTATAAAAACAAAGGATTTACCATGAGCTTATTTTCCGCTAACGAATTGAGCGACGCTCAAAAAAGCCAAATTGAACAATGCTTTGCCGACTTTCGCGATCCGACATTGCAAAAAAATCTGATCGAACTGAAAGCCCTGAAAAAAATCGAATTGGGCGGCGACACCCTGCGCCTCGAACTGACCCTGCCATTTGCCTGGAACAGTGGTTTTGAACGCTTGAAAACCGCACTTGAGGCGGATTTATTACACATCAGCCAAGCGAAAAGCGTGCGCTGGCAGCTGAATTATCAAATCGCCACCTTAAAACGCGCTAACAATCACCCGGCAGTCAACGGCGTGAAAAATATTATTGCCGTCACCTCCGGCAAAGGCGGCGTGGGCAAATCCACCACCGCAGTCAATCTTGCCTTAGCGTTAAAAGCGCAAGGCGCGCGGGTTGGGATTTTGGACGCCGATGTGTACGGCCCGTCAATTCCGCATATGTTAGGTGCGGCCGATCAACGCCCGACCTCGCCGGACAATAAACATATGGTGGCGATTGAAGTCCATGGAATCTATGCCAACTCAATCGGCTTTTTAATGCCCGCCGACAATGCCACGATTTGGCGCGGTCCTATGGCAAGCAGCGCCCTCAGCCAGTTGTTGCAGGAAACCTGGTGGCCGGATTTGGATTATTTGGTGATCGATATGCCGCCGGGCACAGGCGATATTCAACTGACGCTGTCGCAACAAATTCCGGTTACCGGCGCAATCGTGGTGACAACCCCGCAAGATATTGCCTTACTGGACGCGATCAAGGGAATTGCGATGTTTGAAAAAGTTTCCGTACCGGTGCTTGGCATTGTTGAAAATATGAGCGTGCATATCTGCGCCAAGTGCGGTCATCACGAAGATATTTTCGGCACCGGCGGCGCGCAAAAAGTGGCGGAAAAATACCATATTTCGGTGTTGGGACAAATTCCGTTGCATATCCGCCTGCGTGAAGATCTGGATCACGGCACACCGACCGTTGCCGCCGCACCGCAAGATGAAATCAGCCAACACTTCCTGCAACTTGCCGAAAGCGTCGCCAGCCAACTGTATTGGCAAGGCGATGTGATTCCGGCGGAAATTATGTTTCGCGAAGTGAAGTAATCCGGATTGATTTTTTGCATAAAAAATGCCTGTAAATGTTATTTTTACAGGCGTTTTTTAGTTCGAATCTCCTCTGCTTGCTGCAAAATGATGAAAGAAATCCGCATTAGAATCCCTCTGTTGTTGTGCCATAATTTGTGAGGTTTATCACTAAATACATTTGTTATTTCTTGTATTATTAAAACGTCATTTATATTAACAAGGAGTATCAAATGAAGCGTTCTACTATTTCAATTATTGTATCCAGCCTATTGTTAGGCGGATTATTTTTAAGCCCACAAGTGCTTGCAAAGGGGCGCTTAGTCGTATATTGCAGTGCGACCAATGAAATGTGTGAAGCACAGACCAAAGCCTTCGGGGAAAAATTTGATGTAAAAACATCTTTTATTCGCAATGGTTCGGGAAGCACTTTTGCCAAGATCGAAGCGGAAAAGAATAACCCGCAAGCCGATGTATGGTACGGCGGCACACTCGATCCGCAATCTCAGGCCGGGGAATTGGGGCTACTTGAAGCCTATCGCTCACCCCATATCGATCAGATTGTAGAACGTTTTCAAGATCCCGCAAAAGTGAAAGGCAACTTAAGCTCAGCAGTATATATGGGGATTCTCGGTTTTGGCGTTAATACGGATCGATTGAAAAAACTCGGTATCACAGAAATACCTAAATGCTGGAAAGATCTCAACGATTCACGCTTAAAAGGTGAAGTCCAAATTGCCGATCCGCAAAGTTCCGGCACTGCTTATACCGCCATTGCCACTTTTACCCAACTTTGGGGCGAAGATGAGGCATTCAATTATTTCAAGCAATTACATCCGAATATTTCCCAATATGCAAAATCCGGGATTGCCCCGTCACGTAATGCCGCACGTGGAGAAACGACTATTGGTATCGGCTTTTTACACGACTATGCATTAGAAAAACAAAATGGTGCGCCACTTGAGATGATTGTGCCTTGCGAAGGTACAGGCTATGAGCTAGGCGGCGTGAGCATTTTAAAAGGTGCTCGCAACTTAGATAATGCAAAATTATTTGTCGATTGGGTGCTATCTAAAGAAGGGCAAGAGTTGAGTTGGAAAAAGGGCAACTCCTTACAAATTCTTACCAATAAAACTGCCGAACAATCACCGACTGCATTTGATCCGACTAAGCTGAACTTAATCAATTATGATTTTGAAAAATACGGTGCTGCCGATGAACGTAAACGCTTAATTAATAAATGGGTCGAAGAAGTTAAATTGGCGAAGTAGAGTGAGATTATTATAGCTAGGAAGATGTTTTAAAATATTGCTTACTACCAACCACTGCAATATTCGGAGGCTTAACATGCCGCAACTATCTTGGAGGTTTTATGAAAAAGCAACAAATATTCAATTCGAATATGTTTTGGGTTGCATTGGCTATGTTAGGCTTTATTTTACTCCCTACCATGGCACTAGATTATGGAATTATGGAGTCCACTTCAGATGAAATATTCAGTGCCATGGGGTGGTCTACGCCCAATTTAAGTTGGGTTTGGTTTAGTATATTATTACTTATTCCACTGATTTCTCAGATTTTTTCTAGAAAAAATGAATATCTGCAAGGTATTTTTGAATTTTCTACTGTGGTAGGGATTTTTCTATTTGTTTTTATTTCTGCCGCCATTGAAAAAATCAGCCTTGGTTATTCAATTTTTGTTTTAGTTATTGCGTTAATTGCATTCGCCACCAATGCGTTAGCTAAGATGAAAATAATGCAAAGCGATAAATTCGTGATTGCGTCATTAATTAGTATCGTTTTATTGATTTTTTTCTTTATTGTCTATCCGACGATGGCTATTTTTATTTCAATGTTTTATAACGGCTCGGAATTTCTCCCGACACAAGCATTGAAAATTATTCGACAGCCTTATGTACTGCGTATCATTATGAACTCTTTGAGTGTTGCTGCAACTGTCGGTGTGCTTGCAACCTTATTCGGTTTATTGTTTGCCCTTTATACAACGCGCATTGCGAAACGCAGTGCATTTATCGGAAAAATATTTTCTATTTTACCCATTGTCACGCCGCCTTTTGTGGTTGGTCTTGGCGTTACGCTAATGCTTGGCCGCTCAGGTTATGTCACTAAATTTTTAGTCGAATATCTAAATTTCAGCAGTAATTGGTTATACGGCTTTACCGGTATCGTGATTGCCCATACTTTAGCATTAACCCCAATGTCATTTATGATTTTGGAAGGCGCCCTGAAATCTATTCATCCATCTATCGAAGAAGCCTCTTATACATTGAGGGCTAATCGTTATCAAACATTTTTCGGTATTATTTTTCCATTATTGAAACCGGCATTAGCCAACGCTTTCTTGGTCGTGGCAATTCAATCGTTAGCGGATTTTAGTACGCCACTGGTGCTTGGCGGCAGCTTTGATGTGATCTCATCGCAAATCTATTTTTATATTGCGGGCTCTCAACTTGACTATGCTTCCGCAAGTACTTTAGGGACATTATTGTTGATCTTTTCATTATCCATTTTTGTGATCCAATATCTTTGGATTGGTAACCGCTCTTATGTCACCGTCTCGGGTAAATCTTATCGGGGTGATGTGCAAGATTTACCGAATGCAATGAAACATGGCATTACATTTATTTTGGCTTTTTGGGTGATCTTTAACATCGTTTTATACGGCAGCATTTTCTATGGGAGCTTTACCGTAAACTGGGGGGTGGATCACACATTAACTTTGAGAAATTATGCGGTGTTGTTTGGACAAGGCTTAGATGACGGAGCTTGGCCGTCACTGATTCAAACCGTATTGTTTGCCGCTGCCGCCGCTCCGATTACGGCATTTTTCGGCTTGCTTATTGCCTATATCACAGTACGTCGTGATTTTAAAGGTAAAAAGACACTGGAATTTTTAACCTTGCTATGTTTCGCCGTACCAGGAACCGTTGCTGGCGTGTCCTATATTTTAGCATTTAATAATGCCCCTATTTATATTACAGGTACCGGTCTTATTATCATTCTTTCAATGGTAATGCGTAATATGCCGGTTGGCATGCGTGCGGCAATTGCGGGGCTTGGACAGCTTGATAAATCACTCGATGAAGCCTCACTTTCATTGAAAGGCAGTACCTTTAAAACAATTATTTTCGTTGTTCTGCCACTGCTAAAACCGGCATTGATTTCTGCATTAGTGACAAGTTTTGTACGCGCCATGACAACGGTAAGCGCAATAGTCTTTTTAGTAACTGCAGATACACGGGTGGCGACATCCTATATTCTGAACCGTGTAGAGGATGGCGAATATGGTATTGCCATTGCTTACGGCTCTATTTTAATTATAGTGATGATGAGCATTATATTACTTTTTGATTGGTTAGTGGGTGATACACGTATCTCACGCTCTAAAGCCAAAACAATGAATTAGGATTTATCCATTATGAATCAACATGAAAATTTCTTAGTTTTAAAAAATATCACTAAATCTTTTGCTAAATCAGTGGTCATTGATAATCTCGATCTTATTATTAAACGCGGCACCATGGTGACACTTCTCGGTCCTTCGGGTTGTGGTAAAACGACGGTGTTACGATTAGTGGCGGGCTTAGAAAACCCCACATCAGGGCAAATCTTTATTGATGGGGAAGATGTCACCAAATCCGCCATTCAGAATCGTGATATTTGTATTGTTTTTCAATCCTATGCTCTTTTTCCCCATATGAGCATTGGCGACAATGTAGGCTATGGCTTAAAAATGCAAGGCGTGAGCAAGCCCGAGCGCGAACAACGAGTGCAAGAAGCGTTGGAACTAGTCGATTTGGCCGGTTTTGAGCAGCGCTTTGTGGATCAAATTTCTGGCGGACAACAACAACGTGTGGCGCTTGCCCGTGCTTTGATCTTAAAACCTAAAGTGTTGTTATTTGATGAACCGCTTAGTAATTTGGATGCTAATTTACGCCGCTCAATGCGAGAAAAGATACGAGAATTACAACAACGATTAGGTATCACCTCTTTATATGTTACTCACGATCAAACAGAAGCCTTTGCAGTGTCTGATGAAGTAATTGTGATGAATAAAGGCAAAATTATGCAAAAAGCCTCCGCCAAAACGCTTTATCAGCAACCTAATTCGTTATTTTTAGCAAATTTCATGGGGGAATCCAGTATTTTCCCTGCAAAATTACAGCAAAATAAGATTAATGTATATGGCTATGAATTTAGTTTAAACAACGTTGCGCAATTTAATATCGTCGGCGAAGATTGCCTGCTGGGAGTTCGTCCTGAAGCTATTACTTTTAATCAAACAGGTACACCGGCACAGCAATGCACGATTAAAAGTGCGGTGTATATGGGCAATCACTGGGAAATTATTGCACATTGGCATGGACAAGAATTACTAGTCAATTGCCGTCCGGAGTATTTTAATGCCGAACTCACACAAAGCTATATTTCGTTCTCCAATCAAGGTTTATTCTTATTAAATAAAGAATAGGCAACACGGCATAAAGGAGAATTTTTATTCATTTCAAAAAAGCGGGCTAAAGTCGATTACTATAAGGCGTTAACCCGCTTTTATCAATCACGGCACAGCCAACACCGCACAATTACACAAATCCTCACTCTCAAATCGGGTATGTTGCCCCGCCGATAAATTCGGCACCGGGAATAAGCGCACGGTGAGCGGTTTGTTTAAGCGAAACGCCATAGTGCCGGTATCACGCATAATCGCGGTGATTTTTTCCAGCGGGGTATCGCCCTCAATCGGCACGGTATCCAAGCCGATTCCGCACACGCTGCTATAGGTCAGCAAGGCGCGGATATCAAATTGTTGTTGGCGAGTGGCTTCCGCCAAGCCTTGGTCTTCGGTGACCGCCAGCATTAAACCGGAAAACCCGACCGCGTCGACGTTATCCAAGGTTTTAAACACCCGCGTCAGCAATGCCGAAGCCTCCACCGTACCTGCCGCACCAAAATACGGCACGCCCAATAACCGATAAATATCCACCATCGAATGACAGTTTTTCGACGGCGCAGCGGAGGTATCCATACCGGCAAAACGCCAACCGCTGTCTATCTCGGCTTGCGCGATACATTCATTCACCTGATCAATATGGTATTGCAAAGCACCACGTAAAGTGCGGTAAGCCAATTGCAAAAACGCAGCATGAGATTGTTGTTTTCTAACGGATTGAATGCCCTCTAATACCGCCGCCAATAAATCCGGTGTTTCCAAACCGATCACAAAACAGTTGCCCAATTCGCTGCGATGATAACTTGCCGGAAAATAGGGAATCAACGGTTGGCAGTTGAAATTGACGGTGAAATTGAAATTGCCCTCGCCGCGTGGCGTGATCGCGGCAATTTTTTGTACTGCCGCCGCACACTGGCTAATCTGTCGGTTATCCAAAAAGCCGAATTCATCGGCGGCAATATTGACACAGGCGTTACATAAATCACCGTAATCCTTGATGAGTTCCGGCAACAGTTCAATTTCCGCTTGGGTTTTCGCCTCGCCGATCGCAAAACGAATTCGCCGATCCGAGCCTTGATTTAACGGTAGTAAAATTGCCTTAATCGCCGCCAAACCTTGTTTTGCCGTTTGTAAGCTGCTGAGATTCAAATACTCGGCGAACGGGTTGGTCACAATCCGAATTGACTGCACTTGATAACCGTGCCGTTGTAATGCGTGCGCCAAGCTGTCACACTGTTTTTTCGCTGCGGCAAGTGCGGTCTGCCATGTATTTGAATCGGCTGACAGGCTGGTAAACGCGGTGATTGCGCGCACACGGCATAGTGCAGTTGAGCTCAATGGCATAAATCCCCCTATATTGTAAAAAAATTGTTATAGTTATAACGATAATTGGTTGTTAAGGCAAGAAAAAACCCGCTAACGGTTAAGCTAACGGGTTTCTGAATTCAAGTACAAACTATGTTGCCAAAGCTTCCTGTTGCAAGTGTTTTATATGTCGGTTTATTTCCGACATCACACTGAATTTTTTAAGATTTTTCACTTTGGGTAACACAATTTTGCCTTGTTCAAATTCGAACAGTCCGACACCACTGATAAAAAAAGTACCGGAAAAGAGAATTTTGACATAACGGGCGATTTGAAAAGGATTGTAGCGTTGAAATACTCTGACTTGCATAGCGTCTCCTACGAATTTGCTAGTGTATTTTCTTTATTTTAAATTCCGCACTACTTTTGACTACTGTCATGAATGATGGTTCATTTTTTATTTTATACAAAAAGAGCGGTTAAATCTCATCAATCAACCGCTCTTTTGAAGTGGATCACATTATTTTATCACGATGTTATTACAGTGATTATTTTGTTGCGCGGCGTGCTTTGACCGCACTTGCCAAGTTGCGTAAAAGCTGTTCGCTGTCTGCCCAACCTATGCAGCCGTCGGTGATACTTTGTCCGTAAACCAGCGCTTTGCCGTCCGTTAAATCTTGGCGACCTTCCACCAAATGACTTTCGATCATCACACCGAAAATTTGCTTCGAACCGTTGGCAATTTGGCTGCAAACATCGGCAGAGACATCAAGCTGTTCTTTGAATTTTTTATGGCTGTTGGCATGGCTGAAATCGACCATCACGTGCGCTTTTTTGCCGGCTTTGGCTAAGGCTTGGCACACGTCCGCCACCGATTGCGCATCAAAATTAGTATTGTTATCGCCACCGCGCAAAATGATGTGGCAATCGTTGTTGCCTTTGGTGGTGACAATCGCCGAATGCCCGAATTTCGTCACCGACAAAAAATTATGCGGCGCTTCGGCGGCACCGATTGCGTCAAGTGCCACCCGTACGCTGCCGTTGGTCGCATTTTTAAAACCCACGCCGCAAGACAAGCCGGAAGCCAGCTCCCGGTGCACTTGCGATTCGGTGGTGCGCGCGCCGATGGCGCCCCAACTCATAAAATCCGCCACATATTGCGGCGTGATCATATCCAAAAATTCACCGGCTGCCGGCACGCCTAAATCGTTAATATCCGATAAAACTTTGCGCGCAATGCGTAAACCGTCATTGAGCTGGTAACTGTCATCCAAATACGGATCATTGATTAAACCTTTCCAACCAACGGTGGTGCGCGGTTTTTCAAAATAAACGCGCATGATAATTTCCAGTTCGCCGCTTAATTCGGCACGCATTTGTTTGATTTTTTCAGCATATTCCAATGCCGCTTGCGGATCGTGAATGGAGCAAGGTCCGATGATCACCAACAAACGATCATCATTACCATGGATAATCTCATGGGCTTTTTGGCGGGTGGATTCAACGGTTTGCACCGCCACATCACTGGCCGGATATTTTTCCAATAACGCTACCGGCGGCAGTAATTGCTGGATATTGGCAATGCGTAAATCGTCGTTCTTATACATCGTGTTCGTCCCTAGTTGTAAACAATAAAATAGTCATTAATATATTGATTAATTTGGTAATATTTTAAATTCTGATTGTAGGGGCGGATTATATATCCGCCCGAACCGCACTTTGCACCTACCCACAATCAATTAACTACAAATACCGCACTTCGTAAACGGGCGGATATATAATCCGCCCCTATCCTACTTCGCTAATTTATCAATAAAGTGAAAATCAGGTTGTAAGTCTAACATTTATCTTTGCACTAGTAAACTAGTTCATCAATACAAATCAATAACTGCTCAACACCGCCGCCGGTTGTAATTTTGCCGCCCTTGCTGCCGGATAAAGACTGGCGATCAAACTCAGCAGCAACGCGGAAAGCAGCACTAAACCGACATCGTTCCAGTGCAACTCACTCGGCAGGAAATCAACAAAATAAATGCCGTCGGATAAGATTTGAGTGTGCAGCAAGGCTTCAATACCTTTAATTATCCCGGTTAAATTTAACGCCAACAGCACCCCGAGCATAATCCCGATTAAGCAGCCTTTCATACCCGACAATAAACCGTAGCTGATGAAAATACCGCGGATAAAGCCGTTATTCGCGCCCAAGGTGCGCATAATCGCAATATCGCCCTGCTTGTCTTTCACCGCCATAATCAAGGTGGAAACAATATTAAAACACGCCACCCCGATCACCAGCACCATGGCGATATACATCACGCTACGGATCATCTGAATATCGCGGTACATATAGCCGAATTTACCGAGCCAGCTGGTGGCGGTCAGTTGCTGCGGATAATCATGCAGGCTGCTGTAATCGATTTGATTGACCTGAAACGGATCGCGCAACGCGATTTCAATGCCCGTCGCTTGCCGTGTGGTCATGCCTAAATATTCACGCGCGGTGGCAATCGGCAGCAAAGCAAAACTGTGATCCAGTTGTCCGTCTAAACGCAAAATGCCGCTGACCGGCAAACGAAAGCGCCTCGGCTGACTGCTCGCCATATTATCGCTCGCCTGTGACAACAGCAGCGACACGCTATCGCCGACCTGCACATCCAATTCGCGCGCAATGGCTGCACCGAGAATCAAGCCCGATTGCGCGCCGAAATCCGCCCAACGGTTATCCTGCACAAACTGCCCCATTGCGCTGACCTGATCTTGCAGATTTTTCTCCACTCCACGCAATTGCGCCACTTTCAAACGGTTGCCGTTTTCGATCAACGCAGTGAAACTGACATAGGGCGCAATGCCTTTCACTATCGGCTGCGAAGCCAAACGTTGCGCCAAGTTTTGCCAATCGTGAATTTCGCTCGCTTGGTTCGCGCTTTGATAGGCATTAATTTCAATATTCGGCACCACCGCCAACACACGCTGGCGCAGTTCACGTTCGAAGCCGTTCATTGCGCTTAAACCGATAATCAGCACCGCCACCCCAAGCGCAATGCCAAGGGTGGAAAATGCCGAAATCAGGCTGACCAAGCGGTTATTCTGTTTGCCGCGTTGATAACGCCAGGCGATAAAAAAGGGCGTATTCATTTTATTCACTCCCTTTTTACTGATCCGCGCGCAATACGCCGTCTTGCATCACCATGCGGCGCGACAGCTTGTTGGCAAGATTCATATCATGGGTGACCAACAAAAAACCGATCTGCTGTTCTTGATTCAGTTGTTGAATCAGCTCAAAAATACTTTCTGTGGTTTTGCGATCCAAATTGCCGGTCGGTTCGTCGGCAAGCACCAGCGCCGGACGATTGACCAAGGCGCGCGCAATCGCCACCCGTTGCCGTTCGCCGCCGGACAATGCCGACGGGCGGTGCGAAGTGCGGTGCGACAGCCCGACCGCACTTAACATCTGTTCGGCACGATCTCCGGCTTCGCTTTTATTTTGTCTCCCAATCAGCAACGGCATCATCACATTCTCAAGTGCGGTAAAATCCGCCATCAGATGATGAAATTGATAAACAAAGCCCAAATAACGGTTGCGCAATTCCGCCAATTTATCGGCGGACAGCGCAAACACATTTTCACCGTTCAGCACCACCTCGCCGCTATCGGCGCGATCCAAACCGCCCAACACATGCAGCAAGGTGCTTTTTCCCGATCCCGAACTGCCGACAATCGCCACCAGTTCGCTCGGCTGCATGGCAAAGCTGACCCGTTTCAACACCTCGGTTCGGTTGTCGCCCTCTTGATAGGATTTGCACAGATTACGGCACGCCAAAAGTGCGGTTTTATTCATTGTTTGTGGCAGGATCTGGTTCATAATCGTTCTCAATTATTGGTAGCATTATTCGTAACGTAGTGCGTCGGCAGGCTCGATTTTGGCTGCACGATAAGCCGGATAAAGGGTGGATAATAAGGTTAAACTTAAAGTGACAAGCACAATCAGCGCCAGTTGCGCCCCGTCGAACAGCACCGGCAAAGCAACCGCACTTTGACTGAGTGCGCTGATAATCCGATTGATATATTGCGCCACCACTACGCCCAAGCCGCAACCGAGCAACGTGCCGATCAGCCCGACCAATAAGCCCTGAAAAATAAAAATCTGCATTACCTGCCGTTTTTTCATGCCTTGGGTTTGCAAAATCGCAATTTCGCCCTGTTTATCCAGCACCATCAAGCTCAAGGAAGTGACGATATTGGCAATCGCCACCACGATAATCAGCCCGATCAGCAAGCCCATCATGTTTTTTTCCATCGCCACCGCTTGGAAAAATTCGCCTTTCTGTTCGCGCCAATCAGCGATTTTCCACTCGTTTGGCGGGAAATAATCTTGGAGTTCGGTAATTTTAAACGGATCGTCGAGGAACAAGCGAATACCTTGCACTTCCTCCGGCGGAATACGCAGCAAACGCCCGACATCTTGAATATTGGCATACACTTGGCGTTGATCGCTGTTCATGCCGCCGTTCAGAATGGCGGAAACGGTAAACAAGCGCTGCACCGGCACGCGCCCGAACGGGGTATATTGGCTGTTCGCCGCCAACATCACCCGCACTTTGTCGCCGACCTTCAGTTTGAGCTCGTTTGCCAACGTTGTGCCAAGCAAAATATGGTAATCACTCGGCGCCAGTAGTTGCGTCAAATCCAATTCGTCCCATGTTAAAATCGGATCGTCTGCCACATCGGACACGCCGATAATCCGCGCGGCGCCAAGTCCCGTAGCACTTTGCAAAATCACATCGCTGTTGTTGATCCCGACCGCACTTTGCACAAATGGCGGCAATGGATCCAAGTTAAAATCCGCCGCCAAATTGCCCGCTAACGGTTGAATCACCGCATGCGGCAAGGTGCTGAGTACATTTTCTTTTTGTTGCTGTTGCAAACCGTTCATCACCGACAGCACAATCACCAACGCCATCACGCCCAGCACAATGCCGATACTGCCAAGCCAGGTCACCACGCGTCCGAAACGATCCGCACTTTTGGATCGCCAATAACGCCATGCGATAAACAGCGGTACAGAACTCAATTTGGCTCCCACTTATTTTAAACTCGCGGCGAACTGCTCAATATTATCACGCACTTTGCCGACTAAAATTTCCACCGCCGAATCCGCCGCCCAGGCGATATGCGGTGTCACCAGCAGATTCGGCAACACTTTTGCCGCTTCCATCACCACATTGCCTTTTTCCGGCGGCTCTTTGATCATCACGTCAATCGCCGCGCCACCGAGCTGACCGTTCTTTAATGCCGCAACCAAGGCGTTTTCATCAACCAATGGTCCACGTCCGGTGTTGATTAAAAACGCGCCTTTTTTCATTAATGCCAAGGTTTCCGCGTTGATTAAATTTTGTGTGGTAGGGGTGAGCGGGCAATGCAACGTCACGAAATCCGCTTGCGCCAAGACTTCATTAAACGGCGTATAACCGTCGCGGCAGGTGGCGGCGTCTTTGTGTTCGGCATATAACACTTTCATGCCGACCGCACTTGCCAAATGTCCGACCTCGCTGCCGAGATTGCCTTTGCCGAAAATGCCAATCACCGAATTGCGCACGTCGGTGAGCGGATAATCAAAATAGCAGAACTGTTTGTTTTCCACCCAACGATCAGTCAGTTGATCGCGATACCAACCCATTAAACTGTGTTTCAAGGCAAAAATCATACCTAATACGTGTTCCGGCACGCACACCGACGAATACCCGGCAACATTTTTAACCGTGATCCCCAACTCTTTGGCGGCTTCCAAATCGACGTTATTGGTGCCGGTGGCGGTGACGGCAACCAATTTTAAATTCGGCAGCTGTTGCATTAATTCTTTGGTAATCAGCACCTTGTTGGTCACGGCAACATCGGCGCCTTGTAAACGCCCAAGGGTCTGTTCCGGATCGGTCGCGGCATAAGCGATCCATTCATGTTCAATAGCCGGACGGGGAATCGGAATGTGTTTCGGTAAAGAACTGCTGTCTAAATGCACAATTTTTAACATAGGTCGCTCGCTTAGTTAAGTTGAAATAAGAATAAAAGGTTGTGATCAACCCCTTAAGCCAATCACAACCGCACTTTGATTAATCGGTTAATGAACCGAATAGTTGACGTCCAGCCCGCCCATAATTTGATCGCGTAATAAATCGGCCATCGGATCTGTCGGACAGCGTTGTACAAAAAATCTAAAATCCGCCACGGCCTCTTTGGTACAGCCTAAAGTTGCCATTACCAAACCGCGATCACGGATTTCATACGGGTTTTTCGGATTCAATTTTAAGCGCTCATTGATATAACGCAGTGCTTCATCCGTCCGCTCTTCACGGATCAGACCGTTTTTAAGATGTTGCGCCAAGTGTGCTTTCAGCGTTTCCAGCGCTTTGTCATCCGCCGGGGATATATCGTAGATTTCCGGCAATTTATAAAACCCGATATAGTCGGCAATCCACTGATTCAGTACTTCTTGCTGCACGGTTTGCCCGTCGACAGGATTAATCAACAGCATTTTCCCCTCAATGTCGGCGCGCAATAACAGCTGTGTCGAAAAATTCACCGGAAAGAGCGGTAAATTCAGGCGTTCTGCCAAGAACAAAACCAATGCGCCGAGGCTGAGATCCGCACCTAATTTTTTCTCAAGCAACTTATCAATCAATAAACAATCCGCCGGGAAATGATAAGGATCTTCATCGCAAACAAATGCCCAATCCTGATAGACCAATTGCATTAATTGCTGAATTTGCGCCTGCAAATCTTGTGTTTGATCAATTGCCGTCCGTGCTTTTTCTGCCAACGCGTCCAATTGCGCCGATACATGCCGCACCTGCGGTTCGGCTTGGGTGATTTCATAGACTTCAAGCAAATAAGTCATTAATGCTTGTTGTGATTGCCGTTGTTGCTCGCTCAATGGATAAAATTCTATTTTCATCTTATCAATCTCTTAATATTAGTTAGGAAAACGTGCCAATGTCACCCGCTCATTATTACCGTAATCTTTAATCGTCTCAATAGCTTGCCAGTGATATTTTTGGAATAAAGATCGCACTTTTTGCCCTTGCTGCCAACCATGCTCCAATAATAACCAGCCGCTTGGTTTTAAATACTGCAAGGCATGCTCGATAATATAGCGTAAATCCGCATAGCCTTGTTCTTCGGCGACCAATGCCGACAATGGCTCAAAACGTACATCGCCGTGAAAAAGATGTTCATCTTGTTCGTCAATATAAGGCGGATTACTGACAATCATATCGAATACACAATTTTGATCAAGTTTACTGAACCAGTCGCTTTGCAAAAAAGTAACATTGCGAATCTGATTTTTAAACTGATTTTCCTGCGCCAATGCCACCGCCTGCGCTATTTTATCCACGCCGACCACCTGCACCGCGTCCGCAAATTCCTGCGCCAACGCCAACGCAATGGCGCCTGAACCAGTGCCTAAATCCAAAATACGATACGGTTTGACCGCACTTTGCGCCAAATCCGCTGCAATCAGGCTACGGGCTTTTTCGACCAACACTTCGGTGTCGGGGCGCGGGATTAAAGTGTGCGGGGAAACCTTTAACGACAGCGACCAGAACTCTTTTTCACCCAGAATATAAGCCATCGGTTCACCGTTGAGCCGGCGCTGTAAAAGTGCGGTCAGGCGTTGCCGTTGCCCGTGATTTAATTCGCTTTCGCCGAATGCCATAATCGAGGCGCGGCTGCGTTGGGTTACCTGTTGCAATAACAGTTGTGCATCGAGTTTAGCGCTCTCGCTGTGATGAAGTTGTGCTTGTGCAAATTCAAGCCATTGTTGATAGGTCATTGTTTGCTCGCTATTTCAAGCAAGGAATTTGAGGCGGGGCAAGCCCCACCCGAGATTTATTTTGCTGTTGAAAAAAGGGATTCTAATTCCCTTCCGACAACGCCGCCAGCTGATCGGCTTGGTATTCGGTGATAATCGGCTGGATCAGCTCTTCCATTTTGCCGTTCATCACTTCGTCCAAGCGATATAACGTCAGATTGATACGGTGATCGGTAACCCGCCCTTGCGGATAGTTGTAAGTACGGATCTTATCGGAGCGATCACCGCTGCCGAGCAAATCACGGCGGGTGCTGGAGACTTCCGCTGCGCGGCGTTCTTCTTCCGCTTTGACAATCCGCGCCGCCAACACCGACATCGCTTTGGCTTTGTTTTTATGTTGCGAACGCTCGTCCTGACACTCGACCACGATTCCGGTCGGCAAGTGCGTGATCCGCACCGCCGAGTCGGTGGTATTAACGTGCTGTCCGCCCGCACCGGAAGAGCGGTAGGTATCAATTTTCAGATCGGACGGATTGATCTCCGGCAATTCCGATTCCGGCAGTTCCGGCATTACCGCGACGGTGCAAGCGGAAGTGTGAATCCGCCCTTGCGATTCGGTTTTCGGCACGCGCTGCACCCGATGTCCGCCGGATTCGAATTTGAGCTGTCCGTACACGCCGTCGCCGCTGACTTTCATGATAATCTCTTTATAGCCGCCCTGCTCGCTTTCGTTGGCACTCATCACTTCCACCCGCCAACGTTTAAGCTCGGCATAACGGCTGTACATACGGAACAGATCACCGCTGAAAATGCCCGCTTCGTCGCCACCGGTGCCGGCGCGGATTTCCAGAAAGCAGTTGTATTCGTCATTCGGATCTTTCGGCAACAGCAACACTTGCAGCTGTTGTTCCACCTGCTCGATTTCGGCCCGCGATTCGTCGATCTCTTCCATCGCCATTTCGCGCATACTCGGATCGTCCAGCAGCATTTGCGCTTCTTCCAAGTTGCTTTGCAATTTGTTCCAGCGGCTGAAACACTGCACCACATCTTCCAGCTGCGCATACTCTTTGGAATAGGCGCGGAATTTGTCTTGATCGTTAATCACGCCCGGATCGCCCAACAGGGCTTGCAGTTCTTCGTAACGCTCTTGTAAATTTTCCAATTTGGTAATAATTGACGGTTTCATTGGATTCCTTAAGTATGAAACAGATAAATCCTAGCTATTTTAGCTGAAATTTAAGAGAAATGCTGATCAAAATCAGCCAATCGGGCAATTCGATTCACTAGTTTTCGTGTTCGGTGCCGACATCGACAATGCCAAGTGCGGTTGAAAAGTGTTGTAAACCCTCACTGTCGCCGGATTTCACCAAGCCTTGAATCGCTTGGGTCGGCGCATGCAACAAACGGTTGGTGAGTTTGTAACTCAACTCCTGTAACACTTTTTCTTGATCTTGCCCCTGTTGAAGTGCACTCAGGGCTTTGCTTAGCAAGGCTTGCCGCGTTTCTTCCGCTTGATCGCGATATTTACGGATCAAATTCGAGGATTGGTGCAGTTTCAGCCAATGGAAAAAATCTTGGCTCTCCTGTTGAATAATCTGCTCCGCCTGTTCGGAGGCTTTTTGCCGCTGTGCCAGATTATGCTGAATAATGTGTTGCAAGTCGTCCACGCTGTAATGATAGACCGCGTCAACCTCCGTGACCTGTTCTTCCACATCGCGCGGCACGGCAATATCAATAATCAACATCGAGCGGTACTTGCGCTGTTTTTGCGCCTGTTTCACCATTTCCGCCGTGATCAGCGGTTGATCGCTGGCGGTCGAGGTGATCACGATATCGGCGCGGTTAAGCCCCTGTTGCAACTGATCCAGCGGCAGCAATTGCATTGCACCGACCCGTTCGCTCAACGCTTGCGCACGCTTCAACGTGCGGTTGGCGATAATAATTTTCTCCGCCCCTTGTTGGAACAAATAGCGGCTGACCAGTTCAATGGTTTCCCCTGCCCCGACCAGTAAAATCGTCAGCGGTTGCAACGAGTCGAAAATCTGTTTTGCCAGGCTGGTCGCCGCATACGCCACCGAAACCGCACTTCCGCCGATGTCGGTTTCGCTGCGCACCCGTTTGGCGGTGGCAAAGGTTTTTTGGAACAGACGCGAAAACTCGCCGCTGAGGTTTTGCCGATAGACGCTTTCGCTGGCTTGGTAGGCTTGCTTCACCTGCCCCAAAATTTGCGGTTCGCCCAAAATCAACGAATCCAAGCCGCACGCCACCCGCATTAAATGGCGGGTCGCCGCCGAATTTTGCGCCAGATAGAGATTATCACGCACTTGATCCGCACTCAGCCCGTGAAACTGCACAAACCATTGGATAATCCGCTCCAGCCATTGCTGATTTTGCGCGCTCTCTTCTTGCGGCGAGATGTGGCGGTTATGCAGATATAACTCGGTACGGTTGCAAGTGGACAACACCACCGCACTTTCCGCCAAATCCGTCTGCCGAATCTGCCGCAACGCCGACAGCCGCTTTTCATCACTGAAAGCGACTTTTTCGCGCAGCTCGACCGGTGCGGTTTTGTGGTTGATACCAAGTGCCAAAATTGCCATAACGGAAACAGCCTACCCATTTCGGGTAGGTTTTTTTATAAATCCTTTATCTATAAAAGAAAATCGTCGTCATAATAACAATGATCAGGACGACGAAAAGAGACTGGCATTTTAATAAATTGTTATAGATTGAGCAAACCGAATCGAAGGTTATTTTGATTCAGCCCCGATTTTTTATCTATTATTGCGATAGTTTTTCCTGCGACGACGGCTCGGCTTGCCAGCCGCCGCCAATCGCTTTGTACAAATTCAGCAAATTTTGTCCGGCGGCTAACCGCACTTTCAGCAGATTTTGCTGATAATCCAATGCGTCCAAACGCGCCCGCAAAGCAACATCCAGCGTTTTATCGCCGTAACGGAACAATTTCTCCGAATCCTGTGCTTGCCGTGCGGCTTTTTGCTGTGCGTGGTTTAACCAGCGAATCTGGTTGGTTAAGGCAAATTGCGCCTGATAACTGCTGTCCACTTCGGCTAACGCCTGTAACAACGACTGATCATATTGCAAAAGTGCGGTTTGCAAGCGCGCGTCCGCCGCCTGAATATTGGCGTCGATCCGCCCCGCGGTGAAAATCGGCAGCTGCACGCCGATACTGCCCAAACCGCCCCAACCTTTCAGTGCCGGCAAATCGCCGTCCAGCTCGATCCGCCCGGTTTGCCATAAAAATTGAATATCAAAGCGCGGCAACAAATCGGCTTTGGCGCTGGCTAATTTGGCGGCATACGCCTGTACCGCGGCGGCATTGGCGCGGATATCCGGGCGTTGTGTCAATAAACTGCCCGGCTGTTGTCCCTGCGGCGGTTGCGGCAAGCGTTGCAACAGATTGGCTTGCCGCATTTGCTTGATATTCAGTTTAAAGCCTTGCGGCACTTGCCCGCTCAGCACGGCAATACTGCGCTGATAAGCGTCAAACTGTGCTTGCAAACCGGTTTGTTGCGCTTGCAGCGCGTCGATTTTCGCCGCGATTTCATTTAATTCATAAGCATTGACTTGCCCCGCCTCGAAACGCCCCTGAATATAACGTTGCAATTGCTGCAAGGTATGTAAAGTGCGGTTGAGAATCTGCTGTTGTTGCAACACACTTTGGGCACGCAAATAGTCATCGGCAATGTCACTGGCAACCAGCATTTGCGTACCGTAAACCCGCTCTTGCGCGCCCAATTCGGCATATTTGGCGGCATCGACGTCACTGCGTTTTTGCCCGAAAATATCCGGTTCCCAAGAGGCTGCCACGCCACCCAAAATCGCATGCCCTTTGGCGGAGAAATCATCATTGCCCGTCACTTGGCGTACTGCTGGCGGCAGATTATTATCCAGTTGCATGCGCTGCCCGCCCAAACTGCCGCTGGCGCCCACTTTCGGCGCTAACTCGGCGCCCGCCAGCGCAGAGATCGCCCGTGCTTCCTGCAAGCGGCTTTGTGCGATCGCCAAATCGAAATTTTGTTGCAATCCGCGTTCAATCAATGCCGTCAATTGCGGATCACGCCACTGCCGCCACCAACGGCTGATTTGTTGGCTGCCTTGCGCCGCGGCGGTCTGTTGATACTGCGACGGCAACTCAATGTTGGAATCCAACGCCACCTGCGTATTGCTGCAGGCGGTTAGATACAACGAAAGTGCGGTTAACACCCAATAATGCTTTTGCATAAGCTGATCCTTATTCTTTTCTCGCCAAGCGATTAATTCTGCCGTGCCAACATCGAACGGAAACGCACGATTGCCAGCGTCACAAAGCCGGCGCCCATAATCGCCATTATCACCAAGCGGTGCCAAATCGTTTCCCAACCGGCGCCGCGAAACAGCACGTCCTGGCTGATCGCCACAAATTGGGTCAGCGGCGAAAACGACATGATGTCCTGCACCAACGGCGGCATGCTCTCAAACGGCGAAGTACCGCCGGAAAGCAGATACAACACGATATACACCGGAATGCACAGCAGGCTGAATTGCGGCATGGTCGGCGCTTGCGTCGCCAAAAACAGCCCCAAGCCCGCCACCGAAAACAGATAAACCGCTTCACTGAAGGCAAACAACCACAGCGAGCCGTTAATCGGGGCGCCGATGATTTTATGCACCACAAAATAGAGCGACAACATCGCCGCCACTAAAATCACCAAGCTATTGGCTAAAATTTTGGAAAAGGCGATTTCACTGGCGGACACCGGCATCACCAATAAATGTTCAATCGTGCCGTGTTCGCGCTCGCGGATCACCGCCGCGCCGACCAAAATCAGCGCCAACAAACTGGAGTTGCCGGTGATCTGGGTGGTCGGCATAAACCATTCGGTCAATAAATTGCTGTTAAACAGCACATTCACCACCGGTTCAAACGGCAACAATTGCGCACTGTCGGGCAAGCCTAAAAATTGATTGATTTGACGGCTGATAATTTGATTCAAATAATTCGCGCCGACGCCTGCTTGCGTCATCGCGGTCGCATCGACCAGCAATTGCAGTTGCGGTTGTTTGCCTGCCAACAAATCGACGGCAAAATTCGGCGGAATAGTGAGAACAAAGATATACTCGCCGTTATCCATGCTCGAATCGATCCGATCGTCATCGATTTCCACCACCTGTTTGAAATAAGGCGGCAAAATCACATCGCGTAATTGATAAGAAAGTGTCGAATGGTCTTGATCGAACACCGCGACCGAGGCGTTTTTCACCTCGGTGGTGACGCTTTTGCCGATCGAATAAATGGTGAAGGTGAACATGATCACCACCAGCCCGATTAGGGTGACGTCGCTAAACAGGCTGCGCAGTTCTTTCATCGACAAATAATACACATTTTTTAACCACTGCATGTTATTTCTCCTGTTTCTTCAACAACAGACTGGCGGCAGTCAGGTAAGTGACAAAAAACAGCAATAACATGCCGTATAACGGGATAAAGCCGGCGAATCCCAACCCTTTGGTGAAAGCGCCGAGGCTAATCAAGTTGTACCAACTGGTCGGAAAACTCCACCCGATCCAATAACCGGCGCCGGTTAAGGTGGACATCGGATAGAGGAAACCGGAAAAACTGACCGCCGGCACCATACTGATGATCGCCGAGCCGAAAATCGCCGCCACTTGCGATTGCACAAAGGTGGAAACCAGCAATCCAAAGGCAGTGGACGCCAGAATCAAACCCAAGGCGCCCAAGCTCATTGCCCAAAACGAGCCTTTCAACGGAACCCCGACCACAAAAACGGTTAACCCGATCAACACCAGATAACTGAGCAAGGATAACAGCACGTACGGCAGTTGTTTGCCCAATAGATATTGTGTGACCGATGCCGGCGAGGCATATAAATTGGTGATCGAGCCGATCTCTTTTTCGCGCACCACGCCAAGTGCGGTCATCATGCTCGGCACCATCATCAAGGTCAGCATGATCAAGCCCGGCGAAATCGCGTTCACACTGTTAAACGCCTGATTATACATAAACCGCACTTCCAGATCGTACGCCCCCTCCAAGTCGATCCCTTGCTGACGATAGAGCTGCTGCACATATTGCAGCAGAATGCCCTGACTGTAACCGGCGATATTTTCACCGCTAAACGGCATTGAGCCGTCAACATAGAGCGCCAATTGCGGTTTGCGTCGTTGCAACAAATCGCGCCCGAAATGAGGCGGAATTTCCAGCGCCAACCGCACTTTGCCGCCTTTCAGCAAGCCGGAAAGGGTCTGTCTGTCCGGCACTTGTTCCAATAATTCAAAATAATCCGAGGCGGAAAACTGCTCCAATAATTGCCTGCTATGATAGCTTTTATCTTGATCCCAGACGGCGAATTTCAGATTGGTGACATCGAACGAAATCCCCCAACTGCCCGCGAGCAGCAGCACCACCGGACCGAATACCGCAAACAGCAGCCGAATGCGGTCGCGCAACAATTCCTTGCCTTCGCGGATGGCAAACGTCCAAATAATATTGAACCAATAACGCAACCCGAACGAGAGTTGCAATTCCGTATTTTTCCCATTGCCGTGCGGCGATTTTTCCGTTTCCGCTTGCCTGTTCTCGGTATCTGTTGGCGCCTGTTTATCCTCTTGCTCCTGCAAAAACAGGATAAAAGCTTGTTCCAACGTTGCCGCGTTTTTCTCTTTTTGCAATGCTTCCGGCGTGCCGACGCCCAGCACTTTGCCGCGATCCATAAACGAGATCCGATCGCAGCGCTGCGCTTCGTTCATAAAATGGGTGGAAACAAAAATGGTAATCCGATCTTGGCGCGATAATCTCAACAAATATTGCCAAAACATATCGCGCGCCGCCGGATCGACGCCGGAAGTCGGCTCATCCAAAATCAACACTTCGGGATGATGTAAACACGCCGCCGCCAGTTGCAACCGTTGCCGCACCCCGAGGGAAAGTGCGGTCGGCTTGCTTTCCGCCACCTGGTTCAATTCAAATTGGCTCAAGGCTTGTTTCACGGCGTCCTCGCCCTGAGCGCCTTCCAATTGATACAATTTGGCGTGCAGCACCAAATTTTGGCGCACGCTTAATTCTTCGTACAAAGAAAAGGATTGCGACATATAGCCCACCCGTTTGCGGGTTGCCATATCGCCGGCATCGACACTTTTGCCTAACAACTTGGCGCTGCCCGAGGTGGCGTCAAGCAAGCCGGTCAGCATTTTCATGGTGGTGCTTTTACCACAGCCGTTAGAGCCTAAAAAGCCGAAAATTTCGCCTTTGGCAATGCTGAAACTGACGTTATCGACCGCGGTAAAATCGCCGAATTTTTTGCTTAAAGCGTGAGCTTCAATCGCCGGCGGCGAATCGGCTTCCGGCTCAAATGGCGGGATTCGGGAATCGTTCCAATCCGTTTGTTTCTCTTGCGGCAGGAGTTTGATATAGGCTTGTTCCAACGTATCGCAGCCGCTTTGCCGCAACACCTCGCGCGTGGGTTTATTAACCAATAATTTGCCGTCGTCCATCGCCAACAGATATTCAAATTGCTCGGCTTCGTCGATATACGCCGTCGCCACAATCACCGTCATCTCGGGATTTTCTTGCCGCAGTTCGTTGACCAAACGCCAAAATTGCCGGCGCGACAACGGATCAACTCCGGTGGTCGGTTCGTCTAAAATCAGCAATTGCGGATTGTGCACCAACGCACAACAGAGACTGAGTTTTTGTTTCATGCCGCCGGACAGTTTGCCCGCCGCGCGTTCGCGAAACGGCAGTAATCCGGTTGCCTGTAATAAGCGTCGGATACGTTGCTTGCGCTGCCGGCGATTCAAACCGAACAAGCGCGCGTGAAAATCAATATTTTCATCGATTGATAAGGTGGGATAAAGGTTTTTGCCTAAGCCTTGCGGCATAAACGCCACTTTGGTCGAGAGTTCATGCCGTTGCGTTGCGTCGGCTTGATCCAAACCCAATACATGAACCGAACCTTGTTGAATCACTTTGACTCCGGCAATCAAAGATAATAATGTCGACTTGCCAACGCCGTCGGGGCCGATTAAACCAACGGTTTTCCCGCGCGGCAAGCTGAACGAGACGTTATCTAACGCTTGTAATTTTTTATAGTGGTGTGAAACCTGTTCCAGTTTAACTGCTTGGACTTGAGAATCCGCCGGCATAATCACCTTCCTGCTCACCGTCAATCTTTACTGCGGCAAGTTAAGCCGTAACGCTTCAGGCCATTGAGCATTGCTTTCCGTCAAAACATAACCGTTACCGGTCATTCCGCCGCGCAAATAGGCGGAATATTGTTGGGCAATTTCTTTCGGAATTTGTAATTTGACTTTAAATACCAACTTTTCGCGCTCTGCCCGGGTTTCGACATATTTCGGGGTAAACTGGGCGTCGGCGGCGATATAGGTTACGGTTGCCGGAAAAACAAAATCACTGCCGTCCAACACAATCCGTGCTTCGCTATTCAAGGCGATTTTATTCACCGTCGGCGTAGGGAAAAACAGATTCATGCTGACATCATTTAAATTGAGTAAGCTCACTACTTTACCACCGGCGGGGATCACGTTACCGACTTCGGCAAGTTTGTATTCCACCCGCCCGGCTTGCGGCGCCCGCACCGCCATGTCCTGATCGACTGAACTGGCTTGTTCTACCTGCGCTTTCGCCTGTTGCACGGCGGCTTCGGCTTCGCGTTTTGCCGCTTGCACCGCTTGCAATGCCGCATTTGCCGCTGCGTGCTCGGCTTGGCGTTTCTCTAACTCGGAACGGGAAATCAAATTATCACGCCGCATTTTTTGCGCGTTGGCCAAATCCATCTCCGCCACTTTCAGTTGCTGTTGCTGGGCTTCGATTTGTGCTTGCGCGCGGTTGACCGCTTGTTCCGCCTGCGCTTGTTGCGCCTGTGCCGCTGTGAGCTGAGCTTGAACGGTGGCGGAGGATAACGTGGCAAGTAACGCGTTTTTTTCGACCATTTGCCCTTCGCTGACTTCAATTGACTCAACCCGCCCGGCATACAGACTGGCAATGTCCATCCTTGCCAACTCCAAACGCCCGTTGACATGGGCAATATGCGGGTTACTTACTTGCGAATCTTGTTGGACAAACCAGACGGCGCCGCCGACTAATGCGGCAATAGGCAAAATAAAGCGTAATTTTTTCATACTGCACTCCACCGATAACCGGCGCGTAGATCTTTGATCGCCAGATTACAAAAAAGTAGTAACAAGAGTTACTTTGATTATAGGCGGCTGACTCTAAAGATCAAGTTGCAGAAAAAATTTTAAAATTAAATTTAATTGGCTGAAATAGGAATGGAAAAACGTGGTGGACTCCCTCCCAGCTTGATCTCGGCACACGGAAATTTGACTTGGGCTGCTTTCTTCCGAACCTGACCCGGTGAACCAAACACCGTTGCGAGGAACCAAGAGGGAATCCATAGGATTGACGGCGAACCGTCAAGTGCGGTGCATTGTCCTACAATTGACCGCACTTTGCAAGTTTAACCCTCACGCCCGCTTATTTCTCGCGCACTTGTTTGTTTTTATGGCAGTTGTGTTTTACGGCCGCTTTTGTTATAACCAAAAAAGAAACTCCTCAAAAATAAGGCGAATTTATGTCTAGCGTACTCGAACAACTGATTGATTTACTCACCCTTGAAACCATCGATGATCACTATTTCCGCGGTCAAAGCGTCGATCTCGGCTTGCGACAAGTGTTCGGCGGGCAAGTCGTAGCCCAAGCCCTCGCCGCCGGTATGAACGTGGCGCCGGCGGATCGCATTCTGCACTCCTGCCATGCCTATTTTTTGCGCAGCGGCGACGCGCAACACCCGATTTTATACGATGTGGAAGTGTTGCGTGAAGGGCGCAGTTTTACCGCACTTCGAATCAAAGCGATTCAGCATAACGAACCGATTTGCCACGTGACCGCCTCCTTTCAAAGCGTGGAAAACGGTTTTGATCACCAAAGCCCAATGCCGAACGTTGAGCCGCCTGATCAACTGATCAATGAACTGGAAGCAGTGCGGGCGGTGGCACAATATTTGCCGCCGCAGATTAAAGACAAACTCACCGCCGAACGCCCGTTTGATGTGCGCAGCAAATATTTGAACAACCCGTTTCAGGGGCGCGAATTCCCGGCGGCGCAATATGCGTGGTTTAAAGCCAACGGGCGCGTGCCGGACGATTTGAAAATCAATCAATGTTTATTGGCGTATTTTTCCGATTTCCATTGCTTGCTGACCGCACTTCACCCGCATAAAAAAGGCTTTTTGGAAAAAGGTATGAAAGTCGCCACCATTGACCATGCGATTTGGTTTCACCGCCCGTTTGATCTCAATGATTGGCTGCTGCACGCGGTTGAAAGCAATAACGCCTACGGCGCACGCGGCTTGGCGCGCGGACAAATTTTTGATCAACAAGGGCGCTTGATTGCCAGCACGCAACAAGAGGGCTTGATTCGTTTTACCGAGGAATAAAATAGAAGGAATAAGAAGAAAAGTGCGGTCGAACCCGCAAGATAAAAAGCGGTGAGAAAAGCCGAGTTGGTCGATAAGCCGGGTTCTGTCGTGGACAATCATTCCTCTAGGCGTTTATTTGCACAAACGCTCAAGCAACCTACCCGAACTCTGAGCGGGCACACCCATTGAGTTCCTATTTGGTCTTGCTACGAGTGGAGTTTACCCTGCAACGAACCGTTACCGGTCGCCCGGTGCGCTCTTACCGCACCCTTTCACCCTTACCTGTGCTTGAAAAGCCATCGGCGGTTTACTCTCTGTTGCACTTGTCGTAGGCTCACGCCCCCCGGACGTTATCCGGCACTCTGCCCTGTGTAGCCCGGACTTTCCTCTCGTCTACTTGTCCTCTAGGTTGTTCCGTGACCGAAATCACACCAACGGTTGAGAGCTTCAATAAACCAGCGATTGCCTGACCAACTCGGCGCGCAGTATAGCCGAATTTTTGCGATTAAGATAGCCTTTTAAAACAGCCTTGCCAAATTACATTATTACTCTAGAATAACCCGTAATGGTAATAACATACTTCGCATAAGGTTTTTATGAACTACATTCGCATTGCTCAAGAAACACTCACGATTGAAGAACAGGCGATCAGCCGCTTACGTTTGCGCCTCGACGGCGAATTTTCACAAGTGGTCGAAGCGATTTTAGATTGCGAAGGGCGCTTGGTGATTGCCGGTATTGGGAAATCCGGATTAATCGGCAAAAAAATGGTGGCGACTTTCGCTTCCACCGGCACGCCGAGCTTTTTCCTGCACCCGACCGAAGCCTTTCACGGCGATTTGGGCATGCTCAAACCGATTGATATCGTGATTTTGATCTCCTACAGCGGCGAAACCGACGATGTCAATAAACTGATCCCAAGTCTGAAAAATTTTGGCAACCGCATTATCGCCATGACCGGCAATCGCGAATCCACGCTGGCAAAACATGCCGATTATGTGCTGGATATTTCGGTCGAGCGCGAAGCCTGCCCGAACAACCTTGCGCCGACCACCTCCGCACTTGTCACCCTCGCCCTTGCCGACGCGCTTGCCGTTGCCTTAATCAAAGCGCGTGATTTCCAAGCAACCGATTTCGCCCGCTTCCACCCCGGCGGTAGCTTGGGGCGGCGTTTGCTCAGCCGTGTGCGTGACGCAATGCAAACGCAACTTCCGTTGGTATCGCCTGCCACCTCGTTTGCCGATTGCGTGGCGAAAATGACCGAAGGACGGATGGGGATTGCGATTGTGATGGCAGACGACAAACTGCAAGGCATTATCACCGACGGCGACGTGCGTCGCGCCTTCACCGGCAAAGGCATTAAATGTATGCGCCTGACTGCGGCGGATATTATGTCGGTCAATCCAAAAACCATTCAAGCTGACGCTTATATGGGACAGGCGGAAGACTTTATGCGCCAGCACAAAATCCACTCGCTGATTGTGTTGGAGCAGGAAAAAGTGGTCGGTCTGTTTGAATTCTCTTACTAAACAGGGGAAAACATGAACAATAAACTCAGCGACATAAAACTGGTGATCACCGATATTGACGGCGTGCTCACTGACGGCAGCCTGTATTACGACGCCAACGGCGAAGCGTTGAAATGCTTCCATGTGCGTGACGGTTTGGGTATCAGAATGTTGATCGAATCGGGCATTCAAGTGGCGGTACTGTCAGGGCGCGATTCTGCGATTCTGCGCAAACGGATTGCCGATTTGAAAATCGATCTGTTTTTGCTCGGTAAATTGGAAAAAGAGAGCGCTTGTTTTGAATTAATGCGGCAAGCCGGCGTCAGCGCCGGGCAAACCGCCTATATCGGCGATGACAGCGTGGATCTGCCCGCTTTCGCCGTCTGTGGTTTCTCTGCCGCCGTCGCCGACGCGCCGGATTATGTCAAACAAGCTGCCGACCGCACGTTAACCCTCGGCGGTGGCAAGGGGGCTTTCCGCGAATTATCCGATCTGATTTTAGCGGTGCAAGGCAAAGATGAAATCTACCGCTCCGCACAAGGCTTTTTGCAAGCGGCGAAGAAAATGGCACAATAACGATTAACAACGGTCGAGCGGTTTATTTAAACCGCTCCAGCCCGAACTGATACAGCGCATTCTTTTTATAGCCGTACAGTTCCGCCACAATCGCAGCGGCTTTTTTCAACGGCAGTTCCTGACGAATCAGTGCTAACGCATTGACTGCCTCAGCGGAGAATTCGCTTTCCTCGACCGCACTTTGCCCTTCGACAATCAGCACCATTTCGCCTTTGCTGCGGTTGCTGTCTTGTTGCAGCCAAGCCAATAAATTTTCCAGCGTATCACCGTGGATGGTTTCCCATGTTTTTGTCAGTTCACGCGCCAAAACCAAATAACGCTCACCGCCCCAGACCGTTTGCATATCGGCTAAACTGTCGAGAATACGGTGGGTCGATTCGTAAAAAATCAACGTGCGGCTTTCGTTTTTCAGTTCGGCGAATTTATCCCGTCTTGCCTTGCTTTTCGCCGGTAAAAACCCCTCAAAACAGAAACGATCCGACGCAATTCCGGCGGCACAAAGTGCGGTAATCGCGGCACAGGCGCCGGGAATCGGCACGATTTTAATCCCCGCTTGGCGGCAATGGCGCACCAGATGAAAACCCGGATCGCTAATCAGCGGCGTGCCGGCATCGGAAATCAAAGCAATATTTTCACCGTTAAGCAACCGCTTGGCTAACAACTCGGCTTTTTGTTGTTCGTTGTGATCGTGCAGGGCAAAGAGCGGTTTTTTAATCCCGTAATGGTTCAGCAACAAGCCGCTGTGGCGGGTATCTTCCGCCGCGATCAGATCGACATGTGCCAATGTATCCAATGCCCGTTGGCTGATATCCTGCAAATTTCCGATGGGGGTGGCAACGATGTACAACATTCCTGATTGATTATCCATAATTTATTACGTCTTTTTTGATTGATTTTAATGAGTGAGATAAGTAAGATCCTAAGTGCTATTCTAACGAATTTGGAGCGACCATGCCTAATACTAATCTGTCTAATACCAATATTTTGACGCGTCTTAATATTAAATATCTGCTAATGCCGCTGTTTATGGTGTTATTCCTGTCGGCTTGTAACGTGGATCTGTTCTCCGGTTCGTCCGGCACGGTGCTGCAACGCGATGCCAACGCCAGTTCCGAATTTTATTTGAACCGAGCGCAACAGGCGAAAGATAAAACCGAAAAAACCAACTACCAACTGTTAGCCGCGCGGGTTTTACTGACAGAAAATAAAATGAGCCAAGCCGAAGCGTTGCTGGCGTCATTGCAAGGGTTGGATAAAGAACAAACTTTAGACAAAAACCTGATTCAAGCGCAAATTTATGCCAATAAACGCGCCAACAGCAATGCCGCCGCAACGTTGCAAAGCATTCCTCTGAATCTGTTGAGCAACTCGCAAAAGGCGCGTTATTATGTCGCCCAAGCCAAAATTGCCAGCAATCAGAATAACCTGACCGACGCGGTGAAGTCGTTGGTGTTGGCGGATCAGGTGATCACCGACAGCGAACGAAAACAGCAAAATATCAATAATATTTGGAAATTGTTGCGCGCCGGCAATGCCACCACTTTAAGAAATATCGCACCGGAAAGCGGCGATACCGCACTTAACGGCTGGTTATCGTTAATCAACGCCTATAATGGCAACATTGCCCAGCCGGAAAATTTGCGCAATGCGATCCAGAGCTGGAGAAGCGCTTATCCGAACCACAGTGCCGCTTATCTGCTGCCGACCGAAATTCAAGATGCGTTAAATTACCAGCAAATGGCATTAAACAATATTGCGCTTTTATTACCGACCAGCGGAAACGCACAGTTAATCGGCACGACGATTAAAAAAGGCTTTGACGAAGCGCGCGGCGGAAGTGCGGTGCAAGTCACCACTTATGACACCGTCACCAGCCCGATCGGCGATATTATTGCGCAAGCCAAGGCCAACGGCGCACAAGCCATCGTCGGGCCTCTGATTAAAAATAACGTCGATAGCATGTTGGCAAGTGATACCTCCGGGCTACAAGTTTTAGCCTTGAATTCCACTACCAACGCCCAACCGATTGCCAATGTCTGCTATTACGGTTTATCACCGGAAGCGGAAGCCCGCTCTGCCGCCGACAGAATTTGGAACGACGGCGTGCGTAATCCGTTGGTGATTGTGCCGCAAAATGATTTGGGACAACGCACCGCCTCTGCCTTTAACCTGCGTTGGCAACAATTGGCGGCAACCGACGCCACCACCCAATTCTATAATACGCCGAATGATATTCTCGCCGCGCTGCAAAGCGGTTTAGGCAATGCGCAAAGCGAACAACGCAGTGAAACCATTGCGGCTATCACCGGCACCAACCTACAAACCAGCGGCTATACCCGCGAAGATATCCAAGCGTTGTATATCGTTGCCGATAGTGCGGACTTGTTGGATATTAAAAATACCATCAACAATTCGGCTTACGGTCGCAGTTTGAAACTATACGCTTCTTCCCGTAGCAACTCGCCGAACAACGGCCCGGATTACCGCTTAACCATGGAAGGATTGAAATTCAGTGATATTCCGTTCCTGAGTGATACGCAAACCAGCCAGTACAGCCAGATTTCCAATGCCACCAGCGGGGATTTTTCCTTAATGCGGTTATACGCCATGGGTTCTGACGCTTGGTTATTAATCAATAAATTCAATGAACTGCGCCAAATTCCGGGCTACACGATTAACGGCTTGACCGGTAAATTGAGTGCGGGCAACGGCTGTAATATTGACCGTGAAATGACTTGGTTTGAATATCAAGGCGGCCGGGTTCGCGTGTTAAATTAACCGCGAATTGACTGCCGAGATGTTCAACAAAAGAAAACAAGGCGCGCAATATGAACAACAAGCGCGCCTTTTTTTAGAACGGCAAGGATTACAATTTATTGCCGCCAACCAAACTTTTCCCGGCGGCGAATTGGATTTGATTATGTCCGACGGCAAAACCACGGTATTTGTCGAAGTGCGGCAACGCAGCGATGATCGTTTTGGCGCGGCTTGGGAAAGTGTCTCAACACAAAAACAGCAACGCTGGGTTCGAGCCGCCGAACAATGGTTGCTGCAACGGCGGCAAAATCCGGAAACCAGCGATTTTCGTTTTGATTTAATCACGTTTGAACCACAACATAGTGGTGCCGAACCATTGTGGTTTAAACATTTTATTGAATTTAATTATTAGGATCCATTGCGATAAAAATGAAACAAGAAAACCCAATGTTAGATCCCCTGCTGCTCGATAAAGTCAAAAATGCCTTTACCGAAAGCATTCAAACCCAGATCTCCGCCACCGAGAGTCTGCCTGATATGATTGTGCAGGCGGCGGAGATGTTAGTTTCCTGCCTCTTGAACGGGCATAAAATCATTGTCTGGGGACAAGGGCGATCCCATGCCAATGCGCAATTTTTAGTCACCAATTTATTACACCGTTATCACTTGGAACGCCCAAGCCTGCCCGCGGTGTTGATTGGCTTGGACGGCACGCTCGGTTCCGTCGTTTTGGCGGATAACCAGCCCGAACAGATTTTTGTACGCCAGTTCGACTGTATCGCACAACAAGGCGACACCTTGCTCATTCTATCGCCGTTAGGGCGGGAAGAGGCGATTTTAAATCTGATCCACGCTGCCAACAGCAAAGAATTACCGATTATTACCTTGACCGGCAGCCGCAATGATCACATTCGCGGTGCTCTGGGCGAAGATGATCTGGACATATCCACGCCGGCACAAAAAGAGGTGCGGGTCATCGAAACCCATTTGCTGATTATCAATATTTTATGTGAGTTGATTGAACATCGGCTCTTTTCCCATTAAGATGGAAGCGAATTTAACGTTATTTAGTTTACGGAGAATGAAATGCAAATCCCCCACAATGCGTCACGCTTACTCAAATTAACCGTTTTATTGGCGGCTGCCGTTAGTTTGCAAGCCTGTATCACCACCGCTGTGGTCGGCACCGCTGCCGTCGCTACCAAAGTGGCGACCGATCCGCGCACCGCCGGCACACAAATTGATGATGAAACCTTAGAAATCCGAGTCTCTTCCGCCTTAAATAAAGATGAGGAAATTAAAGAAGACGCCCGAATCAATGTGGTTTCGTATAATTCACGCGTGCTGTTAATCGGACAAGTGCCAAGCGAATCGTTAAAAGAAACCGCAAAAAACTTAGCCAG
Organism: Testudinibacter sp. P17/SS/0325; assembly: GCF_053570765.1. The sequence continues at coordinate 1,675,549 of NZ_CM131635.1, read as the reverse complement.
CGGCGTGAACGGCGTTACCGATATTTATAACGAAATCCGGGTCGGCGAAAAACTCGGTTTCGGGCAAATCAGCAAAGATACTTGGATTACCACTCGGATAAAATCCAAATTACTGGTCAATTCCGCAGTTAAATCGACCGATGTGAAAGTGATCACCGAAAACGGTGAAGTGTTCTTAATGGGCAATGTCACCGAAGCGCAAGCCAATGCCGCAGCGGAAGACGCGCGCTATGTCGGCGGCGTGACTAAAGTCGTGAAGGTTTTCTCCTATATTAATTAATCAATACGATGTCGGGTGAATAACCCGACATCTTTTTTATTCAGCACAAGGATTGAAGTTTGCAAAACGCCCTTATCTCCCACGCCGCCGTGAAAAAACCGGCACTGACCGCACTTTTATCCGTTTTCTTGGCTGCCTGCGTCAGCGAGCCGCAACCGCAGCGCCAAACGGTTTACGGCGATAAGCTGTCGCCCCAATGGCAGCGGCAGTTACAGCAATTGAATCGGATCAAACAGTATCGCGGCAACGGGCAATTGGGTTATATCAGCCCTGAAGAACGCTTTTCCACCCGTTTTGACTGGCAGTTCGCGAATGATCAAAATTACCAGTTACATCTTTCTTCTTCGCTCAGCTCCTCAACCATGACTTTCCGTATGACGCCGCAAGGACTCGTCGTCAGCGATAACAAAGGCAATGTCCGTGCCGCTGAGGACGCCCAAGTGTTACTGAAAGAAATCGTCGGCATGGAGTTTCCGATCGAGCTGTTCAGCTACTGGCTGAAAGGGCAACCGCAAGGCACTCAGGATTATCAGATCAATCAAAACAACCTGTTAGCCGAATTGAATTACACGCTGAACGGACAACGTTGGTCAGCAAAATATTCGGATTATTACCTGCAACTGCAACCGCCGCTACCGAAAGACATTCTGATCGACGGTGAGCGACAACAACTGAAAATTCGTGTTGACGAATGGAAATTTTAACGGCGCCTATGTTTGGAAATAAACGATCCGATACCGCACTTGAGGTTGGCATGCTAGCCAACCGCTACCCTTGTCCGGCAAAACTGAATCTGTTTTTGTATATCAACGGGCGGCGCGCCGACGGTTATCATGAATTGCAAACCCTGTTTCAATTTTTGGATTACGGCGATTGGTTAAGCATTACCCCGCGCACTGATGGCGAAATCTGCGTAACGCCGCTTTTAGACGGCGTGGCGCCGGAACAAAATCTGGTTTATCGGGCGGCTAAACTGCTGCAAGCGCACAGCGGGCGTAACCTTGGTGCCGATCTGCATTTAGAGAAACATTTACCGATGGGCGGCGGTGTCGGCGGCGGCTCTTCCAATGCGGCAACCGCACTTGTCGTGCTGAATCGGCTTTGGCGGCTCGATTTATCCCTCGATCAATTAGCGCAATTAGGTTTAACCCTCGGCGCAGATGTGCCGATTTTTGTGCACGGGCATGCGGCTTTTGCCGAAGGTGTCGGCGAAAAGTTGATTGACTGCGAACCGGTGGAAAAATGGTATCTGGTGGTGAAACCGGCGGTTTCTATTGCGACCGCCGCGGTTTTTCAAGATCCGCACTTGCCGCGCAATACGCCGAAAAAAACATTGGCGGCACTCTTGGCACAAGATTTTGCCAATGATTGTGAAAAAGTTGTCAGGGATCACTATCCGGAGGTTGAACAGTTGCTAGACTGGTTGCTACAATATGCACCTGCACGTTTAACCGGAACCGGCGCCTGCATTTTCGCCGAATTTGAAACTCAAGCGGCGGCTGAACAAGTATATAAACAGTTACCCAACAATATAAATAGCTTTGTCGCACGGGGAATGAACCGTTCCCCGCTGCATATTTTTCTTGACTGAGCCGCCAGACACGGTTCGGAATAATAAAGAAGCACTGACGAGATAAATTTTATAGTTAGCATTCCACTGATTGCGGAGCAATCATAATTTTTCAATATCCAACCTGGGGTTAAACCATGCCTGACATGAAGCTTTTTGCCGGAAACGCCACACCGGCTCTGGCACAAAAAATTTCCGAACGTTTATATACCTCCCTCGGTAAAGCGACCGTCGGTCGTTTCAGCGACGGAGAAATTAATGTTCAGATCAATGAAAATGTACGCGGCAGCGACGTTTTCATCATTCAATCCACCTGTGCACCGACCAATGATAATCTGATGGAATTGATCGTAATGGTAGATGCCCTGCGCCGTGCTTCAGCCGGTCGGATCACCGCCGTTATCCCGTATTTCGGTTATGCCCGGCAAGATCGCCGCGTACGTTCGGCGCGTGTGCCGATCACCGCCAAAGTGGTGGCCGACTTCTTATCTAGTGTCGGTATTGACCGGGTGTTAACCTGTGATCTGCACGCCGAGCAAATCCAAGGTTTCTTTGATGTGCCGGTAGATAACGTATTCGGCTCGCCGGTATTAATCAACGATATCGTCAAAAAAACCGATTTGGTCAATCCCATCGTGGTTTCGCCGGACATCGGCGGAGTGGTGCGCGCCCGTGCGGTTGCCAAATTATTGAACGATACCGACATGGCAATTATCGACAAACGCCGTCCACGCGCCAATGTGTCGCAAGTCATGCACATTATCGGCGAAGTTGCCGATCGCGACTGTATTTTGGTCGATGACATGATCGACACCGGCGGCACGTTATACAAAGCGGCTGCCGCCTTGAAAGAACGTGGCGCACGCCGTGTTTTTGCCTATGCAACCCACCCGATCTTTTCCGGAAGTGCGGTACAAAATATCGCCGGCGATGCGATTGATGAAATTGTGGTAACCGATACCATTCCGCTTGCGCCTGAAATCGAAGCCTTAAATAAAGTGCGGGTATTAACCTTATCCGGCATGCTTGCCGAAGCGATTCGTCGGATTAACAACGAAGAATCCATTTCGGCGATGTTTGATTAATTCCGTTCGAATCTATCTGTACCGACCGCATTTCAATACTGAAGTGCGGTCCCTTTGCCATATCAAATCCGTTTAGAATTCTTTAGAAAACACCAACCGCACTTGCTTATTTTTGTATTGGTTCAATGGAATCGTTGAACGGTTATCGGTGTAATGAAACGATAAGCGCGGCGCAAATCCTTTCCACGACCAATTCCGTTTCAACAAATCGACACTGCCGCTCCAACGTTTATCATGGCGGATCACACCAAAAAACGGCGCACGATCACGGTAATCGGTTTGGGTATAAGTCAGACTGCCGCCCAGCGTCAATTGGGCAAAATCAAAATGATGGCGCACACCGGTGCGCACGCCGAAAGTGCGGTAGGAATAGTTGCGCTCTGCCGCTTGGTTGAAACCCTGTTGCACGCCCCAAAAATAAACCGTTCTTCCCTGCGCTATATGCGTCAGGTTTGCACTGAGCCAATGCTGCCAGCCTCGTTGATAGGCATATTCGGGACGATAATGTAGCTGCTGCGTTTCCCATGCCAGCGCCAATTTCCAATCGGGCTTTAACCGCCACGAATAATTGATCCGTCCCAACACTCCCTGATATAGCCCTTTATGCTGATATAGCAAGTGCTGCCCGCCAAGCGAAAGATCCCACGCATGCCCGCGCTGATTACCAAAACTGCGCCCCACGCTCAAACGGGTGGCGGTTTGATCACTTTGCCGGTTGGCGTAATCCAGATTGGTCAAGGCACCGTTAAGAAACCATTTATATTCTTCGCCGAAACGTTGCTCGCCTTCCAGCGCAATTTGCAAACCGACACCACGTTTGGCACGGCTGCTTTGGCTGAGGGTATATTCTTTACCGTCGTTTAATATCACGCTGCGCTGTTGTGTGCCTTGGTTGATATTGCTGCTTGGCAACAGGGCAAGTTGCAGATTGAAAGAGGAGGTTTCCGCTTTCAGATTTTGCAACATCGAAAATACATTGTTTTGTACCGGTTCCGGCAATTTTTGACTGAGCGCCAAATTAAACTGATATTCCGAAGCGTTGAGTTCGCCCATTTTTGCCAATGCACGCGCCAGCTCCAAACGAGGGCGCCGCAATGTCGCATCAAAGCTAAGCATATGGCGGTAATAGCCGACCGCACTTTGCCAATCTTGCTGCTGCTCGGCGATTTGCCCGGCTAAAAACAGCCCGTGCAACGACGGCGGATTATGTTGTAATAAGGGTTCAAGTACGGTTTTCGCCGCCTGCCACTGTCCCGCTTTCATTAAATTAAGCACCGTTGGCAAGAGGCGATTTTCCAATTCGAACGGTTGCGCCGTCGGCGTCGATTTGGCTACAGAAAAATCATCAAGTGCGGTCTGCGGTTGTGAAATTTGCGGTTGCGGTAAATTGTCCGAAAATGGCTGATTTGTCGGTAACATCGGCGCAGAATCGGCAAATACAGCAAAAGGCAACAACGTTAACAGTGCAGTATAACAATAACGTAAACACATCATTTAAATTCCAAAAAAGAACACAAGGGACGAGAAATCCCTTGTGTTACGTGAGATTAAAATAAAAATTATTCGGTTTCTGCGATACGACGCGAACCAAAACCACCTATCAAATGATCTGTGCCGCTTTCACCTTTAAGTCCATACACCCCGCCGACTTCATCCGCTGCCGGCCCATATAATAAGGCGTGAACTTTACCAGAGAGTTTGTCATCCGCACTTTTAACCTCGCCAGTAAAACCTGCCGCCCCTTTCTCTATTGCCGCATTGGCAATCAAATTTAAGTTTTCAGCAGCAACACCGTCTTTTAATTTTCCAGCCTCATCAAAATCATATTTTTTGGTGTTGGTTGTATTAAATGCTGCGGTACGCTTTTCAAAATCAATTTTAATCTGCACATCAGCGGTCGTGGCATAAGAATGTCCGTTGGTCATACCTAAGCCACTGGATATACCATTGTAAGTGGCTTCGCCACCCGTTGGCACAGTTTGGGTATATTCGCCGATAGATTGATACACATTAACCGTTCCTATATTGATAAATCGGTTACCAGAATCAAACATACCATAAGTTTGATAATTCCAATTGGCAACCGCCGGATCACGCCAAAAATAAGGGTAAGAAATATCCTCACCTATTGCCGCATAACTTCCGGCATATTGCCCCCCTATCTTTAATCCTGCATCATATAAACTTTGCTTTTTTGCCTCTTCATAGGTCGTAATATGCTGTAATTTATCCGTTAATTTATGGTTAAATTGTGGTATGTCAGCATTTACATAATTTCCCATATGAATATTGGATAATTTTCCATTACTATCATGCGTAACACTCCGCAATGCGGTAAATAATGCGCCTCCTCGCGCCTCTTCAATTTGAAACGCGACATCTTGTTTTTCGCTCGTATAATAAACTGTCGGTGAATATTTTTTTTCATAATTTTTCCCCAAAGTTGGCAGCAAAAACTCACCGGGCTCAGGCTTCCGATCACTGGCTTTCAACACATCTCCGCCTTCACCAACAACAGGGCGTTTTTTCACTTCCTCACGTGGTGTTTCCGGTGTTGTCGGTGTTGCCGGCTGCTCAATTATTGTTACCGCACCCGGCACAGGCACTTGATAACCATCAACACCACCGTTACCGCCACAGGCGGTTACTAGAAAAGCACCGCTGCAAAGTAATGCGTAATACCATTTTAATTTTTCTTCTTTATATTTATTCTTATTCATTTTCATACTCTCTTATCATTCGATATCTAACATTAGAAATTCACTTCGACACTCAGGGCAAAGTTTCTACCCGGTGCAGTCAAACGGTCATAACCTAAGCCTTCCACTTCTGCGGTCACGCCCGTGCTTAACCCTGTAATCCCGGTTTGACGCAAAGATTCCCAAGTCACATATTTGGCATTGGTCAGGTTATAAATGCCACCGCGCAAAGTCACGTTTTTACCGATATTGACATAACCGACCCAATCCCAGGTATACCATGATTTACTGACGGTTCTGACTACGCCGATATTACGTACACCGCGTGTGTCAATATTCGGTTTTGTACTCACTAACTCAGAGGCTTTTTTGGCGTCGGAACGGGTGAAACGAATGCCGCTGCCCCATTTGCCGGTCGGCGCGTCATAATCCAAACCGAGAATAAATTTCGCCGGCTGCAGACTGTCCATGGCATAACTGCTTTCCAACATGTTTTGCGAATTGCCCGACACTTTTCCTAATTTCCGCGGTCGCACTTTGCTGTATGCCGCACTGCCGCTTAAGCCGTCAGGCAAGGTTTTCCACAGGGCATGAAAATCCAGCACGCCGCGTACATTAAAACCGGCGGAATGTGCTTCTTCCTGATTGCCGTAGTAGCTCACCATTTCTTTTTGTGAGGTGATAGTGTCGTCATTCATCCTTCTTTTCAGAGTGATGAAGTTTTTATAATCGGCTCGGAAAACATTGGCGGTGATATAACCGACATTGCCGTGAATATCAAAACCCACTTCCTGATTAAAGGCTTTTTCGGCTTGGATTTTCTCACGCGATTGCACGCCGCGTTTACGTTGCAGATCCGTGCCGTACATTTCCTGTGCGTTCGGCACACGGAAACCGGTGCTGGCTTTATAGCTGAGCGTGATATTCTCCGTCAGATTTACCGCGATACCGGCTGCCCAGGACAAACTGCTGTAATCATCATTTTTAAATGCCGGATTGCTCGAATCGAATTTATAGCTGTCATAACGAATGCCACCGCTTAAATCGACATATTTGCCCAATTCCCAGTTATTACTCACGCCGAAATAATAGTTTTTACCTTTAATCGGGTGATCTTGTTTGCTAGACAGCTCTTTCTCAATCTGCATTAATCCATGGTTGAATTTCTGACATTTGAAACGGGTATCCTGATGACATTCGTGATCAGCAGGAACCACCTCGTCATAACGTTTGTAATTCAACCCTTCCACCAAATCAAAACGAGAACGCCCGATACCGGCGAGCAGATCAATTTCGTGTTTGATACCGAAATAATCCAACACTTTTTTGCCGCTAAAGCGGATTCGTTTGGTTTGCTCGGTCAAGGTCGCATTACTGCGTTTCCACATTTGGTATCCAATCGGCGCACCGCCTTCAACCAGCTTGATTCCCAAATCATTGCGTCGGAAAAGTTCACAATTTTGGTTCGGCGTCTCGCCACGCAGCGTACAGGCGGATTCGGTATGAATGGACGTAATGCTCACTTTTTCCTGATCCAATTCGATTTTCGCCGAATCTAACCAGCTTTTGTTATTTTCCGCTTGATACTCATAGAAGAATCCTTCACGCTTCTTATCGTGTTTATGATCAACAAATTTATAATGCGGGAAAAGCGGTCTGTGTTTCCAGTCGGTGCTGTCATTGCTTGCGCCGCTGTCTTTATAATTGCGATAAAACGGTTTTGCCCTATTTGCCCTGTCTTCAATCTCATAACGCTGCTTGGTGTTTTCAAATACAAACCCGATTTTATGTGACGGATTAAATTCATATTGGAATTTACCAAAAGCAGAATCGGAGCGGTAGTCCATCGGATTTGCCGCATTGCGTGTCAAACCGTAAACGTCATTCGGGGCATAGGTTGAGCTTTGAATGCAGTTCGCCGGTGAATGCCCCTCTAAACAACCCTCGGTTTGTGGAAAATGTGCCGGTCTGACCGCACTTGTCCAACCGGACTTGCGCAAATCTTCATATTGATATTCGGTGGGATACAAACGATCCAGCGTTTGCGACGGTGTATCGGAATGCGATTTGATTTCATGTCCGTCACGGCGGGTATATTGTAATAACGCCGAAAAACCGCCTGCCTGCCCTGCAGCGGCAATCGAATTGCCCCAACGCTGGTCTTTGCTACTGTAGCTGCTTTTAAGATTTACGCCCCAATTTTGGTCGGGTTTGATCACATCGCTCGGATCTTTGGTCACAAACATCACCGCCCCGCCTAACGCCGAATTGCCTGCAGCTACCGAGTTTGCCCCTTGACTGATTTCTACCGCTTTAATATTTTCAAATTCAATTTCATTCTTGGCGCCGCTAAAACGTTCCGCATAATTGGAACGCGGCATATAATTCTGCGCCTGCGAAATCCCATCCACCAAAATAGCAACCCGATCTTTATCCACGCCACGGATCGAATAACCGGCAGAAGCGCCGCTGCCTTGCTCGTTCACGGCAATGCCCGGATCATAACGGGTTAAATCGCGAATATCATTCACTTGTTCACGCCGTAATTGCTCGGCATTTTTCACCACACGGCTGATATTGCGCTGGGATTTGCTGATCTCGCCGATACTGCCGACCACGCGGATTTCGTCTAACTGCTCATCTTCGTTTGCATAAGCCGCTTGATGATAAGCCAATTGTCCAAGGAGGGTTAAAGCCACTATATGTGATAGTGGCTTCATTTTAAAATGAAGCTTTTGTCTTTTTCCGTTATTCATTGTAACACCTAAAAGTTAATAAAAATACATCTCATCTTTTTTACATCAATGATAATTATTATCGTTAATTGTTCGTAGCTGGCGAATTAAAGCAAATAATTTCTTCGGGATCAAGAAAAGAAATCGTTATTTTGTGATGACGATCAAATAAAAGAAAAAAGATCACATTGATTGAATCAGATAAACAAAATCAAGTAGACTAAATCAAAGAAAAATAAAACGAAATACATAAAAAACCGTTCTTTGAATTTTTACAAAGAACGGTCGTTAAAGTAAACCGGCAAATAGAATAACAAAGATCACGATAGCCTAATGCCAACCTAAACCGATTGGCGCCACGACTATCAAACCGCACTTTAACCCTGTTTTACTCCGGACTATCCTCACGCTGGCGCAATTCGCTTTGTGCGGTGCGCAAGGCGTCGTCAAACAGTTTAAACACATTGTGTTCGCCGACTAATTGGATAATGCCGCCGCGACGCAACTTTTGGGTCACATTATGGTTGGCGCCGGATAACATCACGGTCACCCCTTGTTTTTGTAAGTTGCACACCACATTTTCCAAACTCTGCATGCCGGTGATATCAATGAAAGGCACCCATTTCAGGCGGATGATCAAGTATTTCGGGTAAGTCTGGCTATCGGCAAGCGCACGGTCAAAATTTTCAACCGCACCAAAGAAGAAAGGACCTTCAACGGTAAACACCAGTAATTCTTCCGGTAACGGCTCTTCACCGATACGCGCCAGCAAATCCGCTTGCGATACCCGCTTAACCTCCACACTGCCCGCCATACGGCGCAGGAACAATAAGGTCGCTAGAATCACGCCGATATTCACCGCCACCACTAAATCGGCAAATACGGTCAAGCCGAAGGTAATCAGCAAAATGGCAACATCGCTTTTCGGCGCGCGTTTGATCATTTTGATAAAGCGTTTCGCTTCACTCATATTCCATGCGACAACGAATAGAATCGCGGATAAGACTGCCAATGGAATATGGACGGCAAGCGGTGCCAACGCCAATAATATCACGATCAATGTGAGCGAATGTACAATTCCGGCAAGCGGGCTGGTTGCGCCGTTACGGATATTGGTTGCGGTGCGTGCAATTGCGCCGGTGGCGGCAAAGCCGCCAAATAACGGCGCAGCAATATTGGCAATGCCCTGTCCGACCAATTCCTGATTGGAATTGTGGCGCGTGCCCGCCATGCCGTCGGCAACCACTGCCGATAGTAAGGATTCGATCGCCCCTAACATCGCAATGGTAAACGCAGGCCCAATCAACTCAATCATTTTTGTCCAACTGAGGGTCGGCAGTTTAAATTCGGGCAAGCCTTGCGGAATGCCGCCAAATGCCGTGCCGATAGTGCGGACACCGTCAAATTGAAATAGATATTGCACCATGCTGATCACCAATAAGGCGATTAACGGTCCGGGAATCCGTTTGCAACCGGGAATTTTGCTGCTGTAAAGCACCAGCAGCAACGCGGTGACGGCTAAAAGTGCGGTTGTGAAATGAAATTGCGGAAACGCTTGAATTAAATGGAACAGTTTTAAGTGGAAATGATCCCCGCTGACACTGGGTAAACCGAAAAAATCCTGCCATTGTCCGACCCAGATGATCACACCGATACCGGCGGTGAAGCCGACGATAACCGGTGAGGGAATATATTTGATAATCGCGCCCATGCGGGTTAAGCCGAATGCCAATAAAATCACCCCCGCCATTAAGGTGGCTACTTGCAAGCCTTCAATGCCGTATTGCGCAGTGATCCCCGACAACACCACGATAAATGCCCCGGTCGGACCGCTGATTTGCAAACGGCTACCGCCAAACACTGCGGTACAGAAACCGGCAATAATCGAGGTATAGATGCCTTGTTCCGGCTTCGCACCGGACGCAATCGCAAACGCCATGCCGAGCGGTAAAGCAACAATCCCGACGATGATCCCGGCAATAATATTATTCAACCAGTGCTGACGGGAAAACAAACCGCTCTTTGCGGCTTCCTGTAGAGCGAACATTGACAACTTGTCCTATAAAACAAACCAAAGAACAACTATTATATGCCTCTCGTCCAGATTGTTCATCCACGAGATACAAGAAAAATATAACTTTTTGATCTTACGCAAAAATAAAGTTGAGGAATAGACAAGTGGTGGGTCGTGAAGGATTCGAACCTTCGACCAACGGATTAAAAGTCCGCTGCTCTACCGACTGAGCTAACGACCCCTCGTTTGTAACGAGGCACTATAATACTCATTTTGCGGAAGTTATCAATCAAAAATTTATATTTTTTTTCCGCTTGCCTGATTTATCTACAATCTTACCGCTTATTTTTTTATTCTGCCGAAGATCGGCACGACACGTATAATTTCCTTATGCCGAAAACAAGACAACCCCGATAAATATCGAGGTTGTTTTACAGCTTTAAGCTACGTTACAAATTAGTATGCTAACACCGCACGACGGTTTTTCGCATAATCTGCTTCTGTGTGACCCAAAACAGCCGGTTTCTCTTCACCATAAGAAACGGTGGAAAGTTGTGAACCGGAGACGCCTTTGCCTGTCAGGTAGTTTACTACTGCGTCTGCACGACGTTGACCCAACGCGATGTTGTACTCCGGAGTACCGCGCTCATCGGTGTTACCTTCAACCAATACTTTGCTTGCCGGAGTTGCAGTCAAGTACAGAGAATGTGCATCCAACAGTTGTTGATATTGACCTTCGATGTTGTATTGATCAAAACCGAAATACACGGTGTTATAACGCTGTTGTAAATCTTCAGCAGTATAGTTACCGTATAATTGACCTTGAGCAGCAGAATCATCAGAAGAACTGCTACAAGCAGCTAATACGAATGCAGGTGCAGCAACCATCAGAACTTTTGCAAGTTTTTTCATTTTAATTACTCCTTAGTTTTTAGTAAGAAACGGAGACCAAGCTGGGAACTTAATTTGCCCGTCCGCACCTGGTAACCTAGCTTTAAAGCGTCCGTCAGCGGACACCAATTGTAACACTTTCCCAAGCCCTTGGGTAGAGCTATAAATGATCATGATTCCGTTAGGTGAAACACTTGGACTTTCATCCAGGAAAGTTGATCCCAGAACCTCTACGCTTCCCGTTGCCAAATCTTTTTTGACAATATGATCCGCAGAGATCATGATTAGATTTTTGCCATCAGAGGTAATCTGACCGCTATAACTTCTGCCACCTGCGCCGACATAGCTCGCACCACCGCCATAAGCACTCATCATATACACTTGCGGGCTGCCGCCACGGTCGGAAGTGAAGACGATCGATTGTCCGTCCGGTGACCAGCTCGGCTCGGTGTTATTGCCTGCACCGCTGGTCAATTGTGTGGTTTGACCTGACGCCAGATTCATCACATAAATATTCAGTTGCCCGTCACGGGAAGAAGCGTACGCCAAACGGGTTCCGTCCGGAGAGAATGCCGGAGCACCGTTGTGACGCGGTGTCGAGGCAACCACTTTACGTGAACCGGAACCTAAATTTTGAACCACTAATTGTGATTTGCGGTTTTCAAAGCTGACATAGGCTAATTGTTTGCCATCTGCCGACCAGCTTGGTGACATAATCGGTTGTGAACTGCGGTTAACGACGAATTGATTGCGTCCGTCATAATCGGCAACGTGCAATTCATACGGTGTGCTACCGCCATTACGCTGCACTACATAAGCAATACGCGTTCTGAATGCGCCGCGAATACCGGTTAATTTTTCAAATACTTCATCACTGATTGTGTGCGCGCCATAACGCAATTGGTTATTGTTCGGGATAGTATAGCTGTTTTGCAATAAGACTGAACCGGCTGCGCCTGAACCACCGATGGTATCCACCAACTGGTAAGCAATGTTATACCCGGAACCTGTCGGGGTGATTTGTCCGACCACAATTTCCGCCAAGCCCAATGCCGCCCAAGCTTCCGGATTCACTTCGGCTGCGGAAGACGGGGTTTGCGGCATTCTGCTGACCGGAATCGGGCTAAATTTTCCGCTATTGCGCAAATCCGCTGCGACAATATCCGCAATGTCTGCCGGTGCTGAACCCGGCCCATTCCATTTAAACGGCACAACTGCAATCGGTTGCGCACTGTCGATCCCTTCATCGATCACGATTCGGATCTCTTCCGCCCGTACAATATTGCTCACCAATACCAACACCAATGCTAATATTGCCGTTATCCGAGTAATATATTTCATTTAAATCCCCTATATTAAACACATTGTCATAATTGATCTTATTTTAAATCAAAATCAATAATTGGAGTTTTATACCGATTATAAATGGCGTCAGAAGGTGCCGCCGGTACTTTTTTAGTATTGGCAACCGCCCTTAATGCCGAATTACAAATGTCATCCGAACCTGAAATCTTTTGATAATTCAAAATAGTTCCGTCCCGCGCCAATGAAATTCTGATACTACAGGTTTTTCCTGCAAAGCTCGCATCACGGATAAAACGACGTTTGATTGTACGTTTAATCACGCCGGCGTATTCATCACCGGCACGCGCTCCATCAGCCCCGCTCACCGTTCCCGCTCCGCTGCCCGTTGTGCCGCCTTTATTCTGATTGCCGCCCTTAGCGGCTGAACCACCGCCAATCGTACCGCTATTCATAAAGTCGTCTAGAGCCGCCTGTTGCGCAGCTTTTTCTGCGGCAGCCGCTTTGGCTTTTGCAGCGGCGTCGGCTTTAGCTTTAGCGTCCGCAGCCGCCTTGGCTTTCGCTTCAGACTCTGCTTTTGCCTTAGCGTCCGCAGCCGCCTTGGCTTTCGCTTCGGACTCGGCTTTTGCCTTAGCGTCCGCAGCCGCCTTGGCTTTCGCTTCGGATTCGGCTTTTGCCTTAGCTTCTGCTGCGAGCTTCGCTTTAGTCTCGGCTTCAGCTTTTGCTTTGGCTGCCGCCGCTTGCGCCTCTTGCTCTGCTTTGACTTTTGCTGCCGCTTCTAAACGTTTAGCCTCTGCGTCTGCTTTCAGTTTCGCCTGTTCTGCAATTCTTTTTGCTTCAGCTTCTTTGGCAATACGCTGCTGACGAGCAATTTCTTCTTGTTTAGCCTGCTCCGCTTTTGCCTGCGCCTCACGGCGTTGCTGTTCCCGTTGTTCTTGCCGACGCTGTTCCGCTTGCTGTTTTTCCAATTGTTGCTTTTCCAGCTCCTGCTGGCGCTGCTGTTCTGCCTGCTGCTGTCTTTCCAGTTCCTGTAGACGCTGCTGCTGCTCCTGTTGTTCTAATTCTTGACGTTTGGCTTTATCAACATCACCTTTTTGCTGTTGTTTTATCCGCCCCCATTCTTGAGCGGCAGCGCCGGTATCCACCATCACCGCGCCCATTACATCGCCTTCACCTTCGCCGCCACCGGCAGCCGGCATATACTTATACCATAAGGAGCCCAAAATCAGGATTCCGAACAGTAATCCGTGCAAAATGGTGGAAATCAGAACGGCACGGTTTAATTTCTGTGTTTTCTCTGTCTGCACTGCTGATCCCGTACTGATAATTTATAAAGGATTGGTCATTAAACCAACAGATTTAATACCGGCAAGATGTAATAAATTCAACGCGTTAATCACTTCTTCATAAGGCGCATCTTTAGCTCCGCCAACCAAGAACAGCGTATTATTATCTTTATCAAACTCCTGTTTTGCCATTTCGGTCACCATTTCTTCGGTCAGATTCTCATTACGCTCGCCATTAATTGCAAGCGTATATTGCCCGACTCCGGCAACTTCTAAAATGACAGGGACTTTATCTTCATTGGAAACCGACTGGCTATCCACCGAATCCGGCAATTCGACCTGTACACTCTGACTGATAATCGGTGCCGTTGCCATAAAGATTAACAATAATACCAACAACACGTCTAAGAAAGGAACGATGTTAATTTCCGACTTCATATCACGACGTTTGCGTCTATACGACATAATATCCTCTTATCCTCTACGATATACTGTGCGGAAAATTAATTAGCACTTTTTTTGGCAAATGCCTGACGGTGCAGAATGGTAGTGAACTCGTCAATGAAGTTAGCATAATTTTGCTCTAATTTGCTGACGCGCAAGCTCAAACGGTTATACGCCATTACAGCCGGAATTGCCGCAAACAAACCGATTGCCGTCGCAATCAAAGCTTCGGCGATCCCCGGCGCGACCATTTGCAACGTAGCTTGTTTTACATTACTTAACGCCATAAATGCGTGCATAATTCCCCATACCGTCCCGAACAAACCGATATACGGACTGATTGAAGCCACCGTTGCCAAAAAAGGAATGCGGTTTTCCACTTCTTCGATTTCACGGTTCAAGGTCAAGTTCATCGCACGCGTCGTTCCTTGGATGATGGATTCCGGTGTACTTGAAGCAGTTTGTTGCAAACGTAAAAACTCTTTGAAACCGACATAAAAAATTTGTTCGCTGCCGCTTAAGCCGTCGCGACGGTTATCCATGCCATCATACAATTTATTCAAATCTTCGCCAGACCAGAAACGATCTTCAAACGCCGCGGAAGATTTTAATGCTTGGCGTAAAATGCCGCTCCGCTGGATAATAATTGCCCACGACATAATAGAAAAAATGATCAAGATTGCAATGACAATCTGAACGATAACACTTGCTTCTAAAAAAAGTGCCAAAAAATTTAACTCTGTTGACATCAATAAACCCCGATTAGTCCATACTAAAATACTGTAATTACTTGCCTCCCAAAGCCGTTCTGATCGTCTCAGGCATCGGCTCCGGTTTCATTTTGGATAAATTAACTGATGCAACTAAGACAGTTGCGTTTGACAATAATTCATCTTGCTTGAATAATTTCTGCTCAAAAATAATACTTGCTTTCTTGACTTGGCTGACGGTTGTTTCAACCGTCAAACAGTCATCCAATTTAGCCGCAATACGATAATCAATTTGCATACTGCGCACCACAAATGCCAGCTGAAACTGTTGTAATAGCTGCTGCTGTTCAAAACCCAGATTACGCAAAAATTCCGTTCTTGCTCTTTCAAAAAAATGGAGATAACGCGCATGATAAACCACACCACCGGCATCCGTATCTTCGTAATAAACTCTGATTGGTATCTTTTGCATAACGATATCCCACATGATCCCAAAGCCGCTATTATCAAGAATAGTTTGATACTTGTCTAGTGATCGCCTAGCGAATTAACAAGAATATTTTTAATGACAAGAAGAGGTAAAGATAAAAACACTGGCTTGCGATTAATTATTTCATATCGGAAAATAATTATCAGATAATAAAATAACACAGAGATGATTAAAGTGCGGTACGGGATCAGATTGCCCCTACCGCACTTTGCTGATTCAGATAAAATAAATATAGATGGCCCCAAATAACGCCGCCAAATAACCGATGAAAGGATTAAAAAAACCTTTCCAACGCGTTTTGCGTATTTGCAATCCAAGCCCATGAATCCACAGTATCGATGTCCCCCAGATTAGAAACAGGGTAAATAAAGGAGACGGGCCACCTAACGCCAAGGCAAATTTTTTCGCATGAAAAAAGATTGATAACATCAGTGCGATTGCCAAGATAAATGAAAGGGCTCGATAAGAGCCCTTATTTACCAGTTGATAGAGTTTATCAATCATAGTTACTCATCAAATTTGCCGGTTTTTTCAATGCTGATTGTTACAATCGCCGCAAAGAAAACCGCTAATAATACGCCTAAAACCCAAGCTACATAAAACATAATTCTTCCTCTTTGTTAGTATAGTGAGTTTTTATTTTCTTCGATAAAGTCACTGTCGATACGTCCGAACATTTTGGCATATGCCCAAATGGTGTAAGCCAGTAATATAACCACAAAGATTAAAGTCAGACCAAACATAATCATCAGGGTTAAGTGACTTGAAGTTGAATCCCACATCAACAAGCTGGTATTCGGATGTGTGATTGACGGCATAATGAACGGGAACATCGATACCCCGAACGTGAAAATCACACCGGCCATCGTCAATGACGAGAACAAGAATGCAAATCCGGAACGGTTGGCTTTAGAAAATACGATATTCAATAACCCACCGGCGACCGCCAAAATCGGCAACAGCCATAGCACGGGCATTTCTTTGAAATTATTGAACCACGCACCGGTTTCCAAAATCACTTCTTTGCCCAACGGGGTAGAAGGAGCGTTCTTATCAATTACGCCGGTGACAACATAACCGTCTTTGAACAACAGCCACACCCCTGCAAGCACAAAAGTGATGACGGTTGCAAATGCGCCGACTTGAGTGATAACGCGAGCGCGATCACGCAATTCCGCCGTGGTTTTCATTTGTAACCATGCAGCCCCTTGTGTCGTCAACATTGACAAGCTGACCAAACCGCACAGTAGCGCAAACGGATTGAGCAATTCAAAGAATGAACCGGTATATTTCACTTGCAGGATATCGTTGAATTCAAACGGTACGCCTTGCAGCAGGTTACCAAATGCCACGCCGAACACCAATGACGGGGCAAAGCCACTGACAAACAAGCCCCAATCCCAAGCGGTGCGCCATTTCGGATTTTCAATTTTAGCGCGATATTCCAATCCGACCGGACGGAAAAATAATGCGGCCAACACCAAAATCATCGCGATATAGAAACCGGAGAAAGAGGTTGCGTAAACAATCGGCCAGGCGGCAAACATCGCACCGCCGGCGGTCAACAACCATACTTGGTTACCGTCCCAATGCGGAGCAATCGAGTTGATCATAATGCGTTTTTCAACCTCTTTTTTACCGGCAAACGGCAATAAGGTTAATACGCCCATATCAAAGCCATCAGTCACTGCAAAGCCGAGAAGCAGAACCCCAACAAGCAGCCACCAAATAAAGCGTAGAATTTCGTAGTCAATCATGATTAGGCTCCTACTTATTTCGCTGTTTGTTCAAAATGATAACGGCCGGTTTTTAATGAGCTTGGGCCCAAACGTCCGTATTTGAACATCAGATACATTTCTGCAATCAGGAAAATCGTGTACAACGCACAGATTAAACCGATTGAGAACCACAAATCACCTGTTGTTAGGGCAGAGTTTGCCACACCGACCGGTAACACTTCATAAATAGCCCATGGCTGACGACCATATTCCGCCAAGAACCAACCGCTTTCAATCGCAATCCACGGCAATGGTAAACCGTACAGCAATCCTTTTAACAATAACGGGCTATTGCCAATCGTTTTACGTGCGGTTTGCGCAAATGCGCCAATCAACAACAATAACATCAAACCACCGGCAAACATCATCACGCGGAATGACCAGAAGGTCGGACCGACTTTCGGAATCGTATCGCTAGCAGCTTGTTGAATTTGTTCTTCCGTCGCATCCAATACATTGTCTGTGTAAGGTTTTAACAATAAGCCGAAACCAAGATCTTTTTGGTAAACCTTGAACAGTTCTTTATCTTCTTCCGTTGCCGTACCGTTCCGCAATTTTTGTAACAAGCCGTAAGAGATGATCCCGTTACGCACGCGCTGTACATTGATTTCACGCAGTTCTGTCAACCCGGTGATTTCTTTGGTTAAAGAGCGGGTTGCGATGATCCCGGCGGCGTAAGGAATTTGAATCGCGAAATCATTCTTCATTTCGGCTTCGTTCGGAATAATCACCATATTCCAATCTGCCGGCGCCGGCGCAGTATGCCACTCGCCTTCCATTGCCGCCAGTTTGACCGGTTGCGCTTGTCCGATTTCATAACCGGATTCATCTCCCATCAACAATACCGCAATAATCGCAATCATGCCGAAAGAAGAGGCCACTGAAAACGAGCGTTTGGCAAAGCCTAAATCGCGACCTTTCAGAATGTAGTAAGAACTGATGGAGAGCACGAAAATCGCACCGCAAACATAACCTGCAGATAAGGTATGTAAGAATTTACTTTGTGCGACCGGGTTCAGCCATAAATCCATAAAGCTGGTCATTTCCATTCGCATGGTTTCGAAATTAAATTCGGAACCAATCGGATTCTGCATCCAGCCATTCGCCACCAAAATCCACATGGCGGATAAGTTAGAACCGAATGCCACTAAATAAGTCGCCATCAAGTGTTTGCCTTTAGAGAGTCTGTCCCAACCAAAGAAGAACAACCCGACGAAAGTCGATTCCATAAAGAAGGCTAATAATGCTTCAATAGCCAAAGGCGCACCGAAGATGTCGCCGACATAATGCGAATAATATGACCAGTTGGTACCAAACTGGAATTCCATTGTAATCCCGGTTGTTACCCCTAACGCAAAGTTAATACCAAATAATTTACCCCAGAATTTGGTCATATCTTTGTACACTTCTTTGCCGGTCACGACATACAGGGTTTCCATAATCACAAGAATAAAGGAAAGTCCTAATGTGAGCGGTACGAACAAAAAGTGATACAGAGCAGTTAATGCAAACTGCAATCTCGAGAGTTCAACAATATCTAACATCTCAACTCCTTGTATATACTACAAGTTCCTCTGACATTGATTACTTTTGTAATCACCCCATTGACACCAAATAATATACCGATGTCATAAAATCGGCCTTCCCAAACACTTATCTAAACGGCTTATAACAACACATTTAGATAAATCTTCAAAAAAGCCCGATTCCTTCCCGCTTATGATACTCTGTAATTCACGCATTAAAAACATAAAATTTACTTTTTCCGCTACATTTTGGGAGATATCTCAAAAAATGCGATCTTCGTCTAAAATGCCATTATGATACAAATCAATTTTTTGAAATTATTGCTATTTTTTATACGCATACCCGATTAATAAAGTTGGTTATTACGCCTCTTTCACAAATTTTTACGCTGATTTTATAGACATTTTTATCCTGTTTTGCTATGTTGTGGAAGGTTTTTATAATTAAGAAATATTCTCGTTCAACGCATAGCAACAAACCAAAAAATAAACTCTGTTTTATTGCGTTATTTTTTATATTCTCACTGAGAAAAGGGCAAAAAATGTTCAAAAAATTTCTGTTCACTGCAAGTATCGCATTGTTTAGTATCGGTGTATCCGCCAATACCACAACGACAAAAAATCAAATTATTGAAGCTGGCAGTATCCCTCAACAATGTAATCAACTTTTCAGCGAAACAGAACAATTGATCAAAGAAGCGGAAAAACAACCGGGAACCCATACCCAATTTGCCAACATTAAAAGCAAATTGTCACAAAGCAAAAAACAAATCTTGGCTTTAGAACGCGAAGTGCAAATTAAAAGTTGTGATAAAGGTTTAGTTGCCCTCAACAACATCAAGAAACAACAACTGCAACCTTAATGATTTTTAACGGCTAAGCCTTATCTGTATCCAGTCCGAGATGCAGATAGGTTTTTGACGTCGCAATCCGTCCGCGCGGAGTACGCTGCAAATACCCCTGCTGAATCAAATACGGCTCTAGCACATCTTCAATGGTTTCCCGTTCTTCACCGATTGCCGCCGCCAGACTATCCAAACCGACAGGTCCGCCGTCAAACCGCTCCACCACCGCACTTAACAATTTGCGATCCATGTAATCAAAGCCTTTAGCGTCAATATCCAACATTTTCAATGCCGCTTGAGCGATTTCGATACTGATTAAACCGTTATTTTTCACATCGGCATAATCACGTACGCGACGCAGCAAACGGTTGGCAATACGCGGCGTGCCGCGTGAGCGACGGGCAATTTCCAATGCCGCCCCTTCAACGATGTGCAGGTTTAAGCAGTTGGCACTGCGAGCCACGATTGAAGTCAAATCTTTAACCGAATAAAATTCCAAGCGCTGCACAATCCCGAAACGATCGCGCAGCGGGGAAGTCAATGAACCGGCGCGCGTGGTTGCGCCGACAAGGGTAAACGGCGGTAAATCCAGTTTAATCGAACGCGCCGCAGGGCCTTCGCCGATCATAATATCCAGTTGGTAATCTTCCATTGCCGGATACAGTACTTCTTCAATCGCCGGTGAGAGACGATGAATTTCATCAATAAACAGCACATCATGCGCTTCCAGATTGGTCAACATTGCCGCCAAATCACCGGCTTTTTCCAATACCGGGCCGGAAGTGGTGCGGATATTCACCCCCATTTCATTGGCGATAATATTGGCAAGCGTGGTTTTACCCAAACCCGGCGGGCCGAAAATCAACAGATGGTCGAGCGCGTCTTGGCGCAATTTCGCCGCCCGAATAAAAATATCCATCTGCTCACGCACCGCTTGCTGCCCGACATAATCTTTCAGCAATTTGGGGCGAATCGCGCGATCCAATACATCTTCTTCGCCGATTTCGCTTGCGCTGATAATCCGATCTGCTTCAATCATACCGCTCTTTTACCCTATTTATAACGCCGCTTTTAACGCTTCACGGATCAACTGCTCGCTGGTGAATTCCGGTTTCGCGATCCGCTTCACCATTTTTTCCGCATCAAGCGGTTTATAGCCCAGTGCCACCAACGCCGCCACCGCATCATCTTCATAATTCGGTGCGCTCGAATCCAATTCGTGACGGCTGCCGCCCGGCAGCTGCACAAAGAAATCGGCTTTTTTGACATTGGCAAATTTGCCTTTTAATTCAACCAATAACCGTTCAGCCGTTTTTTTACCGACCCCGGGAATTTTCACCAATTTGGATAATTCCTCGCGTTCAATCGCAAAAACGAACTCATCGACCGACATTGCCGACAAAATCGCCAACGCCAGTTTTGGCCCGACGCCGTTGGTTTTAATCAGTTCACGGAACAAAGTGCGGTCTTGCTTGCTGGCAAAGCCGAACAATAAATGCGCATCTTCGCGCACCACCAAATGGGTGAACAGGGTTGCGCTTTGATTGACTTCCGGCAAGTGGTAAAAACTGGTCATCGGCAGTAGCAACTCATAGCCAACGCCTTGCACATCAAGCAAAATTTCAGGCGGTTGTTTTTCCAATAATGTGCCGTGTAGACGTCCGATCATAATGATGTCTCTTTAATTCGTATGATGTGGCATAGCATAAAATAAAACTGTATAAATAACCAGTTATTTTTCAGCTTTTAAGCGAAAACGTCCGCGGCTGTAACGGGCTTTCAGACTCAAACCGCACTTTTCAGCTTGAAGTGCGGTGCTGGCGGTTTTGCCGATTTGGAGGGAATGCTGCAAACTGTGGGCGTGGGTGATCGCAATCGCCAACGCATCGGCGGCATCGGCTTGCGGCTGTGCCGACAGGTTTAAAATCCGAGTGACCATATGCTGCACTTGCACTTTGTCCGCCGCCCCGCTGCCGACCACCGTTTGTTTCACCAAACGCGCCGCATACTCAAACACCGGCAGATCAAAATTGGTGGCGCAGACTATCGCCACCCCGCGCGCCTGCCCCAATTTCAAAGCGGAATCGGGGTTTTTCGCCATAAACACCTGCTCTATCGCAAACATGTCCGGCTGAAACTGGGTGATAATCTCACTCACACCGGCATAGATCCGCTTTAAACGGAGCGGCAAATCCTCAACTGCGGTACGAATCGCCCCACTGCCGAGGTATTCCAACTTACGCCCGTTCTGCCGAATCACGCCGTAGCCTGTAACACGCGAGCCGGGGTCAATACCTAGAATGATTGTCATAGAAAAATTTGCTCTTTTATACTACTTGCAATAATTTTTGCCATTTCAACTGGAACAGCATTGCCCACCATTTTATAACCAGTATCTACACTATCATAAATGAATTCAAAATCATCTGGGAATGTTTGAATTCTCGCGCATTCACGAACAGTCATTCTTCGATACAAATATTCATATCCTTCAGCAAAAATATGCTTATTTTTATCGATCTTAGGCATTATTGGTGCTTGTGGGTGTAATTGTGCTTGTCGTCCACTAGCCTGAACCGTAAAACCAAACTCTTCCCATTGACGAACCCTATTTCTGCTCATAAAAATAGTCGAGAATCCACCTTCAAAATACTCATGATTTAATATTTCTAAATTTCGATTAGCTTTATTTTTGATTCGTGCTGGTTTAGCACTATCCTTTAAATCAAAAATACTATCTTTCAATGTTCTTTTTACTGATGTATTAACTGGGAATTTGAAATCCTTATCCAAATCTTTTCTTATCCCAATGTAAAAAACACGTTTTCTATCTTGTGGAATGCCATAATCAGATACATTGACTAAATTAACCGTAAGATTATACCCGCAGTCAATAAACATCTTTTTGATAGTCTCAACTGCCTCTTCATGCCTTTTAGACATCATTCCAACTACATTTTCAGCTAGAAAAAATTTAGGTTGTTTTTCTCGAATGATACGAATGTAATCAAAAAATAACTGTCCTCGAAGATCATTAATGCCTTTCAATGATCCTGCTTCAGACCAAGATTGACAGGGTGGTCCTCCAATAATTCCATCACAATCTGGAATATCATTTGATAATATTTTTCTAATATCTCGGGTATCTAAATAAGCTGAATGGTTTTTCTTATAAGTAGCCCAAATTGTTTTATCATACTCATTTGCAAAGATAATTTTAAATCCTGCCTGCTCAAAGCCTAAATCTAAACCACCTGCTCCTGAAAATAAACTAACAATATTCATCATGCCTCACTATATGAAAAGGTAATTAGCTTTGCATTTTTTAGTTTAGCTGGATTATTAGGGTCTTTAATCTTAATATCATTAATAACCAATGAATCATTTTTCTCCACGTTAGAAAGTAAATCAGATTTATTTTCCAATGAATTGAACTTCTCATCATTAATAATTGCCATAAAATTAAAGGAGCAATTAGGATTCCTAGTATAAATATAATTAAAAACCGTAAATGGATTTTCAATCCCCCACATACCTCTAATTCTTAGATAGGTAATTCCTAATGGATCAACTTTATTTACTCGACCTAATTCCTTAGTTTCAGAAAATTCAACATCTTCAATTTGAGTGATCCCTTTTTTTATATACATTTTAATTTGTTCATAAACATCTTGTGTAGCACAATAATCATCACCATAAACGAAACATAAAGAGGTTAATTTATCATTATCAACTACACCAACGCTATAAATCATATCTTTTTCAATCCAATTACCACCATCACATTCACGACAAGCTTTCTTAAGCATTGGATTTGAAGAAAATAGTTTTGCTTTTGGATAACTACTATTTAACGCTAGACTCGAATTAGGCAACTCAATTTTTTTCACTTCAATTGCATCACCTTGCTTTAAAATCATATCTGGAGGATTATTCTGATTACCTAAGTAACTGAAAGTTGAAGAAATTTTTTCAGTTCTTATCTGTTCGTTATTTTCATTTACCGTATCAGCAAATAAATCTTTAATATATTCTTCTAAAGATTCACCCATGTTATTTGCACGATTTCGACCTGTTGCATATTCACGCAATCTAAATTGTGGTTCTCTAACTAAATTAATGATTGCATTAATAATATTTGCCATATTTTTCTCCATATAGCAATGCCCTGATTTCAGGGCATTATTTAATTATTACAGTAAAAAATAAATCTAAACTACAACAACGCCGCGACTTCATCGCTGATTTCACCGTTGTGATACACGTTTTGCACATCATCACACTCTTCCAGCATATCAATCAAGCGCAATAATTTCGGTGCGGCTTCGGCATCTAAATCCACTGTGGTTGACGGAATCATCGACACTTCGGCACTTTCAATTTTAAAACCCGCCGCTTCAATGCCGTCGCGCACTGCGCCCAGTTCTTCCCATGCGGTATAGATTTCAAAACTGCCGTCATCTTGCGGTTGCACATCATCAGCACCGGCTTCGATTGCCGCTTCGATTAAGCTGTCTTCATCGCCTTGCGCAATCAAAATCAAGCCTTTTTTGTTGAACAGATAGCCGACCGAGCCTTCCGTACCTAAGTTGCCACCGCACTTGGTGAAACTCGGGCGCACTTGTGAAATGGTGCGGTTGGCATTATCGCTCAAACACTCCACCATCACCGCCGTGCCGCCCGGACCGTAGCCCTCATATACACGGGTCTCCATATTGGTATCATCGCCGCCGCCCACGCCGCGCTCAATCGCACGGTTAATGGTGTCGCGCGTCATATTGCTGGCAAGCGCTTTATCCACCGCCGCACGCAAACGCGGATTCGCGCCTGCGTCACCACCGCCGATTTTCGCCGCTGTCACCAATTCACGGATTAATTTGGTAAAAATTTTGCCGCGTTGTGCGTCCTGCGCCGCTTTGCGGTGTTTGATATTCGCCCACTTACTATGGCCTGCCATCTTGATTTCCTCTTGCTATTTATTTTTAACTGTTTGTTTATTTTAGTAAAAATTGTTCAATCGCCGCCGCATTGTTCCACGATTTGGCCATCGTCACCGCCTGCTCTGCCGTCACCCAACGATACGCCGAATGTTCACTCAACCGCACTTCGCACTCTTGCGCCAACGGCAACAAAAACCAATGTTCGTGGCAATGGGTAACATCACGCGCATAACGATGACGAAACTGCGGAAAAATCTCAAAATCAACGGATTGTTGACAATCGACCAAACCGACCGCACTTAGCCCTGTTTCTTCCGCCACTTCACGCTTTGCGGCGCAAAGTGCGGTTTCGCCCGCCTCCAAACTGCCCGACACCGACTGCCAAAACGCAGGATCATCATTACGTTGCAACATCAGCACTTGTTGGCTATCGGTGGCATAGATCACCACCAACACCGATTCGGGGCGTTTAAATCGTGACATTTACGCTTTCGTTACCGTTAAGGCAAGCTCATTCAACGCCTGTTCATTGGCAAAACTTGGCGCGTCGGTCATTAAGCACGCGGCGGCAGTGGTTTTCGGGAATGCGATTACGTCGCGGATAT
This sequence comes from Testudinibacter sp. P17/SS/0325, assembly GCF_053570765.1. The sequence goes on along the minus strand of NZ_CM131635.1, from coordinate 1,650,349 downwards.
TGTCCGTGCCGGTCAAGAGCATAGTTAGGCGATCCAAGCCGAATGCCAAGCCTGCGTGCGGTGGCGTGCCGAATTTTAACGCGTCGAGCAAGAAGCCGAATTTTTCTTGTTGCTCTTGTTCGTTAATGCCCAAGATATTGAACACGGTTTGCTGCATTTTTTGATCGAAGATCCGTACCGAGCCGCCGCCCACTTCGTAGCCGTTGATCACCATGTCATAAGCATTGGCGACCGCACTTGTCGGCTCGGCTGCCAGTTGTTGCGGCGTGAAATCTTTCGGTGAAGTGAAAGGATGGTGCATTGCCGCCAATTCGCCCTCGTCACCCATTTCAAACATTGGGAAATCGATCACCCACAGCGGTTTCCATTGATCCGCTTGGGTCAAGCCTAACTCTTTGCCGACTTTCAAACGCAGCGCACCCATCGAGTCGGTCACGATATTGTATCTATCCGAACCGAAGAAAATAATGTCGCCGTTTTGCGCGTCCAAACGCGCCAAGACCGCACTTAGCACCTCTGCCGATAAGAATTTGGCAATCGGGCTTTGCACGCCGTCAATGCCGGCGGCGATATCGTTCACTTTCAGCCACGCCAAGCCTTTCGCGCCGTAAATCGCAACAAACTGGGTATATTCGTCAATTTGTTTGCGGGTCAACGTCGCCCCGTTCGGCACGCGCAACGCCGCAACGCGCCCTTTCGGATCATTTGCCGGTTCGTTAAACACTTTAAATTCGACCTCTTTCAGCAAATCGGCAACATCGACCAGCTCCAACGGGTTGCGCAAATCCGGTTTGTCCGAACCAAAACGACGCATGGCTTCGGCGTAAGTCATAATCGGGAACGTGCCCAAATCCACACCGATAGTCTGCTGCCATAAGCCGCGTACCAATTCCTCCATCACCGCGCGGACTTCTTCGGCGGTCATAAACGAGGTTTCGACATCGATTTGGGTAAATTCAGGTTGGCGGTCGGCACGCAAATCTTCATCGCGGAAACATTTCACGATTTGATAATAACGGTCGAAACCGGACATCATCAGCAATTGTTTGAACAGTTGCGGCGATTGCGGCAGGGCGTAGAATTTGCCTTTATGCACCCGGCTCGGCACTAAATAGTCACGCGCGCCCTCCGGCGTGGCTTTGGTCAGCATTGGGGTTTCGATATCCAAGAAACCGTGTTCGTCCATAAAGCGGCGTACAAAACTGGTGATTTTGGCACGGGTTTTGATCCGTTGCGCCATTTCCGGGCGGCGCAAATCCAAATAACGGTATTTCAAACGCTGTTCTTCGGTGTTGTTTTGGTTGAAATCCAACGGCAACACGGCAGCGTTATTGTAAATTTTCAGCCCTTTCGCCAGCACTTCCACTTCGCCGGTCGCCATATCCGGATTGATATTTTTTTCCGTGCGCGCAATCACTTCCCCTTGAATTTGCACACAAAACTCATTGCGCAACGTAGCCGCCGCGTCAAATGCCGCTTGCTGTGCCGGATCAAAAAACACTTGTACAATGCCCTCGCGATCACGCAAATCGACAAAAATCATCGCCCCGAAATCACGGCGGCGGTGAATCCAACCGCTCAGTGTTACTTCTTGTCCGATATGGCTACGATTTAGCGAGCCGCAGTAGTGTGTACGCATCATAATCTGTGTTCCTTGCTGATTTTAAATTGAATTCCCGATTCTCAAGACGGAAAAAAGTTGAGAAGATTAACTGGCGGATTATAACGGAATTTTACGCCGGAATGAACAGCTTTATCGCTTGGGCGAGATGAAAGCAAAAGTGCGGTCAAACAACCGCACTGAGAGAGTAAAACGATTATTACGGCATTGCCGGCGGCAAGCCTTGCAAATCCGACGGTGATAAATTCGGAATCGATAAATCGTATTCGCCGCTCGGTAAGAGCAACTCGTCGTCATCTTCACCAAATGCCGCCGCTTCGCTGTCGGTTTCATCGTATAACGAATTAGCGTAGTCCTCGTCATATTCCAAACCGTCATCGCTATAAAACGCCTGCCCCAAGGCAAAAAGTGCGGTCATAAACACTTGCTCGATCGTTTCCTGCGGCACGACTTCCCCGTTATATTTTAATTGCCCGTTTTCCAACAAGGCTTTTGCGCTAAAAGCCTCCGGGGTTTCAATAAATGATCTGTTTTCGGTTAACAATTGCAACATATGTTGATAGCCTTCATCTGCTTCTTGCGTGATTTGTTCCGGCGTCAACCTCTCCTGTTCTGTTTCACTTTTAACGTTGGCAATCTGGGTCAGCGATTGCTGTAACATTTTTTTGTCGATTTCCGCATTAAAATCAAATTTGGACAAAAAGCGTAAAGGATCCGGGTTTACCGTTTCATCCGCGCTATCTGACTCGGTAAAATTGATCCCCAAATCCAGCGTTAACCGGCTGATACCGCCGCTGTTGCTCCACGCCAGCGGTGAAAACTGCAATTCCGGCTTTTTCGCTAGAATCGTCAGCGCCGCACGCTGTGCTTTTTCATCCTGCTCAGGCGTCGCTTGTCCGTCAACCGGAACGCTGTCACTCGCTTCATCCGACTGAATCGCCAATGCCATTTCTTTGATCGCCAAAGTTTGCGTGCCGATTGCCAGATCTTGCCACTGGGTCGGTTGCAACAAGCTATCCAGTTTTATTCCTCTTATTCTCAATTCATTGTTTTTAAGCGAATTTTTATCATCCGCTTTTCCCGAGAGAGCAAGATGATCCCAACTCAGCTTAACATCACCAATGCCTTGCAGGTTGGTGTCGGAATCAATCACCACCTCGCTCATGCTGAACGAGATATTGTTTTAAGGTATTCCAGCGCCGCAATCCGGATTTGCGACACAACCCGATCGTTGTAACCGAGGCTAAAATCAATGGTCAGCGGATTTTGCGCTTTGCTCAGTTCGAACCACGGCTCGACCAGCTCATTTTTGCCAAGTGCGGTCTGTCCCGCTGCCAGCACCGGTTTTAACTTGAATTTAGCCAAGTTACTTAGCGGCAATGGTCCGTGCTTAGACTATTTTTCGCCAATACAAGGCAAAAAACATGAAGTTTAGTTATTCTAAACGAACGGCTTTTAACGCCGTAGTGGCGAAAAAGAGTCATAGCCCTGCGGGTTGTGTTTAAAATTAGCCACTCCTCGTTGTCATCCTCACCAATAGTCTCGCTATTGGTTTCGGCTTACGCCTAGATTGCGCTAATTTTAAACGACAACTCAAAATATAAACAAACATCAACAAACCCTAAAAAAATTGCCCCACAAAAGCATTTGTCGCCCTTGCGCCTTTTGCGTACAATAACCGCACTTTTACTGATTTTGACTATAAAATGAACAAAGATACGCTATTTTCCGCACCGATTGAGAAAATCGGTGATTTTACCTTTGACGAGGCGGTTGCCGAAGTCTTTCCCGATATGATCCAGCGTTCCGTGCCGGGTTATTCCAATATCATCACCGCGATTGGCATGCTGGCGCAGCGGTTTGTGCAGCCGAATACGCAAGTGTACGATCTCGGTTGTTCGCGTGGGGCGGCGACGTTGTCGGCGCGGCGCAATATTAAACAGCCGAATGTAAAACTGATTGCGGTGGATAATTCGCCGGCGATGATCGAGCGTTGCCGCCGCCATATTGAGGCTTATCACGGCGAAAGTGCGGTTGAAATTATGTGCGATGACATTCGCCATATCGAGATTGAAAATGCGTCGATGGTGATTTTGAATTTCACCCTGCAATTCCTGCCACCGGCTGACCGCACTTTGCTGTTGCAAAAAATTTATCGCGGTTTGAATCGCGGCGGCGTGTTGGTGCTGTCGGAAAAATTCCGTTTTGATGATTCGATTATCAACGAGTTGCAAATCGATCTGCACCATGAATTCAAGCGTGCCAACGGTTATAGCGAGTTGGAAGTCAGCCAGAAACGCACTGCACTTGAAAATGTAATGCGCACCGATTCGATTCCGCAACATAAAGTGCGGTTGCGCGAAGTGGGATTTGAGCAGGTTGAATTATGGTTTCAGTGCTTTAATTTTGGTTCTATGTTAGCGATTAAACAATAAAATGAGAGAAATAGGATGATTGATTTTCGCCCGTTTTATCAACAAATCGCCCAATCCAATTTGTCGGATTGGCTGCAAACCCTGCCGCTGCAACTCAGCCGGTGGCAAAAAAATGCGCACGGCGAATATGCAAAATGGGCGAAAGTGATTGAATTTTTGCCGGCGCTAAACGCCGGCGAAATCAACCTGAAAAGTGCGGTCGAAGCGGTTGCGGCTGCGCCGTTGTCCGGTGGCGAACAGCAACGGATTGTGTATCATTTGAAGCAACTTATGCCGTGGCGCAAAGGTCCGTATCACTTGCACGGCATTCATATTGATTGCGAATGGCGTTCCGATTTTAAATGGGATCGGGTGCTGCCGCACTTAGCCCCGCTGCAGGATCGCACGATTTTAGATGTCGGCTGCGGCAGCGGTTATCATATGTGGCGCATGGTCGGCGAGGGCGCAAAAATGGTGGTCGGAATCGATCCGACCGAGCTGTTTTTATGCCAGTTCGAAGCGGTGCGCAAACTGCTGAATAATGACCGCCGTGCACATTTAATTCCGTTGGGCATTGAGCAAATGCAGCCGCTTGCCGCGTTTGACAGCGTATTTTCAATGGGCGTGCTCTATCACCGCAAATCGCCGCTCGATCACCTCAGCCAACTGAAAGATCAGCTAGTCAAAGGCGGCGAATTGGTGTTGGAAACGCTGGTGATCGACGGCGATGTCAATAGTGTATTAGTGCCGCAAGATCGCTACGCCAAAATGAAAAACGTCTATTTTATTCCGTCGGTGGCGGCACTGATCAATTGGCTGGAAAAGTGCGGTTTCCGCAATGTGCGCTGTGTTGATGTGGCAGCCACTTCGCTGGCAGAGCAACGCAAAACCGACTGGTTGGAAAACGAATCGCTCATCGACTTCCTCGATCCAAACGACCACAGCAAAACCATCGAGGGCTATCCTGCGCCGAAAAGAGCGGTTATTTTGGCAAATAAATAAGGTAATGCGGCTGATAAAAATACCAACTATGAGGCATTAACATTCCCGTTGGCAGGCGTAAGATATTGCTTGATTTTTATTAGATAAGAGTACGATATTATGTCTAATCCGTTTCATGCCCGTTGGACGGCGGTCGGCAACACGCTTTGCCTCGGGCACTGGGAAATCAGTTATCAAGGGCTGCCGCTGGTGTTGCCCGAACAAAAACGCGAACACGATATGGGGACTAACGGTATCTATAGTTTTATGGATCCGGAAGAAGAACTGTTTCGCGAAGGGCTGTATGAAGACGAGTGGATTATTGAAAACGCCGATTGGTTGGCGGACGTGTTTGTCACCTCGAATGTGCCGTTGGACGAAGAACATTTCCATTATTTCTATCAAGCCGTCAATAAAGAAGATTGGCGTTGCGGCAGCTGTGGCGGTTGTATGTAGCCTTACACTATAAGGAAAAACCATGAGTTATTGTGATTACGTCAACAATCTAACCCCCGGGCAAGAGCAACCGAATAAAACCTACCACGATCAGCATTACGGTTATCCGATCAGTGATGACAACGAGCTGTTTGAGCGGTTGGTATTGGAAATCAATCAAGCCGGTTTGCGTTGGACGTTAATACTGAAAAAACAACAGAATTTCCGTGCCGCTTACGCCCAATTCGACATTGCCACTGTTGCCGCTTACAGCGAAGAAGACAAAGTGCGGTTGTTGAATGACGCCGGTATCGTGCGCAACAGGCTGAAAGTCAATGCCGCAATTCATAACGCACAGCAAATTTTATTATTACAACAGCAGTATGGTTCGTTCAAAAACTGGCTCGATCACCACCATCCTCGCGCCCTTGCCGATTGGGTTAAGTTATTCAAAAAGCAATTTAAATTCGTCGGCGGCGAAATCGTCAATGAATTTCTGATGAGCACAGGCTACTTGCCCGGCGCACACCAAACGGATTGCCCGATTTATGCCAAGGTGTTGGCAAGCGAACCGGCTTGGCTGAAATCAACATCATAGCGAGGTCATCCATGGAGTACAAATTTGATATCGCTTTAGATGAGCAATCGGAAAACATTATTAAAAAAATGCTGAATTCCAACAATTACCAATCAAAAAATGAGATTATACAAACGGCATGTGAGTTACAACTAAATCCAATTGCCAAGCCTTTTAATCCGCGTAGAATATCAACTACTTTCCATTCCAAAGGGTTACATTATGTCATTTCAATCCATACAACTGCTGAAACATATCCACCCGAGTCTTTCCCTGCAACAAATTAATGAAATTCCGGTTATCGTGCTGGATCACCCGCTTGGCAAAGCGGTGATCGCCTTGCAAGGGGCACACTTGCTCAGCTGGCAACCGCACTTTGCCACCGAAGATCTTTTGTGGTTAAGCGAAATCGAGCCGTTTAAACTGGGTGTGGCAATCCGCGGGGGAATTCCAGTGTGTTATCCATGGTTTAAAGATTACGGCACTCCGGCACACGGCTATGCACGGATTAACCTGTGGCAACTCAGTCAATGGCAAGTCAGCGATAACAAAGCCGAGCTAACCTTCACGCTGTATGACAACAATCATCTCGTTGAAGCCGAGCTGAAAATGGTGTTTAGCAGCGAATGCGTATTAACTTTCACGCACTATGGCGAACAAGAAGCGCAACTGGCGTTGCACAGCTATTTCAAGGTCGGCGATATTGCGCAAACCACGTTACACGGCTTGCCGAAAACCGCACTTAATACGTTAAATAATCGGCAAGAAAATGTCGCTTCGCCTCGTCAATTCACGCAGGAAACCGATTGCATTTATTCAGCGGAAAATCCGATTAGCCGGATTGAAGATAAAGCCCAACAGCGGATGATTGAAATTGAACATATCAATGCCTCGGATATCGTGGTGTGGAATCCGTGGCAGAAAAAAACCGGCAGTATGTCGCCGAAGGGCTATCAAACCATGCTATGTGTTGAAACGTCGCGGATTAGCCGCAAATTGACGCAAGGGGAAAGCGTGCAAGCGGTGATTCGAATCCAACGCTAAGCCCCACTGCTCCAAACCGCTAACGCAAGGGCGTTCAACACGCCCTTTGCCCCCTAATATTTGTCAAACTTCGTGACTCGTCTCACAAAACTTCATTTGTCATGATTTAGATCATCGCCTTTGCATTCCACTTAATAGGTAGTAATGTTAAAATTTTTCCGTTACCAATTCTATTAATAGAGGAAATTACTATGACATTTCGTATCGAAAAAGACACTATGGGTGAAGTTCAAGTTCCGGCAGACAAATATTGGGCGGCGCAAACCGAGCGTTCACGCAATAATTTTAAAATCGGTCCCGCCGCTTCTATGCCGCATGAAATCATCGAAGCTTTCGGTTACCTGAAAAAAGCCGCGGCGTTTGCCAACACCGATTTAGGCGTATTGCCAGTGGAAAAACGCGATCTGATCGGGCAGGCTTGTGATGAAATTCTGGCGAATAAACTGGATGATCAATTCCCACTCGTGATCTGGCAAACCGGTTCAGGTACGCAATCGAATATGAACGTCAACGAAGTGATTTCCAACCGCGCGCACGTGCTTAACGGCGGTAAACTGGGCGAAAAAAGCGTGATCCACCCGAATGATGACGTCAATAAATCCCAATCCTCCAACGACACCTACCCGACTGCAATGCACATCGCCGCTTACAAAAAAGTGGTGGAAACCACCATTCCATGCGTGGCGCGTTTGCAAAAAACCTTCGCCGAAAAAGCGGCGGCGTTCAACGATGTGGTGAAAATCGGACGCACCCACTTAATGGACGCAACCCCGCTCACCTTAGGGCAAGAATTTTCCGCCTATGCGGCGCAATTGGATTTCGGCTTAAAAGCGCTGAAAAACACGCTACCGCACTTGGCGGAATTGGCGCTAGGCGGCACGGCGGTCGGCACAGGCTTAAACACGCCGCAAGGTTATGATGTCAAAGTGGCGGAATATATCGCCAAATTCACCGGCTTGCCGTTCGTGACTGCGCAAAATAAATTCGAAGCCTTGGCAACCCATGATGCGATTGTGGAAACCCATGGTGCGTTAAAACAATTAGCGGTCTCACTGTATAAAATCGCCAACGATATTCGTTTATTGGCGTCGGGTCCACGCTCCGGTATCGGTGAAATTTTAATCCCTGAAAATGAGCCGGGTTCCTCGATTATGCCGGGCAAAGTCAATCCGACCCAATGCGAAGCCTTGACCATGGTATGCGCACAAGTGTTGGGCAACGACACCACCATCTCGTTCGCCGGTACGCAAGGGCATTTCCAACTGAACGTATTCAAACCGGTGATGGCGGCAAACTTCCTGCAATCGGCGCAACTGTTGGCTGACGCTTGTGTGTCATTCGACGAGCATTGTGCGGTTGGTATTGAACCGAATCACCCTCGCATTCAAATGCAGTTGCAAAATTCATTAATGTTGGTGACCGCACTGAATACCCATATCGGTTACGAAAATGCGGCGAAAATCGCCAAAACCGCCCACAAAAACGGCACTACCCTGAAAGAAGAAGCGATTAACCTTGGTTTGGTTACCGCTGAACAATTTGAAGAGTGGGTTCGTCCTGAAGATATGGTCGGCAGCCTGAAAAAATAACGCTGGCGCGATGAGAACGGGATCTTCGGATCCCGTTTTTATTCCCGGCTAAATTAGACCTTATCACCGTTTATGTTATAATCTCATTAAGTTGTGTTGTCCGAGTAATTCATCGGTTATATTATGAAATTATTAAAAATTGCCACTCCCCTGTTCCTTTTGCTTTTCAGCAAGCTGGCTTCGGCGACTTGGTTGCCGGTCGGTACGGTTGACTATACTTGGGGGCCTTTCCATATCTATACCATTACCCTGTATAGCGAAAATGGCGAATACCAACCGAACCAACGTCCGCTCATGCTGACGTTGAATTATGCCAAACCGGTCGAAGGCAAAAACTTTGCGATTACCATTAAAAAAGAGCTAAGCAATATTGCGCCGCAAGTCTCTCCCGAGTTACAAAGCCAGTGGGCGGCAAAATTAGAACAAAGCTTACCGGATTTTCAACCGCAAGATTTGCTGAATTATATTGCTTTGGAAGATACCGGTTATTTTGTGCTGAATGATACCGTATTGGAACCGCAATTCGGCAACGCGTTTAATCAGGCGTTTTTGGATATTTGGTTGTCACCGCAAAGCAGTTTTAAACGCTTACAAAGTAAATTATTAGGTCTCGATAAAGATCAACCGAGCAAATATTCGCCGCCGGCGCGCCAACTGGAAACCGCCCCGGTAGAAGAGGAAAGCCGGGATCCGTTAATCCTGCCAACGGTGCCCGACACCGTCCCTGCTACACCGGAAAGCGCAGAAGCCAGTTAATTCGACGTTGTTGTTTATAGCATTTTTATGATGGGAGTCTCTGTTATGCGTTTACCCCGAACCGTTTTGTCACTGGTTGCAAAATCTCTCAGCCTAATGTTGATTGGAAGCCAAGTTTATGCGGAACAAACCCCAAGCGCCGATCATCAAAGTGCGGTCAGCGCCGCCATTCCAACGGACAATCCGCCGCAATCCGCCACTGCTGCTGAAGAGTATGCCACGCAAATTAATGTGGAGATCATTGCATTCCAACGCCTGCTAGACGGCGATAGTCTGAACCAGCAATTCCCGGAACTCAGCTCGGTCATTCCGACCGCCGATGCCATTTTACCATCGGAAACACAAATCAACGCACGCGCATTGCCCGACAGTGCTATGCAGCTCAATGATATTTATACGAAATTTGAACAACACGATGCCTATGTGCCGTTTTATCACCAAGCTTGGACACAAGCGCTAAACCAACAAAGTTTGGCCGTGCCGATTCACATTCAATCAGCCGCGGATCGTCTCCCCTCGTTGGATGGGCGTTTTACGGTGTGGCAGGATGATAAAATCGAGTTAAATTTCAATCTGGCTTTTAGTTACGACGACAAAAAAAGCGCCTCCCGCTTAATGCCGGTTTTTGGCAGTGTCGGACAAGATGTGACAACCGTTGTACCGGATATTGACGCGGTCTCCGATAAAGAGCAAGAAACCGAAACCGCCGTCGCCTCGGCACGGCACACTATCCAGTATCAAAGCCAAAGCAGTTACACGGATAACCAAATGATGTATTTTGACCACCCGTTGTTCGGTATTTTAGTTTTGATTAACAGTGCCGATGGCAAACCGCTTAAAGGCGTCAGCGGCAGTAATATGACGCCATAACCTTTCTTATTCAATATAACAGAAAGCCATATTTGTGAACAAATATGGCTTTTACTATCGCCGCGAAAATCTGCCTACGGCATAATCGCCTCTTGGTCTTCGCCTTCTTTTTCAACTTTCGGCGGCAGCATGTGTTCGCGTGTTAAGCCGAGATCCAGCGCAAGTGCGGTTGCGATATAAATCGAAGAATACGTACCGAAACCAATCCCGATTAATAAGGCAAGTGAGAAGTTATGAATACTCGGCCCGCCCCAAATATACAATGCCAATACCACGACCAAGGTGGTTGCCGAGGTCATCAAAGTTCTGGCAAGGGTTTGGGTCAAAGAAATATCCATAATGTCTTGTGCCGCAGTACGGCGGATTTTACGGAAGTTTTCGCGGATTCGGTCAAATACCACGATACTATCATTCAGAGAATAACCGATTACCGAGAGAATCGCTGCCACGAAAGTCAAGTCGATTTCAATCTGTAACGCAGCGAATACGCCCAAGGTTACAATCACATCATGTGCTAACGCTAAAATCCCGCCGGCTCCCAAACGCCATTCAAAGCGTAGACCGACATACAACAGCAACATAATTAAGGTTACCAACGTGGCATAAATCGCCGCTTCGGTCAGCTCTTTCCCTACGTTCGGACCAACAAACTCAATACTGCGCACAGTTGATTGAGCATCAATACTTTGCAGAATATTGATCACTTTCGGTCCAATCGTGGTGTCGCCGTCTTCCGACGGTAAACGGATCATCACATCACGCGTGCCACCGGAAGCCTGCACCACCGCACTGCCGAAATCATTTTCCGCCAATGCAGACCGCACTTTCGGTAAATCCGCCGGTTGGGAGAAGCTGGCTTCGATCACGGTACCACCGGTAAAATCCAAGCCCCAGTTAAATCCCTTCGTCACCACAAAGAATAAACTGATGGCTATCACCGCTAACGAAAAAATATAGCCGGGAATGCGGTATTTCATAAACGGGATTACACTGCGTGCCAGTTTTATGCCGCTTTCGGTTTCAATAGGTTGTTTTGCTTTTACATTCACCATTTAATCCTCAATCTAAATTGACAACTTATCAATGCGTTTGCCGCCATACAGGAAGTTCACAATCGCACGCGTGCCGGTGATTGCGGTGAACATAGAAATCGCCACGCCCAATGACAAGGTGATGGCAAAGCCTTTTACCGGTCCGGTGCCGACCGCATACAAAATAATCGCGACCAAAATCGTGGTTAAGTTGGCGTCGAAAATACTGGAAAAGGCACCGTTGTAGCCTTCGTGAATCGCTTGTTGCACGCTGCGCCCGTTGCGCAACTCTTCCTTAATCCGTTCAAAGATCAGCACGTTGGCATCGACTGACATGCCCACCGCCAACACGATTCCGGCAATGCCCGGCATTGTCAGGGTTGCCCCCGGCAGTAAAGACAACACGCCAATCAGCAATACGATATTCAGCACTAAGGCAAGGTTGGCTATCATGCCGAATTTACGATAGACAAACAGCATAAACAGAATGGTGAAACCTAAGCCGTATAGACTCGCTTCCATGCCTTGTTCGATATTTTGCGCCCCTAAAGACGGCCCGATCGTGCGTTCCTCTACGATTTGAATCGGCGCAATCAACGCCCCGGCACGCAACAGCACCGATAAATTTAACGCTTCAGCCGGGCTGTCGATACCGCTGATACGGAAACGGCTGCCGAGACGATCGTTAATGGTCGCCACGTTAATCACTTCTTCGTGTTTTTCCAGAATCGGCGTGCCTTTGTCATCAACCCGACCACTCTCTTTATACTCGCTGTATAAGGTTGCCATCGGTTTGCCGATGGCATCGCGGGTCGCCGCCGCCATCAAATTGCCGCCCTCGCTATCGAGGGTAATATTCACTTCTGGGCGACCTGTAGTGTGATCGCTGCCCGACGTTGCCCCTGTGATATGTTCGCCGCCAAGAATCACGCGACGATACAGCACTACCGGATTGCCTTCGCGATCATTTTTCACTTCGGAATCTGACGGCACCATGCCGCGTGCAGCAAAATCGGCACTCGCATTAGTATTCACCAGACGGAATTCCAAGGTCGCCGTCGCACCCAAAATTTCTTTGGCGCGCGCGGTATCTTGCACGCCCGGCAATTCAATCACTATGCGTTCGGCCCCTTGGCGTTGCACCACCGGTTCCGCCACACCTAATTCATTTACCCGTTTACGCAAAATCGTCAGGTTTTGCTCAATCGCGTGTTCACGCACCTGTGCCAAGTCCGCTTCCGACATGGTAAGCGTAATCACTTTGCCGTTAAGGCTTTGTTGTAAATTCGGATCAATGCGGCGAATTAAACTTTGCGCTTCCGATTCGGAGGCTTGTTCGCCCAGCGTAATGACGGTGGAATAGTTTTCACCTTGACGGATATTAGTATAAGCAATCCGCGCTTTGCGCAATTCGGTGCGCAAATTGTCTTGGCGCTGGGTTTCCAGTTTCTCAAGTGCGGTCTTCATATCGACCTGCATTAGGAAACGTACCCCACCGCGCAAATCCAATCCCAGTTTCATCGGGCTGCCGCCAATCGCTTCCAACCACGCCGGGGTTGCCGGCGCCAGATTCAACGCCACTGAATAACCCTTGCCTAAATTTTCAGCCAGTTTATCTTTCGCCAGTAGTTGATCATCGGTATTGGCGAATTTTGCCAACACAGAACCGTTTTCCAATTGTAACGATTTCACCGCTAATTGGTTTTGTTGTAAGACTTGTTGTACTCGTTGATAAGTGGTGTTGTCTGCCTGCTGTCCGCGGGTGCCGGAAATTTGCACCGCAGGATCTTCACCATAAAGATTTGGAAGAGCATATAAAATGCCGATGGCGACCAAAATGATCACCATCAGGTTCTTCCATAAAGGGAAACGATTTAACACAATTAATGCCCCTCACTCGGAAGTTAATTGGAAGATTGGAAAATTACAGGGATTTCAAAGAACCTTTTGGCAGCACCGCCACCACGAAATCACGTTTGATGGTCACTTCGATATTGTCATTTAACGCAATCACGATGTAATCACTTTCGGCAGAGGCTTTGCTGATTTTACCGATTAAACCGCCGCTGGTCAGCACTTCTTCGCCTTTCGCCAGTGACGCCATTAAATTGCGGTGATCCTTGTTACGTTTTGCTTGCGGACGATAGATCATAAAATAGAAAATTAAGGCAAAGATTACCAAAATAAAGATCATTTGCATTCCGCCGCCTTGTTGTGCGTCCATTTTTTTATCCTTTTTAAGTTAGTGATTAAATTAAGTAAACAGGACGCTCATGCTTGTTCAACATAACCGCCCCGACTGTAATAGCGGTGTTCAAAATAGCATAAAACACGGCTAAAGTGAAAATCTTCTTGTTGTCAGGCTTATTTTCCGTCATCAAATGCGTGGTATTCATTCAACGGCGGCACCGGCTTGCCGATACGGGCGTAAAACTGCGCGACAAACTGTTCTAATTCGCCATTTTCAATCGCGGTGCGCAACTGTGCCATCAAGCGTTGATAATAACGCAGGTTGTGAATGGTATTCAGTCTCGCACCCAAAATTTCACCGCACTTGTCCAAATGATACAGATAGGCTTTGGTGTAATTTTTACAGGTATAACAATCACATTCCGCTTCCAATGGCGATACATCGTCGCGGTATTTGGCGTTACGGATTTTAATCACGCCGTCTGCGGTGAACAAGTGTCCGTTGCGCGCATTGCGGGTCGGCATCACGCAGTCGAACATATCAATCCCGCGGCGCACGCCTTCCACCAAATCCTCCGGTTTGCCCACGCCCATTAAATAACGCGGTTTATCCTGCGGAATTTGCGGACAAATATATTCCAAAATGCGGTGCATATCTTCTTTCGGCTCGCCCACTGCCAAACCGCCGACCGCATAGCCGTCAAAACCGATTTCCACCAAGCCCTCGACCGAAACCTTGCGCAATTCTTCATATACGCCGCCTTGAATAATACCGAACAACGCATTTTTGTTGCCTAATTCATCGAAACGATCACGGCTGCGTTTCGCCCAACGCAGCGACATTTCCATTGAATTTTTGGCATAATCAAAATCGGCGGGATACGGCGTGCATTCATCGAAAATCATCACAATATCCGAACCGAGATCATATTGAATTTCCATTGATTTTTCCGGCGATAAGAAAATTTTCTCGCCGTTAATCGGATTACGGAAATGTACGCCCTCTTCTTTGATTTTACGAATATCGCCCAAGCTGAACACTTGGAAACCGCCGGAATCGGTCAAGATCGGCCCGTGCCACTGCATAAAATCATGCAGATCGCCGTGCAGTTTCATCACTTCCTGCCCCGGTCGCAGCCACAGGTGAAAGGTGTTGCCCAACAAAATTTGCGCGCCGGTGGCTTTCACTTCTTCCGGGGTCATGCCTTTCACCGTGCCGTACGTCCCGACCGGCATAAACGCCGGCGTTTCCACGCTAAATTCCCCTTGCGGACGTTGAAAGGTCAAACGCCCGCGCCGTGCGCGTCCGTCGGTGTTGTGTAATTCATATTTCATATTTTGCTCCTATCAACGGAAAAACAGTCCGAAGATTGATCTTATTTAAAGAATAAAAGTGCGGCGATCCGTACTTTTGCTTTATGTCCCTCCCCATTTTTCTAGCGAAAAATGGTACTCCCTCCGCACAGGGAGGAAGGGAGAAAAGAATCTTCCAGCTACCTAAAATATCGTGGCTACTTAAAATATCGTAATTAGCTTGATTTGAAAACTCAAGCCAATCCGCTCACATCAGGATTTTTGCTAATAAACATCGCGTCGCCGTAACTAAAGAAACGGTACCGCTCGGCAACCGCACTTTGATACGCCTGCATGGTATGGCGGTAACCGGCAAAAGCAGAAACCAACATCACCAAGGTCGATTCCGGCAAATGGAAATTGGTAATCAGCGCATCGACCACGCGAAACGGTTTGCCCGGATAAAGGAAAATCGTAGTGTCGGAAAAATAAGGCGCAAGCAAGTGCGGTTGTTGTTGCGACAACGGTGTTTCCGCCGCTGCCAATGCCGCACTTTCGAGGGCGCGCACCGAGGTCGTGCCGACCGCAATCACCCGTTTCCCGGCAGCTTTGGTGGCTAACACCGCTTGCACCGTCTGCTCATCGACTTCAACATATTCGGCGTGCATATGGTGATCTTCCACTTTTTCCACCCGCACCGGCTGGAATGTGCCTGCGCCGACGTGCAAAGTCACAAAGGCAAAATTCACGCCTTTTGCCGCCAATTTGTCTAACAACGCCTGATCGAAATGCAAACCGGCGGTCGGCGCGGCAACTGCGCCGGGCACTTGATTATACACGGTTTGATAACGCTCCTGATCCATTTCTTCATCAGGGCGATCAATATACGGCGGCAACGGAATATGCCCGATTTGCTGTAAAATCGCCAACAACGGCGTATCGCCGACCACTTCCAACTCAAACAAGGTATCGTGGCGCGCTTTCATCACAAAAGCAATGCCGTTGCCCGCGCCTAACTTGTCTTCGCCCAGAATAATCTGCGCCCCGGCTTGCGGCGCTTTCGAGGCACGCACGTGTGCCAAACAACGGCGTTCGCCCAACACCCGCTCAACCAACACTTCTAATTTGCCACCGCTGCTTTTGCGTCCGAACATGCGCGCCGGAATCACACGGGTATTATTGAACACCAATAAATCGCCGGCGTCGACCAAATCCAACACCTCGGCAAATTGACGGTGCCGCAATTCGCCGCTTTGTCCGTTCAGGCACAACAAACGGCTGCTGCTGCGTTCCGCTTTCGGATAACGTGCAATCAGCTCGTCCGGCAACTCAAAATGAAAATCTGAAACTTGCATTTTTCCCACTCAATGATAAAAATTAAGCCTGCTAGTTTATTGATTGTTGCCACAAGTCGCAAGCGGATCATCACGATTTACTGACTTTCCCCAACCGCACTTTGCGCCATCAGCCCAAACCACTGCTGCATTTTCTCTTTTATCGCATTCAAATCAAGCTGTTGCTGTTGGCTGAGCAGCCGTTGCCAATAGGGATCGGCTTTGTCGCTTTCATGGAAACCGTCTTGTGCCAAGTTTTGAATTTCCTGCCGTAATTCCTCGTCTGTTTTCGCTTTATCGGCAAAAAACAGCGGATAAAGTGCGGTTGGCACCACAAACAACTGCTGTTCCGAGCGCAGGAAATCCGCAACGTAACAAGCTAACTGTTGTTGCGCTTGTTCGACGCTCATCTCCGCAAATTGCAAACGGCTCACCTTGCCTTTCTCAATCCCATAAAAGTGCGGTGTTGCGGCGGTTTGTTGCCGTTGCACGCATTGGGCTAAATAGGTGATCCAGCTTTCGATTTGATGTTGCGCTTTCACGCTGCCGCTGCGCCAGCGCACTTGCCGCCCTTGATACAGCTGTGTGATGTCGCCTTGCAATCGGTAATCTTGCCCGTCAATCTCAAACGTTAAATCAATCGGCAGGGTTTGCGCCGTTTGGCTTAAATACGGCGCAATCGCGGCACTGAGCGGTTGCAACTCGTCGCTGATTTTTTGTTCGGCAATCTCAGCAAAGGCGGCGCGCGGCAATTCGCCTTTATATTTGGCGTAGTCGAATTGTTGCCCCCAATCGCTTGCCGGTTGCCGTAAAAGCCGTTCCTTTAATTGGTAGTTTTCCAGTTTTGACAACTGAAACACTTCGCTCTCTTCCAACGCGGTGTCATATTGGCGGAAATACGCGCCAAGCTGTTGTTCAAAAAAATAACGCAACGGATCTTGCACAAAACGGATCAAACGATCCAATTCTATCACCGCACTTTGCAGCGGATTTGCCGCCAGCGGTTGCACAAAATTGCTAACGTCATGTTGTTGCTGCGTTGCCGCCAGCCACCCTTTGGCAAAAGAGCGGTTTGGATTGTGCGGCTTGAAATTTTCGGCACTGAACACGGTCATCGGGTGGGTTTGGATCAATTTTGAGCGCACTTCGCCGCTGTCCGTTGCGATTTGCTCCGCCAAATAATCGACGAGCTGGCTGACTAACACCGACGGTTGCAACACTTGATTATCGGTCAATGAACGTCCGACATAGCTGATATACAGCTTTTGTTGCGCCGATAAAATCGCCTCTAAAAACAGATAGCGATCATCATCACGCCGCACGCGGTCGCCTTTTTGCGGCGCATATTGCATTAAATCAAAGCTGTTCGGATTATGTCGGCGCGGATAATCGCCCTCGTTCATGCCGAGCAACGCCACCACCTTGAACGGAATCGCGCGCATCGGCAGCAAGGTGCAAAAACTCAATTTGCCGTTGAGAAAATTGAAACTGTTGTCTTCTTCCGATAAACGGCTGTTCATCAGTTCCGCCACCACCTCGCTGCTCAATTCGCCTTCAAATTGGGTCTCAAGTGCGGTTTGAAACACCTCATCAATCCGTTGCGCCAAAAACAGCAGGGCGTGGCGGCTGTCGTCGCTGTCGATAAAAAACTGCTGTAACGCATTTTGTAACGCCTGTTGCCAATCAGCAATGCGGTGTGTTTGTTGTAACAAGGCATGCCAATCTTGCAATTGTTGCAAAAACTCGCCCAGTTTGCCGACCAATTGCGCATCCAAGCCGAAGCTAAAATCAAACGCCACCGTCTCTTGCCAAACACCGTCCGCTTCGCGCATTGCCGTGCCAAGTAGCATTCTTTCCAGCCCACTTTGCCATGAATTGTAATTCGGCTCGCTTTCCCCCTCGCGGCGCAAGCCATAGCGAATGCCGTTCTGCGCCACCCAGTTTTTCAATGTTGTCAAATCAGAGAGTTCAATCGCAAAACGTTCACGCAGTTCGGCAACGTCAAGCAGCCCCAACACGGCTTCGGCGGTGAACGGGCTTTCTTTTAATTGCAACAACGCCAAAAAGGTTGAGATAATCACATCGCTGTGACTGTGTTTGCGGTCGGCGATTTCGTAGGGAATAAAATGCGGATCTTGGTAACCGTATTGCGCAAACACCGCATGAATATACGGCACATAGTTATCCACGTCCGCCACCATCACCACGATGTCTTTCGGCGTCAACGTGCGGTCTTGTTGAAACCAATGTAATAGTTGATCGTGTAAAATTTCCACTTCGCGCATTGGGCTGTGGCAAGCATGAATCGTCAGGCTTTGATCCTGCGCCTGCCAAACGAACGGCGGCGGCGATTGCAGCGGTTGCAAATCCAAAATCGCATTTTGCAGTTGCGCCAACAAGCCGTTCCCCGCAATCGCGGCGTAAGCGTCAATTTCATTGGCTTCGCTTTGACTTAATAATGATAAAAAATCGCGCCCCATTTTGCCCCATGCCGCCAACAGCGGATTGCCGCTTTGCAGATAGCCGAGCGGATTTTGCCAATCGTCCTGCGTGGCTTGCGCCTGTTGCTGCGCATTCAGCCACGGGCGCGAGTCTGCTTGTTCGGATGTTTCTTGCAAATAGGCTTGGCGCCGGCGCAATTGCAACTTTTGCAGAAAAGTGCGGTCAAGAATATCGCCCCAGTAATAACGGCACGGATTATTAAAAAACAGGTGGACTTCACTCTGCCGTGCCAACGCCTGAAAGGTTTGCAGATAAGCGGTCGGCAAGGCGGAAATACCGAAAATAAACAACCGTTGCGATGGCAATGCCGCCGTTTGCTTTGCCAATTGTTGCAAATAAGCCGTATGCAAATTGGCACGGTGATAACACTGTTCGCCCTGCTCTGCGCTTTGCTGCGCCACCCGCGCATACAACGCCCGCCACAATTTGCCCTGCCAGCTGACCGCACTTTGCAGATCTTGCTGCAATAAAGCCGACAATTCTTGATTATTTTGGCTTAAGCCGCGCCGTAATTGTTGCAGAATATCCTGTTCCCGTTGCTGTTCCCATGCGGTGATCCACTCGGGGCGATAGACCAAATATTGGTCGAACAGATCGGCAATTTTGCTTGCCAAGTGATACAGTTTTTCCTGTTCTAACGGCTCGCCGAGATATTTTTTCAATGGGGTAAAATCGCTGTCTGCCAGCAGCGTGGGAATCAGCGCCAACAAATGCCACAACATTGCCTCTTTTTGAAAGGCGTTTTGCTGCGGCACATTCGGCAAAGTGCGGTGATATTGTTGCCAAATAAAACTCGCCGGCAGCGGAAAATCGATGTTGGCGGCAACGCCGCACTCCGCCGCAATCTGTAATTTCAACCACTGCGCCATGCCCTGACTTTGCACCAAAATCTGTTCGCTCCGGAACGGATCAGGCAGCGGATTACGTTGCATTAAGTTGACTAAAATCGCTTTTTGAATCTCTAAATGGTTGGAATAATACAGGTGCAGCACGGTCATTCTCCTTGGCAGATGTGTTGCCATTGTCAACAAGAGCGCTAACGATTGCAAGCCGATTTAGCGATTTTCCGCACTCAAGCTGATTTCGCCCAACGGAAACCGCACTTTCACCCGTTGCGCTTGGCATTGCACGTCAAAGCGGATCTGATTTTGTGTGATCGGCGTTTCACAGCCCAAGCCCAAACGTTGGCGTGCAAATTGGTTTTGCGCCAGCAACAGCGCCTGATATTGCTGATAAATCTGCAAACCGTCACGCTGTTGTGCCGTCAGCCAACGGGAGACTGCCAACAGGCTGAAACTGAACAACATTAACGTCAGCAGCACCGCCGCCGTGCCCGCACCACGCCGATAGGCAAAACGCATTCGCTTATAACGGGTTAAAATCATGCCAACTGCCCTGCCTATACTGCCATTGTTGATACTCGGCAGCGGTTTTTTCGATCACTTGCGGGGTAAAAACAATCTGATCCTGCCGTTCCAACCGCACTTTACCGTTATGAATGACTGCGCCAAACAGTGTGCCGTCGCCGTTTAAACTGAGATCGCCCTCGGTGATCACCACGCCATAAAAATCCTGTTGCAACTGCCATTCAGCGTTTTCCACCAGCCACAATATGCCACCGCGCTGGTAATCTTCGGCACTTAACGGCAGGGTTAAAAATGTGAATTGTTCCACCTCGGCGTTCAAAAAATCACCTATTTTACTTGCCAATGCCTGTTGCGGCAACTGTTTAAACAGGCTTAGTTGGCGACATAATACAAAGTGCCGCTGCGTTTGCTTATCCGCGCCGGCAAAGGTTAAACGAAAAGTATCACTTTCGGCTCGGTTTATTGCGGCTTGTCGGCAAGCCGAATCGGCGTCAGGCGATAAACTCCGTGCCAACAACGGCTCACGTTGTTGTAAATAACGCATACGTTCGCCCAAATTGGCGCGCTGTAAGCCCAACACATCATGATCGACCAACAGAAACAGCCACAACACCGACGACAGCAACAAAAGCGCCCACAAACTCGCCATGCCCTTTTTCCAAGCTAACATTATTCTCCTGCCAATAAACGGTTGTGCAGTGCAATCACCACCGCACTTTGATATTGAATGTGCGGTTCGCGCTTATAATTGGCTTGAATTTGCACTAACACTCCGCGCCGTTGTGCCAGCCATGAAAAGTGCAAACGGCTGACCTGGTAGATGTCGCTGTCCAAGAGATCCGCCCAACCGCGCGTATCGCAACCGTTTTTTGCCAAGTAAGCATGGCATTGTTCACGCTCACACTGCTGAATTGTGCCGCTTTTGTACATCGCGCGCGTTTCCACCATTTTGCTTTTTAAACGATAACCCAACAGCTCTTTTTGAATGTCCAGCGTTCGATTTTGCCCCGCCACTTGGCACTGTCGACCATGATTGCCGCCGACGCAACCGCTGTGATCCAAATCGTACCAAAACAGTAAACAGCTGTTTGCGCTTTCACGGTTTGCCGCCGTGATCGTGGTTGAGCTGCCGTCTGCGTGGTTAAACAGCGCTAAGTTCGTTTGCTCAATCCGTTGATCGAGGTAAGCAAAACCGCTGCGGCTAATATCTTTTGCCATCAGTTGCAGTACTTTTTGCACCTCCTGCTGTAGTTGCAAACGCAGCAATAATTCGCGGTTAAACACGCTGGCTCGGCTGAAAAAACCGACAATCAACAACAAAAGGAACGAACCGACCGCCGCCGCAATCATCAATTCCAACAGGGTAAAACCCGCTTTATAACGCTTAGCTGTCATTAACACAGGCACTTGCCGCTTGGTCATCTTTCACCCTTAAACTGCCGACATTAAACAAGGAAAAAATCGAGCGGTGTTTGCCTGCCTGCAACACGAAACACGCCGCCGAGAAGGTGTCTCGTACACCGCTCAAGCGACTGATTTCGCTCGGATAGTATTTTTTACTGATAATCTGGGTTTGCGGTGCAAAACTCGCTTGATAAAAATGCGCCTGCACGCGTGCCGGACAACCGGCGGGAATAAAACAATCGCACAGCAGATTATCCTTGCGCTGTACCGTTACGCACCAATTTTTGTGGGTATCGCGGTTGATCAGCAACAACCAAATCTCCTGTGAATTTTCAATCCGCAGCTGCATATGACGCAAAAAGGCGAACAACTTTCTCTGCTCTTTCTGCAACACCTGATAATCCGACAACGCCTGCCATTGCGGACGTGTTGCCGTCGCCAATACGCTCAACACAAACACCGCCAATAACACGTCCAATAAAGTAAACCCGCTACGCATCACGCCTCCTTTTTGGAAGCCAAGTTTAGAAAAACGGCAAAAAATACCAAGTGCGGTCGGATTTTTTTGGAATGGGGATCGCAGAATTGAAAAATAAGAAGAAAAAACCGCACTTTCTCAATGAAACAACAAAATTCATCTCAAAAGTGCGGTTTGCCGGGGTTCGTTAAAGGCTATTCACCTTAGATTTTAACGCCTAATTTTTTCACGGTTTCTTCCGTGGTCCACAGATCGTTAGCGATTAAACGGAAGTTAATCAATGCCGCTAAGTAGCCGTCGCCTTCAGGAATTTTCGGCCCTGCGGTCGCGTCTTTGACCACCGTCACTTCAAAGCCTTGTTCGATCAATTCACGCAAGTGCGATTCGATACACAAGTTTGCCGCCATCCCTGCCAAGATCACTTGATCCACGCCTTGTTTGCGTAATTGCAAGGCAACATCGTTGGTTTCCGGCCCAAAGATTTTGTGCGGGTTGGCGATGATGGTTTTGCCGTCATAGATATACGGTTTGTACTCTTCCATAAAGTCCGCGCCTGAACCTTCGAAACCTTCCATGGTGTATTGTCCTTTACGCGCAAACATACCGCTGTCATGCATGAAGTGTTCGCCCGGGCCACCGAATTTCCAGCTGTGATCGACCGGATAGTAATAGTGCGGCGAAACCACGACCGGGATATCAGCCGCTTTCGCCGCTTTAAACAGGCTTTCGATATTCGGCACGGTGTTGTTACGGGTAATGCTTTCGCCCATCACGCCCCAGCTGATCCCTTTCGGGCTTAAAAAGTCCACTTGCGGATCAACCACAACCAAGGCGACGCGTTTTTTATCCAATTTCATACCGTGACGCGGCATACCGTATTGTTCCGGTTCGGCATATGGGTCAGCGGCTTTCTTTTCACTCGCCGAAGCCGCCGCGCTTAATCCCATTGCGCCCAACGCCGTTGCCGCCATTGCAATTTGTGAACCTCTGCCTAATACTTGGCGACGTGTTGTATCAATTTGCTGTTCTTTATTCTCATTACTCATGGAAATCACTCCTTTTAGTTGACTATTCAAAATTAACATTGAAGAATATTTCATTCATGCCGCTGAAATACCCCTTGTTTGTTGCTTCGGGGTCAGTATAAGAAAAACATCATGCGGCAAGTTGACCGATCGTCCGGATTTTTTAACCGAGGAAACCAATGGATTCTTTAACCGAGTTTTTTGCCCGTTTTAATTTCAGAAGTGACCTTTTTTTTAGCAGCTTACTCTGCCGGATAGGGGAGTTTAACGAACCGAATAAAAGCTATTTGCATATTGTCCACGACGGCGCCTTCGATTTATTATTAAACAACCACCAGCAAAAGCGCATCAACGAACCTTGCGTGATTTTCTGCCCTAACAGCACCTTACACCGCATTAATCCGTTGGATGAAAGTGGAATTACCGTTTCATGTATCAGTTTTGATTTTGGCGAAGGGGTGAAAAATCCGCTGAACCAAGCTTTGGACGAATGTGTGATCATGCCGCTGAATGCTTGCCCCGAATTATTGGCGGTCGGTGACGCGGTTTATCAAGAATATCAAGTCGATAAATTGGGAAAAGCCCTTGCGATTCACCACTTGTGCAGCTATTTTTTGATTCGGATTATCCGCTACGGTTTGGAAAAACGGCAATTAACCACCGGATTTTTAAACGGGTTAAGCGACGCTAAATTGAGTAAACTGCTGACCGCACTTCATCAAAACCCGGCACATCCGTGGCAATTGGAAGAAATGGCGGAACTGGCTGCCATGTCGCGCTCTAATTTTTCCGCTTATTTTAAAAAAGTCATCGGCATTTCCGCCTTGGATTATTTGACCCAGTGGCGCTTGGCATTGGCGCAACGTAAACTGCGCGCCGGTACACCGATTGCAATCGCCGCGGAAGAAGTCGGTTACCAATACGCCAGCGCCTTCACTCGCGTTTTTACGGCTAAAGTCGGGATGTCGCCGCTGAAATGGTTGGCAAAGTACAAGGATAGTCAATGAGAATCAATGTAAAAAAAATCGCCAAGAACCTGCTGTCGCTGGTGCTCACCTTGATTGTGATGAGCGTGATCGTTGATTGGCTGCGCAAACCGCAAGTGCCGAATAATGCGGACAGCACCGCACTTTACGATTTGCAAAACCAGCCGTTCTTTTTAGCGCAACTCAGCCAAGACCGCCCGGCAATTCTCTATTTTTGGGGCACTTGGTGCGGCTATTGCCGCTATACTTCTCCTGCGATTGATTCGCTCGCCAAAGACGGCGTGCCGGTTGCCACTGTTGCCTTGCGTTCCGGCGATAAATCAACGGTGCAAGCCTATCTCGCTGAACACGATTACCAATTTCTGACCGTCAATGATCCGAATGGCGCCATTGCGCAACAATGGCAGGTTGCCGTCACTCCGACGATTATTATTTTTGATCAGGGCAAAATGGAATTTGCCACCAGTGGATTGAGCACTTACTGGGGGCTCAAAGTGCGGTTGTGGTTGGCGGAATGGTTCTAAGCGCGGCATTGACTTACTGATTAAAAAAAGAAGTTGAAGTTTATCGCAAATCCGAGAAGAAAATCTATTCAAAAAAAGAAACCCTTGATATGTTAAGCAGGTAGCCTGTCAGCGGCAGGCTATCAAGGTCGTCAAATGAATTCTCCAAAATAGGCGGGAGGTTTTTATGAGTGGTTTCGGACTGGTTATTCTCTTGATTGCGGGCATTTTGTTTATCGTTATTTCTACCGCAAAATACAAATTACACCCTTTTATTGCGTTATTACTCACGGCGTATGCTATCGCTCTGTTTTCCGGCGTGCCGATTGCCGATACGGTCAAAACCATTACCACCGGCTTCGGCGGTATCTTGGCGTATATCGGGATCGTGATTGTGCTTGGAACCATTATCGGCACGATTTTAGAAAAAACCGGTGCTGCGATTGCAATGGCGGATTTTGTCCTCGGTAAAATCGGCCGCCAACGCCCGGTGTTGGCAATGAGCATTATCGGCTACATTGTTTCCATTCCGGTTTTTTGTGATTCCGGTTTTGTGATTTTATCCTCGCTGAAAAAATCGCTGATTCGCCAAACCGGAAAATCGGCGGTGGCGATGTCGGTTGCCCTGGCAACCGGTTTATACGCCACTCACACCTTAGTGCCGCCGACCCCGGGGCCTATTGCCGCAGCAGGCAACCTACACGTCGGTAACTTAGGTTTAGTGATTTTGTTCGGGCTGGTTATTGCCCTGTTTGCGGTCGGTGCGGGTTATCTCTATGCCGAATGGGCGGGGAAACGTTATCGCTGCGCACAGGATGATCTCCCCAAATTGATAGATGACGAAGAGATTCAAGCGCTGTATAAACAAATTCCGTCAACCTTGAATGCATTCTTGCCGATTATCGTCCCCATCGGATTGATTGCTTTTGCTTCACTCTTAAAACTGCTGTTTGTCGGCGTGGATAATCCGGTATTGAAGTGCTTTTATTTTATCGGCGAACCGGTGACCGCACTGTTGATCGGCTTATTCTTTGCCGCCCGCTTATTACCGGAATGGAGCAAAACCACCTTAACCGATTGGATCGGGCAAGGCGTGAAAGATTCCGGCAGTATTTTGATCATCACCGCAGCCGGGGGCGCTTTAGGCGGGGTATTAAAAGCCAGCGGTATCGGCGATTACCTCGGATCGCTCTTGCAAGGCATGAGTTTAGGTATTCTAGTGCCGTTTATTATTGCCGCCGCCCTAAAAACCGCGCAAGGCTCCTCCACCACCGCACTGGTGGTCACGTCCACCATTATTTATCCGCTACTGCAACCGCTCGGTTTAGACAGCACCATCGGTTCGGTGCTCGCCATTATGGCAATCGGTGCCGGCGCCATGACCGTCTCCCATGCCAATGACAGCTTCTTCTGGGTGGTGGCGGAATTTAGTGAAATGGACGTTGAAACCGCCTATAAATCGCAAACCATGGCAACCTTGGTGCAAGGGATCGTCACGATTATCATCGTCGCCATTCTGGCTTGGATTTTGTTATAACACGCCCCTGACCGCACTTAAAAGTGCGGTCAATTTTCATCACCAAACGGCTAAAAAATCGGACTTAAGCGAGCGATTTACACAAAACCCCGCTGGCGGGCGGGGTTTGGAGCTATAGTTTCAATTTTCGCACGACTTCTTTCGATTTGGCTAAAAATGCCTTGCGTTCTTTCGCCGGTAATCCGGTGTTGCTGCCCGGCAGCTTCACTGTCATCGGATTGACCGGGCGGTCATTGATATGGAATTCATAGTGCAAGTGCGGTCCGGTGGAGCGGCCGGTATTGCCGGAAAGTGCGATCCGTTCGCCGCGTTTCACCTTTTGTCCCGGTTTGACTAGCGTTTTACTCAAGTGCATATACACGGTTTTATAATTGCGCCCATGCCGTAGCACAATATAACGCCCGGCACCGTTCGCCTGATAAGCGACTTTCACCACTTCGCCATCAGATGGGGCGATAATCGGCGTGCCTGTCGGCAAAGCAAAATCGACCCCTCTATGCGGGCTAATCCGTTTAGTGACCGGATGACGGCGTGCCGGATTAAAATGGGATGAAATCTTCGGCTGGCGCGTCAGCGGATAGCGGGCGAAACCACGTCCTAAGGTCTCGCCGTTGACATTAAAATACGCCCCGTTCGCCGCCTGAATCGCATAATAGCTTTTACCGCGGTGTACAATGTGAATCGCATCAACCCGTGCTTGTCCGGTGAGTTTATCGCCCAAATATTCTCTGTCCATTAAAATGGCGAACTTATCCCCTTTGCGCAAGGCTTTAATACTGACTTGCCACTGAAGTGCGGTCGCCAATTGATTAATCTGGCGCGCGGAAATGCCGTGCCGGGTGAGGCTGTTAGATAAGGAACCTTGAATTTGCCCTTTAATCACCTCGCTTTTCCAAACGCTTTTCTTTTTCAACACTTGTTGTGTATAGCTGCCGTTCGCTTGCCGTTCGTAAATCCGCTCTTCTTTATCCGATACCAGCCAGTTCATATATTGCAGCTGATCGTCTTTATTTAAGATCCAGTAAAATTGCTGCCCGGCTTTGAGATTATTCAAGTCCGGATAGGCTTTAATCAATGCCGCGCTGACCGACGGCTCCAAACCGGATTGATCGAGAATATCTTTCAGTTTTTGCCCTTTCACCACCGTTTCACTGAACTGATTGCTGATTCGCCATGCTTGGTCGGCAGCATCCAACAAAATGTCCAGCGCGCTCTGCGCTTCGTCCGGTAAATAATCGGTATCTTGCGCTTCACCGTCTACGACCGAACCCGGTTCGACCTCATCGTCCTCGGCGGTCAATTCGTCATCATAAGAGGTGGCATTCGGATCTTCTTCGTTTGCAGCCGGCGCGCTGTCTGCCGGTTGGGCTTTCGTCTGCTCACTCGAATTAAGCGCTGTTGTCGAGCTTGATTTCGGTTCCGATTCCTGTTCTGTCCCTGCCGATTCCGAAACGCCGGATTCCGTCGTGGTAACCGCCGCCGGAGATTCGGATTGAATGTGTTGATAAGCGCTTTCGGCTTCCGTTTGGCTCGGCAACGACTCCAGCCGCGGATCCGGTGTCACATTGCCGTCTTTAGGCAACAAAAAATACAGCGCCACAGCCCATAACAACACGAATATTGTCAGAAACAATATTTTTCGATTGCGGACACGCCTTTTTCTGTCCCTGGCTAAAATAACACTTTTCACAATAATTAATTCTTAAACATTTCCATCGCCGAAGACGGCGGATAAAGATAAAATAAAGCATGGTTGTGAGACACTGAAAAAGTTCAAAAAGTTCTTGGTTCGCCGTTCATCTGCCGATTAAAACGGCAATCAGAAAAGTTCAAGCGCTTTTTCATGCCTATTGCGGACGTATTGCGGTTGCATATTGTGTGCCTCGGTAAAATCCGCTATTCTGCTACTCTTTATCAGCAGCAAAGGCAACCTTGTGATCGACCGTCAGCAACAACCGCTTATCGAACTACAAAATATCTGTGTCAGCTTCGATTCCAAACCTATTTTGGATAAAATCAATCTACAACTTTATCCCGATTCGGTGACGACCATTGTCGGCCCTAACGGCGGCGGCAAATCGACCCTATTGAAGGTCTTGCTCAAGTTAATCCGCCCGAATAGCGGCACGGTGAAATCCAAAGCCAAGCTACGGATCGGCTATGTACCGCAAAAAATGTATCTCGATCATACCTTGCCGTTGACCGTAGCAAAATTTTTATCCCTTAAACAAGGCGTGCAAGCCGAGCAACTACAACAAATTTTGCAGCAGCTTTCGATTCAACGTCTGGCACAACAAAGCATGCACAAACTCTCCGGCGGTGAAATGCAGCGCGTATTGTTAGCGCGCGCGTTACTCAACCAACCGGAATTATTAGTGTTGGACGAACCGGTGCAAGGCGTCGATATTGCCGGTCAGGCGGAACTGTATCAGCTTATTAACCAAAGTAAAAGCAGAATTCACTGTGCGGTGCTAATGGTATCGCATGATTTGCATTTGGTGATGGCAAACACCGACCAAGTATTGTGCATTAACCAACATTTGTGCTGCGCCGGCACGCCGGAAATAGTATCCGAACATCCTGAATTTATTCAATATTTCGGTGATCAATTTGCACAAAGCTTCGCACTTTACACTCACCGCCATAATCATAAACACAATTTACACGGCGATGTCTGTTGTAGCAATGAAAGCGTTTCTGCCCATTGCCACCACACCCACAATTAGGATATAGCCCATGTTTGAAATTCTCCTGCCCGCTTGGATCTGCGGCATGATTTTATCGTTGCTGACCTCGCCTCTCGGCGCTTTTGTGGTTTGGCGCAAAATGTCCTATTTCGGCGATACCCTGGCGCATGCCTCCCTGTTGGGCGTAGCTTTGGGCTTATTGCTGCAAATCAATCCCTATTTTGCAATTATCGCGATGGTGTTACTGCTCGCTTGCCTATTAGTTTGGTTGGAAAATTACACCACGTTTTCGGCGGATACCCTGCTCGGCATTATTGCACACAGCGCCTTGTCCTTAGGGGTGGTGGCGATTGCGTTAATGGATAATGTGCGGGTTGATCTGATTTCTTACCTGTTTGGCGATATTCTGGCAGTGGACTACCACGATCTGTATTGGATTATCGGCGGGGCGGCAATCGTGTTAGTGGTGCTCATTCGGTTTTGGAAACCGTTACTCGCCACCACAATCAGCGCCGAATTGGCACAAGTCGAAGGCATTAACACCCGCGGAATGCAAATGATCCTAATGCTAATGACGGCTTTGACCATTGCCCTGAGCATGAAATTTGTCGGGGCTTTGATTATCACCTCGTTGTTGATTATTCCGGCGGCTACGGCACGACGCTTTGCCAAAACACCGGAGCAAATGGTTGTCATCGGATATCTGTTTAGCTGCCTTGCCATCAGTTTAGGATTGAGCCTATCCGCACTTTATGACACCCCGGCAGGTCCTTCGGTGGTGCTTGCCGCCTCGGGATTATTTACCCTGTCGTTGTTAAAACGCGAGCAACGGTAATAAAAACCCGTTGATTATTTTCAACGGGTCTTATTTTCTTTATTGACGGCTTACTATTGCTTAGTAAACGCAACATAATCCGCTGCAACTTTTTCTGCTTCACGCAAGAAGAAATCCGGAGCTTCATAATCTTTCGCCAAATCATCCAGATTTTTCAGCGGTTTTTTGCCTTCGGCTTTAAAACGCTCATTTAACGCTTTCAAGCGGCGGGCTTCATCGGTACGGTTTTCATCTTGTCTGTCTTTTAAGTTTAACGACAAGAACTTGCGCTCAGACCGCTCTTTTTGAATTTCCAGCTCTTTTTCCAATGCGATAAATTCGCGCTCTTGTGCAATCCGTTTTTGATGTAACGGAATCAAACGTTCGATATTCGCTTTTTGCGCCGGCATCACCGAGTAATCCGCCGCCGGTATTTTATCCCACGGCAAAGCATTATCTTCACTGCTTTCACCGACTTTATCCACATCGATTAACGACGGGAAAGTAATATCCGGATCAACCCCTTTGATTTGGGTGCTGCCGCCGTTAATACGGTAGAATTTTTGGATGGTGTATTGAATAAAGCCCAATGGCGACTGATCCATATCATACACAAAATTCAGCGGACGGCTCTGCTGTACCGTGCCTTTACCAAAGGTTTGTTGTCCTAAAATAATTGCGCGCTGATAATCCTGCATTGCCGCCGCAAAAATTTCGGAGGCGGAAGCACTGTAGCGATCAATCATCACGAACAGCGGACCTGGATACACCTGCGCACTATCCGGATCCTGATGAATACGAATGCGGTTATAGGCATCACGCACCTGCACAATCGGACCGTCGGAAATAAACAAGCCGCTCAATGACACGGCTTCGGTCAAAGCACCGCCGCCGTTTTCACGCAGATCGATAATCAGCGCTTGGACTTTTTTCTGTTGCGCCTGTGCCAATAACTTACGCACATCGTCGGTCAATCCCAGATAAAAACTTGGAATTTTAATCACGCCGATCTCACTGCCTTCAACCTTATTGACTTCCAGTTTAGCGGCATTGTCTTCGATCCGCACTTTATCGCGTACCAAGCTGATAATTCGGGTTTTTCCGCCTTTCGCCGGTTCGATTTCCAAGCGCACGGTCGAACCTTTCTTGCCTTTGATTTTGTCTACCACATCATCTAAACGCCAGCCGACAATATCTTCGATTTCGCCTTTTTCGCCTTGTCCGACCCCGACGATTTTATCGCCTGCCGCCAGTTTTTTGCTGCGCTCCGCCGGTGCGCCCGGCACCAAGGAACGGATAACGGTTTCGTCATCTTCCGATTGCAAGGTGGCACCGATTCCCTCAAGCGACAAATTCATATCTTCGGTAAAACTTTTGGCATTGCGCGGCGACAAATAACTGGTGTGCGGATCAATTTCACGGGCGAACGCATTCAAGAACAGCTGGGAAATATCGTCCGCTTTGGTTTGGTTCAGACGCAAAATCGCCAAATTATAGCGTTTGCTCAGTTTTTTCTTAATATCCGGCCATTTGCTGTTTTTCAAACGCTCGCTGATCACATCGTTTTTAAAGCGTTGTAACCAAAGTTTGTCTAACTCGGCAGTATCTTTCGGCCAAGTCGTCATTTTGGACCGGTCGATCTCAATTTGATCATTACCATTCAAATCCGGCTGTTTATCCAGTAGCGATAACAGATAAACATAACGTTCATAACGGCGTTTGGTCATCAATTCATAGGCTTTGAACGCCAATTTCAGCTCACCGGCATACAGGCTTTGCTGTAAGTCCTTGTCCGCCTCGGCGCGCAGGGTATCGACATCGCTTTGTAAAAAGGTGTTATGGTTATAATCGAGGAAATTCAGATAACGGGTAAACATTTTGTCTAAAAACGCCTGATCAATCGCAAATTTACTGTAATGCGATTGAGTTAAGCGTGCAGTGACGCGTTTGACCGCGGTTGACTGGGTTTCTCCCGGTTGCGGCAATTGAATATCTTCATATTTCAAATTCGCTTTCACCGCTTGAACCGGTTGTGCCGTCAATGTTAAGGAAGCAAACAACACGGCAAACAAACCATATTGTAATTTTTTTATCTTCATCCTCAATTCCTAAAAGAAACGTTTAGTAGTTAGCCGAAGCCCGAAATAAATAAAACACCGCACTTTGCTCAAGCGCGATGTTTATGTGATTAGCCGACAAATACGAATAAGCTATTCTGCATGGTATAAGTGTTCAAATGCCACATTCAAGGTCATGCCGCTTTGCAGCTGCACTCTGACAGAATCTTTCATCACCTCGATCACGGTTGCCGAGTTGGCTTTTTCCGCCAGTTTTACCTTCACCGCTTGCCCTTTTTGCAACCCTTCGACACTGATCGGCGTCAATTTCAATTCGGGTTTACGCACTTTGTTGCTATCACCGGTAGTTTTTTCGTGCTTCACATGGACTTTAGCCGGACGGCGTTGCGCCTTTTTAGCTGCCGTTTTTTTGCTCGCATTTTCCGTTTTATCGTTTTTATCCGCCTGTTTGGCTTTTAACGCCGCACGCATTTGCGCTTTGCGTTCCGCAACTTTGGCTTTCGCTTGCTGTAATTGTTCGGCGGCATGATCGGCATGTTCTTGTTCTAATACGCCGCTTGCATTACCGTCCAAATCGACCCGCACCGCACCTAACTTGCAGCCGTGCAGATAACGCCAGTTAGAGGTATATTGACGCAACGCTTGACGCAGCTGGGTTTTGCTGACCCGTTCATCACCTTCAAGTGCGGTTGCCAAATCTTGAAAAATACCGATTTTTAGCGGTTTGGCTTCCCCTTCCAAACTAAAACAAAGCGGAAATTTTTCTGCAAGATAAGCAATCACTTCTTTGCTGTTGCCTAATTTTTGTAACTCAGGCTGTTGTTGTACTGGTTGTTGTTCCAACTGTTGTTCTACTTGTTGTTCTGACATGAAATTATTACTTCCTGAATCGTATTATCAAATTTTTGCCGAGCCGATATGCGCGGCAAGAAACTAAGTCGATAGGGGCATAGTCTAGCTTAATTTTTGATTGCTTGACAACATTTAATCATGTGATTTGGCATAACAACCCGTTGTTTTCTCGAATTTACACCGTTTTTCCTTTCCGGCACGGCTATAGTCATCAATTCCGCTTTATATTATAATTGACCATTAACACAATTTTTACAGGAACGGTTATTATTAAAATCTTATCCCGAGTCAGCCAACAGCATTTACTGCGCTGTGACGAATGCGATACGCTGGTCAGCGTGCCGCGTTTACATTCACGGCAGGTTGCCTGTTGCCCGCAATGCGGCGCCGAATTACGCTCCGGCAATCGCTGGAGTTTGCGTCGTTGTGCAATCATTGCACTCTCGATTCTGATTTTAATGCCGTTTGCATTCACCTTTCCGCTGCTCAGCATCGAATTGCTCGGCGTGCCGGTTTATGCCTCGGTGTGGGAAGGCGCATGGAAAATCGCCACTAACAATGATATTTACACCGCCTTTATGGTGTTGCTGTGCGCGATTATCATGCCGCTCTGTTTTGCCAGTTTGGTGCTGTTTTTATGGATCGCCAAACGCTTTCGGCATCGTCCGCGTAATCTGCTGTTAATGCTGGGTTATATCAAACCTTGGGTGATGTTGGATGTCTATCTGGTCAGCTTGGGTGTCGCCGCGTTTAAAGTGCGCGAATACGCCACGCTGACGATTGATATTTATTTTTTGGCTTTCGTGTTTACCGCACTTTTAACCACGTTGTTGTTTATCAAGATTAATCCGCTTGCCTTATGGAACGAATTTTATCCGCAATTCGGCTATCCGACCAAGAACGAAGAGGAAAAAACGACACTCAAACATTGCCACCAATGTAACTACACCTTTGCCGAAGCGCATGGTACGCGCGACAGCAAAGGGCGGCTGTATTGTCCGCGCTGCGAATCGCTGTTGGATATTGATGACAATGCCAAATTACAGCGCACTTGGGCGGCGTTGATTGCCGGCATTATTATGCTGATTCCGGCAAATTTGCTGCCGATTTCTTATGTTTACCTTAACGGCGTACCGAGTGGCGACACCCTGATTTCCGGGGTCATCACGTTCGTCGGCATGGGCAGCTATTTCGTGGCTTTCGTGGTGTTTACCGCCAGTATTTTTGTGCCGTTCAGCAAAATTTTCGCTATGATTTATCTATTAATCAGCGTACAACGCAAAAAAATCGGCAATATTCATAAAAAAATGAAGTTGCTGCATTTGGTGCATTTTGTTGGACGTTGGTCAATGTTGGACTTGTTCGTGCTCTCACTGATGATGTCGTTGGTGACACGCGGACAATTGATTAATTTTTCAGTCGGCCCCGCCGCCTTTTATTTCGGCGCCGCCGTTTTTCTTACCATGATTGCCGCCGAGCAATTTGACAGCCGTTTACTTTGGAAATTATATGACAAGCAACACGCCAAATAATCCGCCCGCAGCCGGATTTAAGCCGGAAAAAGTACACAATGCCACGCTGAAACGTTTAAAAAGTATCTCGCCGTTCTGGTTACTGCCGATTGTCGCCCTGATTATCGGTTTGACCCTGTTTGCCAAAATTTTGGACGAACAAGGCGAAAGCATTACCATTTATTTCACCAATGGTGCGGGAATTAGTGCCGATAAAACGCCGGTGCGCTATCAAGGGCTGCAAATCGGGGTGGTCAGAAAGGTTCAATTTACCGAAGATCTGAAACAGATCCGCGTCACCGCCAGCATTAATCCGGAAGCGAAAGCCGTATTACGCGAGAACACCAAATTCTGGTTGGTGCAGCCGAGCGCCTCGCTTGCCGGGATTTCCGGTTTGGATGCGTTGGTTTCCGGCAACTATATCACCCTTGCGCCGGGCGACGGCGACAGTGCCGATGAATTTGTCGCCGAATCGGAAGGTCCGATGGCGCAAATGGACGAAGGTGATATTTTAGTCCATCTGTTAGCCGATAATTTAGGCTCGATTTCGGCAGGCGCGTCCGTCACTTATCGTAAAATTCCGGTCGGTTCGATTTCCGATTACCGTTTTAAAGAAGCGCTTCAAAAAGTGGAAATTGATGTGGTGATCCAAAAATCCTACGCCCATTTAGTCAAAAAGGATTCCCGCTTTTGGAACAGCAGCGGCTTGCAAACCGACATCAGTCTGAGCGGGATTTCCGTCGATATGGACAGCTTGACCTCGTTGGTGATCGGTGGCGTTTCCTTTGACTCGCCGGACGACAGCCCAAGTGCGGTCAGCGGCGAAAGTTATATGCTGTTTAAAGACGAGAAATCGGCACAGCGCGGGATTGAAGTCGATATTACCCTGCCGAATATCCGCGGTTTAAAAGTCAATACCACGCCGCTCTATTATCAAGGTTTCAAAATCGGCACGCTGTCGGCACTCAATGTCAATCTTGAGGGCGAAATCAACAATACCGTGCAAGGCAAATTATTAGTCAATGACAATATGCGCAATCTGTTGCGCAGCGGCAGTAAGATCACCATTAACGAAAACAGTTTGGCGACAGATGACCTGAGCAATTTGGAAAAACTGCTGGCAGGTCCTTTCTTCACCCTTGTCGCCGGCAGTGGCGATCCACAAACCGAATTTACTGTACTGACCCAATCGGAATTATTGCTAAGTCTGCCCGATACCCTCGTGCTCCAGCTATCTGCGCCGGAAACCTATAATGTCAATGTCGGACAAGGGATTTTTTATAACGGCATTCGTATCGGTGAAATCGCACAACGGCAGGTTTCGGTGGACGGGGTCGAATTCAAAATTGCGATTGCCGGCGAATATCGCCATCTGATTTATGCCAATACCAAATTTGTCGCCGCTGCTAATTTAAATGTCAATATCGGCGTGGACGGGATTCAGTTTGAAGCCGCCGCCCCGGAACGCTGGCTGCAAGGCGGAATTCGGGTCGCCGTCAACCGCCAAGGCGAAGGCAAACCGCTGTCCGCTTATCCGCTGTATAAGGATCTGAGCAATGCCGCCGCCGGGATCACCGGAGACAACCTGCAACCGAATATCACCCTCAGTTCCGCCGCCTTGCCGGGAATCGAAAGCGGCTCGCTGGTGCTGTATAAACAATATCCGGTCGGACAAATCATCGCCGTGCGCCCGACCGATAAAGATTTTCAGATTGATGTGTTTATTAACAATCAATATCGTAATTTATTGACTGCGCGCAGTAAATTCTGGAGCGAGAGTGCGGCGCAGGTTGACATCAGCCCGAAAGGCGTGACCATTCAAGCCGCACCGGTCATGCGCACCTTAAAAGGCGCGATCAGCTTTGAAAATTTTGGTGCGGCGTCAAACAGCAAGCAACTCTACAGCTCGGAAATTGCAGCGCGCTCGGCGGGCAATGAAATTATTCTAACCTCAACCGACGCACGCGATCTGAGCAAAGGCATGCCGATTCGCTATATGGGCGTGACTATCGGTGAAGTGGTGTCGATCGATCTCGATCAGAAAAATAACCGTATCCGCAGCAAGGCATTAATCCAACCGAATTACTATGCGCTGATCAGCAAAAAAGGCAGCCGCTTTAAACTGATTTCGCCGCGCATTTCCGCCGGTGCGATCGATAATATCGACAGCTTATTGCAGCCATATATTGACGTAGAGGTCGGCAAAGGCGAAACCAGCAAGACCTTCCGCCTGATTAAAGAAATGAGCAATGCCACCAAATTTGCCAACGGTATGCCGCTGATTTTGGAAACCTCCAGCGCCTTCAATTTAAGTGAAGATTCACCGGTGCAATACCGCGGGGTAGAAGTGGGCTTAGTGCAAAAAATCCGGTTGAACGAACTGGGTGATCGGGTGTTGGTCGATATTATTATCAGTGATAAATATAAGCATTTGGTGCGGCAAAATTCGCAATTTTGGATCACCTCCGGTTACAGTTTCGGTTTTGGTTTGCAAGGGTTTGAATTCGAAACCGGCAGCGTGCAGCAATTCCTGAAAGGCGGTATCACCTTCGGCACGCCGTCCGGTACGGTAGTGCAACCTGCCGCCAAAGCCAAACAACGTTTCCTGTTGCAACAACAATTGCCGCCGGATTCTAAATTCTGGAATCAGGGCGCGTATTAGATTATTGATAAAAGTTACCGGTATAGTAGGGGCGGATTAGATATCCGCCCGAGATTGTTGACAAACTGACTTCTCCCTCCGCGTGCGGAGGGAGTACCATTTTTCGCAAGAAAAATGGAGAGGGAGGGGGAATATGAAAATGCAACATATTCATTTTTAACATTCTTTATGCCTCCCTCCGTCCTTCGGACACCTCCCTCCGTATACGGAGGGAGAGAAATATATAATCCGCCCTTACTTTTTTACGCTTTTAAACCCTTAATCATCTCTCCGCCGGATAAATCGCCCCGAGCGAGACCGCACTTTGCGCCCCGGTGACGCTCGGCAGATTGCCTGCCAAATTGTGCATGCGTTGATAAGCAAGCCAAGCAAATGCCGCAGCTTCGACATCGTCGACATTTAAGCCAACTTCCGTGGTCGTCAACACCTGCCAATCGGTTAAAAGTGCGGTTAAGCGCTGTATGATTAACGGATTTCTTGCACCGCCGCCACACACCAGTAAGCGGCACGGCAAGCCTGCTTGTGCCGCGATCGGCAGTAATTGCCGTACGATACTTTGCACGGTCAATTCAAGCAAGGTCGCTTGCACATCTTCGGCGGCAATGGCGGGTAACGCTTGCATTTTTTGTTGCAGCCAAGCCAAATTAAATAACTCGCGTCCGGTGCTTTTCGGCGGCGGCAAACTGAAAAACGGTTCGTCTAACAAACTCTCCAGCAGTGCCTGATCGACCTGACCGCACTTTGCCCATGCGCCGTCTTTGTCGTAGCGCTTGCCTAGATGGCGTTCAATCCACACATCCAATAACGCATTACCCGGCCCGGTATCGTAGCCAATCACCGTTTGTCCCGGCACTAACACGGAAATATTGCTGATCCCACCGATATTCAACACCACATTAATCCGATCCGTTTCACTGAAGATCGCCTGATGAAATGCCGGCACTAACGGCGCGCCCTGTCCGCCGAATGCCATATCTTTGCGCCGGAAATCCGCCACCACGCTAATGCCGGTTTTTGCCGCCAATAAATTAGCGTCGCCGATTTGCATGGTAAACGGATACTCACTGTCCGGCGAATGCCAAATGGTTTGCCCGTGGCAACCGATCGCCTGAATCTGATCGGCGGCTAATTGCTGTTCCGCCACAAACCGATTGACTACTTCGGCATACAATAACGCCAAACGATGATCCAATTCGCCAAGTTGTTGCAAGCTGGTTTGTCCGCTGCTGAACAACGCCGACAGCCGGTTGCGTAATTCCTCGGGCATTGGCATAAAATCGGCGGCAAGCAAGTGCGGTGTATCCGGTTGCTGAAAATCAACCAACGCCAAATCCACCCCGTCCAAACTGGTGCCGGACATCAGTCCGATATAATATTGCGGCTGCATGGTCACCTCATTAGATATTTTGTGCATTGGCGGCAATATTGACAATCACATCAACCGCACTTTGCATACTCTGCACACAGGCAAGTTCATATTTACTATGGAAATTATAGCCGCCGGTGAAAATATTCGGACAAGCAATGCCCACTGCCGCCAATTTGGCGCCGTCAGTGCCGCCGCGAATCGGTTTTTCCAACGGCGTAATGCCGCAATTTTTCATCGCTTTTTTTGCCAATGCCAACGCTTGCGGCGTGCGGCGGATGACTTCATACATATTCTGATAATGATCGCGAATGTCGCACTGTAAACGCTGTTGCAGATGATGTTTCCGTGCAAATTCGTCCGCCCATTGGCGAAACTGCTGCTTTCGCTGTGTAAAGCGTTCGGTGTCAAACTCACGAATTAAATAGTGCATTTTCGCCTGTTCGATATCGCCCTCAATACTATCCAAATGGAAGAAACCTTCGCGCGCCTCCGTTTTTTCCGGCACGTCTTCTTTCGGCAAACACTGATGAAAATCGCACGCCAATGCCAGTGCATTAATTAATTTACCCTTGGCTGTGCCGGGGTGGACGGAATGCCCTTGAATCCGAATTTCCGCCGACGCCGCATTAAAATTCTCCGCTTGCAACTCGCCCAACTCGCCGCCGTCAATGGTGTAAGCCCAATCACATTGAAAATCCGCCAATGGGAAAAAATCCATACCTAAACCGATTTCTTCATCCGGGGTAAAGGCGATACGGATATTGGCATGCGGAATTTTACTGTGGATCAGTTGCTCAAGTGCGGTCATGATCTCCGCAATGCCGGCTTTATTATCCGCCCCCAGCAAGGTATTGCCATCCGTCACGATTAACGATTGCCCGACCAGTTGATGTAGAAAATGGTAATCGACCGGGCTGATATAGTCGTCGCCTTTGCCTAATGCAATATCGCCGCCGCGATATTCTTGGATCAACTCGGCTTTGACGTTTTTACCGCTCATTTGCGGCGAAGTGTCGAGGTGGGTGATAAAACCAATGGTGCGGGTGCTGCCGCAATTGGAAGGCAAAAGTGCGGTCAGCACGCTGTGGCGGCTGAGTTTAATTTCGCTTAATCCTAATAATTCCAGCTCCTCAACGAGCTGTTCCGCCAAATGAAATTGCCCGATAGAACTCGGTGATTTTTGCGCGTCCGGCTTTGATTGCGTATCAAAGGTAATATAGTGGAAAAAACGCTCCAGTAATTTTTCACGCTGTTGAAATGGTATCGACATGTTCTTATCCCCTAATGTGCAATCAAATTTAAATTACGCTTGTATTGTATGTCGGTTTATAAAACAAAATCATGATCGATAACAATTTTTCTTAATTTTATCCAAACCGCACTTTATGCCGTTTTTATGGAAATATGTCACAAAAACCAGATTATTACCAATCAAACCTTGAGTTTCTACCGCCAGAAAGGTATGTTATAGCGTTGTTTTATTTAAGAGGTAATTATGAAAATCATTTTATTAGGCGCACCGGGCGCGGGCAAAGGCACACAAGCCCAGTTCATTATGAACAAATACAATATTCCGCAAATTTCCACCGGCGATATGCTGCGTGCAGCAATCAAGACGGGCAGCGAGTTAGGCAAACAAGCCAAGCAATTAATGGACGAGGGCAAATTAGTGCCGGATGATCTGATTATTGCCTTGGTGAAAGAACGTGTGGCGCAAGCTGACGCCGCCAACGGTTTTTTGCTGGACGGCTTCCCACGCACCATTCCGCAGGCGGACGCATTAAAAGAAGCGAATATTGCGATTGATTTCGTGTTGGAATTTGACGTTGCCGACGAAGTGATTGTCGAGCGCATGAGCGGACGCCGCGTGCACCCGGCTTCCGGTCGGGTTTATCATGTGGTTTACAACCCGCCGAAAGAAGAAGGCAAAGACGACGTAACCGGCGAAGAGTTGATTATCCGCGCCGATGACAAACCGGAAACCGTGTTGGATCGCTTAAGTATCTACCACAACACCACCAAACCGTTGGTGGATTATTACCAAACCGAAGCGAAAAACGGCAACACCCAATATTTCCGTTTGGACGGCACGCAAGCCGTTGAAACGGTGAGTGAAAAATTAGCCGAGATTTTGGGCTAAGCTACCAATATTGTTCTATTTGTTAAAAAACCATGCCCTAGGCATGGTTTTTACTCTTTAAACGCCAATCACTCGACCGCTTTCAGCATTTCCTGATTCATGGCTTTCATCGACTGCAAGCCGCCCATCACTAAATACCAGTTCACCGAGTCCAAGAACACAATATTGCCGTTTTGATAGGCTTTCGAACCTTTGATTAACGCGTTATCAAATACCTTTTCCGCATTGCCGGCTTTTTTGGTGATCGCTGCGGTACGGTCAATCACGAAGATATAATCCGGATTTTTATCCAATACGTATTCAAAGGTGACCTTCATGCCGTGGCGGGATTCTTGGATATTCGGATCGGCTTGGGCGAAGCCGTAATCCTGGTAGATCATGCCGTAGCGCGAATTCGGGCCAAAAGTGCTGATATTACTTTCGTTCGCCAATAACACCAACGCATTTTTGCCCTTGGCTTTTGCCGCAATCGTTGCCAAATCTTGATCAATCGTTTTTAACTCGGTTTCGGCTTGTTCGCTTTTACCGATAATTTGTGCGATATTGCGCACATTTTGTTGGAACGACGGATAGAATTCCAAATATTTAATGTCGCTGAAATAGATCGGCGAAATCTCTTTAAAACGATCAACCAATTGGTTTTGGCGGGCGGAAATAATGGTCAATGCCGGCTCCACTTCATTCAGACGCTCGAAATTCGGTTCCATTAAGCCGCCAATATCCGCATATTTTTTATCTTCATATTTTTTCAGATAAATCGGTAATGGCGTGGATTTCGGCACCGCGGCCACGTTTTCACTGCCGAGTGTGTCTAAAATATCCAAAGCCGGAAAATCAAAAATCGCAATGCTTTTCGGATCTTTCGGTACGTCCAGCTCGCCAATGGTCGTCGCCAGTTTAATATCTGCTGCCTGCGCCACAGCAACGGTTAATGTTGCCAATAGGGTGACGGCGAAACGACGAAATGTTTTACGCATAAATTCTCCTGTTTGTTAAGTTAATTTCTAAAGAAAACGGCAATTTTATTGTCATCAATGGTATGAATCGGAATCTGCATGCCATAAATTTGTTGCAATGCTTCGGTTTGCATAATCTGCCCGACTTCGCCCTGCCGCACCAAACAGCCGTTTTTCAAAGCGACAATATAATCGGAATAACACGAAGCAAAATTAATATCGTGGATCACAATCACGACGGTTTTGCCCAATTCATCGGTCAGCTGGCGCAATACTTTCATAATCTGCACCGAATGTTTCATGTCCAGATTATTCAAGGGTTCATCAAGCAAAATATAATCGGTGTCCTGCGCCAACGTCATCGCAATATAGGTGCGCTGCCGCTGCCCGCCGCTCAGTTCGTTGATAAACACCTTACGGATTTTTTGCAGATTCATATAGTCCAGCGCTTGTTCGATATAGTGCTGATCTTCGGCACGCAACCGCCCTTTGCTATACGGAAAACGCCCGAACGCCACCAAATCTTCCACCGTCAGGCGCAAATCCAAATGGTTGCTCTGTTTTAAAATCGATAACTGTTGCGCAATTTATTGATTGGGAATGTCACTGATGTCTTTGCCGTTTAACCGCACTTTGCCGCTATCGGCGGTGAGCAGACGGCTGATGATCGCCAACAACGTGCTTTTGCCCGCCCCGTTCGGACCGATAAACGAGGTGATTTTACCCTGCGGAATGGTGAGCGAAATATCATTCAAAATGATTTTATCACCGTATTTTTTACTGATATGTTGTATTTCAAGACTCATGCCTGACTTCTCCGCAATAACAAATAAATAAAATAAATACCACCGATAAAATTGATAATCACACTGAGCGTGGCATTAAAATTCAATAACTGCGAGACAATAAATTGTCCGCCGACCAAGGTGACGATGGCAATCAGCACCGCCGCCGGAATCAGCACACGGTAGTGGTGGCTTTTCATAAACTCAAATGCCAAATTCATAACCAATAAACCCAAAAAGGTGATCGGTCCGACCAATGCGGTGGCAATGGAGGTCAAAACCGCCACGATAATCAGCAGCCGCTTGCTTAGCGCGCGGTAATCCAAACCGAGATTGATCGCCTGATCGCGCCCCAACGCCAATACATCCAACTGATACAGATAACGTGCCGCATAGGCTAACACCGCCAGCAGCAGCGCAGCGGCAAGCCATAAAATGTCGCGATTCACTTTATTGAAACTGGCAAAACTGGCGTCCTGTACAATCTGGAACTCATTCGGGTCGATCAACACTTCCATAAAAGTGCTGGCGCTTTGGAAAAAAGTGCCGAAAATAATGCCGACCAACAACAGGAAAAATAGATTTTCCCGTTCGCGTTTAAACAGGAAATAATAAAACGAGAGAGAAAACAGCGTCATAATCCCGCCCGACAGCAAAAAATCCAGTTGCGGATCAAGTTGCAACAGCGTCAGCGAGCCAAACGAAAAAATGATCGTCAGTTGGATTAAAATATAGAGCGAATCCAAACCTAAAATACTTGGCGTGAGAATACGGTTATTCACCAAGGTTTGGAAAATCATGCTCGAAACCGCAATCGCCACCGCCGTCAGCACAATCGCCGCCAGCGTAATCAAGCGGTAATTCAGGGCATACTGCCAGCGGTTCGGCAGGTTGTATCCCAAAAACAGCCCGATACAAACCGCACTTAGCACCAGCAATAATAAGAGTTTAATTCGATTAGACATGACGGAACCGCTTAAACAACAAGAGCAAGAAAATCCCGCTGCCAATCACCCCGACGATTAAATTAATCGCAATTTCATAGGGATAAATCACTACGCGCCCGATAATATCGCATGCTAACACAAACAGCGCGCCTAAAAGTGCGGTATGCGACAGCACATTTTTCAGGTTATCGCCCAAATACAGGGTGA
This sequence comes from Testudinibacter sp. P17/SS/0325, assembly GCF_053570765.1. Next base: position 1,607,404 of record NZ_CM131635.1, on the reverse strand, counting down.
CGATATTCGGAATAATCAACCCTAAAAACGGAATCACCCCGACCGAGACGATAATAATCGAGGTGACCACCGCCGCAATCGCCAAACCGATGTATTGCACCTGCTTAAAATTCAAGCCCAAATTGACCGCAAAGGATTCTCCCATGCCGACAATCGCAAAACGGTTGGCGAACAGATAAACCAATAACAACGCAGGAATACTAAAATACAACATTTCATAACGTCCGCTCATCACCAACGAAAAATCGCCCTGCAACCAACCGGCAATGTTTTGTAATAAATCTTCTTTCATCGCCAGAAAAATCGTCACCGCACTGATAATATTGCCGAACATAATCCCGACCAGCGGCACAAAAATCACATCTTTGAATTTAAGCTTGGAGAGAATCGTAATAAAAACCAGTGTACCGGCAAAGGCTGCCGCAATCGCAATTGCGGTTTTGGTCAGCATTGAAGCTGTCGGAAACAGAATAATCGCAAGCAAAATGCCGAAACGTGCCGAATCCATGGTGCCGGCGGTGGTCGGCGACACAAAACGGTTGCGTGACAACTGTTGCATTACCAAGCCGCACACCGACAAACCCGCCCCAGCAATTAAAATACTGATTAAACGCGGTACACGGCTCAGCGTGAAGATCCGCCACTGTTCGCTATCAAAACCCAACAAGCCGTCTAAGGTTAGGCTGCTGACACCGATGAACAGAGAAAACAACGATAGCACCAATAACAGGCATATCAGATAACGTCTTTTGATCATAACAGGTGCTAAAAATCCAACAAATTTTAATCAAATGAGAATGATTTTTTATTTTATAGGCTGATGAAAAATAGCCAATTCCGTTTTGCTAAATTGATAAAACAGATTTAGCGCAGATAAAAAACAAAGTGCGGTTAAAGCCTGATCACTCCCCGCCTAACCGCACTTCGGTGATGTGTTGCTATGCCCTTTTCCTTGCTCGGCGTGCGGATAGAGATCGATTTTTCATTTGTAAATAAAGGTAATTTTTATAGGCAAGGCAAGGCAAGGCAAGGCAAGGCAAGGCAAGGCAAGGCAAGGCAAGGCAAGGCAAGGCAACACATTGAATTTAATTAAAATATTTGTCAATGACAATTTCCTTGCTATCGCTATATCACCTTAATGGAAGTTGTTGATATTAAGGATAAAATGTTTTTTGAAACCCGAACAACAATGGGCAGTTTTCTTAAACTGTTAGGTAGTTTTATCAACTCCTATGCTTTTTGCGATATCAAAAAACAGCGTGAAATTCAGCAAAAATCAATTAATTGGGTAAGGGAACATCCTTATCAAATAATCTTTTCGAAGGAACTGCCTTCACCGCATACTGATCGTCAAGCCGCCCTAAAAAAATCAGCAAAGGAACTGGACGATATACTCAAAGACCAAGACGCTTATTTTGCAGATCCGAAAAACCTTGCCGAATTTCGAGCCAAACGAAAAGCAAATAATGCAGATCAACAATTTTGTTGGTAAGCCTGATTCTATAACCTAACCTAAAACAAGAGGAAACCATGTTAAATCTAAATTGCCCTAATTGCCAAAAATCAATGGGATTCATCAATAACTTCAATAACATCAACCGCAAAGAAGTAACCTGCCCTCACTGCCAAGCTACCGTGAATAAAAAATTCAATATTGTTAAAGGATTGCTGGCTGCCTTGGGTTGCTTAATTGTTGCGACAGTTATCCTCTTTTTCGTTTTAGGAGAGGGTAACACAACCATGTATCTTGGAGGGTTCGCCGGCATTCTCGGATTTATTGCATTTGGTACAAGCTATAATAAAAAACCGAATTCATAGCAAGATACGAAAAATCCCGATTTATGCGGGATTTTTCTTACTTATCTCGTTTCCATTTTGACCTAAGGAAAATATTATGGGCTTAAAAAACAAACTTTATCGGAAACAATTCGCCCCTTTCAAACCACTCATAGGTGTAGCTATCATACTTGCTATGTATTTTTACGGGTTGATTGATTTTGACTTCTATTCACAAAAACTCGGTTTTGATATACCGCATTGGTTTTTTTACAGTATATTCGCTGCTCTTTGTTTATATGCTGCTTGGAAAACCTTTTGGGGTGTCATTTGGATATTGAGCGCCAAAGAAAATAGTCGGTCAAAATGCTTTTTCGGCATGCTGAACAATAAAAATCCACAAGTAAAAATTGAAAATGGATTAGAAGAGTATGCACTCTTAGCTTCCACATTTTATGAAGCAAGTCAAATACTAATCGGTGATAAAGAAAGTTTAAGCGAACTTGCTAAAAACCCAAATTATATTCCCCCTTACCGTTTAGATAAAGACGGTGATCTACGAGGAGGATCTCAATTTATTAACAGTATTGAGGGAATGCACCATTTAACCAAAAAAGAAGCGGAATATCGCTTAAAAGTGCCTCTTGAAAATGCTTGGGGAATCACCGGCAAAACATCAGCACTCGAGCAAATAGACGCATTATGGCATAGCGCCTTAGAGTCGGCAGAATATAATCTGTTGGATTCTGAAAAAGGCGTGCTTTATACTAAAACGGTACAGGAATTCGGTTATAAAACGGTTAATTTCAAGACAGACACTAATGCAGCCGGTTTTGATATTATCCGTTTTATTTATATTGCTCGTTCAAGTTTTACTTTAGGCTATATCCCTGAAGAAAGCGTACGCAACGCATTATGGAATGCAGCACGATTTATTGCCACCTCTTATGAAAGTTGGGAACAACTCGGCTATTCTTATTTAGTGACCTTCTTAAATTGGAATTTGACATCAAATTATGACGAATCGACTTATTGTTATATCACTGAACGTGTAACCGCTATCAATCAGCTATTTTCCGAACCCAACAGCCCATTAAAAGACACGTCGTTAGATATATTACGCACTCTTATCGAAAAAGAATTAACCGATAACGCCAAGCAAGAATCCGCTATCTAATGAACTATTCAATGCCGATATAAAGAATGTCGGCATTATTTTATTTAATCCCATTAGGGAGTTTTTAATAGATATGATTATGCAAGATAAAATTCGTTGTCCTTATTGCCTGAGCGTGTTGAATCAACTGTTCATCAAACACAATCAGTACTATTGTGGCAATTGTTTGAAGAAATACCGATTACAATCCGTCCAATCAACTGAACATGTAATTGCTTTAAAACAATCCAAGGAATATGATGAAGAGAAAGATTATTTTAAACAACTCGAAATCAGAAATAAATTACTCGATAAAAAATCATTTTGGTCTTCTTTTGTGCCTTATTATCTCGAACAAATGGTCAAAGAGATTAAGCTCAAAGGGCGATATCGAGTATGGTTTATTGTAATATTTCTCTTAAGCTTATTTGCTTTTCGTGTCTATCAATCTGAAAAACAATATATTTTTCAAGATATTGAAGTTCAAAAAAATAATGAACGACTGAGAGCAATTATAGAAAAAACAGAAAAAAACAGACTAGAGCTACAGCGACGAGCTGAGGAAAGAGAAAAATAACCTAGAGAAATCAATAAATATGAGTGAGATAGTTTACTTTCTTTGTGCTTGGGCTGCGGCATCGATAATCAGTTACTTTTACCGTAAACGGCTTGTATTGCTTATCTTGGTGCTGCTGCTGTTTGCTTCGGTCGAGATCATACGCCGGAATAGTGTGTATTTTCAAAATCGGATAGAGGATATATATCCAATCACAGTGTTGCTCGCTTTATTATTTTTACACACATTCTTGATGGTTGCGGCTCCGCTGATGATGAAAGTAGTGAGGATAAGTGAGAAAAACAAAGAAATCGGAACAAGGATTTTTATTGCTATTTTTTATATTTTCACTTTATTTTTTCTGTTTATGATGTTTGTTAAAGGAGTTATCCATTGATTAATATCGTTGTTTTTATATTCTGTTATTTCAATTTTAAATAGTTACATATATGAAAAATCACATCATAATAATAGTAGAAAATGGCTATGTGACTTACTGGAATTCTGATACGGATAAATTCTATCGTAGTTATATTGGTTTAAGCAAATTAAATAACGGCAAGCATTATATTGCTGTTGTGATTTCACTTTATTTTCTAAAACAAGTTGATAATTTTTTAAATACGGTAGTTCATAATCATTTTATATTTTGGACTGTCGGAACATTAAGTGTAATCGGACTTTGCTCAATCTTGTTTAACACTTTCTATACAAGAGTTATAAGCAAGATAAAACCGCTTCCTATTGAAGAGAATTTTATCACCCGTGAATTTTATAATAAATTTAAAAATAGAATAAAAATAATTCTAACCAGTATGATGATTTTCATTAGTTTATTTTTGGTCTTTATTATTTTTTCTTGGCGTATGAAAAGCATGGCATTATTGTTTTGTGCGTGGGCTTGCTTGTGTTGTAGTATTATGATTCTACAAGGTACTAATTTCATAGGACTTTATCAATTTTATCAAAAATACCTAAAAACTACGATTAAACCGATAAGTAAATAAGTATGAAAAAATATATTCTCACCATGCTTGCCCTTTTGGATACTTTCTATTTATTCATTTATTTTTTGAATTCCTTCAAAGATAATAAAATCCCTTTTTATAGCGATCTTTTATCTTTATCTATATTATGGGAGAGGATGGGTAGCTTAGCCATTACTTTACCTATCGCCAGCACTATTTTACTTTTATCATTATTTTTATCTATATACTATTACATCTCTGATAAATGGCTTGGATTTTATCTTGCCATGTTCCAACTTCCACTTAGAATTTTCTGTTTGCTACCCTCTATTCCATATTCAATCTACGCATTCAAATCGCTCTTTAATCTAGTAAGCATTTATTCATTTTACTTTCTCATCACATTAGAGCTAAGCAAAGTTCTTTTTCTCTATTTACTTTTTAAAGAAAACAGGAGCATTAAGTGATATTATTTTTATGTTTTATGCTAATTATGGCTATGCTATTCAAATTTCATTATAAAAACAAGATGTTATTTTTAATTTTTACAACTTTATTAGTTTTGATAACTTATTTAAATGAATCAAGCTACAAAGTGAATTTCTATTTAATTGTTTTTCTCATTTTAATTTTCATAACTTCTTTCTGCTTGCTTTCTATTAATATTGTTATAAGAATTGCATTCAATAAACTTAGATATAGAGAGAACATAAGGAAAATATACTTAACATTCATTTTTATTGGTTTGTCTGTATTATCATACAAATTTTTGGTTGATGGTATATTGGAGAAATAAATGCATTACTATCACTTTTATAAACTCGTGAGGAATTGATAAAAAAATTTATTATCGTAATTTTACCACTATGATTATTAGATAAGAAAACAGTTTTATTGTAAAAGTTGGAAGCGTTGAGGTATTAAATTTCATTATATGAATAAAATAAAATATTTTTGGAATTACCTATTTTATTTTGCTTGGCGATTGCATTGTAAAATTGGTTTTATGTTGATAGAACGCCCATTAATGTATGGCTTAGAAAGCATACTAAAATTTATACCAATAATTAAACATAGTGCCGCCGCACGTTATCGGAGCCGGCGTAAGGTGCTAGATGATATGGAGAGCGGTTTTAATATCCGTTTTGTATTTAAATTTTTTTTGACACTCACCTGGGTAATAATCGTGAGCCTTTTTTCTTATCTTATTGTCTATTTAGAAATAGCGATAAATAATTCTCTCTTTTTGACTATTCATTTTATTGTTACAATCGCCATTTCACATTTAATCAATATAAAATTACTCGGCTGGTATAACAATGGATACCTTGCTTATTTTAAAAAATTCAAAAAGAGTGCGAACAATAGGTTCGGTTATTTTTCAATTATTACTTTCTATTTTTTTGCATTTTCATTTTGTTTATTCACACTTTATTTTCATACGAAATTTGATTTTTTGAGTTGATGACATCATGGTGGGTAAATTTTGCGAATTAAACTGTTCCTTATGCATATGCCCGCATGCGGAGAGAGATATATTAGTGAAAAATAAACCTTGCTGAAAAACAAAGGGCGGTTAAACTTTTGGAGTCAGATCACTTTCGCTTAACCGCACTTTCATTTCAAAATCAACCACTCAGCTACTTGGTCAAATCATCAAAGAACTTCTTCACGCCGTCTAAAAAGCTGGAGGATTTCGGGCGATGGGAATTCGCGCCCTCCAAACTTTGTTCCAGTTGTTTCAACAGCTCTTTTTGTTCGTCGTTGAGTTTGACCGGCGTTTCGATAATCACTTTACAGATTAAATCACCGGCGTAGTGGCTGCGGGTCGAAGTCACGCCTTTACCGCGCATTCTGAACAGTTTACCGGTTTGGGTTTCCGCCGGGATTTTCAGTTTCACCCGTCCGTCTAAGGTCGGCACTTCGATTTCGCCGCCCAAGGCTGCCATGGTGAAACTGATCGGCACTTCGCAATACAGGTTGTTGCCGTCACGTTCAAAGATGTGATGATCTTTCACGTGGATAACAACATATAAATCCCCTGCCGGTGCGCCGTTTTCGCCCGCTGCGCCTTCGCCACTTAAACGTAATTGGTTGCCGCTATCAACCCCCGGCGGGATTTTGACCGACAGATTTTTGGCTTTATGCACCCGTCCGTCGCCATGGCATTTGGTACACGGTTTTTCGATTTTCTTGCCTGAACCATGACAGGTAGGGCAGGCTTGTTCGGTGACGAAAAAGCCTTGTTGGCGGCGCACGCGCCCTGCGCCGTGGCAGGTCGGGCAGGTTTCCACTTTCGAGCCGTCCTGCGCGCCGCTGCCGTGGCAACTGTCGCATTCCGCCAAAGTATTGATTTTAATATCTTTGCTTGTACCTTTAACCGCTTCTTCCAGCGTAATTTCCAGATCATAGCGCAAATCGTCGCCACGTACCACACGCTGGCGACCACGACCGCCGCCGAACATATCGCTGAAAATATCGCCGAAAATATCGCCGAAATCCGCACCGCCAAAGCCGCCTCCGTTGCCGCCGAAACCGCCTTGCTCAAATGCGGCGTGTCCGTATTGATCATAGGCGGCACGTTTTTGCGAATCGGTCAACACTTCATAGGCTTCTTTGACCTCTTTGAACTGCGCCTCGGTATCTTTGTTATCCGGATTGCGGTCAGGGTGATATTTCATCGCCAAGCGTTTATACGCTTTTTTGATCTCTTTTTCTTCGGCATTGCGCGCAACGCCTAACACTTCATAATAATCACGCTTTGACATAGTCTTCCCGTTCGCTTGTTACTTCTATTACTGTCTTTTTCTGTTATATGTGCAAAAGGGCGAAGATTACTCATCGCCCTAACCTGTTTTAAAGAAAGAAAATTTGACTTTCTTTACTGCGCATTTGCTTACTTGTCTTTCACTTCTTCAAATTCCGCATCGACCACATCATCGCCGCCTTTGCCTTGCTCCGCTTGGGTTTGCGCTTGCTGCTGACCGGCTTGGGCTTGCTGCTGTGCCGCTGCGATTAATTTTTCAGAAGCCTGAATCAAAGTTTGGGTTTTCGCTTCGATCACGTCTTTGTTTTCGCCTTTGGCCGCGGTTTCCAACTCGCTGACCGCACTTTCAATTGCGGCGCGATCTTCGCCGCTCAGGGCTTCACCGGCTTCTTCCAGTTGTTTACGGGTTGAGTGAACAAGATGATCCGCTTGGTTGCGCGCTTGCACCAACTCTTCAAATTTGCGATCCGCTTCCGCATTCGCTTCCGCATCACGTACCATTTGTTGGATTTCGTCATCACTCAGACCGGAAGAGGCTTTAATCGTGATTTTTTGCTCTTTACCCGTGCCTTTGTCTTTCGCCGAAACGTGTAAGATCCCGTCTGCGTCAATGTCAAAGGTCACTTCGATTTGCGGCATGCCGCGTGGCGCAGCTTGGATACCTTCTAGGTTAAACTGTCCCAATGATTTGTTGTCACCGGCACGTTTACGCTCCCCTTGCAACACATGAATGGTTACCGCACTTTGGTTGTCTTCCGCAGTGGAGAACACTTGGCTGTGCTTGGTTGGGATCGTGGTGTTTTTCTCGATCAGTTTGGTCATCACGCCGCCCATGGTTTCGATACCCAATGACAACGGAGTAACGTCAAGCAACAACACGTCTTTTACATCACCCGCCAACACGCCTCCTTGCACCGCCGCACCAATCGCGACCGCTTCGTCTGGGTTCACGTCTTTACGCGGTTCTTTGCCGAAGAATTCAGCCACTTTTTGCTGCACCAACGGCATACGGGTTTGACCGCCGACCAAAATCACATCGTCGATTTCAGACACGCTTAAATCCGCATCTTTCAGCGCAATACGCACCGGCTCTAATGAGCGTTGCACCAAATCTTCCACCAGCGATTCCAATTTGGCACGGGTCAGCTTGATGTTCAAGTGTTTCGGGCCGGTTGCGTCCGCAGTGATATACGGCAGATTCACATCGGTTTGTTGTGCGGAAGACAATTCGATTTTCGCTTTCTCTCCGGCTTCTTTCAAACGTTGCATTGCCAACGGATCGTTGCGCAGATCAATACCTTGCTCTTTTTTGAACTCGTCAACCAAGTAGTTGATCACACGGTTATCGAAGTCTTCCCCGCCTAAGTGGGTATCGCCGTTGGTCGCCAACACTTCAAAGGTTTTCTCGCCGTCCACATCGTCGATTTCGATGATAGACAAGTCAAAGGTGCCGCCCCCCAAGTCATAAACCGCGATGGTGTGGTTGCCTTTGTCTTTATCCAAGCCATATGCCAACGCTGCCGCCGTCGGTTCGTTGATGATACGTTTGACTTCTAAGCCTGCGATACGGCCGGCATCTTTGGTTGCCTGACGTTGCGCGTCGTTGAAGTATGCCGGCACAGTGATAACCGCTTCGGTCACTTTCTCGCCCAAGAAATCTTCGGCGGTTTTCTTCATTTTTTTCAACACTTCCGCAGAAATTTGCGGCGGCGCCATTTTTTCGCCTTTGACGGAAACCCAAGCATCGCCATTGTCGGCTTTTACAATATCAAACGGCATGATGTTAACGTCACGCTGTACTTCTTCATCGGTAAAACGACGACCAATCAAACGTTTGATTGCAAACAGTGTGTTTTTCGGGTTGGTTACCGCTTGGCGTTTTGCCGGCTGCCCGACTAAGGTTTCACCGTCTTGGGTATAAGCAATGATCGATGGCGTGGTACGATCCCCTTCCGCATTCTCGATCACGCGCGGTTTGTCACCGTCCATCACTGCCACACATGAGTTTGTTGTTCCTAAGTCAATACCAATAATTTTTCCCATTTTGTTTCTCCTGTTAAATCTGAAATTTGTTCTCTGCAAAGCAAACGAATTACTTCGATGCTTTTAAGATGCGGACTAAAAACCGGATTTCAACTCTGTTTTAAAAAATTTCTGCAATTTTTTAACCCGACTCAAATCCCCGTCCCGCTCACGCTTGTGTCAATAAATAAGACCGAAAAAATAAACTTCAAGAGGCAAAGTGCGGTTTTGCGCAAAAATAGTTTTTCCGCTTAAGATGTTAAAGAGAGAGTATAACCCGGAGGGTTAACTATGGTATTTTTTAGCCATTGCCGATATACTGTCGAAGTGCACTAAAATCGAGTCAATTGACAACTTCATCTTCACAGGAGAAAAATGATGAAAAAATCTTCTTTCGCTCTCGCTACCGTTGCCGTTCTCGTTGCAGCTTGGGCTGGCGGCGCTTGGTATTCCGGCAAAGTCTTGCAAGAAAAATATCCTGAATACATCAGAAATAACAATGAGAAAGTTGCTGCCAATTACAACGTGGCGTTTCATGGTATTTACCGCTTTGAAGTTAAAAATGTCAAATTGGAGCGCAACTTCTTCTCCACTGAGATTGAAGATCACTTAATCGTTACTGATTTAGAAGAAAATAAACAATACATTTTTCCATTCAAAACGACTGCCGAACACGGACCGTTGCCACTCTCGCGTTTGAGTAGCCTGAAATTAACGCCGGTGTTGACAGCTGCCCGCTCCGAATTGGCTGAAAATCCGTCAATCAGCGAACTGTTCAAAGCCAGTAAAGGCGTAGCACCGTATAGCGGCAATTTCAGTATTAGTTACGGTGGGCAAATCCAACAAACATCGACCATTGCCGCATTTGACTATAATAATGAGCAAATTTCCGTTAACAGCACGCCGATCCATATCGAAAGCGACACCAATCAAGACGGTATCGGTTTAATTAAACTGCAATTGGATAAATGGGTTTCTACTGTACCGGCGACTGAATACAACGACAATTATGAAAAAATCAGTGTGAAACGCACGCTCACGTTTGAAAATGTCACGCTGGATTCGGATCTGAAACCGACGAATTGGAAATATATTCCGAACGGAAAGCAGCTGTTTAATATCGGCTTGGTGAATATCAACGACGAAGCGGACGAAGCGGTTGAAGGTTACACCCCCGCCAACACCCAATTAAAAAATGTACGTTTGGATTACAATACCACACTCAATAATGATTTTGTTGATTACCGTATAAATAACAGCATTGAATCCTTAACGGCACAAGGGGAAAACTTCGGACAAATTGATCTTAACCTGAATTTAGGTCATTTATCGGCGGAATATTTAAACCAAGGGATTGAAGCCTTTACTAACCCGAATCCAAAACAGCAAGAAGAGCAAGTGACCGCGGCAGGTTTAAGCTTATTACAACATCAACCGACCTTTTCGATTCAACTGTTTAAATTGAAAAACAGCGCCGGCGAAAATCAACTGACTTTTGATCTGGCTTTCGCCAAGGTCGATCAACAAGCCGCATTAATGCAAGGCAAGTTTTTGTCGCTGTTTGACAAACTGGAAATGAATGCCAATATCAACCGCCAATCCGCTGAGGTTTTCAGCACCAGTATCTCCAAACTGGACGGCGTTGAAAATCCCGAAGCCGCTGCCAAAGCCGAACTGGATGCCGCCTTGCAAGAGGCTGTCGCGCAGAATGCGTTGACCACCGACGACAACGGCGCAACCTATCAGTCCAAATTGATTCTGGAAAACGGCGAATTGAAATTCAACGGTGAAGTCATCCCCGAAGAAGCCATCGCCCAAACCTTGATGATGATTTTGATGGGTGGATTATAAACACAACACAAGGGCAGATCAGATTTTGATCCGCCCTTTTTCTGACTCGCCACTTTCCCATATGGCAATATTACTTTTCTCCGCTTATGCTTGATAATGATCAACCGTAACAATTTGAGTTATGTTAGAATCTTTATAATATTTTTACTGAAGATAATTAACAGCATGAAACTAAGCAAATTTACCGATTACAATCTGAGGGTTTTAATCTATTTGGCGTTGCACAACGATCGCTTGTGCACCATTCAAGAAATCGCCAGTGCCTATCAAATTTCGGAAAATCATTTGATGAAGGTGATCCATCATCTGGCGAAACAGCAAACTATTTTGTCACGCCGTGGCAAAGGCGGGGGGATTCAGCTTGCCCGTCCCCCTAATGAAATTAATTTATCGGAAGTCATCCGTAACGCGGAGGGAGACGACTCCCTGGTGCGCTGCCGCGATCATGGCGTTGCCTGCTGTATCACCCCGGCCTGCCAACTGCCCTCGATTTTTAATTTGGCACTTGAGGCCTTTTATCAATATCTTTCACAATATCGCCTGAGTGACGTATTAAAACAACCTGAATTGTTTGCCCGGCATTTCAATCAACAGCAAATCAATCATAGCATGGTTAACTAAGGAGCCGCCGATGGCGTTTGATGTAAAAAATTACCGGATTGACGAGAAAAATAAATTAGACATCAAAACCTTTTCGACCAACGGTAAAAAAGACATTGCCGCAAGCAAAGAAGAGCGCAATGCGATTCTGACCGCACTTTCGCCGGAATTGGATCAGCTGCAAGATTTATTATATGCCGAACATCAACGCAAAGTGTTGATCGTGCTGCAAGGCATGGATACCTCCGGCAAAGACGGCACCATTCGTGCGGTGTTTCAAAGTGTCGATCCGCTGGCGGTGCGCACCGCTTATTTCAAAGCCCCGACGGCGAACGAGTTGGATCGGGATTATCTGTGGCGGGTGCATAATGTGGTGCCGCGCCGTGGTGAAATGGTGATTTTTAACCGCAGCCACTATGAAGATGTGCTGGTGACGAAAGTCAAAGGTTGGATCAGTGACGAAGAAGAGCAACGCCGCTTACGGCATATCCGTGATTTCGAGCGTTTGCTGAGTGAAACCGGCACCGTCATCTTAAAATTTTTCTTACACATCTCCAAAGATGAACAAAAAGAGCGCTTGCAAGAACGTTTGGATAACCCGGAAAAGAATTGGAAATTTAATCTGGGCGATTTAGATGATCGCAGGCTGTGGGGCGATTTCCAAAAACAGTATGAAAAAGTGATCAATCAAACCTCAACCGATTATGCTCCTTGGTATGTGATTCCGGCGGATTCTAAGTCCGGACGCAATGTGATTATCATGAAAATCTTATTGGAAACCCTGCGCAAGCTGGAAATGCAATATCCGCAAGTCGATACCGCCGGCTGGCCGAAAACCGTCGAATAATCCCTTTTCTTTCTATTTTCTTTTAGATAAGATAAACGCACTCTCATGGGGTGCATTATCTATTTGTTCTACCACAATGATAAGGCTGAGAAATACCCATTGAACCTGATCTGATTAGTAGCAGCGAAGGGATTTGAGATTGTGTTTCCGCGCAAGCACTCTCCTCCGATCCTTTTTTATCATTGATATATATAAAAAGGATTTCCACATGTCTTATTTCAGCAAAAACATTCAAAAAACCATTTTTACGCTGGCACTTGCCGGTCTCGGCAGTGTTGCCTTGGCAGCCGATAAGCCGGTTTTGACGGTTTACAGTTATGATTCGTTCACCTCCGACTGGGGGCCGGCACCAAAATTAAAACCGCTGTTTGAACAGCAATGCCAATGCGAGCTGAAATTTGTGCCGTTTGAGGACGGCGTCACCCTGTTTAACCGTTTACGTTTAGAGGGCAAAAACAGTAAAGCCGATGTGATTATCGGTTTGGATAACAACTTGCTGCCGGAAGCACGTCAATCCGAATTGTTTGCTGAAAATAACGTTGATTTAGCCGCCTTATCATTGCCGATCGAATGGCAAGACCGCACTTTCCTACCGTATGACTACGGGCAATATGCTTTTATTTATGATCGCGAAACATTGGCGAATCCGCCAAGCAGCTTAACGGAATTGATCGAACGGCAAGATCTGAAAGTGATTTACCAAGATCCGCGCACCAGCACCGTCGGACGGGGTTTATTGGCTTGGGTGAATGCGGTTTATCCGCAGGAACAGGTCGCGCAAGCGTGGCAAACTCTGGCAAAACACACCGTGACCGTCGGCAAAGGCTGGTCGGAAACCTACGGCGCGTTTTTGAAAGGCGAAGCGGATCTGGTGCTGAGTTATAACACCTCGCCACTGTATCACCAAATCCATGAACAAAAAGACAATTATACCGCAGCGGAATTCAGCGAAGGGCATATTGTGCAAATCGAACTGGCGGCAAAGCTGAAAAACAGCAAACACCCCGCCCTTGCCGATCAGTTTTTAGCCTTTTTAATCAGCCCTGAGGCACAAAAAACCATTGCTTTGCATAATATTATGTTGCCGGTGATCAACACCGAAGTCGAACCGCACTTCGATCAATTCGCACCGTTTAAAACCCTTGCCGTGCCATTCCCGGAAAAAGAGAACGGCAAAGCGCAAATTCAAGTCTGGCAACAGGCGCTAAGCCAATAAACACGCGATGATCAACCATCGGTTAACACTCGCCACTTGCCTGCCCGGTTTGGCCGTGGTGAGTTTTTTACTCTTGTTTTATGCCAACAGCTTGTGGCAATTGTTACAGTACAGTCTGCCCGACACCTGGCACAGCCTGTGGCAAGACAGTTACTTTTGGCATATCCTCAAATTCAGTTTGTGGCAAGCGCTGTTGTCGGCGCTGTTGTCGCTCGCCGGCGGCTTGCTCACCGCCCATGCGCTGTTTCACCGCACCTTTATCGGTAAAAATCGGCTATTGAAGATTTTATCGCTGACCTTTGTTCTGCCGGTGCTGGTGGCGGTGTTCGGCTTAATCGGCGTTTACGGCTTGTCCGGCTGGTTCAATCAGCTGCTGGCATGGCTGCAACTGGATTGGCAACCGCACTTTTATGGTTTAAGCGGCATTTTGATTGCCCATTTGTTCTTTAATTTACCGCTCGCCAGTAAAATATTCCTACAAGCGCTGCACAGCATTCCCGTTCAACAACGGCAATTGGCGGCGCAACTCAATATCCGCAATCTGGATTTTTTCCGCTTAATCGAATTTCCCTATCTGCGCCAACAGCTATTGCCGGTGTTTGCCTTGATTTTTATGCTGTGCTTCACCAGTTTTGCGATTGTATTAACCCTCGGCGGCGGGCCGAAATACACCACCTTGGAAGTGGCGATTTTTCAAGCCATCACCTTTGATTTTGATTTGGGCAAAGCGGCAACTCTGGCACTGGTTCAATTCGCTTTATGTTTTGTACTGTTTCAAACTAACGCCTATTTCAGCCGCCATACCGCCACTGTGCTCAGTAAAGCGCAATACCGCTATCAACCGCAAGCCTTCAACCGCACTTTTCAGTTTCTCCATGCGCTGATTTTGTTACTGGTTGTCTTGTTTATCGCCCTGCCGCTGCTGAATATTGTGTATAGCGGTTTACGCTCGCCGGCATTATGGCAAGTGTGGCAAAGCGCACAATTATGGCAAGCCCTCGGTTATTCGCTCACGCTTGCCCCGGTCGCCGCGTTGATTGCCGTGAGTTTGAGTGTCGCCCTGCTGTTGACCGTGCGCCAACTGCGTTGGCACTACTACCGCAAAAGTGCGGATAGCATGCTGAATATCGGCATGATGATCTTAGCGATTCCCACTTTAGTATTGGCAATCGGGCTGTTTTTATTGCTGCAAACGATCGATTTTTCCACTCTTCACCTGTTTTTGATTGTCGCCCTGTGTAATGCGCTGATCGCCATGCCGTTCGTACTACGGATTTTAGCCGCGCCGTTTCAAAACAATATGCTGTATTACGAAAAACTGTGCCAATCGCTAGGCATTCGCGGTTGGACACGTTGGAAAATCATCGAATGGCAACAATTACGCCAACCGATTCGCAGCGCTTATGCCTATGCCTTCACCCTCTCACTGGGCGATTTCACCGCCATTGCGCTGTTTGGCAACCAAGATTTCAGCTCGCTGCCACGGCTGTTATACCAACAATTGGGGCACTACCGTTCACAAGAAGCGGCGGTGACCGCCTTGGTATTACTGATACTCTGTGCGCTAACATTTTTATTTATCGAGAAAGACCATGATTCATCTCAACCAATTGACCTTTAATTATCAAGCAATGCCAATGCAGTTTGACTTAAGCGTTGCCGCGGGGGAAAAGGTGGCGATTATCGGTGCCAGCGGTGCCGGCAAAAGCACATTGTTAAATTTAATCGCCGGGTTTGAATTTGCCGACAGCGGCATGATTCGGCTGAATGGTGAAGATCACACGCACAGCCAACCGCACCTGCGCCCGGTGTCGATGTTGTTTCAGGAAAATAATCTGTTTAACCATTTAAGCGTGGAACAAAATATTATTTTGGGTTTACAGCCGAATTTAACAATTAATCCGCAACAGCAACAACAAGTGCGGTTAATTGCCGAGCAAGTCGGATTAACCGATTTTCTCAAGCGGCTGCCGGATCAACTGTCCGGCGGGCAAAAACAACGGGTGGCACTCGCCCGTTGTTTGTTGCGTGATAAACCGATCTTGCTATTAGACGAACCGTTTTCCGCCCTCGACAGTACGCTGCGGGGTGAGATGTTGCAACTGTTACAACAAATTTGCCAACGGAAAAACACCACCTTGCTGATGGTCACCCACCAACCGCAAGAAGTAGCGCACTTTGTCGACCGCACTTTAACCGTGGCGAACGGGCAAATTGTCAAGCAAAGTGCGGTTGATTGAAAAACCGTAAAGCGGTTGAACTTATTCGTTGTTTTCCGTTACTATCTTTGGCTTAAAATATATCAATCAAGTAAAGGATATCTTATGACTATTCAACAAGTTGAACTCAGCCGACTGACACCGCATCCAAGTTTGGAATATTGGTCGGTGTGCAAAGTCGAAGCCTTGTTTGAAACCCCATTTTTAGAGTTAGTTTATCGAGCGGCACAAGTGCACCGCGAACATTTCAATCCGCAAGCGATTCAACTTTCAACCCTGTTGTCGATTAAAACCGGCGGATGTCCGGAAGATTGCAGCTATTGCCCGCAATCGGCGCGTTACCAAACCGGGGTGCAAAACCAGCAATTATTAGAGATTGAGGAAATCGTGGAAAAAGCCAAAATCGCCAAATCACGTGGTGCCGGGCGATTTTGCATGGGCGCGGCGTGGCGCGGTCCGAAACCGAAAGACGTGACGAAAATCACCGAAATCATCAAAGCGGTGAAAGCATTGGGCATGGAAACCTGCGGCACGTTCGGCTTATTGCAAGACGGCATGGCGGAACAATTAAAAGACGCCGGTTTGGATTACTACAACCACAACCTCGACACCGCACCGGAACATTATCATGAAGTGATCGGCACTCGCCGCTTTGACGATCGCATCAATACCCTTGGTAAAGTGCGGTCTGCGGGGCTGAAAGTCTGCTGCGGCGGCATTGTCGGTATGAATGAAACCCGCAAAGAACGCGCCGGTTTAATCGCCAGCCTCGCCAATCTGGATCCGCAACCGGAATCGGTGCCGATTAACCAATTAGTCAAAGTCGAAGGCACGCCGTTAATGGATGCGGAAGAACTGGATTGGACCGAATTCGTGCGCACCATCGCCGTCGCCCGTATCACCATGCCGCAGAGTTATGTGCGTCTCTCCGCCGGTCGTCAGGGGATGTCGGAAAGTATGCAGGCGATGTGTTTTATGGCAGGCGCAAACTCGATTTTCTATGGCGATAAGCTGTTGGTTACCGGCAATCCCGAAGAAGACGGCGATCAACTGCTGATGGCAAAACTGGATCTTGAGCCGGAAACGGAGCAGAACCGGAAAGTCACGGTTTAAAAATAGGAATAGTAGACAAAAAGGTTGGTCAAAACTCACTTGAAGCCTTACAGTATAAGGCTTTGAGTGAGTTTTACAAAAATGACTAAAAAAAGTGCTTTTTTGCAGTAGTTACACTTACCATAAATACGGATTCAAAGCCGAAATTCAGAGATATAAATGCAACGATTGCCAACGCATTTTCACGTTCTATTACTTGCAACGGATGGCGTGGATTATTGAAAGATATTTTTGATACCCCGCCCCAAATGTGCCAATTTCACTTGGTTGTTATGGTCATCAGAAAATTAACGAGAAACCCTAAATCAGTTGCCGGAAAAGAGCTGAAAGTCGTGGTGAAAACGCTGAAAAATAGTCACAAAAATACATTTTATATCCGCTTACATCACTGGTTGTTACGGCATAAAGCCTACTTGGAATAACGGTCTGAAATCGCCGATAACAAGGGAAAATATCCTACAAACATCGCAAACTGAGAGGGGCTTACGCCAGTATTAAATGTTACATGGACTACCTGTTTACTTTTGAGAAATACCCTGAATTACGGATAGAAAAAACGACAAATCGATTAGAGGGCTTATTCCAAGACTTAAAGCAAAAATTATCGGTACATAATGGGTTGAATAGGCGAAATAAAATTATGTTTATTCAGGATTTTTTGAATATAAGGAGTTGATTTTGGCAACGAAATCACCAAAACCAACCTTTTTGTCCAATAGAGCATAGTGTCTAAAAAATTACCAACCTTTTTGTCTACTATGCCTCAATAAATACGCCCGCAACCGCGCAAAATCATTCTCCATTTCATCAGACAACAGCGGCAGTTTGTTGTGTTTATCCAAGGCTTGCGGCAACGGCAGATCCAATTTTAGAATGCGATCCACGCTCTCTTTGAATTTCGCCGGGTGGGCGGTGCAAAGGAAAATCCCGGTTTCATCGGCTTGTAAATCCGCAGTTAGGGTATCATAAGCAATTGCGCCGTGCGGTTCGCATAAATAACCTTTGGCTTTCATGGCTTGAAGTGCGGTTTCGGTTTCCACATCGCTGCGTGCGTAGGCATGCAGTTCGCTTAAATGCCAGTGATTGCGTTTAAAGATTTCCTCCACCCGTGGCCAGTTGTTCGGGCGGCTCACGTCCATCGCATTGGATAAGGTTGCCACGGTGGCATGCGGCTGCCATTCTCCGCTTTGCAAATAGCGCGGCACGGTGTCGTTGGCGTTGGTTGAGGCGATAAACCGTTTAATCGGCAAGCCTAACCACTTGGCGATCAAGCCTGCGGTTAAGTTACCAAAATTGCCGCTCGGCACGGACACCACCACATTGCTGCGTTTTTCTTGCGGCAGTTGCGCCACCGCTTCAAAGTAATAACACACTTGCGCCAGTAAGCGGCTGATATTAATCGAATTTGCGGAATTTAAACCAATCGCTTCGCGCAATTCTTGATCGTCAAACGCCTTTTTGACTAACGCTTGGCAATCGTCAAAATCGCCGTTGATCGCCACGGTGCGGATATTGCCGCCCAAGGTGCAAAACAGTTTTTCTTGCAACGGGCTGATTTTGCCTTTTGGATAGAGAATTACCACTTCAATATTATCTAACCCATGAAACGCGTGCGCCACGGCTGCACCGGTATCGCCTGAGGTGGCGGTTAAAATGGTGATTTTGCC
The DNA here is from genome assembly GCF_053570765.1 of Testudinibacter sp. P17/SS/0325. Next base: position 1,588,646 of record NZ_CM131635.1, on the reverse strand, counting down.
CTCGCCACGAATCGCCGCCAGTGTGCGCGCCATAAAACGTCCGCCGAAATCTTTAAAGGCTAAGGTCGGACCGTGGAACAGTTCCAAGGCATAGATATTTTCCGCCACTTTTACCAATGGCGCCGGGAATGTGAACGCGTCGCTGATGATTTGGTTCAAGACCGCACTTGGCAGTTCGGCACCGATCAGTGCCGATAAAATCGCTTGGCTGCGCTCGACCAGCGGCAGATCCAGCAAGGCTTCGACATTGTCTAATTGCGGAATCACCTCAGGGAAAAACAACCCTTGGTTTTTGCCTAGCCCTTGGCGCACCGCTTGTGCGAAACCGACTTGTTCTTCCGGGTGCTTGATATTGTATAAATTCATTAAAAAATCCTTTGATTATGATTTGCTGTTCACTGATTAAACCTAGCCAACGTAGCGGCGCATTATATATCCGCCCGCACCGCACTTTATGTTTTTCCTTTGTTGATAAATGCTTATACCGCACTTCGTAAACAGGCGGATATATAATCCGCCCCTTGTATATAAAATCTGCTATACCAAAGTAGTGAAATCGCTCTAGTCTAACAGCCTTGCGCCTTGATTATCAACCTGACAAACGTGGACAAAGCCTTCGTTATTTTGTAAGTAATTGTTTTCCAAATAGGTTGAAACTTTGCCGGCGGTGGTTAAATCCGGCGCAATCGCAAAAATGGTCGGGCCCGAACCGGAAATGCCGGTTGCCAATGCGCCCAGATCGCGGCAGCCTTGTTTCACGTTATCGTAATTCGGCAATAACTGCTCGCGATACGGCTCGGCGATCACGTCTTTCATCATCAACGCGGCAAGACTTTCCTGCTGGGTGTGGCAAGCATGCACGAAACTGCCCAAATAACGCCCGTGATCGATCACGTCTTGACGGCTGTAACTTTTCGGCAAAATCGCGCGCGCTTCCGCAGTGGATACTTCGATCCCCGGATAAGCCAGCACCCAATACCATTGGTCAAAAAACGGCAAGGTTTGACTGATATTGCCCAATGACTGCACCATCAGTTGCACGCCGCCCAAAAAGCACGGCGCAACGTTGTCATAGTGAATCGAACCGGAAATCCGCCCTTCCAGTTCGCCCATCATTTCCAACAATTCCATTTTGGAAAACGGCTCTTGGTGAAATTTATTCAACGCCACCAATGCCGCCACGATCGAACAGGCACTTGAGCCTAAACCCGAGCCGATCGGCATATTTTTTTCCAGCGTTAAACGCAGCGACCGCACTTTTCTGTTGCGCAGTTTCAAGCGTTCGCTGAACAATACATAGGCTTGATAGACGATATTTTTTTGCGGCTCTTTCGGCAGCTTACGTACGAAATAACCGGCGCTTTCCAATTCAAACCCGCTGGCTATCGCCTCAATTTGCACCACGTCGCCCAATAACGAGCCGTCAATCGGCGAAATCGCCGCGCCTAAGGTATCAAAGCCGACGCTGACATTGGCACTCGACGCCGGGGCATATACTCTCAACAATTCCTGCGTCATTAGTTGCCGCCTCCGTTTTGTAAGGTACGCAGAATATCGGCAAAGATCCCTGCCGCGGTCACATCGTTACCTGCGCCGTAACCGCGCAACAACAACGGAATCGGGTTGTAATAACGGGTGTAAAACGCTAGCGCATTCTCGCCGTTTTTTACTTTGTACAACGGATTATCCCCGTCCACCGCGGTAATTGAGACTTTACATTTGCCGTTGTCTAAGCGCCCGACATAGCGCAACACTTGCCCATTTGCCGCCGCTTCGGCAACCCGTTGCGCAAATTCTGCGTCCAGTTCTGGCAACTGCGCCATAAACTCCGCGACGTTTTTGCCGTCGGCAAAGCCTTTGGGCAACACGCCTTCCACTTCGACATCGTCCAGTTCCAGCATTAAACCGTTTTCACGGGCGATAATCAACAACTTACGCGCCACATCGCTGCCCGACAGATCATCACGCGGATCAGGCTCGGTGAAGCCTTTTTCTTTGGCAAGTGCGGTCGCTTGCGACAGGCTCAAGCCTTCCTCTAATTTACCAAAAATAAATGACAGCGAGCCGGACAAAATGCCGTCAAATTGCAGCACTTCGTCCCCCGCCGCCAGCAATTTTTGCAGATTATCAATCACCGGCAAACCGGCGCCGACATTGGTGTCGTACATAAATTTGCGCTGATTCTGCGCCGCCACCGCTCTGAGGCGCAGGTAGTAATCCACATCGGAGGTGTTGGCTTTTTTGTTCGGCGTCACCACATGGAAACCGGCCCTCAAATAACTGACATATTGATTGGCAATCTCTTGGCTAGAGGTGCAATCCACCAGCACCGGATTGACGATATTGTTATCCTGTACAAATTTCACCAAACGCTCAACCGAATATTCGCCGTCGGCTTGTGCCTGTTGTTCACGCCAGTTTGTTAAATCCAACGGCTGTTCGCTTAATAATAAATGTTTCGAGTTCGCCAAGGCATACACTCGGATCGCAATATTTTTCTTTTCCAGATACTCGGTTTGGCGCTGGATTTGATCGACCAACTCGCCGCCTACGCCGCCTGTGCCGACCACAAACACGTCAACCACTTGATGATGGGTGAACAGCGCGCGGTGGGTCGCTTTCACCGCTTGCACCGATTTGTTTTGCGGCACAACGGTCGAAATCGAGCGTTCGGAAGAGCCTTGCGCAATCGCCACAATATTGATATTGGCTTTGGCAAGTGCGGTAAAGAAACGCGCCGCCACGCCTTTGGCTTTCTTCATGCCGTCACCGACCACGGAGACAATCGACAGATTATCGGTGACTTCCAACGGTTCTAACTGTTTATGTTCCAATTCATAGGCGAATTCTTGCTCAAGTGCGGTTTTCGCCACTGCCACCGATTTGCCCGGCACGCAGAAACTAATGCTGTATTCGGACGAGGATTGGGTGATCAAAATCACCGAAATGCCGGCGTTCGACATGGTCGAGAACACCCGTGCCGCCATGCCGACCATGCCCTGCATACCCGGCCCTGAAATATTGAACATACTGACGTTGTCCAGATTGGTGATCCCTTTCACCTGCAAACTGTCGGATTTTACGTCATTGTTGATGTATGTACCCGGTGCGTCCGGATTGGCGGTATTTTTAATCACGCACGGAATACTGCAACGCACCAAAGGTCCGATTGTGCGCGGGTGGATCACTTTCGCACCGAAATAAGAAAGCTCCATTGCTTCTTGATAAGACAGGCTGTCTAACAGGCGTGCGTCGTGCACCAAGCGCGGATCGCAGGTGTAAACGCCATCTACGTCGGTCCAAATTTCGCAATAATCGGCATCTAAACACGCCGCCAGCACCGCCGCGGAATAATCCGAACCGTTGCGCCCCAACAGCACCAATTCGCCTTGCTCGTTACCGGCGGTGAAACCTGCCATTAACACGATATGCTGTTTCGGAATCGAAGCGGCGTCAACGCGCGGCTTGGATTTGCTGATACTGACCGACGACTCCAAATAAGTGCCTTTCGCCACCAGTTTTTCCACCGGATCGATTTGCGTGACTTGATAGCCTTTAGCCTCGAACCACGCTTTCATCATCGCAATCGAGAGTTTTTCACCACGGCATAAAATGGTGGCATTAATGCTGTCAGGGCAGCGTTTGTTGCGCTGAATATCGGTTAATATGGTTTTCAGTTGTGTGAATTCGTTATCAATAACGTGCAGAAGAGCGATTTTGTCGAGTTTGGGATTGGCGAGGTAAAGACCGTCAATAATGCGATAGAAAATTTGCAGGGCTTCGTTAAAATCATGTTCAAAGGCTTCTCCGGCAACCGCTTTTTCCACCAACGCCACCAGATAATTGGTGATTTTCGCCGGTGCGGACAGCACGCCCGCCGCCTGATCCTTTAAATGCGCCTGTTCGATCAGCCCGGCAGCCTGTAAAAAGCGTTCCGGATTCGCCAACGACGTTCCCCCAAATTTAAGCACTCGCATAATCTTCTCCTGGTTTTCTAATATGTTGATTTTAAATATTTTTCTTAAATACTAAAAAACCCGCACTTGCCGGTGCGGGTTCTCTTGATTTCGTTATGCAACACTAACCCGCCACGTACTTGCGCATGGTAATAATCATGGTGGTCATAGTGATAGTGTTGTTTTGCATAATTTGGTTAATTTTTCAAAAAAATTGATGTGATAGAAATACAGAATTTCGTTTGGGTTGTCAATGAAAAGTTTGAAATAGATACAAATAAATCATCAACGCTTTTTTAGACAGCCTCCCGATTCCACGCTAAAATAACCGCACTTGATGATTTTTAACCTAAGCACTACAATCCATGTCAATTCAACAAAACCTTTCCGCTATTCGTCAGCAAATCGCTGATTGTTGCCAACAAGCAAACCGCACTTTAGGCAGTGTAAACTTATTGGCGGTCAGTAAAACCAAATCCATTGCCGCAATTGAAGAGGCGATTCAAGCCGGACAACGTGCGTTCGGGGAAAATTATGTGCAAGAGGGCGTTGAAAAAATACAGCATTTTCAAGCACAAGGCGTTCAGTTGGAATGGCATTTTATCGGTCCGTTGCAATCGAATAAAAGCCGTTTAGTGGCGGAACATTTTGCTTGGATTGAAACCGTAGATCGTGTGAAAATCGCCGAACGCCTCAGCCAACAACGCCCGACCGCACTTGTGCCGTTGAATGTGTTGATTCAAATTAATATCAGCGATGAAAGCTCAAAATCAGGCATTGCGCCGAGCGAGTTACTGCCGCTTGCCACACAAATCGCCGCGCTGCCAAATTTGCGCTTGCGCGGCTTAATGGCAATTCCGCAAGACAGCGATGATCCGACGGTGCAGCAACAGGCGTTCAGCCGAATGCAGCAGTTGTTTAATCAGCTCCGACTTGCCCTGCCGCAGCAGCAAATCGACACCTTATCACTCGGTATGAGCGGCGATATGGCGATGGCAATCCAATGCGGCTCAACCCAAGTGCGGATCGGCACGGCAATTTTCGGCGCAAGAAATTAAAACGCCGCGCCGATTCGTACTATACTCCGCCTCTTTTTTCCATTTATTGATAGGGTCTGTTTATGTTTGGCTACGATCCAACAATTATTACATTTACCATTTATATTTTTGGTATGCTGCTGATTGGCGTGTTGGCATACCGTTACACCAATAATTTATCCGATTATATTCTCGGCGGGCGCAGCTTGGGCGGTTTTGTGACCGGGATGTCTGCCGGCGCGTCGGATATGTCCGGCTGGTTGTTGATGGGCTTGCCCGGTGCGATCTACGCCGCGGGGTTGGTCGAAGGCTGGATTGCAATCGGCTTGACGGTTGGCGCATGGCTGAACTGGTATTTGGTCGCCGGGCGGCTGCGCGTATTCACCGAAACCCACGCCAACGCCCTGACCTTACCGGAATATTTCCAAGCCCGTTTCGGCGCAAAACACAACATGCTGAAAATTGTCGCTGCCAGTGTGATTCTGTTTTTCTTCACCATTTACTGCTCGGCGGGGGTGGTTGCCGGGGCGCGTCTGTTTGAAAATCTATTCGGCACGCCCTACCAAACCGCACTTTGGTATGGCGCACTTGCCACCATTATTTATACCTTTATCGGTGGCTTTCTCGCAGTCAGTTGGACCGACACCGTGCAAGCGGGCTTAATGGTTCTCGCCTTGATTATCACCCCTGTGATGGCGCTGTTTGCCATTGGCGGCATTGATGATCTGCCTGTCGTGTTAGAAGCCGCCGGCAAGGATTTGGGCAAAAACTTCACCGATATGTGGACGGGCACATCATTGATTGGCTTATTGAGTCTATCCGCATGGGGCTTGGGCTATTTCGGGCAACCGCATATTTTGGCGCGTTTTATGGCGGCGGAAAATGTACGCTCACTCACCAGTGCGCGCCGTATCGGCATGTCATGGATGATTTTCTGCTTACTCGGCGCAGTGGCGGTCGGCTTTTTCGGTATCGCCTATTTCTACGCTAATCCGCAACTGGCAAGTGCGGTCAATAGCAACCGCGAACAGATTTTTATCGAACTGGCACGCCACCTGTTTAACCCGTGGATCGCCGGCGTTTTGTTATCGGCGATTTTAGCCGCGGTGATGAGTACCTTAAGTTGCCAATTATTGATCTCCTCCAGCGCAATCACCGAAGATTTTTACCGTGGTTTTATCAAACCGAATGCCAGTGATAAAGAACTGGTTTGGCTCGGGCGCGTAATGGTGTTGCTGATCGCCGTGATCGCAATTGCGATCGCACAAAATCCGGAAAGCCAGGTTTTGAAACTGGTCGAACACGCTTGGGCAGGTTTCGGCAGCTCGTTTGGACCCTTAGTACTGTTTTCGTTATTCTGGAAACGCACCAATTCCAACGGTGCAATGGCAGGTATGCTGACCGGCGCATTAGTGGTGACTTTTTGGAAGCAACTGTTACCAAACAGCGGCATTTACGAAATGATCCCGGGTTTCTTATTGTCGTCAGTTGCGATTGTCGTGGTCTCGCTGCTTAGCGGGAAACCGGAAACCGAGGTCGTGAAAGGTTTCGAACAAGCAACGGCGCAATATAAAGCGGGCTTATAATTCCAAGTGCCCCTCCCGCCGCCCTTCGGGCATATCCTGCCGCAAGGGAGGGAGGAAATTTACATTTTTTATTACGTTATGCCACCCTTTTCGGCGGTACGGGTGCTAACATTCGCTTATGGTGCGAGCGGTTATGCCAAAAATCAATTTGGCGTTGCGCCTGTTCCGACACGGTTTCGCCGCGCAGGAAAGCATCAATTTCCGCATAACTCACGCCCATTTCATCTTCGTCGGTCTGCCCTTGCCACAACCCCGCACTTGGCGCTTTATCCAACACCGCTTGCGGTACATTCAACAACCGTCCTAAGGCAAAGACTTGTTCTTTGCGCAACTGCACCAACGGCACAACATCAACGCCGCCGTCGCCGTATTTGGTGAAATAACCGGTGTGCCATTCCGCCGCATTATCCGTACCGACCACAATCGCCTGCTGATTTTGCGCCGCTGCGTATAACATCGTCATGCGCAAACGTGCCTGCACATTGCCGGCGATCACGTGTTGCCGTTCGGCTTGTTCGCGAAACAGAGGCTGCGCACTGTGCATAAAAGTGCGGTAGGTGTCGATAATCGGTATTTCCAACACTGCGCAACCGGCACTTTCTGCCACCGCGTAGGCATCTTGAATATCTTGTGGCGAGGTGGTTTCCGACGGCAAAATCAAGCCCTGCACCGGTGCGCCGGTTTTCATCAGCAGATTGACCACCACCGCAGAATCAATGCCGCCGCTAATGCCGATCACATAACCTTTTGCGCCGTAAAATTGGCGTTGCTGTTCCAGCCATTCCACCAGATAATCAACATATTGTTGCAAATCCATCTTAGCTCTCCCGTGTTGCGACATACGCTACCGCCTGCAAACGCGGATTAAAGCTGTAACGGCGACCTTGTTTCGCTTGCTCCACACCGTTTAACCTCACGCAATCGCCGGTAAAGCCAATATTCACTTTCAATAAGTTAGAACCCACACCGTAGGAATCCACCGGCGTATCCAATTGCTCAAACAACTTGATTTTTGCCGAATCAAAACCACCACTAACAATGATTTTAACGTGCTCAAAGCCTTCCGCATCTAAATGGCGGCGCAGCAGTTTAATTAAACGCGGATTGGTGCCACGCAAATCATAACGTCCGAATTCATGCTGATTTTTCAGAAAATATTGATCAACCATATTAGCGGAGGTGTCCACCCGCACACCGTATAATTTATTGCCGAAATGGCGTGCGACCTTGAGCGAATCCTCAATCACATCATTATTATAATCCACCAATGCGACCAAATTATCATGCGGGAAAGTGGCTAAATAGGCTTCACAGGCTTGGATCAAATCACCGTTGAACAATTGGATTAAGGCGTGCGGCATGGTGCCCACACCTTCCGTGCCCCACCATTCGTTCATCGCATAGGTCGCCTGCGCACTCATGCCGCCGATATATGCCGCATAGCCGTCACCCGCCTGTTGCGAATAGTGATCATCGCGGTCGCCCATAAAAATCACCTGTTTCTCGCCTGCCGCCTGCACCACATTATACACATGGGTTGCCACCGAGGTGCGCCTCGCCAAAATGCCATCGATAATCCCTTCCAAATAACCGAAATCTTCGTAATAACCTTCGATCATTAGCACGGTCTCAAACGGCGAAATTTTATCACCGTCATTTAACGCCCAAATCTTCAGATTTTGCGGATTGGCGGCAAAGGTATGCAACAATGCGATCGCTTCGTCCATACCACACACTACCGCTTCGTTTTTTTGGAAAAATTGCATGGTAACCGTCTGTTTAGGAATACGATTTGCTACAATTTTAGTGGTTTTCAAAAAATAAACCGCCGAAAACCAACCTTCTTTGATCCGTTGATCAAACTTAAAAGTGCGGTTTGTCAGCCTTGCCAGCTTGCCTGCTTGTTTTAATTCAAATTCTTTTTCACACATCGTCTTGGTTCACCTTTCACAAAATAAAAAGTATATGCTACAAAAAATGGATTATAGATAATTTGAACTTTTTTTATGTATTAGGCAAGCGTTATTTTAAGAAAATGTGAGATCAGCGCGCAAATTAAGCCCGTGAAACGAAAAATAAATACATTGAAAGTGCTAAAATACTTTTTAATAGGAGGATTTAAATCAGAAAGAATACTATATATAAGATGATGGTGCGGAAGGGGGGACTTGAACCCCCACACCCGTTAAGGCTCTAAGACCTGAACCTAGCGCGTCTACCAATTTCGCCACTTCCGCAACTGTTTGAATACCCTATTTGATGGCTGGGGTACTAGGATTCGAACCTAGGAATGCTGAGATCAAAACCCAGTGCCTTACCGCTTGGCGATACCCCAAAATAAGAAATTCAATTAAATCAGAATAGATAAGTCGATGGCTGGGGTACTAGGATTCGAACCTAGGAATGCTGAGATCAAAACCCAGTGCCTTACCGCTTGGCGATACCCCAATCTATGACATTGCAAAGCTGATGAATGGTGCGGGAAGAGGGACTTGAACCCACACACCTCGCGGCGCCAGAACCTAAATCTGGTGCGTCTACCAATTTCGCCATTCCCGCGCGAAAATATGGTGGCTATGACGGGATTCGAACCTGTGACCCCAACATTATGAGTGTTGTGCTCTAACCAACTGAGCTACATAGCCATTCATTTATTTTCTGCGTTCACCTCATCGGTTTTGCGAGGTGCATTATGCTAATATCAGCCCTACTCGTCAACCGTTTTTTATGAAAAAAACGCTTTTTTTATCTATTCGGACACAGATTGACCAGTTTAATCGCTTGCCGCACAATTTACAACCAAAAATATTCAACCGATGCCGTCCGGCATTTGCGTCCGCGATTATTCTTCCAATAATTGCACCAATAATTCGCCGTTCCACAGCGCTCGTTTAATCAAGGCAAATGCGCCGATAATATCGTCATCGGGCAGTTCCGAAGCCTCAAGTGCGGTACTTTTCACAAAATCGGACAACGCCATTGACTGTAGTGTCTTTTCAATAGCCGGAAACAAGACTTTCTGCGCTTGTGCGATTTTGCCGGATAAAATAATTTTTTCCGGATTAAGCACATTGACACACATCGCCAAAACCTGCCCGATATGCCTTCCGAGTTGCTGAAACAATTCGACTAATAATGGATCACCTTGATTCACCGCCTCGCAAATTGTCTCCAAGTCACATTGTTCCACACTGAGCAAGCGGCTTTTATGCCCTTGCCGTAACAACTGTTTGACCCGCTCCTCAATCGCCTGCTGACTGACTAACGTTTCCAAGCAGCCGAAATTACCGCACTTACAAGGTTTCCCCAGCGGATCGACTTGCGTGTGTCCAATTTCGCCCACATTATTTTTACTGCCGCTAAATAACGCTTTATTTAAGATGATTCCGGCGGCAACACCGCGGTGAATCCGCAATAAAATGGAATCGCTACAGGTTTTGGTTTTGCCAAAATAAGATTCCGCCAACGCCAAAGCCCGCACATCATGCCCGATAAATACCGGCAGATGAATGATTTGTCGAATCTTTTCCGCTAATTTCCACGGTTTTTTCAGATTAAATTGCGGCATAAAATCAATGGTGTTTGTTTTTTGATCGACAAAACCGGGAACGGTAATACCGCAAGCGATAACTTGATGAGATGATTTGGTCAATTCCATCACTGCCCGTTGAATCAACTCCAGCAACCTTTGTTCTAGCTGTGTGACCGATTGTTTGGTTTTGAGTTGATATTTTTGTTTGAACAACACCTCGGTCGCCAGATTCATCGCGGCAACGGTGACGCTGGTTCGCCCCAAACGGATTAAAATCGTGACAAAATTTTTCCGTTCCGCGACAATCGAAATCGCCCGCCGCCCGCCGGTGGACTCTTGCTGCTCGACTTCTTTAATCAGCCCGAAACGCAATAGATTACGGGTGATTTTGGTTACGCTCGCCGCCGCCAAACCGCTCATTTCCGACACTTGAATCCGGGAAATCGGTCCGAATTGGTCAATCAAACGGTATACCAACGCACCATTGGCTTGTTTGACGAAATCGACATTAACGATTTGTATCTGGTTGTTCATTCTTATCCTTGGCTTCTCTTTTTTATGATTTATAAACACACACTGTAAAATATTTACACTTTTCTGGCAACGCCAAAAAAAGTGCGGTACACCATGCACCGCACTTGATTTGATTCGAAGCGAAAAGCTTAATGCCTAAGCCACTGACTACGCATAGTGGTGCAATACACCGTTAACCGCTGTCGCACTCACCTTAAAGCGGTGATCGAATACGGTCAGGTTCGCCACTTTTCCGGCTTCAATTGAACCCAAAGTGCGGTCAACCCCAATCGCGCGGGCGGGATAGAGTGAACACATTCTCAATGCGTCCGGCAACTCGATACCGACTTGTTCCACCAAGTTTTGCACCGATTCAATCATCGTAATCGCCGAACCGCCGAGACTGCCGGTTTTTTCGTCGTAACATTTGCCGTCTTTCACAATCACTTTGGTGCCGACAAAATCAAACCAGTCGATATCGGCTCCGGCAGCGGCGGTTGCGTCGGTCACCACCACCAGTTTTTCGCCTTTCAATTTCTTGGCAAAACGGATATTCGACCAAGTGACGTGCAAACCGTCCACAATAATGCCGCTATAAATATCCGAATCCAACACTGCGCCGACCACACCCATGTCACGCCCGGAACTGATCGGCGACATCGCATTATGCAAATGGGTGGCAAAACCGATTCCGTCGCTAATCCGTTGTTTGGCAACATCATAGCTGGCATTGGAATGCCCGATCGACACTAAAATACCGCTCTCGGTAAACCGCTTCACATAATTGCCGGCTTCATTTTCCGCTGCGATTGTCAATTTGGTGATCACATCGCCGTTAGCGCATAAAAACTCGACCATTTCCGGCGAAATTTGGCGGATATATTGCGGACGGTGTACGCCTTTTTTCTCAAGGCTGAGATATGGTCCTTCCAAATGCAGCCCCAACGCTTGATTGGCGTTATTCGGATCTTGCAAATATTCCCGCATAACCGCTACCGCACTTTTCATGCCTTCGTCCGGCGCTGTGATAAAGGTCGGCAAATAGCTGGTACAGCCGTAGCGCATGTTGGTTTGTTGCATGGTATGCAGGGTTTCAAGCGTGGTATCAAGGTTAAACATCACCCCGCCCGCGCCGTTCAATTGAAGATCGATAAACCCCGCAGTTAAATTTTTCCCAGCCAAATCAACACGTTCAATATCAGCCGTAAGATCTTGTTCCGGCAATAGTGCTTCAATAATGCCTTCATTAACGATGACCGCGTGCTGATACAACACCTTATCGGCGGTATAAACCACGCCGTTGGTTAACGCATAACGCATAACCTTACCTCCTACGCCACACTGGCAATTTCAGCCGCTTCCAGATTGGTGAAATATTTCACGGTTTTGACTTTCAATTCTTGCGTTGCCGGTTCGTCACACACCAAAACGGCTTTGGTGTGCATTTGCAGCGCACTGATTGTCCATAAGTGGTTGACACAGCCTTCAACACCCGCTTGTAACGCCAAGGCTTTATTATGTCCCGTTGCCAAAATCAATACTTCCTCCGCATCCAATAAGGTGGCAACCCCGATAGTCAAGGCATATTTCGGTACTTTGGTGAGATCGTTATCAAAGAAACGCGAATTGGCGATCAAAGTATCTTCGGTCAATGTTTTAATCCGTGTTCTTGAGCTGAGAGAAGAGCCCGGTTCATTAAACGCAATATGTCCGTCACTGCCGACCCCTCCCATAAACAGGTGGATTTTGCCGTAAAAACGGATTTTTTCTTCGTATTGACGGCATTCTTGATCGTGATCTGCGGTATTGCCATTCAAAATATTCACATTTTGCGCCTGCACATCAACGTGGTTAAAGAAATTTTCCCACATAAAAGTGTGATAGCTTTGTTCGTGATCTTGCGGCAACCCCACATACTCGTCCATATTGAATGTCACCACATGTTTAAAGCTGACTTTGCCTTGTTGGTAGAGTTTAATCAGTTCTTTATACGTTTGTAACGGAGTGCTACCGGTCGGCAGCCCTAAAACAAACGGTTTTTCAGCGCTCGGCTGAAATGCATTAATTTTATTGACAATATAATTAGCCGCCCAACGGCTTACTTGTTCGGCGCTTTTTAATGGAATTAATCTCATGTTAGTTCTCCTTTATAACGTTGTTCACACTCGGTAGATAAAACTGAATTGATTTAATCATTTTTTTTATAAAAAATCAAGATGAGTTTCAAAACGCTTAAAAAGGAAAAAATCTTGCAAAAATATCAAATTTAAGCCAGTATAATACCGTCTTGACCGCAAGATATTTTTTATCAAAAAATAAATACTCATTACTTAAATTAGAGAGGTAACTTATGTCTGTCCTAGGTTATTTGCAACGAATCGGTAGAGCTTTAATGGTACCTGTTGCTGCGCTACCGGCAGCAGCTATATTGATGGGGATCGGCTACTGGTTAGATCCTAACGGTTGGGGAGCGGATAGCCAGTTAGCTGCCCTGCTCATCAAATCCGGTGCCGCCATTATCGACAATATGTCACTGTTATTCGCCGTCGGTGTCGCCTTCGGAATGTCGGAAGATAAACACGGTTCGGCTGCATTATCCGGCTTAGTCGGTTTTCTGGTTGTCACAACATTGCTTTCCCCGGGTACAGTGGCACAGTTGGAAGGCATTGCCATCGAGCAAGTGCCGGCAGCATTCGGCAAAATCAATAACCAATTTGTCGGGATTTTAGTCGGCGCAATTTCCGCGGCGCTGTATAACCGTTATTACAAAGTCGAATTACCCAACGCCTTGGCATTCTTCAGTGGTAAACGTTTAGTACCCATTTTAGTTTCCGTTGCAGCCATCGTCCTCTCTTTCATCTTATTGTATGTCTGGCCGATCATTTTCGGCGGCTTAGTCAGCTTCGGCGAATCAATCAAAGATATGGGTGCGGTCGGCGCCGGTATCTATGGTTTCTTCAACCGTTTATTAATTCCTATCGGCTTACACCATGCTTTGAACTCCGTCTTCTGGTTTGACGTAGCCGGAATTAACGATATTCCTAACTTCCTTGGTGGTGCGCAATCCCTAGCTGAAGGGCGTGCCGTATTGGGGATCACCGGAATGTACCAAGCAGGTTTCTTCCCGATTATGATGTTTGGTTTACCGGGCGCCGCCTTAGCGATGTACCACATGGCAAAACCGGAAAACAAAACCAAAGTTGCTTCCTTGATGATTGCGGCGGCACTCGCTTCATTCTTCACCGGAATCACCGAGCCGCTGGAATTCTCCTTTATGTTTGTTGCGCCGATTTTGTATGTAATCCATGCATTATTGACCGGTATTTCCGTCTTCTTCGCCGCTTCAATGCAATGGATTGCCGGTTTCGGCTTCAGTGCCGGTTTAGTCGATCTGGTATTGTCTTCACAAAATCCATTGGCACAAAACTGGTATATGCTGATTATCCAAGGTCTGGTGTTCTCGGTTATCTACTACGTTATTTTTACCGCAAGTATCAAAATGTTCAGATTAAAAACGCCTGGACGTGAAGACAGCTTGGAAGAAAAAAGCGTAGCGTCGGCAGCAACGGTGAAAGCAGGCAATAACCGCGAAAGAGCAAGCCAATTTATGGCGGCGCTAGGCGGAAAAGAAAATATCGCCAGCATTGATGCTTGTATCACCCGCCTGCGTCTAGTGTTGGTTGACCGTAAAAAAATCAATGAAAATCAACTAAAAGCGTTAGGCTCAAAAGGTAACGTAAAATTAGGTGACAATGCTTTACAAGTTATTTTAGGACCTGAAGCGGAAATCATTGCGGACGAAATGAAAACCCTGTAGATTAGCGCCCGAATTTAATCTGCAAAACCGCACTTTGATTCTGATCTGCACCCCAAAAGTTGGACTGCAAAACCAACTGACTAAGGTGCAGATCAAACAAAGTGCGGTTTCTTTCTATTAGAGGGAAAACATGAAAAACTATTTAATCATTTTATTACCGCTGGCACTGAGCGCTTGCGTGCAACCGACATGGCACCCGACAGCTAATATGCCGACAAAAGACATGAAAACCGTTGAAGAATACCATAAGCAAGTGATGAGCGGGAAGACGATCAATGGCGCGGCACCGCCTAACGATATCCTGCTGAACGGCAGCGACTATAAGCCGAAAACGCCATCCGCAGCGACCCCGGCAAACGCGCCGAATATTTGGCAAAAAGAATTGCCAGAACAAGTACGCAAAATTTATAGCGAAGGCAGCACACAACGGCATACCACTAGCCACAAAACAACCGAGGTGTTAAAAGACACCCCGAACGAAAAACAGACTCGGACAGTGGAAAAATCGGAAACAAAATGGAAGAGTAAAGGATTTTCGTTTGGTTTATAAAAAATCGGTGGTGCCCCCAACAGGACTTGAACCTGTGACCAATCGATTATGAGTCGACTGCTCTAACCGACTGAGCTATGGGGGCAAAGTGCGGTTTTGACAAAGAATCGAGATTATAGAGGAATCAAGCGACCAAGTCTATAAGCGACGGAATGGTTGGCGAAAAAACAAGCTTGATTTTACGCAATAAAAAACCATGCTTCTCGGCATGGTTTTTTATCATTTAATGAAAATTACAGAGAATCTGCATTTTTCTTCAGGTAGCTGGCAACGCCTTCAGGGCTGTCTTTCATGCCTTCTTTGCCTTTTTCCCATTGTGCCGGGCAAACTTCGCCGTGTTCTTCGTGGAATTGCAACGCATCAACTAAACGCAGCATTTCGTCGATGTTACGACCCAACGGCAAATCATTTACGATTTGGTGGCGTACCACACCGTGTTTGTCGATTAAGAAAGAAGCACGCAACGCAACGCCGGCTTCCGGGTGTTCGATACCGTAGGCTTTGGCGATGTCGTGTTTCACGTCTGCAACCATTGCATATTGCACTTCGCCGATACCGCCGTTATCCACAGGGGTTTTACGCCATGCATTGTGAGTGAATTGAGAGTCGATAGACACGCCAACCACTTCCACACCACGTTCTTGGAATTCTTTATAACGGTGATCGAATGCAATCAGTTCGGACGGGCAGACAAAAGTGAAGTCTAAAGGCCAGAAAAACACAACGGAGGTTTTGCCGGCGACATGACGTTTGAAGTTGAAGTTATCAACGATTTCACCGTTGCCTAATACCGCAGAAGCTGAGAAATCAGGGGCTTGACGAGTTACTAATACCATAATATATCTCCTAATAAAAAATGGGTGAAGGTGCTAAAACAACCATCTGAGTCAATCTTGTTTAAAATCCCAACAACTGTCGTTTTAGTGCCGTTAGTATACTCAATAAATATTCAAAAGTCGTGATTCATATCACACTATTTAAGAAATAGGTTAAATCTATTTGTTTTGCCATATCGGCGGAAGCGGTTGCTTCCCGCGTTGATAACGATTATCTTAAGTCTCATCATTACCGCACTTTTTATGTTAAGCACAAGGATTTTTATGTCAGATTCCAACCATAAATTCACTGCCGCCACCCGTTTAGTTCACGCCGGGCGCCAAAGCCGTTATACACAACATGGCGTGAATCCGGTGATTCAACGCGCCTCATCATTGATTTTTGACAATTTAAAAGAAAAAAAACAAGCCACGATCAACCGTGCCAAGGGGGCATTGTTCTACGGGCGGCGTGGCACGCTGACTCACTTTGCCTTGCAAGACGCAATGTGCGATTTGGAAGGCGGAGCCGGTTGCGCGCTCTATCCTTGCGGCGCGGCGGCAGTCACCAATGCGATCTTGTCGTTTGTGGCAAGCGGTGATCATATTTTGATGACCGGTGCAGCCTATGAGCCGACGCAGGATTTTTGTAATAACCTACTGACCAAATTTAATGTGGAAACGACATATTATGATCCGCTGATCGGTGCGGCAATCGCTGATTTGGTGCGTCCCAATACCAAAGTCTTATTTTTAGAAGCGCCAAGTTCGCTCACCATGGAAGTGCCCGACGTGCCGGCGATTGTCAAAGCCGCGCGCGCAGTCAATCCTGATATTGTGATGATGATTGATAACACTTGGAGCGGCGGTTTGTTGTTCAAGGCGTTAGAACAGGATATTGATATTTCGATTCAAGCCGGCACAAAATATTTGGTCGGGCATTCCGACGCCATGATCGGCACCGCCGTGGCAAACGCCCGTTGTTGGGATCAATTGCGCGAACACTCCTATTTAATGGGGCAAATGGTCGATGCCGACACCGCCTACACTGCCGCCAGAGGCATTCGCAGTTTAGGCGTGCGTATGAAGCAACACCACGCCAGCAGCCTCAAAGTCGCTCAATGGCTAGCGACACGCGCTGAAGTGCGGTCAGTGTTCCACCCGGCGTTGCCAAGCTGCCCGGGACATGCATTTTTCCAACGGGATTTCAGTGGCAGCAGCGGTCTGTTTTCATTTGAATTGAAGCAAAAACTGAACCAAACGCAATTAGAAGCGTTTTTTGATCACTTCCGTTTGTTTACCATGGCATATTCCTGGGGCGGCTTTGAATCGCTGATTTTATATAACCAACCGGAAGAGATCGCCAACATCCGCCCGAATATCGAGCGCAAGCTGAGCGGAACACTCATCCGCGTTCACATCGGTTTGGAAGATGTCGACGATTTGATCGCCGATCTGGAACACGGATTTGAGCGGATTAAAACGTGCTGACCGCACTTTGGTTATGTTTGGTAGGTTGGGTTTCACATTTGTTCACTCCAACCTACTTCACTTTTTCCTCGACTACCGTTTTCCCCAACAAACTTGATTTTAGCGTGGCTAATAACTCTTGGTGAATTTGGCTGAGGCGGGGTTTTTCATCTTGTTGAAAGACGAGCGGGCGGCAAAATTCCATGGTTTTGATGCCTAAACGGGCGGTGAGCAAGCCGACACCGAGCCCTTGCGCGGCTCTTGCCGACAGTTTTGCCATTAAATCTTTGGAAAGCCATTCCATGCCGATGTCATGAATCAGCTCAGTTGCGCCGGCAAATGCCATATTCACCAACACCATGCGCAATAAACGAATACGGCTGAAATAGCCTAATTCAATGCCGTACAATGCGGCGATTTTGTTGATTAAGGCAAGATTGCGCCAAGCGACAAAAAACAGATCCACCAGCGCCAGCGGGCTGATACCGACCACAATTGCCGCTTCGCCGGCGCTTTTGCTGACCAAACGGCGGGCTTTTTTGTCAATCTCGCTCAACACGTTTTGACTGAACAAATAACCGACTTCCTGCGCATTGTGGCTGTCGTTGATCTGTTTCTGCCAAGCTTGCAGGCGGATATCCCGCTTATCCAGCCGCATATTATCCGCAATGCTCAAACAGAGCTGACGCGCCGCTTCACCATCTTGCCGCGCAGAGTCGTGCCGCGAAGAGAAAAGCGCACTTTGCTGTTGTAAAACCAAACGGCGTTTTAAGCTGCGCAGACGGTATAATTCTTTGATTAGTGCGCCAATTCCGAGCAAAACCAAAGAAAAACCGACTAAGGCAAAAGCAAAGGTGATCCATTGATTATCGCGCCAGCTGTCGAGTAGCCATTGGATTGATTGTGCCACCAGTGCGGTCAAAAACAAAAGTGCGGTTGCGGCTAAGGCTTTTTTCCACCAGCGGGGTTTGGGTTCAACCGCTTGCACGAAACGCCGTTCTAATTCGTTTGCGGTTTCCGGATCCTCGGCTATTTCAAGTGCCTCAACATCGACAAATTCTTTTTTCGGTTGTAATTCGTTTTCCGGCTCAAGTGCGGTCTGTTCTGTTTCGAAATAGGTTTTCTTCATCAATTGATCCTATGATTAATCCAACTTATCCGCTAATAAAAATTGCAGTACGCTGTCCATGCGTAAGTGCGGTATCCGTTCGTCTTCATCCAGTGGCAGCGGCTCAAACTGATCGAATTCAAATCGGTTTTGCTGCCAAAAATCGGCTGTCGGTAAACGGCTTGGCACGCTGCCGGGAAAAACGGTGACAAATTTTTTATCCTTGCTGCGCACGCCTTGCAGCGCTTTGATCCTTTGCCCGTTGTCATTCACGGTGACCGCTTTGGTGGCGCGAATCGAGGCAATTGCGCTGTATTCGTTCTCCACCCCGGCAAAATTAACGTGCTGTCCGCCCTCTTGCACCAGCCGGCGCATTAAGCTGATCAAATTCGGCAGTTGATCCGCGGTAACATGATCTGCTTTACTTGCCACAAACAGCAATTTATCAATTTTCGGTGCAAACAGACGGTGCAGTAACGTGCGGTTGCCATAGTGAAAATTTTTAAACAGTTGGCGCAGGCTCTCTTTGGTTTCTTCAAAGGCTTGGCGGCTGTAATTTAACGGCGTCAGGCAGTCCGCCAAAATGATCTGACGATCAAACTTGCTGAAATAATTTTCATAGAAACGTTTGACGATTTTTTCACGGTAGTAGTAGTAACGTTTTTTTAACACACGGTAATAGCTGTCGCGCGCGCTGTGTTGTTCCAGCGCCTGCCATTGTTGTTCGTCCAAATGCAAAAGCGGGAAAAATTGCAGCGCCGGCGCACCGGCATATTCACCGGGCAACACAAAGTGCCCCGGTTGAATAAATTGCAATCCTTGCACTTTGCAAACGAACAGATACTCGGTGTAGCGTTTGGCTAAGTTTGCCAAGATCTCTTCGTCTGCGGTCGCGCTGAGATCAAGGGCGCCAACCTGTTGCAACCACGCTTGCGCCAACTCCGCACGCACGCCGATATTGAGCTTTTGCAGGCTTTGCGACCATTGTTTAAAGCCAGTCTCCAATAACGGTAAATCCAGCAACCACTCGCCCGGATAATCGAAAATATCCAGATACAGCGTGCTTTCTTGTTTTAAATGCCGCATTAAGCCGCTGCTGTGGCGGTAACGGATCGCCAAACGAATTTCCCCCACGCCACGGGTCGATTGCCCCCATTGCGGCGGATTTTGTTTAAGTGCGGTTAGATTCGCTTCATAATCAAAACGCGGAATGCTCCAGTTTTCCTGTTCAACCCGCTTGACGGCCAAAATATGGCGTTGACGGGCAGCGGAAAAAAACGGCAAATGGCTGTTATCCTCACGATCAATTGTCAAAAGTTGATTGACCAAACTGGTGATAAACGCCGTTTTTCCGCTTTGGCTCAAACCGGTTACCGCAAGGCGCAAAGTGCGGTCAAAACCGCGGTTAACCAGATCAGTCACTTCGCGGCGTAAGGATTTTTGTAACGAATTCAACATGTTTCGATTCTTCTATTGGTTACGGCTGCCCGGTGTGCCGACATAATCTTCAATTTGAGTGATACGCTTGGCCAGCAACGTGAATTCCATATCCAAATCAATCAATTTCTGATTGGCGCTCACCCCGGCGCGCCAGGTTTTTTCCTTTAACGGCGTTGGATCAAAGATTTTTTGGTAAAAATCCGACTGATAATCGCCCGACGGCGCTTTATCCAACAGCATTGCCGCGGCGATATAGGCAATCAAAATCACGAAATAACCGCCGAATAAAAATAGCGACACCGTGACCAAGCGCACGACCCAAGTTTCCAAGCCGGTGGCTTTTGCCAGCCCGGCGCAAACGCCGGCCAGCATTCCTTGTTGCGGATAACGGTAAATCATCTTGTCCCCCTATTGCGGCTTGTTCGCCTGACGCCATTGCGGTTGCTGATAATCCAATATCGCTTCCAATTGCTCCACCCGCCGACGCAATGCCTTTGCCTGTTCATTCAATTGGTGAATTTTCGCCTTATCTTCCATACTCAAACCGGCGCCCATTTGCCGCTTACTTTTGTAGTGCATATACACCCAAAACGGCAGCACCAGCAAACAAAAAATAAAGGCGGCGATTGACAATAAAACAATACTCCAAAACATGATATTCTCCTGATTTCACGCAATCCACGAAAAGAAAATGGCATTATGCCGACGGATAAACTACAATTTAACCTTATATTACTCAGATCAGATTAATAAGTGCAATGTTGTTATTTAACAAACCCCTGTTATCTGTCACGTTTTTTTTATTCTCTGCCGTCCTGCCGCAGAGTCTGTCGGCTGCGCCGCGCATTCCCGAGGAACTGTTGGACAACGGCTTGATTTACTGCACTCACTCTACAGGCTTCTCGTTTAATCCGCAAACGGTTGATGTCGGCACGAGTATGAATGTGGTGGCGGAACAGATCTATAACAAGCTGTTTGATATAAAAAATGATAAAAGTAAAAAAATTGTTCCCTCGTTGGCGACGGGTTACATCCTTTCCCGTGATCGCAAAACGTTGCTGATCAACCTGCGCAAAGGGGTTAAATTCCATCAAACCGCTTGGTTTACCCCAAGCCGTGACATGAATGCCGATGATGTGGTGTTTTCGCTTAACCGCGTATTAGGACGTTTACATTCCTATCCGACGCCGGAACAGGAACAACCCTCTCGGCAGCATAATCCGCAATATCAAATCTATTACGATTTGGCGCGGCAAAACCGTTATCCTTATTTCGACAGCATTGACTTTAACGGTAAAATAGCCAATGTCAGCGCGGTTTCGCCTTATCAGGTCAAAATCGAATTAAATGCGCCTGACTCGTCCATTTTAGATCACCTTGCCAGCCAATACGCCGTGATTTTATCGCAAGAATATGCACTGCAACTCAGTGCCGATGATAACATCGCCCAGCTGGACACCCTGCCGATTGGCACCGGGGCGTATAAAATCGGCGATTATTTCCGCAACCAATACGTACGCTTACAGCGCAACGATACCTATTGGAATAAAAAAAGCGAGATTAAACATATCGTGGTTGATCTGTCGAGCAGCCGTTCCGGCCGTTTGGAAAAAATGATGAATCAAGAGTGCGATATTATGGCTTTTCCCGAAGCCAGCCAAGTCAACAACTTACTGCGTAACCAAGCGCGGTTTGGCGCAACCTCGGTCGATGGGATGAACCTATCGTTTCTGGCGTTTAACATGAACCAAGCGGCGGTGCAAAGCCCGGTCTTGCGCCGCACCTTGGCACAGGCGATCAACCGTGAACGGATTGTTCGCCAAATCTATTTCGATACCGCCGAGGTTGCCAACACCATTATTCCTAAAAGCTCGTGGGCATCACAATTCAATATGCGCTCGTTCGCCTATAACTATCAGCCGGAAAGCGCGAAAATCTTTTTTGCCGATAAGGATCTGACGCTGAATTTCTGGGTGCTGACCGATAATCAGGTCTATAATCCCAGCCCGGTGAAAACGGCGGAAATGATCCGCTTTGATCTGGAACAGGCGGGGATCAAGGTGAAGATGAAATATTTACAACGCAGTGAGTTGGAGCACTTATTGCTGTCCGGACAAGATGACTATCACCTGATTTTAGGCGGTTGGTTGGCAGGCAGTCTCGATCCCGACGGTTTCTTGCGCCCGATTCTGAGTTGCCACACCAATAACGCCCATACCAATATCGCCAACTGGTGCTATCCGGAGTTTGACCAAGTGATGGATCGGGCGTTACGCACGCCGATACAACTGTCGCGGGCACTGGATTATGACATAGCACAACAATATGTCTTGAACCAAGTCCCCTTGATCCCGATTGCCAGTGTCAAACGCATGATGATTTACAACAAACAAGTGCAACGGGTTAAAATGTCACCGCTCGGCACCATTCGCTTTGCCGATTTAAAATTGCAACGGGAGGCACAATAAATGCTGTTTATTCTGCGCCGCGCGTTATTAACCTTGATGACATTAGTGGTTCTGTCACTGATCAGCTACCACATTTTAATGCGCGATCCCCTCAATGCGATTTTAGCCAAACCGCACTTTTACTCCGGCTATATCGGTTACGTACAGCGCCTGTTTTACGGTGATTTCGGTATCAGCTATCTGGACGGACAACCGCTGTTAGGGCAAATTTTAGCCGTGCTGCCCGCAACGATTGAACTCTGTATTTTTGCCCTGTTCTTCGCCATTCTCTTCGGGTTGCCGCTCGGTTTCCTTGGTGCGTTTTATTCCAAACAATGGCTCGGCAAAGCCATTCGTTTCGGTTCGTCATTCGGCATTTCGCTGCCGATTTTCTGGATTGCGCCGATTGTGCTCTATCTCGCCGCGAGTTATCAATGGGAAATTTCCGCCATCGGGCAATATTATCCGCTATATCAAATCGAGCCGATCACCGGTTTTGCCGTGATTGATGTGTGGTTTGGCGATCACCCCTACCAGCTCAAAATCATTCAAAACGTGTTCCAACATTTGGCACTGCCGGTGCTGGTGTTAATGATCGCCCCGCTGATGGAAATCATTCAATTAACCCAGAACCAGGCAGAAAAAATCCTGCGCGAAAATTATGTGAAGGTCGTGGAAACACGCGGCTGGTCAAAACTGAAGATTGCGCGGTTGATGTTAATTCGCAATACTCTGCCGCCGCTGATTCCGCAACTGACCCGTAGCTTCACCATGCTGGTGGCAATGTGTATGTTAGTGGAAAATATTTTCAGTTGGCCGGGTATCGGGCAATGGTTGATTAACGCAGTGGAACAGCAGGATTACAACGCCATTTCCGCCGGTATGCTGATTATCGGTTTGGTCATTATTTTGATTAATTTGTTCAGCGGTTTTTTGATGTTTCTCTCGGATCCGTTTAATCGTAAGGGGTGGTATGTTAGATAAAGAACCGGACGAATTTCGTTTCACCTCTCCGTTACAGGAAATTTGGCAGCTGTTTCAGCGCAATAAACCCGCGTTATTCTGCGGCTATTTGTTGCTGGGATTCATTCTCGTGACCGTGTTATCGCCGTTGGTTGCCCCTTATCAAGACAATATGCAATTTGTCGGGCAGGAACTGTTGCCGCCATCGTGGAATAACCAAGGCAAAATCGCTTTTTTCTTCGGCACCGATGAATTGGGACGCGATCTGTTCAGCCGTTTGATTCACGGCTTGCGTTATACCTTCGGCGGTGCAATGCTCGTTGCGTTGCTCACCTTATTAATCGGCAGTCTGTTGGGGGTAATCGCCGGCACAGGCCAAGGTATAAAGTCGGATATTTTGGGACACTTTTTGGATGCGTTTTTGTCGATTCCGATTCTATTATTGGCGATAATAATCGCCACGTTAATGCAGCCTAGCTTGTTAAATGCCATGCTTGCCATTTTTTTGGCTTCTCTGCCCTATTTTATCCACCAGGTTTATCTGGCACTGCAAACGGAAATGCACAAAGAATATGTCTTAATGCTACGTCTTGACGGCGCTTCGAAAAGCTATCTGATTAACAAAGTGATGT
Organism: Testudinibacter sp. P17/SS/0325; assembly: GCF_053570765.1. The sequence goes on along the minus strand of NZ_CM131635.1, from coordinate 1,564,780 downwards.
TGCCGAATCTGCTGCCGATGTTTATCCGTTTAACCGGGCGGATTTTTACGCTGGCGATCTTGGATATCAGCGCCCTGAGCTTCATCGCCCTCGGTGCACAGCCGCCGCAGCCGGAATGGGGGGCGTTGATTCGCGAATATATTGACTTGATCTACTTAGCGCCTTGGCTGCCTATTTTGCCCGGTTTGCTTTTGATGTCGGTGATTTTGATCGTCTTGTTATTCAGTGACGGTTTGGCGAAAGCGATCGAACGCTACTTTCGCAAGAGCTAAGTGTAAGCGTGAATACAAAAGGCTAAAGGAATTAATATGGCATTACTGGATATACGCAATCTGACGGTGGAAGTGAACACCCCGCAAGGCAAAGTCAAAATAATCGACAATATGAATTTGACGGTCAACGAGGGCGATGTGTGCGGCTTAATCGGCGAATCCGGCTCAGGCAAGAGTTTGGTGGCGAAAATCATCTGTAATTCCGCCAAACCGTCTTGGAAAATCAGTGCGGATCGCTTCCGCTTTAATGATGTTGAATTGCTGAAACTCAATCCGACGAAACGGCGCAAACTGGTCGGTAAAGAGATTGCGATGGTGTTTCAAGATCCGTTGTCTTGCCTTGACCCCAGCCGAAAAATCGGCAAACAATTGATAAACGCCATTCCGGTATTTTCCTATAAAGGCCCGTGGTGGAAATGGTTCGGTTGGAAAAAACGGCGGGTCATCGAACTGTTGCACCGAATCGGGATAAAAGATCATAAAGATATTATGAGCAGTTATCCGTTTGAGATCACCGAAGGCGAAGCGCAAAAAGTGGTGGTGGCAATGGCGGTGGTCAACCAACCCCGCTTATTAGTGGCGGACGAACCGACCCATGCATTGGAAGCAACCACGCAGCTACAGGTTTTCCGTCTGCTCGCCAGTATGAACCAAAATTTGAATACCACCATCCTGCTAACCAGTAACGATATTAAAACCGTCAGCGAATGGTGTGACCATTTCACGATCTTATACTGCGGACAAACCGTGGAAAGTGCAAGTAAGCAAGCTATTTTAGAAAAACCACACCATCCTTACACCGTATCTTTGCTGAATTCGATACCGGATTTCAGCCAACCGTTGCCGTTAAAAAGCCGCTTAAATACGTTGCGCGGCAGCGTGCCACTGCTGAATAACTTACCGGTCGGCTGCCGTCTGGGCCCACGCTGCCCGTTCGCACAAAAACGCTGTGTGCAAAAACCGATGTTAAAGCGGATTAAACAGCACGAATTCGCCTGCCATTTTCCGTTGAATATCCGTGAACATGAGCAGCCGCAAAGCCAAAAAGCCTTTACGCCACTCACCATTCAAAGCGAGAAACCTTATGGCGACGCAAACTAATTCTTCCCCTTCTCTGCTGTTAGTGGAAGATCTCAGCAAATCCTTCCGCGATCATAACAGTTTCTGGCGTTCGGGGCTTTTTGCCGCCGTAACCGACATCAGTTTCAGTTTGGAAAAAGGGACAACCTTGGCTATCGTCGGAGCAAACGGCGCGGGCAAATCAACCTTGGCAAAAATGATCGGCGGGATCACCAAACCCAGCAAAGGCAGAATTTGTTTTAAAGGACGGGAATTGCAATTCGGCGATTATCAATCCCGCTGCCGCCACATCCGTATGGTGTCGCAGGATCCCGACAACAGCCTGATACCGCACTTGAATATCGGGCAGATTCTCGACACCCCGCTGCGTTTAACCACCAATTGGGACGAAGCGCAGCGCAACAAAAAAATCTATCAAACCCTACGTTTGGTCGGGTTATATCCGGATCATGCCAATATTCCGATTTACACCTTGTCGCAAAGCCAAAAACAGCGGGTGGCGCTGGCACGCGCGGTTATTCTGGAGCCGGAAATCCTGATTCTGGATAATGCCTTAGCCTCGATGGACACCTCGGTGAAAACCCAATTATTAAATCTGCTACTGAATTTGCAAAAACAGTTGGGGTTGTCTTATATCTATTTGGGGCAACACGTTGGAATTATCAAACATATTTCCGATTATATGTTGGTGATGAAAGAAGGACACATGGTGGAATACGGCAGCACGCGCGACGTGCTGACCGAACCGAGCAATGATTTCACCCGGCGTTTAGTTGAAAGCCACTTCGGGCATGGATTGGATAATTCGGCTTGGGAAGCCAATTTTGATCAAGATTAGGCAAGCATAAACGCCAATGTTAACCGCGCCGCTCAAAGTGCGGTATTCGGCTTGGAGATGGGCATGGTCGCGCCCAACTCCGACTGAGCACAACGGCAATTAGCGCGTCGACAATTGGAAAATCATGCTTTCCGCTTGGCAACTGAATTCAAAATCCGCTTTCAGTAAATAGCCGCCGTCAACTTGGCTGATACTGCTATTAATGATTGCCGGATCGCTTTCCGCAGCCCGCGCTTTTTCGGTTAAATAAGCCAATGCTTCTTGGGCAAGCGCCTCGCTGGCATAAACCTGCTCAAACTGCACGCCACAATCTTCATTATCAATAATCGTGCCGACATCGACACAGCAGCATACTTTACTTTCTTCCGCTTTGCATTTTTGTTCCGTAGTCATTTTTTTCTCCAAATATAATTAAAATTGTGACGGTATTTTATCACAGAAAAAGCAAAATGGTTGTTACTGTCCCACCGACAAACGCATAAAAAGTAATAAATATGCGTTAATATCACATAAATAAACGAAAACATTTGCCATCGGGATCATGATTGATTAGAATCATTAACATTTTTACAACAGCGCATTGTTTTTTATTTTTAATGGAACCTTACTATGTTTAAATTAAACAAAATCAATCAAATTCTATTAACCACGACACTAACGCTTTCCGCCGGTGCCGCTTCCGCCGCCGCCTTCCAACTAGTGGAAGTTTCCACTTCCGGTTTGGGTCGCGCCTATGCCGGCGATGCAGCAATTGCGGAAAATGCCTCGGTTGTGGCGGTGAATCCGGCATTAATGACCCAATTTAAACGGGCGGAAATTTCGGTTGGTGGGATTTATATCGATCCGAATGTTAATTTGGAAGGCGTGCTACACACTCAAAAGGGTGATATTCCTGCCAACCAAAATAATATCGCCCCGAATGCCATCATTCCCACTCTTTATTATGTTCACCCGCTCAACGAAAAATTTTCTGTCGGTGGCGGCATAAATGTGAACTACGGTCTCATGACAGAGTTTCCAGACAGCTATGAAGCAGGTTTTTATGCCGGAAAAACCGACTTAACCGCGATTAACTTTAACCTTAGCGGCGCCTATCGTTTAAACCAAAACTGGAGTGTCGGTTTAGGTTTCAATGCGGTGTATGCCGATGCCTTAATTGAGCGCCACCTCGGTGCGACCAGTGCCGCATTCCTGCCTGCTTTAGGGCTAACTCCGTCGACAACGGCAGCCCGCTTGGAAGGAAAAGAGTGGGGTTACGGCTGGAATGCCGGTTTAGTCTACGAATTTAACGAGCGTAACCGTATCGGTATTGCCTACCACTCACACGTTGATATTGATTTTAACGGAAAATATTCCAATCAACTGCCAACAATTTTAAATGCCGTCAGACCGGGACTAAATGCAACCGGCGGTGAAACCATTCCGGGTTCTTTGACCTTAAATCTGCCTGCCTACTGGGAAGTTGCCGGTTATCATAAAATGACCGATAAATTTGCCATGCACTACAGCTATAAATTAACCCGTTGGAGCCGTTTTCAAGAATTACATGCCAGCGGAAGCGCCGGCGAACTGCTCTTTGAAAAACAAGAAAAATTCAAAGATTCCTCTCGTATCGCCTTAGGGGTAAGTTATGACGTAGACACGGCTTTAACACTGCGTGCCGGTATTGCCTATGATGAAACCCCGGTTCAAGAAGGCTATTTTTCAATTTCAATTCCTGACGCAGACCGCACTTGGTATAGCTTAGGGGCAACTTATCGCTTCACTGACGATTTATCAGTAGATGTCGGCTATGCCCATTTACGTGCCAGCAAAAATACCTTTAGAGAAGCTGAAGCGGGTAAATTACCAGCAACATTTACCGCCAAATCTACTGCGAATATTTACGGTTTAAATTTAAATTACCGCTTCTAATTAGGGCAAACCGCCCTATAATCAAAAGGCGTGCTGTAATCGGTGCGTCTTTTTTATTTTCGGAGGTCATTTATGTCTATTCGTTACTGTTTTTACCCGTCTCCTATTGGTAACTTATTGTTATTAGAGAAAAACCAAGCGCTGATCGCTGTTGAATTCGAACAAGAACAAACAAACGTACCAACCGACTGGATAGAAGATGAACAAAGTGCGGTTTTGAGCGCAACCAAAACCGCACTTAGCCGTTATTTTAACGGCGAAGCTGAAACCTTTTCCGATTTGCCGCTCGCCCCGCAAGGCACGACGTTCCAACAACAAGTGTGGCACGCCTTGCGTCAAATTCCTTATGGCAAATTCAGCAGTTACGGCGAGTTGGCACAACAAATCGGCAATCCGAAAGCGGTGCGTGCCGTAGGCGGTGCAGTCGGGCGCAATCCAATCAGCATTATCATTCCTTGCCACCGCATTTTAGGCAAAAATCTGGCGTTGACCGGATTTGGCGGCGGATTACCGGCGAAACGCCACTTACTACAATTGGAAAGAATCGGTTATCTGGATCGAGGAATTGAATACGTTAATCCCAAACACTTGCGTTATTGATATAAGATAAATATGCAATTATTTACAATAATAGGCATTAAAAGCAGATTTTAGCACAATTGTTAGAGAAAATAGGGAAATTAACATAACAACAATAGCTTTTGTTGTAAAAAAATGTTTTAATATGGCTGATTTTTTACATAGACAGATCAATACTGACATGAATATTTTTCCTTCTTTCGCCAAGCAAGCAAGCAAGCAAGCAAGCAAGCAAGCAAGCAAGCAAGCAAGCAAGCAAGCAAGCAAGCAAGCAAGCAAGATTTTAGCCCATTCGATTGGTTTGGACAGTGTTTTTTTCTCTTTTTTCATCAGATTCAACCGCCCTTCCTGACGCAAATTAGCATGAATTACCATAATGTTAAGAATACGCTATATCAAAAAGCATTAAGCGGAAAAGTAAACTTATTCCACTCAGATATTGTTAGCCAAAATTTATTCCATTCCATCATCAACACTTATATGAGTAGCAAAAAATGAGAAATATATTTTATCTGTTGCTTGTATCAATGCTTTGTCAGCAAGCGATAGCCAGACCGGACTACACCAAAGAAGTTAACCGGGTGAACATCACCGATTTCAATATAGAGTGTGAGGAAGTTGCTGTTATTGCACAAGAAAAACAGAAAATACAGGAACAGCAATTACAAACCCGGTCAAACGATCCTTATACCAGACGCGCCAATGCTACGGTGATTATTGACAATAATCCGATTGAGCATTAAACCGTCTCGGTTTGGCATTGTAATCACAGCGGCACGTCATCACGGCCGGCACGACAGGCTTCTTAGTGTCTTCCTGATTCGCTTTTTCTGTTATTGGTCTATTTCCTTGACAAGTAATACGAGCGTCTCGAGGTGCGCCGTGTGCGGGAACATATCAAACAGACGGATTTTGATTATCCGATAATCCGTCAATAACGCCAAATCCTTTGCCATGCTGCTCGCATTGCAACTGGAATACAGGATAAAGTGCGGTGCAAACTCATTCAAAAACCCGGCTAAAGGTTTGCCGATGCCGCGCCGTGGCGGATTGACAATCACTAATTGCGGTTTTTGCCGTTGCGTTTCCCGAGCCGCAAATGCGGCGGAATCTAACGAACGGAATTCAACCGCACTTTGCCCTTGCGTCAAGCCCAACCGTGCTGCCGATAACTTGGCGCTGGCAATTGCCGAAGCGGAGATTTCAATCCCGGTTAAGCGGGTAAAAATATCCGATTGCCGAGCTTTCAAAGCCGATAAACAGTGCAGTCCGAAACCACCGACGCCGCAAAACAGATCCCACACATGGGAAATCGGCAGATTTTCTATCCATTCTTGCGCTTGCCGGTACAACGCACTCGCCACCGTCGGATTGGTTTGGAAAAAACCCTGCGGACGGATAAACAGCGGAATGCCGTTAAACCGCTCTTCCAACACCTGTAGCCCGGTCAGAAAAATTTCCTGTTCGCCCTCTAAAATTGCCGCGTGCTGCGCTTGAATATTGACCGACACCACCGCCAGCTTCGGCAAACGCTGTAATAAACCGGCTAATTCGCGCCGAATTAACGCCAACTTGGCTTCACTGCGCAGCACAAAACGCAGCAGCAGTTTGCCGCTGTAACGGCTTTCCGTCAGCAGAATATATTTCAGCTCGCCTTTACGTTTCAACAGGTTATACGGCACTAATCCGGCGCGGGCGATAAAATCTTTCAACTGCGGAAACACCGCTTGAATGCTGGCGGGATACAGTGGGCAGCCGCAGAGATCAACCGCACTTTGCGGATCATCGGGATCATTGATAATGCCCAAAATCGGCCGCTCGACACTGCCGCTGACCACCATTTTCGCTTTATTACGAAAACCGCTGAGCGGCGAGGCAAACGGCACAAACCATTCTGCACCGGTTAAATCCAACTTCGCCAGTTGCTGCTGCAAATGCTGCTGTTTTTTCGCCAACTGTTGGTCGTAATCCAAATTCAACCACTGACAGGAATCGCATTGTCGCTGTTGATGATAAAGGCAGGTTAAACGGTTCATTATTATTTATTATCTTTCCAATCGGTAAATTTATTTGGTAACAAAAATAGGGGCGGATTAGATATCCGCTCGTTTACGAAGTGCGGTATAAGCATTTAATCTATAATGGAAAAATGCAAAGTGCGGTTCGGGCGGATACCTAATCCGACCTTGCATTCAACATAGCAAATGCTTATTTTACAAATGCAGCTTTTTGCTCCAACCAGCATTGTTGCAATTGCTCTAAAGTGCGGTTTGCCTCAACCCAACGGCTTGTGGCTTGCAGGCTGTTCCATTCGATGGTTTTCCGTTTAAACAAACGGTTTAACCGCACTTGGCTTTCCGGGTCGGCTTGATGTTGCAGATTATCCAACACCTGAATCACGCCCTCGCGTTTATTGCACAGCAATAACAGATCGCAACCGGCGTTAAGCGAGGCTTGACAGCGTTCCACAAAATCCCCCATAAAACCAGCGCCTTTCATGCCCAGATCATCGGAGAAAATCGCGCCGTCGAAACCGAGCTGTTGGCGCAATACCGTTTTCAGCCAATACGCCGAACCGCTCGCCGGTTGGCTGTCACATTGGCTGTAAATCACATGTGCCGGCATTACCGCTTGTAATTTGCCCCGCTGAATCAACTCGGCAAACGGCTGGATATCGTGGGCAAAAATCATCTCTTTGGCACGCCCGTCAATCGGCGTTTCCAAATGCGAATCGGCGATAACGTGTCCGTGCCCCGGAAAATGTTTGCCGGTTGCCGCCATGCCGGCTTGCGCCATGCCGTCGATAAATGCCTCCGCCAGCGCACTCACCGACCGCACTTCATCCCCGAAACTGCGATCGCCAATGGCTTTGCTTTGATGTCCTAAATCCAACACCGGTGCAAAACTGAGGTCAATATCCAATGCGGTCATTTCCGCCGCCATTAACCAACCGGCTTGTTGTGCCAGTTGTCGTTGTTTTAAAACATCGCTTTCAAGTGCGGCGAAGGCTTGCATTGCCGGTAAACAGCTAAAACCGTCCCGGAAACGCTGCACCCGACCACCCTCTTGATCAACCGTGATTAACAGCGGCTTGTTCACCCGCTGCCGCACCGATTGAATTAAGCCTTGCAGTTGTTGGCGATCGTGAAAGTTACGGCTGAATAAAATCACCCCTGCGACAAGCGGATGTTGCAACAATTCCACTTCTTCCGTAGTTAATTCATAGGCTTGCAAGTCAATAAGTAGTGTCGACATAAAATTTCCTGTTATACGTGTTTGCGATTATATTTTGTCTATTGCGCGACAGATTCGGACGCAAGCGTTTGCCGCACTTGCCACCACAAACGGTTGAGCAATTTCACCCACGGCAAATAACTCGCAATCGCCTGACCGAACGCCCATTCTTTTTGCAACAAAGTGTTTCCCTGCAAATAATATTGCAATAAATAGCGCTGCTGATCCTGGCTTAATTCGTTATTCGCCAATAAAAACGCCATTTCCAAGGCGGGTTCGGACCATGCCGCATATTCCCAATCGAGGAGTTTGAAACTGCCATCCGGCTGTACGATAATATTGTGCGGATGAAGATCATGGTGGGCAATCACTTGAATCTCACTTTCAACAAAAGGGGTTAATTGATCCAATTGCATTAGCCAACCGCCATGCTGTTCTGACGGCAGTTGTTGCAACAAGGAAAAAATCCGCCGAATCAGATCCAACTGTGGCAACGTATTGATTTCCGCCGAATGCAGCACCGAAAAATGGTGTAACTGCTGTAAATTCAGCGCCAATTGCGCCAAGTGCGGTTCGTTCCATTGCGCCAACGGTTCGCCTTCGACCCAATGTTGCACCAGAAAATCATTCCCCTGATGAAAAACCGATGGCACAAACGGCAACAGTTGCAGGCTGAATAGCAGATCCGCCTCAAATTCGCGCCCGGCTCCCAAGCGTTGCAACGTCTCATTTTGCCGACGCAGCAGAAACCGTTGCCGATTCTCCAGTTGCACGCCGTAAGAATCGCCGCTCGCGCCCGCCAATGGCTGGCAAGAAACGACTTTTGCCGTCCAAAAATCGGCATTCAGAATCGAGGATAATGACACGGCTTATCTAATGCCCTTTAATATAAATACGATAATTACTGCTGTTCCGGGTCGGTTTTTCCAAACCAATGATTTCACGTTGCTGCGGCGGTAACGCCAATTGCACCCATTGCGGCAATTGCGACCAGTCTTTGAGCTGAGTCACGCCATCTTTATCATACCACGTGATTTGATACTGTAATGCCAACAGCCGTTGGCTAATATTGGTCAACCCCACCTGCTCGGCGCCGGCTTTCACCTCAATTGCCGCGGCTACGCCGGCGTCGATATTCACAATCGGCTCGCTGTCAGCTAAATAACGCGGCGGCGCACTGGAACACGCCGCTAACATGGCACTGCCGAACATAATAAGAAGAAAACGTTTCATCAATGATTCCTATTTTGCCAACATTGCGCCCAGTTTTTTGCCGCCGACCAAGTGCATATGCAAATGAAACACCTCTTGCCCGCCGTGCCGGTTACAATTCACAATTAAGCGATAGCCCTCTGTGGCAATGCCCTCTTGCTGCGCGATTTTCGCCGCCACCACAAACAGACGCCCCAAAGCCTGTTCGTCTTCGGCCGTCACCGCATTGACGGTCGGAATCAGCTTATTCGGAATAATCAAAATATGGGTCGGGGCTTGGGGCGAAATATCACGAAATGCGGTCACCAATTCATCTTGATACACCACATCCGCCGGAATTTCACGACGGATAATTTTACTGAAAATCGTTTCTTGCGGCGCGGCTGTCGTTGTCATTCTGCTATCCTTATTATCTGCTACAAATTGAAGCCAGAATAATGAAGTTAACGGTTTTTGGCAAGTTGCTATTGCGCAAAAATCCCAGTATGCTACCAACAAATGAGAGGAGTTCAAGAAAATAACATGAACGCTATTTCACCTACTAAATAATCCCAAACTATAATCTCTTTGTTTACACAATCAGCACTTTTCCGTTAAATATCAAAACACAAATTTAACCATAAAATAACATCTTAACCCTGCCTTAACAGCCTGATTTGATCTATATCACAGTTTGTGAGATAACATAGAATAGCGTCTCAAAATGATTTGTTTGTGTATCAGCAAAAAATTATAATGCTAAAAAAAAATAATAAATCTTAAAAAAATGTTTAGTTTCGAGGGAAACAATCAAAGATGAGCACAGATACAAATAACTCCTCCAATATGTTGAATCCGGCGCAGATTACCACGGTGGCGGTGAATGCCGGGGCGTATAAGGCACAAAAAAATCAGTTTCTTTCTTTTATGTCGGCAATTCCGGCGGGGGCGTTTATCGCGATTGCCTTTGTCTTTTATGCCACCACGCAAACCGGCGCAGCCGATGTCGCTTGGGGCATGGCGAAATTTGTCGGCGGCATAGTGTTTTCACTCGGGATTATCATGGTGATTGTCTGCGGTAACGAGCTGTTCACCTCCTCAACCATGACGGTTTTGGCTCGGGTGGAGAAGAAAATCAGCACCTTCCAAATGTTGCGTAACTGGGGTGCGGTTTATGCCGGAAATTTTGTCGGCAGTCTGTTTATCGTCGCGCTGGTTTGGTTCGGCGGACAAACGATGGCGGCGGACGGCAAATGGGGCTTGGTGATTTTGAATACTGCTCAGCACAAAATCCACCACACCTGGGTCGAAGCCTTTAGTCTGGGTATTTTTTGTAACATTATGGTGTGTATCGCGGTGTGGATGGCGTATGCCGGTAAAACCCTGACGGATAAAACACTGGCGGCGATTCTGCCGATTTCGATGTTTGTCGCCTCCGGCTTCGAGCACTGTGTTGCCAATATGTTTATGATCCCGATGGGGATTGTAACTGCACACTACAGCAGCCCTGAATTTTGGCAGACACTTGGTCTTAATACGGCACAATATGCCGATTTGGATGCGGCGCATTTTATTGTTAAAAATTTAATCCCGGTGACACTAGGGAATATCGTGGGCGGTGCGGTGTGTATCGCCTTAATGCAGTGGTATTTGACTCGCGAACACCACTAACTGGTTTAACGTATCGATGGTTTTATCTCTACGGATAAAGTGCGGTGCTGTCGGTATAATCGTTTTAATTTCTTCTAAATTAAGGAATGTATTGCTATGACACAATTAACTGAACTTCAGCAACAGGCTTGGGCGGGATTTAAAGGCGGCGACTGGCAGCAAAATGTCAATGTACGCGATTTTATCCAATTGAACTACACCCCGTATGAAGGTGACGAAGCTTTCCTCGCCGGCGCGACTCCTGCGACCGACGTATTATGGGAAAAAGTGATGGAAGGGATCAAAGTGGAAAACAAAACCCACGAACCGTATGATTTCGATACCTCCATCATCTCCACCATCACCTCCCATGCGGCAGGTTATATCCAACAAGATTTGGAAAAAATCGTCGGTTTGCAAACCGATGCGCCATTAAAACGTGCGATCATTCCATTCGGTGGGATCAAAATGGTGGAAGGTTCTTGCCAAGTTTACGGTCGCGAACTGGATCCGCAAGTGAAAAAAATCTTCACCGAATACCGTAAAACCCACAACCAAGGCGTGTTCGACGTTTACACTCCTGACATTCTGCGCTGCCGTAAATCCGGGGTGTTAACCGGTTTACCGGACGCTTACGGTCGCGGGCGTATCATTGGTGACTACCGCCGTGTCGCGCTGTACGGAATTGATTTCTTAATGGCAGACAAATTCAAACAATTCGGTTCGTTGCAAGAACGCTTGGAAAAAGGCGAAGATTTGCAAATGACAATCCAATTGCGTGAAGAAATTGCCGAACAACACCGCGCTTTAGGTCAAATCAAACAAATGGCAGCGAGCTACGGCTACGATATCTCCGGCCCTGCGACTAACGCACAAGAAGCGGTGCAATGGACTTACTTCGCTTATTTGGCGGCGGTGAAATCACAAAACGGTGCGGCGATGTCATTCGGTCGCGTATCCTCTTTCTTGGATATTTATATCGAGCGTGATCTGCAAGCCGGCAAAATCACCGAAGAACAAGCGCAAGAATTAATCGACCATTTGGTGATGAAACTGCGTATGGTGCGTTTCCTGCGCACCCCGGAATACGATCAACTGTTCTCCGGCGATCCAATCTGGGCAACCGAATCTTTAGCCGGTATGGGCTTGGACGGTCGCACCCTGGTCACCAAAAACAGCTTCCGTTTCTTGAACACGCTCTACACCATGGGGCCGTCTCCGGAACCGAATATGACGATTCTGTGGTCTGAAAAACTGCCTGACGGTTTCAAACGTTACTGTGCCAAAGTGTCTATCGACACCTCTTCCGTACAGTACGAAAACGATGACTTAATGCGTCCTGATTTCAACAACGATGACTACGCCATCGCCTGCTGCGTCAGCCCGATGATCGTCGGTAAACAAATGCAGTTCTTCGGTGCCCGTGCGAACTTGGCAAAAACCATGTTATACGCAATCAACGGCGGTATTGATGAAAAACTGAAAATGCAAGTCGGTCCGAAAACCGATAAAGTCACCAGCGAATATTTGGATTACGATGATGTGATGAACCGCTTAGACAGCTTTATGGACTGGTTGGCGACACAATATGTGACCGCACTTAACATCATTCACTACATGCACGACAAATACAGCTACGAAGCCTCACTGATGGCATTGCATGATCGTGATGTGTATCGCACCATGGCGTGTGGTATCGCCGGTCTGTCTGTTGCCGCCGACTCCTTGTCCGCAATTAAATATGCCAAAGTGAAACCGATTCGTGATGAAGACGGTATTGCGGTTGACTTCGAAATCGAAGGCGAATATCCGCAATTCGGTAACAACGACAGCCGTGTTGACGATATCGCCTGTGACTTGGTTGAACGTTTCATGAAGAAAATTCAAAAACTGAAAACCTATCGTAATGCAGTGCCAACCCAATCGGTATTGACCATCACCTCTAACGTGGTTTACGGCAAAAAAACCGGTAACACTCCGGACGGTCGCCGTGCCGGTGCGCCGTTCGGACCGGGAGCGAACCCAATGCATGGCCGTGACCAAAAAGGTGCGGTGGCTTCCCTGACTTCGGTTGCCAAACTGCCGTTTGCCTACGCCAAAGACGGGATCTCTTACACCTTCTCTATCGTACCGAATGCGTTAGGTAAAGATTACGAAGCGCAAAAACGCAACTTGGCAGGTTTAATGGACGGTTACTTCCACCACGAAGCGACGATCGAAGGCGGACAGCACCTGAACGTTAACGTGATGAACCGTGAAATGTTGTTAGACGCGATGGAAAACCCGGAAAAATATCCGCAATTAACCATCCGTGTTTCCGGCTACGCGGTACGTTTCAACTCGCTGACCAAAGAACAACAAAAAGACGTGATTACCCGTACCTTTACCCAAACCATGTAATTCGGGTTTAATCTCACTCCCAAGCCCCGCCGATTGGCGGGGTTTTTTGTTGCTTGCACGCTAGATCAAACTGTGTCACAATCCCAAAAAAAAGAATTCCTGAATAGTAAGGAATGAAAGGAGTATATCATGGAACTTGCAAAAATCACCTCAAAAGGGCAAATCACCATTCCTATCGCTATTCGCAAAAAATTAAATTTGAAAGAAGGCGATAAATTATTATTTGTTGAAAACAACGGCAAAGTTGAAATTCTGAATTCCACGATGTTAGCCATAAAAGAAGCACAGCGAGCTTTCCAAGGCGAAGCGGAAAAAGCCGGGCTGTACTCTGAAGATGATGTAGTTGAATTAATCAAAATGCTAAGGAAAGCAAGCTAATGCGAATCATGTTAGATACTAATGTATTACTATCTGCATTGCTTTTTCCGTCAGCGCGAATGAACCCGCTTAATCGAAGTCGTTGCTGTTGAAAACACAATGGTACTTGCATCTTACGTTGCAAATGAATTACAAACCGTTATGGAACGAAAATTCCCCCATAAATTAGAGGTTATTGATCGCTTACTTTCTATCATCAGCTATGAATTAGTCTATACACCAACCAAATTTAATTTGGATGTTTATATTCGAGATGAAAAAGACTATCCGGTGATTGCGACCGCACTTTTAGAAAATGTTGATATATTAATCACCGGTGATAAAGATTTTGTAGCATTAACATACCTGCCACTTGAAATTTTAACCCCAGCCCAATTCCTTGAAAAATACACCTAACCACATTCAAATCAGACTTTCTATCGCAAAGTGCGGTTGTTTCAGGTAAAATTGACCGCACTTTTACTCTCTAATTTTGCATTTTTGGTACTGCTATGACGATTAAAGCACGCATTCACTCTTTCGAATCCTGTGGTACGGTGGACGGGCCGGGGATTCGGTTTATCCTGTTTTTACAAGGCTGTTTAATGCGCTGTAAATACTGCCACAACCGCGACACTTGGGATTTAGACGGCGGCAAAGAAATCACGGTTGAAGAGCTGATGAAAGAAGTGGTGACCTACCGTCATTTTATGAACGCGTCCGGTGGCGGCGTAACCGCGTCCGGCGGCGAAGCGATTTTGCAGGCGGAATTTGTGCGCGATTGGTTCCGCGCCTGTAAAGAACAAGGCATTCACACCTGTCTGGATACCAACGGTTTTGTGCGCCGTTACGACAACGTGATTGACGAGCTGCTTGATGTCACTGATTTGGTGCTACTGGATTTGAAACAGCTTGACGATACCATTCACCACAACCTGATCGGCGTGCCGAACAAGCGCACCCTCGAATTCGCCCGCTACCTGCAAAAACGCAACCAACGCACATGGGTTCGTTATGTGGTCGTGCCGGGCTACACCGACGACGATCACTCCGTCACTCTGCTCGGCGAATTTATCAAAGATATGCAAAACATCGAAAAAATCGAACTGCTGCCTTATCACCGTTTGGGACAACACAAATGGGAAGCGATGGGCGAAAAATACGAGCTGGAAGACGTACTGCCGCCAAGCAAAGAAAAAATGGATCATATCCAAGCGATTCTGTCGCGTTATCACAACAACGTGATTTACTAATTCACTTCTTTTTCAACGCGCTATCCGCTCTTCTACCGATAGCGCGTTTCTATTTTTTCTCTGAACTTCCCCCTCTCTTTTTTGAAATTTTACTCCATTTTTATTTCTAATGTGACAAAGATCAAAGTTTCCGCATAAAGATCGCTAAAGCCTTGTTTTTTTTTTTTTTTTTTAAACTGAGAAAGTTTAATGATTTTTTATCTGTTTTGGAGTGAAGAAATCATTAACTGTGAATTTTATTTACATTTTTCTAAGCGTAAACCATAAGGAATATTTTATGAAACCCACAATAAAAACCACTGCTTTGGCTATTTTAATCTCTCTCGGCGCAGTCGCTTGCGGATCGTCGGGTGGCGGATCAAACAATAAACCTGCCGCAAACACCAATACATCAACAACAGTGACACCGGCTACCGATAATTCCACCGCCGAAAAAGCGCGTAAAGCTGAAGAAGCGCGTAAAACCGAAGAAGCCCGTAAAGCCGAAGAAGCGCGTAAAGCCGAAGAAGCTCGCAAAGCCGAAGAAGCCCGTAAAGCTGAAGAAGTGCGCAAAGCCGAAGAAGCCCGTAAAGCCGAAGAAGCCCGTAAAGCCGAAGAAGCCCGTAAAGCTGAAGAAGCTCGTTTAGCCGAATTAGCGCGTACTGAACCCAACGCCTATGTTTATACCGCAACATCTTTAAATAACAGCGACATTTTAGAGCCTATTAAAAAAGACACTTGGACAAATGAAGATGGTTTAGCCAAATTAGTCGCTGCGGATGGCTCCGGCAAAGGAAGATCTAGCCAATCCGTAAGCAGTAGTTCCGTGACTAACGGTAAAGTATTAAACATCGAAGCAGCTTATGATACTTACAGCAATAACCTAAATGACTCCGGTATTGCCGGTGTTTCAGCTACTGGCACAGTCAATGGACGTAATGCCAACGATGCGATGGTAATCTACTCCGGACGAGCAACAAACGCCAATGAATTAGAAACGTTAAAAGGCTCTGCTAAATATCAAGGAACAAGTTATATCGCCATTACTGACAATATTTCAGAAGGTACGGTTACACTCAATGCTGACTTTGATAAAAAAACCATTTCTGGTGATATAACTCAAATGCACTTCGAAAATATTTGGCGAGAAACTGAACTCTCCAAAACAGCAATTACCGCTAAAAATGGCGAAATCACTTTTACAGGTAATGCTAAAACCACCGATAAAGGTCTAATGGATATGCCACTTTCCGGTACTTATGAAGGAAAATTTATGGGACGTGGTGCAGCTGAAGTGGCTGGTTCAGCAACATTAACCGATCGATGGGGATATGAAACCAAAGCCGTGTTTAATGCTGCCAAATAATTATTTAGGTTGTATAACAAATTAATTGAGGCGCACCTGCGCCTCTCTTTTTAAGAAAAAACATGAAAAAATCTCTTTTAGTAACAAGCCTAACCGCACTTTGTGCGTTAAGTGCGGTAGCAGAAACCTCGACTCCGATTCAGCAAACAACGCAACCTGACAGCATTCAAAATATCGCGTTGCCAACTGCGCCATTGAAAACCCTGGACGATTCAACGCCAAGTGCGGTGCCGCCGTTGCGGGTGAGTCGGGCGCAATTGTTGGCAAGTCCGCAATTAACCCAAGATTGGCTCAATCTTGCTTTGCAGCAACGCAACCCTGAATTGATTCAAGAATTGCTGGCGATTTACCGCACTTTTGCGCAGCATGATCCAATTTTAATTCAATTTGCCGAAGCCACTCTTGCGCAACTGGCGCAAGATTATCCGCTGGCGATTAGCCGTTTTCGTGAAATCCTCGCCGTCAATCCCGACCTCAATCCGGTGCGCATTGAATTAGCAAAAAGCCTGTTTCAAGATCGACAAGACAATGCGGCACGCGATCAGTTTGAAAAAGCCAAAAGTGCGGTCGGCGTGCCTGCGCCGGTGGTCAAGCTGATTGATTCCTATCTGGACGCATTGCAGCAACGCAGCGGCTGGCAAAGCCGTTTCAGTGCCTATTACTTGCGTGACGGCAATGTCAATAACACCTCGTCCAACCGTGAAATCGAGAACACCGGCTTTGTCAAAGACGAGCGTATGCTGCCGCAGTCGGCACACGGCATTGCCTACTCATTCAGTCTGGAGCGGGATTTCAACCTGAGCGCCGCCCATTATCTGCATTTTGGCACGGAACTGTTCGGTAAGAATTTTTGGGATAATCACGCTTACGATGACATTTATCACCGCACTTACCTCGGTTACAGCCATAAAAGTGCGCTGCAAACGCTTTCCGTGTTGCCGTTTTATGAAAAACGCTGGTACGGCAATCAATCGTATAAGTGGGCGAACGGGGTGCGGGGCGAATATCGCCGCTGGCTAAACGCCAACTGGCAACTTTCAACCGCACTGGAACACGCCGAACAGCATTATTATGACAACCAAAACCTGAACGGACATAGCCAACTGGCTTCCGCCACCCTGCTGTGGTTACGCAGCCCGCGCCAATTTTTCTATTTTGGTAGCGATTACAATCGGGAACAAACCCGTGTGTGGCAATACAGCAACAATACTCGCACTCTGCGCCTTGGTTGGGGGCAAGAGTGGCAGTGGGGCACTTCCTCGCGTTTGGGCTTGTCTTACGCCCAACGCCACTACAAAGACCAAGCCAAATTGGGCGAGATGATTCCGCTCGGTAAAGTGCGCAACGATAAGATTTATAACGTGAATTTAACCCTGTGGAAACGCGACTGGCACGTTTGGGGCATTACGCCGAAGCTGCATTTCAACTGGAAAAAACAAGCCAGCAACCTGCCGTCGATGTATTCCTATACGCAGAAAAATGCCAATCTGATTTTTGAAAAGACATTTTAATCACCAAAGTGCGGTTTCACGACCGCACTTTTTAGATCCAGATCACATTTTCCAGTCCTACTTTCAAGAAAAACCGCACTTTCCTTGCCTACCTAAACCGTTTTAGCTAAAATTTTAGCCAAATCTTCCAGCAAGTAGAAAGGTAACAGTATGAGACAAAAAGTATGGGTATTAGGTGACGCGGTGGTGGATTTGATTCCCGAGGGAGAGAATCACTATATTAAAGCGCCCGGCGGCGCGCCTGCCAATGTTGCCGTCGGGATTGCCAGACTGGGCGGAAGAAGCGCGTTTATCGGGCGGGTGGGCGATGATCCGCTCGGGCGTTTTATGAAAAACGTCTTACAGCAAGAAAACGTCAACACCGATTTCATGCTGCTTGATCCGCAAAACCGCACGTCGACGGTGGTGGTCGATTTGGACGACGACGGCGAGCGCAGTTTCACCTTTATGGTCAATCCCAGTGCGGATCAGTTTCTGCAAAGCGACGATGTACCGCAGTTTAACCGTGGCGAGTGGTTGCATTGCTGTTCGATTGCGTTGTTGAATAACCCGTCACAACAAGCGACGCTGAATGCAATGCAGCAAGTCAAACAAATCGGCGGCATGGTGTCGTTCGACCCGAATTTGCGTCTTTCGCTGTGGGAAAATGAGGACATTATGCGCATGACTGTCATGCAGGCAGTTGAGTTGGCGGATGTGCTGAAATTTTCCGAAGAAGAACTCACCCTGCTGACCGAAAAAGAGACCTTAGAACAGGCTTTGGCAACCATCACCGCCTATTATCCGCAAAAACTGATTATTGTTACCAAGGGCAAAGCCGGGGCGTTGGTGCATTTGAATGGTGAACAGCAACTGATTAGCGGCAAAGCGGTGCAAGCGGTGGACACCACCGGCGCAGGCGACGCTTTTGTCGGCGGTTTGCTTGCCGGCTTATCGCAAACCGAAAACTGGCAGCAATGGGAGAATCTTGTGCCGATTATCCGCCAAGCCAATGCTTGCGGCGCACTAGCCACCACCGCCAAAGGCGCAATGGCGGCATTGCCGAATCAGCAACAGTTAGCCGATTATTTGGCGCAATCGGCTTAATTAACAGAAAGGGGAAATCCGATGTTGATTTTCAATCAGGGAAAATATAAAAGTCTGCTTGCCGCCGAAGAGGGCGAACTCGATACGGTGGCGGCACAGGTTGCCGCTGATCAGGATTTCCGCCCTGATTACCATTTGACCGCGCCGTTCGGCTTAATCAATGATCCGAACGGCTTGGTGTTCGACGGTGAGAAATACCACATTTTTTACCAATGGTATCCTTACAGTGCCATGCACGGTATGAAACACTGGCTGCACTATACCACGCCTGACTTCCGACACTTTACCCTCGCCGATCCGCTGATTCCGACCGAAATGTTCGAATCACACGGTTGTTATTCCGGCGGCGCATTGCCGTTAGGAGATTACATCGCCGCGTTTTACACCGGCAACACCCGCCGCAGCAGTGATAACGCACGCATTCCGTACCAAAATATCGCCGTGTTCAGCAAAGAGGGAAAATTGCTGGATAAATACCCCTTGGTGACCTGCGCCCCGACCGGTTACAGCGAACACGTGCGTGATCCGAAGCCGTATTTCACTGCCGACGGCAAAGTGCGGTTTATTTGCGGTGCGCAACGTGAGGATTTAAGCGGCACGGCAATCGTGTTTGAAATGGACAATATCAACACGCCGCCGCAACTGTTGGGCGAACTGACCCTATCGGATTTCGACAACCGCCATATTTTTATGTGGGAATGCCCTGATCTGCTGAAAATCGGCGACAAAGATCTGTTTATTTGGTCACCGCAAGGCAAACAACGTGAAGCACGGCAGTTCCAAAATAACTACCATTCCACCTATGTGATCGGCAAACTGGATAAGTTGGATTTTGAAGTGGAAGCCTTTGCCGAATTGGATTACGGTTTCGACTTTTACGCACCGCAAACCTTTGCCGGATTGGATAACAGCCAAAGTGCGGTCATGCTCGGCTGGGTTGGGTTGCCGGATTTACAGTATCCGAGCGATGAATACGGCTGGCATTCCACCCTCACCATGCCGCGCCGTTTGACCTTGAAAAATAATCGGATTTATCAAACCCCGCTCGAACAGTATTATCCGCAAAACCTGACCGCACTTTCGTTGCAACAAGCCACGGAATTGGCGGATTTGGATTGCCGTTATCTAACATTTAACCCGCAAAACAGCGATTTTAGCTTGCAACTGTTTGATAATGCCGAAGGGCAACATCTAACGTTAAGTTATCAAAACGACGTGTTCTGTTTGGATCGCCGCGCAACCGAACAAACGGAAAGTATGTTGAGCTTGGGCGAACAGCGTTATTGTGCGATTGCAGATTTACAACAGGTGGACATTTTTATTGACCGTTCGGTGATCGAAATTTTCTTAAACGGCGGCGAAAAAGCCCTAACTTCGCGCTTTTTTATTAAAAATCGACAAAACACGCTGCAAAGTTCGCGCCGGTTAGAAATTGAAAGTGCGGTATTAGAGCCGATTACGTATTTGGCGGAGTAATCAAAATCTGATAATTACGCTACAAGTGAATGAAATAAAGTAGGGGCGGATGATATATCCGCCCGAGTACGAAGTGCGGTATAAGCATTTCATCAACAAAAGAAAAACGCAATATTCCGTTCGGGCGGATATATCATCCGCCCCTACGAAATTACGGTTTATACCAATAAAGAAAACATGATCGCTAAACCCAAACGCTGTACGCTGAACGATATTGCCGAACTCAGCGGTGTTTCCAAAACCACCGTCAGCATGGTGCTGAACGGACGTGCCGACGAGTTTCGGATTAAAGACGAAACCCGGCAAAAAATTTTGGATATTGCGCAACAACATCACTATCGCGCCAATATTTATGCCAAAGCGTTGCAATCACAGCGCACGAACACCATCGGTTTGGTGATTCCCGATTTTTCCAACTTCGGCTTTGCCCAAACCAGCCGCATTTTGGAAAAACTGTGCCGTAACCACGGCTTACAACTGATTATCAGCTGTTCTGATGAGCAACCGCACTTGGAAAGCAAAGCGATTGAAAACCTGTTGGAACGGCAAATCGATTTATTAATCACCACGCCGATTCAGCAAAGCAAACGACACTATCCGCACTTAGGCACGATTCCGACAATTCAGTTAGACCGTTTTATCCGAGATGCCGATGTGCCCTATGTGATTACAGATGACCAAAGTGCGGTCACGCAAATGGTCAGCGGCATGATCAAAAAACACGGCTTAAGCGAGTTTTATTATCTCGGCGGTCTGTTGCGGCTCACACCGAGCGAAGCGCGCTTGCAAGGCTTCAAGTGCGGTTTACGACAAGGCGGTTTAACCTTGCAAGATGACTGGATAAAACATCGCGATTATCATTCCGAATCGGGCTATCAAATGATGGCGGAACTGTTGCACGATTTAGGCCGCTTACCGCAGGCGATTTTTGTTGCCTCTTACGGCTTGCTGGTCGGCGTGTTGCGTTTTTTGAACGAAAAAAACCTGTTGGATCACCTTAGCTCAAGGCGCTTACACCTCGCGACATTTGATGACTATGAACTGCTGAATTGCCTGCCGTTTCATATCAATTCGATTCGACAAGATCATCAACAGATCGCCAACCAACTGTTTGCTTCCATTCTGAAATTGCTGGATAAGAAAACGGTGCAAAATAAAATTATCCCTGCCGAGCTGTGTTGGCGCGATGAATAAAACCCTTACAGCAAAAAGACTGGCAATCCTATGCGTAAATGATACAATCGAAAACTGCTTGAGTTAGCGGATTGTTACAATTTTTTGTTACGCCGCTTATTTTTAACTGACGGAGAAATCGCAACTATGTCGTGGAATGGTTCGGATAACAACCATAATTCAGATCAAGACCCTTGGGGCAAACCGGGGCAAAGCGGGCAAAAAAAGCCCGATAACAATTCGGGGCAACAAGATTGGCAAAACAATCCTGAACCCGAGCAACAGCCACATTCGCAACGCAATAAACAACAAGGTCCGCCGGATTTAGAAGATATTTTCAATAATCTGCTGAAAAAAATGGGCGGTGGAGGAAACAATAACCGTCAATCCAACAATAATGCACCGGCGTTCAATTTCGGTAAACTGTTACCGGTTGCGGCGGTGATCGGCGCAATCGTGTGGGGCGTCAGCGGTTTTTACACCGTGAAAGAAGCCGAGCGCGGCGTGGTGTTGCGTTTCGGCAAAGTCAATTCGATTGTGCAACCGGGTTTGAACTGGAAACCGACCTTTATCGATCAAGTCCGTCCGGTGAATATCGAAAAAATCAGCGAACTGAAAACCCAAGGCAGCATGCTGACTCAAGATGAAAACATGGTCGTGGTGGAAATGACGGTGCAATATCGGGTCAATAATCCGGAAAAATTCCTGTTCAGTGTCACCAATCCGGAAAACAGCCTGTCGCAAGCCACCGACAGCGCGCTGCGTTATGTGATCGGCCACATGACGATGGACGATATTTTGACCACCGGGCGTTCGGTAGTACGTGAAGACACTTGGCGTTATCTGGAAAATGTCATCAAGCCGTACGACATGGGCTTAGAGGTGATTGATGTCAACTTCCAGTCCGCCCGTCCGCCGGAGCAAGTGAAAGACGCGTTTGACGACGCGATCAAAGCCCAAGAAGACGAACAACGCTTTATCCGCCAAGCGGAAGCCTATGCCCGTGAAGCCGAGCCGATTGCGCGCGGGGACGCACAGCGTATCGTCGAGCAAGCCACCGCGTATAAAGAACAAGTGGTATTGGACGCACAAGGGGAAGTGGAACGCTTCCAACAACTGCTACCGGAATATAAAGCCGCACCGGAATTATTGCGTGAACGGCTGTATATTCAAGCAATGGAAAACATTATGGCGGAAACCCCGAAAATGATGTTGGATTCCACCGGCGGCAACAATCTGACCGTGTTACCGTTGGAACAAATGTTGAATCAGAAAAAAGCGGCTGAAAGTGCGGTCGAAAAGACAGACGCGCCACAAGCAAAAGGGGCGAATACCAATACCGCACTGGGTAGTGCGGCAAACCGAAATACGCCGGTTCGCACGCCGTCGCCTGCCGCTTCAACCAATAATGAAAACAGCTATATAGGCTCACAACAAGAAGAACGCTATGAAAACAGCACTCGCCAAGGGAGATTCGAATAATGCGTAAGTTTTTATTGCCGGTCATTATTCTACTGGCGGCTATTCTGTATTCCAGTATTGTGGTGATCAACGAAGGATCGCGCGGGATTATGTTGCGCTTTAACAAAGTGCTGCGTGACGCCGATAACAAGGTCACTATCTATAATCCGGGCATTCACTTTAAAGTGCCGTTTATCGACAATATCAAAGTGCTGGATGCCAAAATCCAAACCCAAGACGGACAAGCGGATCGCTTCGTCACCGTCGAGAAAAAAGATTTGTTGGTCGATTCTTATGTGAAATGGCGGATCAGCGATTTCGGGCGTTTCTACACCAGTACCGGCGGTGGCGATTACACCTATGCCGACAACTTGTTACGGCGTAAAGTCAATGACCGTTTGCGTTCGGAAATCGGTTCCAGAACGATTAAAGACATTGTCTCCGGCACGCGCGGCGAGTTGATGACCGGTGCCTTGAACGCCTTAAACAGCGGGGCGGACAGCGCTTCGGATTTAGGGATTCAAGTGGTTGATGTGCGCGTGAAACAAATCAATCTGCCACAAGAGGTATCAACATCAATTTATCAGCGTATGCGCGCCGAACGGGATGCGGTCGCACGGGAACACCGTTCGCAAGGGCGTGAGAAATCGGCGTTTATCCAAGCCGATGTTGATCGTCGCGTGACGGTGATTTTGGCAAACGCCAATAAAACGGCACAAGAATTACGCGGTAGCGGCGACGCCACCGCAGCCAAAGTCTATTCTGACGCATTCCGCAACGAACCGGAATTTTTCAGCTTTGTACGCAGCCTGAAAGCCTATGAAAAGAGCTTTAAAAACGCCGGTAATATGATGATTCTAAAACCGGGCAGCGATTTCTTCCGCTATATGCAACCGGAAAACTAAAACGAATGTCAGCACTAAACAAGCCCTAGCCGCCGCTAGGGCTTTTATTTTTACCTGTTGTTTTTTACTTAAAAAATACAAGAAAATACCGCACTTTGATTGTAGTTAATAACGGAAAATAGTAAAGTAAACAGTTGCGAATCCGTACATCTTAAAAGGTAAAATTATTATGGGGAAAAGTGTTGTAATCCTCGGCGCGCAATGGGGCGACGAAGGAAAAGGGAAAATTGTTGATCTACTGACTGATCGCGTCAAATATGTGGTGCGCTATCAAGGCGGCCACAATGCCGGTCA
Organism: Testudinibacter sp. P17/SS/0325; assembly: GCF_053570765.1. The sequence goes on along the minus strand of NZ_CM131635.1, from coordinate 1,540,761 downwards.
TACCTTGATTATCAACGGTGAAAAAACCGTCTTGCGCCTGATTCCGTCCGGTATTCTGCGCGATAACGTCACCTGCCTGATCGGCAACGGCGTGGTGCTCTCCCCTGCGGCATTAATGCAAGAAATGGGCGAACTGGAAAGCCGCGGTGTCAAGGTGCGCGAACGCTTGCTGATTTCCGAAGCCTGTCCGCTGATTTTACCTTACCATGTTGCGATGGATCATGCCCGTGAAGCGGCGCTGGGCAAAAAAGCCATCGGGACGACCGGTCGCGGTATCGGTCCGGCTTACGAAGATAAAGTCGCCCGTCGCGGCTTGCGTGTCGGCGATCTGTTCAACCGTGAAACCTTCGCTGAAAAATTGAAAAACATCTTGGAATACTATAACTTCCAATTAGTCAATTATTACAAAGTCGAGCCGGTTGATTACGACAAAACCCTAACTGAGATTTTTGCCATTGCCGACATCATCACTGCAATGGTTGCCGATATTCCGACCATTTTAGACAAAGCGCGCTTAAACGGTGACAATATCCTGTTTGAAGGGGCGCAAGGCACAATGTTGGACATCGACCACGGTACTTATCCGTATGTGACCAGTTCCAACACCACCGCGGGCGGTGTGGCGACAGGCGCCGGTTACGGGCCGCGTCACTTGGATTATGTATTAGGGATCATCAAAGCCTACTGCACCCGTGTCGGCGGCGGTCCGTTCACCACCGAACTGTTTGACGAAATTGGGGTGGAAATTGCCAAAAAAGGCAATGAATTCGGGGCGGTTACCGGGCGCCCGCGTCGTTGCGGTTGGTTTGACGCGGTTGCAGTACGCCGTGCGATTCAACTCAATTCGATCTCCGGTTTCTGCATGACCAAATTAGACGTCTTGGACGGATTTGAGCAACTGAAAATCTGCGTTGCCTACAAAATGCCGGACGGCTCCATCGTGGAATATGCGCCGACAGCGGCGGAAAACTGGGAAAATGTCGAGCCAATCTATGAAACCTTACCGGGTTGGTCGGAAAATACGTTCGGCGTTACCGATATTAATCAGTTGCCACAAACCGCGCGCGATTATATCAAACGGATTGAAGAAGTAACCGGCGTACCGGTTGATATTCTGTCCACCGGCCCTGATCGTGTCGAGACCATGATTTTACGTGATCCGTTTGCGTAATACACATCCTGTTATAAAAAACAAATCCCTTGTATTGATCTACAAGGGATTTCAGGCGGATGATAAAGTCTCTTGCTCTAATCATTTCCCTCCCTCCGTATACGGAGGGAGGTGTCCGAAGGACGGAGGGAGGCATAAAGAATGTTAAAAAGTAATATGTTGCATTTTCATATTACCCCTCCCTCCCCATTTTTCTTGCGAAAAACGGTACTCCCTCCGCACGCGGAGGGAGAGAAGTCAGTTTGTCAGCAATCTCAAATCCCTTGTACGGTTTTTTATTTTTGCGATTATGCCGGCCTTATAATGGATGAACCGCTTCGCCATCTTCTTTGTAGAAGACAGTAGGCAAGGCGATAGGCAGGATGTCTAACACCGCTTCGGACGGGCGGCATAACTTACAGCCCTTCTCCGTGATGACAATCGGGCGGTTAATCAAAATCGGCGCTTGCAGCATTGCCGCAATAATTTGTTCGTCGCTGACATTATCTTTATCCAGTCCCAAATCGTGATATGGCGCAACGTTACGGCGCAATAATTCGTGCGGGCTGATAGCTATCTGCTCCAGTAAATTACGCAGTTCGGTTTCATCGGGCGGATTTTCCAAATAATGGATAATCGTCGGCTCAATGCCGCAATGGCGGAGCAAAGCCAAGACATTGCGCGAGGTGCCGCATTCCGGGTTGTGATAAATTGTGACGTTATTCATGTTATTCTCCTCTTATCTGTTAACCATTGAAAAGTGCGGTCGGCTCATGATGATCATCACCGCCAAACCGCACTTTACTCTTATTTTATTTCGCAAGGAACGTTATTTTTGTACTTTCCATGCTTCGCGATCAATATCCAAATCCGAGAATTGCTCAGGGTTGAAGACCGGTTCTTCCACGCCTTGTTTTAGCTGTCGGCGGTAGTCGTTCATCAAGCGTACCACTTGTGGGAACAGCATGATCAACGCCAGCAAGTTCAATAGGGCTAACAAACCCATCAGTGGATCAGAGAAGAAGAAGACCGAAGTTGCTCCCGGTGCGGTTGCGCCGAGGAACAATACGACAATCACGACACAACGTAGGATGAGAATCGGCAGCTGCTCCTTTTTGCCGTAGAACAGGAAGCTCAGTGCGTTTTCGCCTAAGTAATAGTTGTAGATAATGGTGCTGAACGAAAACAACAAAATCGAGAAGGTTAATAAATATTTCGCCCATTCGCCGAAGTGGCTGACAAGGGATTGTTGGGTTAATACTACGCCGTCGATTTCCGCACCCGGTACGTAAACGTTACCCAATAAAATAATGAAAGCGGTGCAGCTACAGATAATGATGGTGTCGATAAACACCGATAATGATTGGGCAATCCCTTGGCTGACCGGGTGGCTGACGTGCGCCGTAGCAGCAACGTTCGGCACAGAGCCTAAGCCTGCTTCGTTCGAGAATAATCCGCGGCGCATACCTTGCGCAATCGCAATCCCCATGCCGCCGCCGACCACGGAATCAATGCCGAAGGCATTTTTAACAATCGTCATGATTAACGCGGGAATTTCGCCGATGTTCATCACGATCACGGTTAATGCCATAAAGATATAAGCAAATGCCATAATCGGAATAATCACGTCCGAGACTTTAGAGATCCGGGTGATCCCGCCAAAGATAATCGCACCGCCGACAATCGCCAGCAGAATCCCTGTCCACATCCGATCAATTTGCAAGCTGTCCAGCACCGCGCCGGCGACGGTATTGCCTTGGAATGCGTTGAAACCGATCGAGAAAGAAAGCATTAAGCAGATCGAATAAGCGATCGCCATCCAACGGTATTTCGCGCCCAATCCGTGCAGAATAAAACGCGCCGAACCGCCACGGAAATGTCCGTCAGCGGTTTTGTGTTTATATAATTGGGCTAGGGTGCATTCGACGATACTGGTCATCATGCCGACGAGGGCCACAACCCACATCCAGAAAACCGCACCCGGGCCGCCGATGGAGATGGCAACCGCCACCCCGGCGATATTGCCGCCGCCGACGCGTCCGCCGATAGATACGAATAGCGCTTGGCGGCCGCTGATTTGGTTTTTGCCGTGTTTATTCGGCTCATTACGCAGAAATTTAAACATCCGTTTAAAGTATTTAAACTGCGCAAAATCACCGATAATAGTAAAAAATAGGCCGAAAATAATCAGCATTGGAATCAACGCCCAGCCCCAAGTCAGGGTGTCGATAATATTAAAGAGTGCTTGGATATAGTCCATAACGTTAGTCCGTTGTTTTCCTGTTAGTGTTGTAATAATAAAATGGAATAAGCTTTCGCGCTGAAAATACTAGCAAAGTGCGGTTAGATGTCAATTGTAAACCGCACTTTCCCCATAAACAGATTACTAAAGTGTGAGCTCTCCCCGTAAATTTTGGCGTAAATAATGCCGCACCTCATCAATACTGAGATCTTGGCTGAGGAGGTAGTGTAACTTGGCAAGTGCGGTTTCGACCGTCATATCATAACCGCTGATCACCCCGACATTCGCCAAGGCATTACCGGTGGCATAACTCTCCATATTGACTTTCCCGGCATAACACTGTGTGAGGTTCAACACGATAATGCCGTCATCATAGGCCTGTTGCAGTAGCGACAGAATTTCCGGCGTATTCGGCGCATTGCCGATACCGAAAGTCAGTAAAATTAAGCCATTCACCGGTTGCTGCAAGACATTGCGAATCACCTCCGGGGAGATTCCCGGATATAACATCACAATCCCAATCGGTTGCGGCGTGATGGTGCGCAATTTAAATTCGCCGCGCGGTAACAGATTTAATGCGGCGTTATTGACGGAAATCGTGATTCCCGCTTCAATCAATGCCGGATAATTGGGAGAAGAAAAGGCGTCGAAACCGTCGGCGTGGCTTTTGGTGCTACGGTTGCCGCGCAACAGGCGGTTGTTAAAAAACAATGTGACTTCGCTGATTGGATAATGTGCCGCCAGATACAATGAATTCAGCAAATTACTTAAACCGTCGGAGCGCAACCCGGAAATGGGGATTTGCGAGCCGGTGATAATCACCGGTTTGGTCAGATTTTCAAACATAAAAGAGAGTGCCGAAGCGGTGTACGCCATGGTATCCGTGCCGTGCAGAATGATAAACGCGTCATAGCGGCCGTAGTGTTTTTTGATATCGTCGGCAATTTGCTGCCAGTGTGCCGGAGTCATATTGGCGGAATCGATCAATTCGGGATATTCGTGTACGGTAAAGTGCGGTATTTCCGGACGTTGCAGTTCCGGCAATGCGGCCAGATAGCTGGTCATAAAGCCCGGCTGCGGCACATAGCCGTATTTCGACGGTTTCATCCCGATGGTACCGCCGGTATAGGCAATATAGATAGATTTTTTGTTCATGGGGTTGCTTGAGGCCGTAGCGAAAAAAGAAAATATAGTATAAGTCTTTTTAACGGAAAAAGTGCGGTCAATTGCGGTTTTCTTTTTTTAACCATACAAGCAAAATGTTTTCTGGAAGTTAAATTTGACTTAGATCTCATTTTGCAACGATTTCTCTTGTTCTGTTTGAAATGAAGTATTACTCTATGTTCAATGAAGTTAATCTTCTTTGGCACTATAATGCATGGAGTTAAAATGTCAAAACTTACAAAACAACAAATCTTGGCAACACTTGAACAGGGATTAATTGCGTCTTGCCAACCGGTCGATGATGGGCCGATGGATTCGCCGGAAATCGTGGCGGCAATGGCGCAAGCTTCGGTGAACGGCGGCGCGGCAGGCTTGCGCATTGAAGGTATCGAGAATTTAAAAGCCACGCGCAGCAAGGTGAATGTGCCGATTATCGGCATTGTGAAACGTGATCTGGATGACAGCCCGGTGCGGATTACGCCGTTTTTACATGATGTGGAAGCGCTGGCGGCGGCCGGGGCGGATATTATCGCCTTTGACGGCACCGATCGCGTGCGCCCTGAAACGCGTGACGTATTGGTTGCCAAAATTAAGGAATTGGGGTGTTTGTCAATGGCGGATTGCTCCAATTACGAAGAAGGGATGTATTGCCAGAATTTAGGCGTGGATTTAATCGGCAGTACGATGTCGGGCTATACCGGCGGCGCAATTCCGAAAGATCCTGATATTAAATTGGTGCAAGATCTGAAAGCGTCCGGTTGCCGCGTTATGGCGGAAGGGCGTTACAACACACCGGAATTGGCGGCGTTGGCAATCGAAAACGGCGCATTTTCCGTGACGGTCGGTTCGGCATTGACCCGTTTGGAGCATATCGTCAGCTGGTTCGTGAATAAAATCAATGCGGTAAAATAACGCGCAAAGAGTAGGGGTTCGGAAAAGATGAGATGTTGTTTGGCGATAGATATTGGCGGAACTAAGATTGCCAGCGCGTTGGTGACGGGCAAGGTCGTTGAACAGCGCCGACAGATAAAAACGCCGCAGGATAAATCAGCCGAAGGTATGGCAAATGTGCTGTCCGAATTATTACGGCATTATAACGGGATGTTTGACGCGGTTGCCGTTGCTTCGACCGGGATTATCAATAACGGTGTCCTGACCGCACTTAATCCGAAAAATTTGGGCGGTTTGGCGGAGTTCCCGTTGCGTGACACTATCGCAAAACACACCCGCCATCCGATAGGTTTGCTAAATGACGTGCAGGCAGCCGCTTATGCAGAATATGCATTACTGGATGAAAAAGTGGATAATTTTGTTTTTATCACGGTTTCGACCGGTGTCGGCGGTGGTATGATTCTGAACCGCGAATTGCAAATCGGTCCAAATGGGGTGGCGGGTCATATCGGGCATACGTTGGCGGATCCGAACGGTCCGGTTTGCGGCTGCGGCAGACGGGGTTGTGTGGAGGCGGTTGCCGCCGGCAGGGCGATTGAAGCCACGGCGGCACAGTGGGAAAATCCGTGCGAACCGAAAGAAGTGTTCGAACGTTTCCGTCAAGGCGTGCCTGAAGCGGTTGCGGTGGTGCAGCGTTCGGCGCTGGCAATTGCCAATCTGATTGCCGATTTAGTGATTAGTAATGATATTCAGCGGGTTGCCGTGGGCGGCAGCGTCGGTTTGGCCGACGGTTATCTACCGTTAGTGCGCGAATATCTACGGCGGTTACCGCACTTTTATCACACCGATGTCGTACCCGCGGTTTGCGGGCAAGACGCCGGCTTGGTAGGCGCCGCACTTTGGATGCAGGCTAGTTTAAAAAACAAAAGGTAAGGACTGAAATATGATTTTGGCTGATTTGACGAAAGAACAGGTAAATCTTGGGTTGCCGGCGGTAATTGCAGACGTGTGCGATTATTTAAACCGACAAGATTTGGCGGCGTTGGAATTGGGACGCCACGACATCACTGCCGATATTTTCATGAACGTGATGGAATTTGACACGGCAGAGGCGGCGAGTAAAAAAGCGGAATTGCACCACCGTTATCTGGATGTACAAGTGTTAATCTCCGGTACGGAGCAAATAGAATTCGGCGTCGGCAATCCGGATCTGAGTAATTATGAAGCTTATCACGAAGATGATGATTACCAATTGACAGCGGTAGAAATTGAGAATAAAAACAGTATTGTATTGCAACCGAAAATGTTTGCCGTATTTTTCCCGTATGAGCCGCATAAACCGGGCTGTAATGTGGCGGGACAAAGCCATAAGGTGAAAAAACTGGTTGTCAAAATTCCTTATACATTATTATAAAATTTGATCGATAGGAGTATGTCATGAATCAAGGTGGAAAAATTTTAGATACCATAGGTGCATTGCAAAGCAGTTTGACAAAGACGGAAAAACGAATTGCGTCCGCGATTCTGACCTCTCCGGATTTACTAAATCAATGTTCATTATCTGAAGTCGCAGCGAAACTGGATGTTGGTGAAGCCACTTTTATTCGTTTTTGTCGTACCTTAGGCTTTAAAGGCTATACCGATTTTAAATTGGATTTGGCAATTGAGTTGGCAACCCAAAACAAAGAGAACGGTTCGCTGTTAGACACTCAAATTGGCGGTGAGGATGAGCCGAGTGAAATTGCGCTGAAACTGCAAAGCGTGCTGTCGAATGTGATTAGCGAAACTATCAATTTATTGGATTTCAATGAATTGGAAAGAGCGGTCGAGGCCATTCGCCGTTCAAAACGGATTTTCGTGTTCGGTGTCGGTTCGTCCGGTTTGACCGCGGAAGATGCCAAACATAAATTCTTGCGTATCGGCTTGCAGGTGGATGCACTCACCAACAACCATTTTATGTATATGCAGGCTTCCTTGATGAATGATCAGGATATTGTGATCGGTATCAGCCATTCGGGTTATTCAATCGAAACCACACAAGCATTAAAAATCGCCAAAGCCAATGGGGCAAAAACCATTGCGATTACCCATAATCTACGTTCGCCGATTACTGAAGTTGCGGATTATGTGCTGATTAACGGCAATCGACAAGGGCAACTGCAAGGCGACTCCATCGGTACCAAAATTTCCCAGTTATTTGTCATGGATTTAATCTACGCCCTGTTGGTACAAGCAGAGCCGGATAATTCGATGAGTAAAAAACAAAAAACATTAAACGTTATTCTTGAACAACGTATTAAATAATCTAATTTTTAGGAGATTTCATGAAAGATTTAAAAGGTATTTTCAGCGCATTGCTGGTTTCATTCAATGAGGACGGAACCATTAATGAAAAAGGCTTGCGTCAAATCGTGCGCCATAACATTGATAAAATGAAAGTGGACGGTTTGTATGTCGGCGGCAGCACCGGTGAAAACTTTATGTTGTCCACCGAAGAGAAAAAAGAAATTTTCCGCATTGCCAAAGATGAAGCCAAAGATCAAATCGCGTTGATTGCACAAGTGGGCAGCGTGAATTTGAAAGAAGCGGTTGAATTGGGTAAATATGCCACGGAATTAGGCTATGACTGTTTGTCTGCGGTGACACCGTTCTACTACAAATTCAGCTTTGCCGAAATCAAACACTTCTATAACACTATTATCGAAGCCACCGGCAACCGCATGATCGTGTACTCCATTCCGTTCTTAACGGGCGTGAATATCGGCGTAGCGCAATTCGGCGAATTGTATGAAAACGAAAAAATCATCGGCGTAAAATTCACCGCAGGTGACTTCTATCTGTTGGAGCGCTTGAAAAAAGCCTATCCGAACCACTTAATCTGGGCGGGCTTCGACGAAATGATGTTACCTGCCGCGGTATTGGGCGTGGACGGCGCAATCGGCAGTACCTTCAACGTCAACGGTATCCGTGCGCGTCAAATCTTTGAAAAAGCGCAAGCCGGACAGATCGAGGAAGCGTTAGAAATCCAACACGTTACCAATGATTTAATCGAAGGTATTTTGGGCAACGGTTTATATCTGACCATCAAAGAGTTGTTGAAGCTGGATGGCGTAGACGCAGGTTATTGCCGCGAACCGATGACCAAAGAATTAACCGCGGAACAAGTAGCCGTTGCAAAAGAATTGAAAGCCAACTATCTGTAAGTTACCGCATACCGCACTTGCGGATATAATTCACGTTTTTTAAAAATCAAAGATGGACTCAACGATGAATAGTCGAGCGGTTCATCTTTTTTATTTGTAAGTAAAAAGGAGGCTTATATGTTTAAAACACTACAAAAAGTCGGTAAAGCCTTTATGCTGCCGATTGCTATTTTACCGGCTGCCGGTTTGTTGCTCGGGATTGGCGGCGCACTGTCGAACCAAACCACGATTTTAGCTTATCCGATTTTGGATAACGATTTCTTGCAGAGTATCTTTAAAGTGATGGCGGCGGCAGGAACCGTGGTTTTTGCCAATCTTGCGCTGTTATTGTGTATCGGTTTGGGCATTGGTTTAGCTAACCGTGATAAAGGTACGGCAGCATTGGCGGCGGTGGTCGGTTATTTGATTATGACCGGTACCATCAGCGCATTGTTAGCGATTTTTACTCCTGAGGCGAGTGGTATTGACACCGGGGTGATCGGCTCGTTGGTGATGGGCTTGCTGGCGGTATGGCTGCATAACCGTTACCACAATATCCAATTGCCGCAAATGCTCGGCTTCTTCGGCGGTTCCCGCTTTGTACCGATTGTGACTGCATTTGCCGCAATTTTTGTCGGTGTGTTCTTTTTCTTAGTCTGGCCGACATTCCAAGGTTGGCTGGTCAGTGCCGGGGAAGGAATTGCAAAAATGGGCGCAATCGGCACATTTTTCTACGGTTTCTTAATGCGCTTGTCCGGTGCGATCGGCTTGCACCACATGATTTATCCGCTGTTTTGGTACACCGAACTGGGTGGCGTGGAACAAGTCGCAGGTAGTGCGATTGCCGGAGCGCAAAAAATCTTCTTTGCCCAATTAGCTGATCCAAATCATCAGGGGTTGTTTACCGAAGGTACGCGTTTCTTTGCCGGGCGTTTTGACACCATGATGTTCGGTTTGCCGGCGGCTTGTTTGGCAATGTACCATTGCGTACCGAAAGTACGGCGTAAACTGTTCGGCGGTTTGTTCTTAGGCGTTGCTTTGACCTCATTCTTAACCGGGATCACCGAACCGATTGAATTTATGTTCCTGTTCGTTGCGCCGTGGTTATATGTGATCCATGCGTTTTTCGACGGGGTATCATTCTACATCGCTGATATTCTGAATATTTCTATTGGTAACACCTTCTCCGGCGGCTTTATCGACTTCCTGTTGTTCGGGATTTTGCAAGGTGACGATAAAACCAACTGGATTCGGGTGGTGTTGGTCGGCTTGCCCTGGGCGGCGCTGTATTATTTTACCTTCCGCTTCTTAATCATCAAATTCAATGTGATGACCCCGGGACGTGATGATGACAGCCAAAGCGAAGAAAACCAAAGTGCGGTTTCAGCCAACAGTGACTTACATGAGAATGCAGTGAAAATTATCACCGCACTTGGCGAAAAAGAGAATATCGAACACGTAGACGCCTGTATCACTCGGTTACGCGTGGCGCTCAAAGACGTGAAAAAAGTGGATAAAGCCGGCTTGAAAAAGATTGGTGCAATTGATGTACTCGAAGTCGGCGGCGGTATCCAAGCGATTTTTGGCGCCAAAGCGGTGTTGTATAAGAGTGAAGTTAATCAAATTCTCGGGTTAGAAGATTAGCCTGAACATTTAAAAAATAGCTTCTAATAAAAATCCCTTGCATATCAAATCTGATCTGCACCCCAAAAGTTGGACTGCAAAACCAACTGACTAAGGTGCAGATTTTTATGACTAAATATACCCAAGTATTGAAACAACAAATCGTTGAATATTACTTTCAACATGCTCAATCTCTCAGTCAAACATCAAAACACGTTCAAGTTGCACCACGCTGTATTCGTCACTGGGTTGCACAATATCAATATTCCGGTCTTGATGGGCTAGCCGTCCTACATATACCACGAAAATATAGGCTTGAAGATAAGCTGAAAGCCATTGAATATTTACAACACACCGAACTGACCTTTGACCAAATTGCACTGAAATTGGGCGTATCAAACGGCAGTGTTGTTTATCAATGGTTGCAACGGTTCAATAAATTTGGCATAAATGGACTGATTGATAAGCCCAAAGGACAACAAGCCGTGAATAAGTTACCGAAGGAGGCAATGCCGATATTACATTCAGACCAAGGTTGGCAGTATCAAATGCCGTCTTATCGCAAGATATTGGCAGATAATCAGATTCAAATCAGTATGTCGAGAAAGGGAAATTGTTTGGATAATGGCGCAATGGAAAGTTTTTTCGGCAGGCTGAAGACAGAATGTTTTTATGTTCGGCAATTTGATACGGCAGATGACATTGAGCAGGCGGTTCATCAATATATTGAGTATTACAATACTGAAAGAATTCAGGGAAAATTAAAAGGATTAAGCCCGATACAATATCGAACTCAATCCGTTCATTAAGCAGTCCAACTTTGTGGGGTCAGATCAAAGAGGATCTACGGTTTTCAATGAGATTAGTTGATGACCTCAACTATTTTTTCTTTTTCGCTTTGGCGTTCGGTAAATCGGTTACGGTACCTTCGAACACTTCTGCCGCCAAACCCACGGATTCGTGCAGGGTCGGGTGCGCGTGAATGGTCAAGGCAAGATCTTCCGCATCACAGCCCATTTCGATTGCCAAGCCGATTTCACCTAACAGTTCGCCACCGTTAGTACCGACGATTGCGCCGCCGATAACACGGTGTGAATCTTTATCGAAAATCAGTTTGGTCATCCCGTCGGAACAGTCAGAGGCAATCGCACGACCGGAAGCCGCCCATGGGAAGGTTGCCACTTCGTAATTGCTCCCCTCGGCCTTACACTCTTTCTCGGTTTTACCAACCCACGCCACTTCCGGCTCGGTGTAAGCGATCGACGGAATCACTTTCGGATCGAAGTAGTGTTTTTTGCCCGCGATCACTTCCGCGGCAACGTGTCCTTCGTGTACGCCTTTGTGTGCCAACATCGGTTGACCAACCACATCACCAATCGCAAAAATATGATCGACATTGGTGCGCATTTGTTTGTCGGTGCGGATAAAGCCGCGCTCATCCACTTCAACCCCGGCAACACCGGCGTCAATCAATTTACCGTTCGGCGTACGGCCGATTGCGACCAATACCGCGTCATAACGGCGGGTTTCATTGGCGGCTTTGCCCTCCATCGAAACATAGATCCCGTCATCTTTCGCTTCCACCGCGGTCACTTTGGTTTCTAGCAACAGGTTGAATTTCTTCTCGATACGTTTGGTATAAATCTTAACGATATCTTTATCCGCCGCTGGAATCACTTGGTCGAACATCTCGACTACGTCAATTTTTGAACCTAACGCGTGATAAACCGTTCCCATTTCCAAACCGATAATCCCGCCGCCCATAATCAACAGATTTTCCGGTACGGTTTTCAATTTCAACGCGTCCGTCGAATCCCAAATACGCGGATCTTCATGTGGAATGAAGGGTAATTGAATCGGACGAGAGCCCGCGGCGATAATCGCATTATCAAATTTAATCGTCACATCGCCTTCTTCACCGGCAACGATCAAGGAGTTAGCGCCGGAGAATTTGCCGTAACCGTTCACCACTTGCACTTTACGCATTTTCGCCATGCCTGCCAAGCCGCCGGTTAATTGGTTGATCACTTTTTCTTTCCAACCGCGGATTTTTTCCACATCGGTGCTCGGCTCGCCAAATACGATCCCGTGTTCTGCCAACGCTTTGGCTTCTTCAATTACTTTGGCAACGTGCAATAACGCTTTAGACGGAATACAACCGACATTCAGGCAAACCCCGCCCAGCGTGGAATAACGCTCGACGATCACCGTATCCAAACCTAAATCGGCACAACGGAAAGCCGCCGAGTAACCGGCAGGCCCCGCCCCTAATACCACAACTTGCGTTTTAATCTCTTTACTCATGATAACCTCTTTTATTGGTTGAGTGCGCAAACCGCACTTTAACACGAATTCAATCACGCCTCTCTTACGTTACCGCTGTGCAGAGAGGCGAAAATAGTGCTTACATCACCAAGCGGCGTAAATCGGACAATACGCCGTTAATAAAGGTGACGAATCGCGCGCCGTCTGCGCCGTCAATCACGCGGTGGTCATAAGACAATGACAACGGTAACATCAAGCGAGGGGTGAACTCTTTACCGTTCCAAACCGGCGTCATTTCCGATTTAGATACGCCCAAAATCGCCACTTCCGGTGCATTTACGATTGGCGTAAAGTGCGTGCCGCCGATACCGCCCAAGCTGGAAATGGTGAAACAGCCGCCTTGCATATCAGACGCGGTCAGTTTACCTGCACGGGCTTTTTTCGAGATTTCCGCTAATTCGCGTGACAATTCGATAATGCCTTTTTTGTTTACGTCTTTAAATACCGGGACAACCAAACCGTTCGGCGTATCTACCGCCACGCCGATATTGATGTATTTTTTCAGGGTCAAACGCTGGGCGTCTTCGGAGATTGAGCTGTTAAAGCGCGGATAAGCTTCCAGGGCTTTGGCAACGGCTTTCATGATAAACACCAACGGCGTGATTTTCACATCCAGTTTTTGTTTTTCAGCCAACACGTTTTGCTCTTTGCGGAATGCTTCCAAATCGGTGATATCCGCTTTGTCCCATTGGGTTACGTGTGGAATCATCACCCAGTTGCGGTGCAGGTTGGCACCGGAAATTTTTTGGATACGGCCCAATTCCACTTCTTCGGTTTCGCCGAATTTGCTGAAATCCACTTTCGGCCAAGGCAACAAGCCCAAACCGGCTCCCGCTGGCGCCGCACCTGCTGCTGCCGCAACCGAACCGGACTCAACCAGTTTGATGGCATTTTTGACATACGCCTGCACGTCTTCTTTCAGGATACGTCCTTTACGTCCGCTACCTTTGACTTTATCCAGGTTGACACCGAATTCGCGTGCCAAACGGCGAACCACCGGCGTTGCATGGGCAAAAACCGCACTTGCGGTCACATCTTGCTGAGAAGCCGCTGCTTGCGCTGTTACCGGCACCGGGGCGCTTTCCGCTTTCGCCGGCGCCGCCGCAGGCGCTGCCGCTTGTGCAGGGGCTGCACCCGCAACTTCAAAACGCATAATCAAGGAACCGGTTGAGACTTTATCACCGGCTTTAACCAAAATTTCTTTCAGTACACCGGCGAACGGTGCCGGTACTTCCATCGAAGCTTTGTCGCCTTCCACGGTAATCAAGGATTGTTCTTCGGCAATAGTATCGCCGACGCTGACCATGATTTCGGTGACGTTAACTTCATCACCGCCGATATCAGGCACATTGACATCAACGATTGACGGTGCTGAACTCGCCACAGGCGCAGCCGCAACCGCACTTTCGGCTACGGCAGGCACGTCGCTTGCCGCGGTTTCAAAGCGCATAATCAAAGAGCCGGTTGAAACTTTATCACCCGCCACAACCAAAATTTCTTTCACTACGCCGGCAAACGGCGCCGGCACTTCCATTGAGGCTTTATCGCCTTCAACGGTCAAGAGTGATTGTTCTTCGCTGACACTGTCGCCCACGCCGACCATAATTTCGGTGACGTTAACTTCATCACTGCCGATATCCGGCACAACGACATCGACAACCGCACTTGCCGCCCCAGGTGCGGCAACAGGCGCCGCTTCCGCTTTGGCTTCAGGTGCAGCAACTGCCGCCGCATCTTCAAACACCATCATTGGCGACCCCGTAGAGACCTTATCGCCGACTTTAACTAAAATTTCCTTGACCACCCCTTTTTCAGGTGACGGCACTTCCATTGAGGCTTTGTCGCCCTCAACATTAATCAAACTTTGCTCAACTTCAACGCTGTCGCCAACGCTGACCATAATCTCGGTTACCGTGACTTCATCACTACCGATATCCGGTACTTGAATTTGTTTAGACATAATTTTTCCTTTCTCTAATGACAATTAAGCATACAGCGGATTCATTTTTTCTGCGTCAATGCCATATTTCTTGATGGCGTCAGCGACGACTTTGCCCTCAACCACACCTTGTTTCGCCAATTCGCTCAGCGCAGCAACCACGACATAGTGTGCATTCACTTCAAAGTGTTCACGCAGGTTTTCACGGCTGTCGGAACGTCCGAAACCATCGGTACCCAACACGCGGTAGCTTTGTGCCGGAATAAACGGACGGACTTGTTCTGCGAACAGTTTCATGTAATCGGTTGCCGCAATTGCCGGCGCGTCGTTCATCACTTGCGCAATGTATGGTAAGCGTGCTTTTTCGGTCGGGTGCAACAGATTCCAACGATCAACATCCGCACCTTCACGCGCCACTTCGGTAAATGACGGTACGCTATACACATCGGAGGTTACGCCGTATTCGTCAGCCAACAGTTTCGCCGCTTCACGTACATGGCGTAAAATCGCGCCTGAACCCAGCAATTGCACTTTGCCTTTGCCTTGACCGGTGACGGTTTCAAATTTGTAGATCCCTTTACGGATGCCTTCTTCCGCGCCTTTCGGCATTGCCGGTTGGTCGTAAGTTTCGTTCAGGGTCGTGATGTAGTAGTAAACGTTCTCTTGTTCAGGCCCGTACATACGACGCACCCCGTCTTGCATAATCACGGCGACTTCATAAGCGAACGCCGGATCATAAGAGATACAGTTCGGAATAGTCAGCGACTGAATGTGGCTGTGTCCGTCTTCATGTTGCAGACCTTCGCCGTTCAGCGTAGTACGACCGGAAGTACCGCCGATCATAAAGCCGCGTGCTTGTTGGTCGCCCGCCGCCCACATTAAGTCACCGACACGTTGGAAACCGAACATCGAATAGTAAACGAAGAACGGAATCATCGGCATATTGTTGGTGCTGTAAGAAGTTGCCGCGGCTAACCAAGATGAGGTTGCGCCCAGCTCGTTGATCCCTTCTTGCAACACTTGCCCGTCAATCGCTTCACGGTAGTAAGAAACTTGCTCGCGATCTTGCGGAGTATAGTTTTGACCGTGCGGATTGTAGATCCCGATTTGACGGAATAAGCCTTCCATCCCGAAAGTACGCGCTTCATCGGCAATAATCGGCACAATGTGTTTGCCAACGGATTTATTTTTCAACAATACGTTTAATGAACGCACGAATGCCATGGTGGTTGAAATCGGACGCGCTTGCGCTTCAAATAATTGTGCGAACTCTTCCAATTCAGGCACTTGCAGCTCGACTGTGAAACGTGGCGAACGCTTCGGCAAATAACCGTTCAACGCTTGACGGTGTTGGTGCAGGTATTTGTACTCTTCCGAGCCTTCGGCAAATTTGATATACGGCAGTTTTTCGACTTCTTCATCGCTCAATTCGATAGAGAATTGGTCACGCACATGACGCACACCGGACATATCCATTTTCTTCACTTGGTGCGCGATATTTTTACCTTCCGCCGCTTCGCCCATGCCGTAGCCTTTGATGGTTTTCACCAACAATACCACCGGTTTGTCTTGGACTTTTTTCGCTTTATTGAATGCGGCGAACACTTTAATCGGATCGTGACCGCCACGGTTCAGCGCCCAAATTTCATCATCAGTCATATCGGCAACCAAGGCTTCGGTTTCCGGATAACGGCCGAAGAAGTATTTACGCACATAGGCACCGTCTTTTGATTTAAAGGTTTGGTAATCGCCGTCAACCACTTCCATCATTAATTTCAGTAATTTACCGGAGGTATCACGTTGTAACAGACGATCCCAACGACGCCCCCAAATCACTTTGATCACTTCCCATCCTGCGCCGGTGAACAGACCTTCCAATTCTTGGATAATTTTACCGTTGCCGGTAACCGGACCATCCAAACGTTGCAGGTTACAGTTGATCACAAACACCAAGTTATCCAGTTTCTCCCGTGCCGCAAACGAGATCGCACCGCGTGATTCCACTTCGTCCATTTCACCGTCACCTAAGAAGGCATAAACGGTTTGATCGGCAGTATCTTTCAAACCACGGTTGTGCAAATATTTTAAGAAACGCGCTTGGTAAATCGCATTGATTGGCCCTAAGCCCATAGAAACCGTCGGGAACTGCCAGAATTCCGGCATTAATTTCGGGTGCGGATAAGAGGAAATGCCTTTACCGTGGACTTCTTGGCGGAAATTATCCAGTTGCTCTT
Source organism: Testudinibacter sp. P17/SS/0325 (assembly GCF_053570765.1). The sequence continues at coordinate 1,524,011 of NZ_CM131635.1, read as the reverse complement.
CGGTCAAACGCCCTTCTAAGAACGCACGCGAATAAATCCCCGGAGAAATATGACCTTGGAAGAACACCAAATCGCCGCCGTTTTTCTCTGTCGCCGCTTTGAAGAAATGGTTAAAGCAGACTTCATAAATGGTTGCCGACGATTGGAAAGACGCCATGTGCCCGCCCAGCTCCAAATCTTTTTTCGACGCACGCAACACCATCATCATCGCATTCCAACGGATCGCGCCACGGATACGGCGTTCTAAATCCAAATTGCCCGGATAGTTAGGTTCTTCACTGGTCGGAATCGTATTGATATAGTCGGTGGTCACGCCGCTCGGCAGAGAAACGCTGTTGGCTCTGGCACGTTGCATGATTTGTTCAATGATAAATTGGGCGCGTTCAACCCCCTCTTCACGGATTACAGAATCGATTGCCAACAGCCAATCATTGGTTTCAACTGCATCCACGTCATTTTTAACTGTTTCGGACATGGTCATTTCCTTTTTGTTGATGAAAAAACATTGAGAATCGGCATTGCTGCCAAATCCCCCAAAGCCAAGTAAGCGATAAAAAACCAAGCCGCTAAAAACTAACTAGCTAAAAACAAAGGAATTTTAAAACTTACCCTGTTTCTTTAAGAATTTGTAATAAAAATGCTAAAAATTATCTTATCTAATATAGCTCAAAATCAGGCAAATATTAATCCCTTCCTTAAAAATATCTCTCAATTACTCAACTTTTTTTATAAAAATACTCAATTATGTTGAGGAAAACGGGAGGTTGCCGTCGAACGCTCCGTTTAACAAACACAAAAAAGCCCGTTATTTGCTTTAATAACGGGCTGTGACAATATCAAGTGCGGTTGCAAACCGGTGTTACCATCTGTAACCGATACCGGCATTGGCGCCATAATTATTGCCGGCATTAACCGCACCGACTTTGAACAACCATTTGCCGTTGCCGGACGCATGAGAGAAACCGATCGCCATCCCGTTTGCACTTCTCCAGTTACCGGCAGCGAAAGCGATCACGTTTTCATTTGGCAACACGGCTTGCGGAATTGCCGCCACCGCCAATGCCGCCGCGATACCTTGTTGGGCTTTTCTGTCCACTTGCGATACTTTTTTATCCAAGGATTTCAGTTGCGTATCATGGTGTTGGACTTGGTTGGCTAAAGCGCCGATACGTCCAGTGGCATTCTCCAATTGTTTGTTTAGTGAGGCAGATATTTTGCCTAATTCAACATTGGCGGCACCAACACGTTTATCCAAAGCAACAAATTTCTCGCCGTTTTCTTTTTGTGCCTCTTGCTGCGCTTTATTCAAACCGTCAAATGCTTTGGTGACCACTTCAACTTTTTTGTCAGTTGCTTCAAGCCGTTTGCCCACAGCCGCAAAGCCTTGTTCGTTTTTTTCTTCGTTTGCTTGGATCACTTCACCGACACGCGCAAAGCCCTGCTGAGTTTTTTCTTCGTTCTCTCGGATTGCTTCGCCAACGCGGGTAAAACCTTCTTTGATTGCCTTATCATTGGCTGCAAAAGTGTTACTCACCGTTTCAAAACCTCGGCGCACTTCTTCGAATTTGCTGTCGGCCTCGCCGGCGCGTTTTTCCAATTGAGTGAGCTGCCCCTTGTGTTTTTGTGCTTGTTCTTCCAGGTTACCGATTTTGACGTTATTGCCATTCAGGTTAATTGCCATGGTTTTTCGTTGATCTTCCGTTTCAGCCAAATCTTTTTTCACCTCAAATAATTGAGCGCCATTGACGGCTTGTTTGCTATCTTTATCCAATTGTCCGCCTGCAACATTATGAATTGTTACGCCAGCGCTCGTCACCCCTTTTGAGCCAATCAAAACCACATCATCTGTTGCATTGAATTGGTCTTGTCGGAGATATTCTCCAATGTTTTTCGTCGTATAACGAAGAGGCGGGGTCGACGCTTCAATTTCAAGATAAGCTGTCTTATTATCACTTCTAAGTGTAACTCTGGTACTATCCTCATTACCGGATGTAATAATAATTTCATTAGCCGAAACGGTTTCCGTATCAGTCTTAAAAGTTGTTTCAGCATAAGCGCCTACAGATAACACAGATAATACCAAACTGGAAATTGTGAGTTTTTTAAAATGTTTCATAATGCATTGTTCCTTTACGATTAAATTAATTACGCACGTTATTAATTAAGCTTATAGAAATAACCAACGGATAAATCTATTTTCAAATTAAAAACAAATATCCGCCAAGCATTAGACAACAAAACAATATTCAAAAACATCACTAGACTCCGTGATTTTCGTTTAAGAAATCTAGTGATTTTTTAATTAAATCCATCACAATCATTCATCATATGGGTTACCATTAAAATGGATAAAAATGCTATCTTTAATCGCCCCGAGGATAAAAACCGCCAGCACGGCAACAATTAGCAAGGCTATCACGCCGATTAAAACTTTCATTTCCCACTCAACATTGAGAATTATAATTATTTGATTAGAACATAGTTACAAGCAAGCGCATATAACAAAATCCTGTGATTTTAAATACCCCACAAATATTAAATTAAAAACAATGCAAGTAAAATTTATGTAACGGTAATAATGGAGTTGCTGAAAACCGGCAAGTTACAAATATAGAGACAATACGGATATAGCTAATTTTTGTGATAGTAAAAATGCGTTATTTACTATATTATCACGGCTCTTTTTATATGTTTGAAATCATTTCCTTTATCATCATTTGCCCCGCATTTGATTAAGTTATTAAAAATACTAAAAATAAAAACAGGTTGTTAGGAAAAACTTATGCTGAATTTACTTGCTCCCCTGCTTATTGTAGAAAGCGACATACAGATACAACAGCGATTGCATGCATTGCTGTTAAATCTTGGGTATAAATCATCCGATTTAATTTTTACCGAATCCATTAGCAGCACGATTGGCATTAACTTAACAAATATCGCTTTTGCGATTATCGACTTGGATCTATCCGATGGAAACGGGTTAAGTATCATCAATGCGTTAAACACCTCAGATAATAAACCGCCAATGTTGGTGCTTTCCTCAAGTCATCGTGAAACGACCATCATCAATGCGATACAGGCCGGCGTAACGGCATATATTCTGAAAGAAAGGGAGGATTTTGAATTGTTGAGCGCCATTCGCAATGTTTTGCAAGGCGGTGTGGTGATCGATCCGTTTATCACCAAACATATAATCAATTTATTACCACTCTGCAATAAATTTACTCATTTTGACCAACAAATTAAGGAAGAAAACAATAATATCTGCCTGACCACGCGAGAAAATGAAATTTTGAAACACATCGCCAACGGATTAAGCAACCAGGAAATTGCCGATCAATTATATTTATCACGCTATACTATTGAAACGCATATCCGCCATATTTACCGCAAGCTCACCGTGTGTAACCGTACTAAAGCGATCAGTAAAGCACGTAAAATCGGATTGATATAGTATGATTGCAACCGCCAATAATTTGAGTATTTGTATCAATTATCATCTTTTCCAGATAAATGTCATTAGTTTGCTTATTCTGGTTATCGTCTGCGCCTGTTGTTATTTTATCAGCGCAAAGGAAAAATATTTTATTTGGTGCGCCATAGCCGCAATCGCCTGGCTAACGTTTATTTACAGTTTGTTAACCCCTGATCTATCCTTATTTTATAATGGGATTCCGCCATCAAAATTAAGCCTTACCTTTTTGATTAGCTTTACTTTTGTCTTTAATCTCTTTCTGCGCGACTTCACCTTGCAACGGTTCACGCCATTAGAACGCTATAGTTTTTATTTTATCGCCATTTTCCTACTATTATTATATTTAGTACCGTATGTGATTATTAGCAGCGTTCTGTCTATTACGATTTATTTAGGATTTATTCTATTTGTTCGCAGTATTATCAATACCCTTTTCACTAAGGCAAAATATGTCGCATTGCTCAATATCGTATTAAGCATAAGCCTGCTTCTTGGTTCTATCGAATTCCTAAAATATTTAGGCTTTATCGATTATGAACCGTCACTCATTTTACTTATTTCACTATTTTTAACGATTTCACTCACTGCCATTGTATTATTGCGCATGCTAAGCGATCGACGTTATGCCGGACGCTTGCCTTTTTCTTCATCCCGGCACTGACAACTAGCCTTTTAATCCTAAATTCTATACAATCAGCGCAATTTTTATCGCGGACAAACAGCAAAGTGCGGTTTGTCCGTACTTGTTCTATTTTGAAATATTGAGAAGATTATGATCCACCCCCCGAATATTGGTTTTTTAAGCCTCGGCTGTCCGAAAAACCTGGTCGATTCCGAACGTATTCTGACCGAACTGCGCACCGATGGTTATAACATCGTGCCGAGCTATGACAACGCCGATTTGGTAATCGTCAACACCTGCGGCTTTATCGACAGCGCGGTGCAAGAGTCGTTGGAAGCGATCGGCGAAGCCTTGGCGGAAAACGGCAAGGTGATCGTCACCGGCTGTTTGGGCGCGAAAGAAGATCAGATCCGCGAAGTGCACCCAAAAGTGTTGGAAGTCAGTGGTCCGCACAGCTATGAAACCGTGCTGAAACAAGTACATAAATATGTGCCGAAACCGGAATACAACCCGTTTGTCAATCTGGTGCCGAAACAAGGGGTGAAACTGACGCCGAAGCACTATGCCTATCTGAAAATTTCCGAAGGTTGTGATCACCGTTGTACGTTCTGCATTATTCCGTCAATGCGCGGCGATCTCGACAGCCGCCCGATTGGCAATGTGTTGGACGAAGCCAAACGCCTCGCCGATGCCGGAGTGAAAGAGCTGTTGGTGGTGTCGCAAGATACCTCGGCTTACACCTTAGACAAAACTAAAAAAGACAAAAACAATATCGCGTTCTGGAACGGTATGCCGATCCGCAACGATCTGCTATCGTTGTGTGAGCAACTGGCAAAACTGAATATTTGGGTGCGCTTGCACTATGTGTATCCCTATCCGCACGTGGATAAACTGATTCCGCTGATGGCGGAAGGCAAAATTCTGCCCTATTTGGATATTCCGCTGCAACACGCCAGCCCGAAAATTCTGAAAGCGATGAAACGCCCCGGCTCGATTGACCGCACTTTAGAGCGGATCAAAAACTGGCGCGATATTTGCCCGGAATTGACCCTGCGTTCGACTTTTATCGTCGGCTTCCCGGGCGAAACCGAACAAGATTTCCAACTGTTATTAGACTTTTTGCAAGAAGCGCAACTGGATCGCGTCGGCTGTTTCAAATTCAGCCCGGTTGACGGCGCACCTGCCACCGAGATGGCGGATCAAGTGCCGGAAGAGGTGAAAGAAGAACGTTTCCACCGTTTCATGCAGTTGCAGCAGCAAATCTCCGCACAACGGCTGCAACAAAAAATCGGCAAAACGTTAGCCGTAATTATCGACGAAATCGACGAACAAGGCATTATAGGGCGCTCAATGGCAGACGCGCCGGAAATCGACGGCTTGGTTTATTTAGAGAACCCAACACAAAGTGCGGTCAAAGTCGGTGACATTGTACAAGCCAAAATCCACAATGCCGATGAATATGATTTATGGGGTGAGATTGTCGGGTAACCCAAACCGCACTTGGTTCTCTTTTTCTCCCTCCGTGCGCGGAGGGAGATGTCCGCATGACGGAGAGAGGCGAGAACGAAAATTTATCTTTATTCTTGTTGCAACACCACTTTACCGATATACCCCAAATTCCGGTATTGTTGTGCATAATCAATGCCGAAACCGACCACAAATTCATCCGGAATGGCAAAACCAACCCAATCGACCGGCACTTCCACCTCGCGTCGTGACGGTTTATCCAATAAGGTGCAAATCGTGATCGAAGCCGGTTCGCGCAGTAATAAAATTTTGCGTACTTTGTCTAAGGTGTAGCCGGTGTCGATAATATCTTCTACGATTAACACGTGCTTATCTTTGATATCGCCGTCCAAATCTTTGGAAATTTTCACGTCATGGTTGGAATACATCCCCGAGCCATAACTGGTGGTGGTCATAAAGTCAATTTCGGTCGGCAAATCAATGCTGCGCACTAAATCCGCCATAAACATAAACGACCCTTTCAACAACCCGACCACCACGATTTTTTCCGCATTTTGGTGTTGATAGAAACGGCTGATTTCTGCGCCCAGTTCCTGTATGCGTGAGGCAATTTCTGCCGTTGGAATTAACGTTTCAACATAATGTTTTTTCATTAAAGCGACCTTTATCCAAGCTATATTTGACTTTATCCATTTAAACCGCGCCATCATAACATAATCGCGCATGACTTAAAAAACGATTCAGATAAAAAAGGATTTTCAGCCTCTCGCCTATGCCAGCCAAAAAACAAAGGCTGGAGCAAGCTCCAGCCGATGACCCTAACGAATTTACTTTTTACTCTACATCTGCTCGACTGCTTTCACAATCTTTGCGGACTTGGTTGCACTCCTGCAACTGGCAATCATCATAACAGACTCGATAATCTTGTCAATGATAATTATTCTTATTTATGATAAAATAATTCAGTTCCCCGAGATTTTCATCTCGTCCAATAAAATCGAACCGGTTTGAATATTCGAGCGGTGCTCGACATCGTCCGCCACCGCCACGATATTCGCCAACATCGTTTGCAACTGTCCGGCAATGGTGATTTCATGCACCGGATATTGGATTTCACCGTTTTCCACCCAGAAACCGGCTGCGCCGCGCGAATAGTCGCCGGTGACTAAATTCACCCCTTGCCCCATTAAATCGGTGACCAACAAGCCGGTTCCCATTTGCTTTAAAAGTGCGGTCAAGCCACCGTTCACGTTGGCTTTCACCAACCAATTGTGAATACCGCCAGCGTGTCCGGTGCTTTGCAAGCCTAATTTTTTTGCGCTGTAAGTGGTTAATAAATAGGTCTGCAAAATGCCCTGTTCGACAATTTGCCGATTTTCGGTTTTCACCCCTTCGCTGTCAAACGGCGACGACGCCAAACGCCCGCGTAAGTGCGGTTGTTCGCTGATCTCAAACCAAGTCGGCAAAATTTGGCAACCGAGTTTATCCAGCAAAAAACTGGATTTACGATAAATGCTACTGCCGCTCGCCGCCCCGACCAAGCTGCCGACCAAACCGGTCGCCACATCATTCAGAAAAATCACCGGTGCGGTTTGGGTGGCTAATTTTTGTGCCGATAAACGCGCCACGGTTTTTTGTGCACACTGTTCCCCCACCCACTCCGGCGACTCCAACCCTTGAAAACGGCGCGAAACGGTGTATTCGTATTCCCGTTCCATCTGTTGCTCCGCTGCGCCAATCACGCTACAAGACAAAGAATAACGGCTGGAAAGATAGCTGTTCAGCACGCCGTAGCTGTTACCATACACCCGAATGCCGCTGTGGGCATTAAAACTCGCGCCCTCACTGTTTACAATGCGCGCGTCGGCTGCCAGTGCGGTTTGCTCGGCTGCCAATGCCAATTCCACCGCCTGATCGACGCTGATCTCTGCCGGATGATACAGATCCAGATCCGGCGGATTGAATGCCAGTAATTCCTTTTCAGGCAAACCGTTATAGGGATCTTCCGAGGTGTATTTGGCAATACTCAACGCCGCTTCGACCGCACTTTGCACCGCTTGCGGCGAAAGATCCGAGGTTGACGCATTGCCCTTGCGCTCCCCCAAATAAACGGAAATGCCTAATGCGCCGTCATTATTAAATTCAATATTTTCCACTTGCTCTAAACGGGTCGAAACCGACAGCCCGGTACTTTTGGTTGCCCCAACTTGCGCCGCAGCACCTGCTTGCGCCGCCAACTTTAATGCCAATTCCGCCGCCGCCAATAAATCCTGCTGCTGTAATTTTAATAAATCCTGAGTTTGCCTTGTCATCTTGTTGTTATCTCATGCATTTTAGTTAAGCCACATTCTAGCCTATTTTGCCGCTTTTTTGCCAACGCTAATTAGCAAAGACAGCCTAAGACGTGACGGCAATATTTTAGGATAAAACCACACGTTTAGGTGAGATTAGTCCACTATAATCATTACGATTAAAACCACAGTTAAAGGAGATGATGATGGAATTCAATTTAGGGGATGAAGTACAACCGAAAATCGGCGGGCGCAAAATGCAAGTCGCTGCGATAACTGCCGAAGGCGTTATCTGCCAATGGGAAGAAAATGAAAAAATCTATACCAAAACCTATCAAGCCGAGGAATTGAGCCTATACAAATTGGCTGAACCTTTCGGCGTTTGTTAACCCTTTTGTTCCCTTCCGTCTGCGAAGGGAGCAAAAACCGATTATCCGCCCTCCTCAAATTCCCTGCCGCACCACCTCCGAATTTATGCTATTATTATTCACTTGATTCCCTAGCCACAAGATAAAACAGCATGAAGAAAGATCAAGAAGTCGATTTTTTACTCGACGATGAAGCACAAGACGACGAGATTATTTGGGTCAGCAAAAGCGAAATTAAGCGTGATGCCGAAGCCTTGAAAAAATTCGGCGCCAAATTAGTCGCACTGACTCCGGCGAATCTGGAAAAAATTCCACTTGATGAAAAACTGGCTGATGCCATTGAACTGGCGCAACGTTCACAACGCGGTGCCCTGCGCCGTCAACTGCAATATATCGGCAAGCTATTACGCAACACCGATGTCGAGCCACTGCAAGAAGCATTAGACAAACTGGAAAACAAACATAACCAACAACAAGCGGCTTTCCACCGTTTGGAACACTTACGTGATCAATTATTAGCAAGTGATAATAATCAGGTGCTGTCCAATCTGATTGCCCAATATCCGGAACTGGATATTCAACACCTGCGCAACCTGATCCGTGCCGCACAAAAAGAACGTGCCGCACAAAAACCACCGAAGTGTTATCGTGAAATTTTCCAATATTTGAAAGAATTGGAAACGGCGGAGTAAAATCCGATAAATTATCGAGCGGAATATTTACTTAAGCCTGGTGATCAAATAGAATTTACAGCTTTATTTTTATTTGAAAAAGAGCGCCTATGAAGAATACGATTACCTTCCCGACAGCGAAAACAATGTTTCCCGCGACCAATAAAAAACGCTCAAAATTGGCACTGATACGTTCTCGTTATTACTTACGCTATGCGCGCAGTGCCAAATATTGTAATAAATTCGTCTGTTTTCTGAATAACCACGCTCTGTGGCAAACACTCTTCCGTGAAAATCCTTACCGCTTTAATAGCATTTTATACCGTTTTTGCGATAAGCGTTTCGGCCCCAAACAGCGTTTAGCCGCACTGCAATATAATTTTGCCTTCGCCGAAACCGTATTCGGCGAAACCCTGTGCCGTGATCTGGTTAAACATGATTCCGTACTCATTACGACCTTAGCCAACGGCATTTCGGCATATTTAAATATCAATAAAATCGATCCGCTTGAAGGCTTTTTCTCAATTAATTTACAGGATGAAAATCAGCAGCGGCTTTATGATCTCTCTTTTGCCTTTATTCCGGAAAGCCGTTTACTGATCACTTCGTTGCAAGGCCCGAGCGGAGAAATGGCACAGGATTTGGTGCGTAAATTGACCAAACAACTACACGGCGTGCGCCCTTCACATATGCTGATAACGATCATAAAAATGTTGGCTGAGACATGGGGTTGTAAACTGCTCGGTATTAAACATAAAAACCAAGCAAAATACCGTTGGAACGATCATTCGCGCCTATTATTTAATTATGATCAGTTTTGGGCTGAAAACGGAGCCGAGTTCGATGTCAAAAGCCAATATTGGCAGCTTTCGACCGCACTTGAACGCAAAAGCCTTGAAGAGGTACAAAGTAAAAAACGCAGCATGTACCGCAAACGTTATGACATGTTGGATCACTTGCAAATTGCGGCAAACACACTATATCGATAGAAGAAAACGCCGCACTGGCTAAGTGAGGTTATTGAATTTGCCGCCGCCCTAAAAACGAGTGGGATAACGTGGTTCCGTCCACATTTTCCAGCTCGCCGCCAACCGGAATACCGTGGGCGATACGTGTCACCGGTATGGCGAATTGTCGGCATAATTCCGCGATATAATTGGCAGTGGCGTCGCCTTCCACCGTCGGATTGGTGGCGAGAATCACTTCTTCGAAGGTTTCCTGCTGCAAACGTTGTTGTAACAAATCCAGCCCAATATCGCGCGGCCCGATCCCGTCAAGCGGCGATAGATGTCCCATCAACACAAAGTAACGCCCCGAATATTGCCCTGTCAACTCTAAGGCTTGGATATCCGACGGCATTTCCACCACGCACAGTTGTTTATTTTGTTGGCGGCGCGGGTTGCGGCAAATTGCACAGCTTTCTTCTTCGGTAAAGGTTCGGCATTGGCTGCAATGTCCGATTTTGCTCATTGCTTCCTGCAAGGCTTGGGCTAAATTGACACCGCCGCTACGGTTGCGCTGGAGCAAATGATATGCCATCCGCTGCGCCGATTTCGGTCCGACGCCGGGCAAGCAGCGCAACGCTTCCATCAAGTGTTCCAGTAATGGGCTGATTTGCATGAATTCTCTCTCTTTAATAAACAAAACCGAGATTGCTGACAAACTGACTTCTCTCCCTCCGCGCGCGGAGGGAATACCATTTTTCGCAAGAAAAATGGGGAGGGAGGGGAAATATGAAAATGCAACATATTTATTTTTAAAATAATTTATGCCTCCTTCTGTTCTTCGGACACCTCCCGCCGTATACGGCGGGAGGGAAATTATTCGAGAAAGAGACTTTGTCATCAGTCTGAACCGCACTTAAAGTGCGGTTAGAACAGATTTAACAGCCCGATTAAAACGGCATTTTAAAACCCGGTGGCAACTGCATACCGGAGGTTACGGAAGCCATTTTTTCTTTTTGCAACTCTTCGGCACGGCGTACCGCGTCGTTAAACGCCGCGGCGATTAAATCTTCCAACATCTCTTTATCGTCTTCCATTAACGATGGATCGATTTCGATACGACGGCAGTTGTGTGCACCATTGACGGTAATTTTCACCAACCCCGCCCCGGATTCGCCGGTCACTTCCAATTGCGCCACTTCTTCCTGCATTTTTTGCATGCGTTCTTGCATTTGTTGGGCTTGTTTCATTAAGTTGCCCAATCCACCTTTTCCAAACATAGTTTTCTCTCTTTTTCTTTAAAATAATTCAAAAAATAGGCGCTCATTCTAGCTTAAATTTGCCAAGCTGCAAAGCCGCAATCAATCTGCCGCTAGCCCACCGCACGGATACTGTCCAAATCCAAGGTCGCGTCAAACGCTTGTTGTAATAACGCGATTTGCGGATCTTGCCGTAACGCGTGTTTGGCTTGTTCGCTCAGTTCGCTATAGATTTGGCGCCGTTGTTCCAGCGGCGTCAGACGCGTCTTATCGCTTTCCAACACCACGTTTAACCGCACTTCATGTTGATAAAATTTGCTCAATTGCTGCTGTAATGCCTCGATATAACGGGCATTATTCAAATTGGACTGATCCGGGCGCAAACCCAATGTCACCGCCTCATCATTTTCCGCCAATAGCAAGGCATTAAGCCCTAACTGCTTGACCATCCCGCTCAATTCCAACTGTTCTAACATTGCCGACCAACGATCGCGTTCCGCACTGAGTTTCAGCACTTTTGCCACTAGCTCCGGCGTCCTTTCCTGTAAAATCGCCTGTTTGATATCCGACGGACGCAAACGGTTGCTCTCTTCGTTTTCCAATTCCGGATTTAGCCATTGCCAATGGTAATCTTCGCCAATCGTATCACTCTGTTCATTTTCGCTTTCGTCGTCTGATAGCGGAGGCGGTTCGGCTGCGGCAGCCGGCAGCGGCGGGTTTGCCGGCGGGGTTTTGGCGGCACTGATACGGTTGAGGCGTTCCATTAAGCCCAGCGATTTTTCCACCCCGGTGTCATGGTTTTGTGTTGCCGTCGGCACTGTTTCCAACCGATTATCCGTGGCAGTTACGATGGGTTTACTGTTTTTTTTTTGCGAATTTTGCAGCTGCTGTCGTGCTTGCAGCGCTTTCAACGCCGGAGAAAGCGCCTGAGCGTCATCGGACTGTGCGGCGGATTCGTTTGTTTGCGCCGCAATACGTTTACGCTGCACCGCACTTGGCGTTGGCGCAGTTATGCTTTCGGGTGTAAAGTGCGGTTCAGCTTCGTGCTTCGGCAACCGTTGGCGAATGCGCTGCAACTGATGTTCGGTATTTTCCGCCTGCTCCAGTTGTTTTTCCGTCGTGGTTTGCGGGGCTGACAGCGATGTATCCCGTTGCAATAACTTAGGATGAAATGCCAAGGCGCGCAACAGGGTCATTTCCACCCCGCTGCGTTGATCCGGCGCAAACGGCAACTCTTTGCGCCCGTTCAGGATTAATTGATAATAAAATTGCACATCTTCCGGCGGTAAATTACGCGCCAGGAAATCCAGTCGATCACTGCTTTTTTCGCTTGCTTTTAACAGTTGCCGCATCGCAATCTGGTGTAGGTTGCTTGCCACTTCTTGCAGCAGTTGATCCCACTCCACGCCTTTCTCCGCCACCTGCTGCACGCTACGCATTAACGCTTCGCCGTCCGCCAGCTGTAACGCCTGAATAATATCCAACGATTGTTCGCTGTCGAGTGTGCCCAGCATTTGATGTACGATTTGCGTGCTGATATTGCCGTTGCTCATCGCAATCGCCTGATCGGTCAGACTGAGCGAGTCACGGATACTGCCGCGTGCCGCTTTTGCCAGCTGCTCCAAGGCGGAAAATTCATAGGGAATTTTTTCCTGTTGCAGAAGATATTCCAGATGGTTGGCAATCTGTTTCGGCTCTAACGCTTTCAGATGAAATTGAATACAGCGGGATAAAATGGTAATCGGCAGTTTGTGCGGATCGGTGGTTGCCAATAGGAATTTGACATATTCCGGCGGTTCTTCCAACGTTTTCAACAACGCATTGAAACTGTGGCGCGACAACATATGCACTTCGTCGATCAGGTAGATTTTATAGCGCCCTTGCACCGGTTTATACTGAACGTTGTCGAGTAACTCTCGGGTATCTTCCACTTTGGTGCGAGAGGCGGCGTCGATTTCCAATAAATCAATAAAACGCCCGTCTTCAATCGCACGGCAGTTTTCACACTTGCCGCACGGTTCGGCGGTGACGCCCCGCTCACAATTCAAGCCTTTGGCGAACAAACGGGCTATCGAGGTTTTTCCTACTCCGCGCGTTCCGGAAAAGAGATAGGCATGGTGCAGCCGATTATTCTCTAAACCGTTAGCAAGTGCGGTCAGAACGTGTTCTTGTCCGACAACCTGCGAAAACCGTTGTGGCCGCCATTTTCTGGCAAGTACCTGATAGCTCATGCGCAACCCGTTGTTGAAAAATTAATGTTCGTCGAAACTAACCAAATGGAAGCTAGTGATACCGGATTTTTTCAGACGCTCTGCGCCGCCCAGTTCCGGCAAGCTGATGATAAACGCGGCATTCTCCACTTTACCGCCCAAACGACGAATCAGTTTAACCGTTGCTTCCACTGTACCGCCGGTTGCTAATAAATCGTCGATAATCAATACGTTATCATCGGCATTTATCGCGTCAATATGAATTTCCAACGTATCTTCGCCATATTCCAATTGGTAGTTTTGCGCAATGGTTTCGCGCGGCAATTTACGCGGTTTGCGCACCAAGACAAACGGCAAACCCAGCGCCAATGCCACCGGCGCACCGAAAATAAAACCGCGGGACTCGGTGCCGACCACTTTGGTAATGCCTTTTTCTTTATATTGCGCAACGATCAAATCCACCGTTGCTTGGAATGCCGCCGGCACTTCCAACAAGCTGGTGATATCACGGAAAATAATCCCTTGTTTCGGGTAATCCGGAATAGATTTAATCGACGCTTTCACTAATTCTAATGTCTGGTTCATAGCTAAAAAACCTAAATAAACTTTTCAGGAGATGTGTTGCGCAATCTTTCGCAACACGGCAAGCAGATAAGAATAACAAAACTCAAGTCGGCTGCAAATCCTTTCTTCGCTTTTTTGTGACGGTTGTTGTTAAAGCCGATAAATATCCTGCCCGTCTTTGCGGGTTTTTAACAACCGCAAAATCCAGACATACTGCTCAGGCGTCTCGGTCACATAAGATTCGATTTCCCGATTCATCAACCGTGCCATTTCTTCATCGTTATCACTCAGCGCCATGGGCGGATGAATGTCCAACTGATATTTGCCCAGCCCGGCGTTATAACGCGGGAACATCGGAATCACCACCGCTTTCGCCACTTTCGCCATTTTGTTTAAGCCCGGCAGCGTTGCTTTATAGGTAGCAAAAAAATCGGCATATACACTCAGCTCTGCGCCATAATCTTCATCGGGTAAATAATAACCCAATTCGCCGCGTCGCACCGTATTTAAAAACGGTTTAATCCCGTTCTGACGGGCGTGCATTTTGCCGCCGAAACGTTCGCGCGTGCGGTTCCACAGCCAATCCACCAGCGGATTACGGTGCGGATTATACATTGCCGTCATCGGCATGCCCTGCGTATGCAGAATAATGCCCGAAGCGTCAATCGCCCAAGTGTGCGGCACCAGCAAAATCACATTCTTACCGTCGGCGCGCGCTCGACGGATATGTTCAAGCCCCAAAAATTCGGTACGTTGCTGTAAATGCGCTTTCGAACGGATTGCCACTTCGCCAATCGCCAACATCACTTGGGTGACGGTGATAAACATTTGATCAATCACCTGCTCTTTTTTGTCATTGCTCCAGTCCGGAAAACAATAGGACAGATTCACCCGTGCGCGATGGCGCTGCTTTTTTGCCTTGCGTGCAATAATCACGCCCAGTTTCGCCGCCAAACGATCACGCCAGCGGTACGGCAGATAGGCAAGCAACAACAAGCCGAAAATGCCTAACCAAACACCCCAATATTGCGGCAACAGGTAACGCCATGAAAAGTGCGGTTCATAACCGACGCGCGCGGTTATGCGTCTGTTCTGTTCTGTCATCAATCAAACCTTAATTAAAACAAATCGTTGGTTCAGCCGAACCAACCATAATCAAATGCCAATTTGCTCGCCATTACAAATGCCACCACCACGACCATCGGGCGAATCAATTTCTGCCCCTTGGTTAACACCATTCGCGCGCCCATTCTGGCACCGATAAATTGCCCTGCCAACATCACCAAGCCCAACGTCCAGGCCACTTGTCCGCCGATTAAAAAGAACAGCAGCGAGGCGATATTCGAGGTGAAATTCAGCACTTTCGCGTGGGCAGTGGCTTTTGCCAAATTAAAACCGAGCAACATCACAAACGCCAAGCTGAGAAACGAGCCCGTGCCCGGTCCGAAAAAGCCGTCATAAAAGCCGATAGCGAAACCGGCAGTTACGGCAAAAACCAGATAAGACACCCGTTTTTGTTTATCGCTTTCGCCCAATTTCGGCGTTAACAAGAAATAGATTCCAATTGCAAAAATCAGAAACGGCAGAATTTTTTTCAAAAAATCCGCATTCATCTGCTGGACTAAAACCGTGCCTAACACCGCGCCGAGAAAGGTCATGCCAATCAATACTGCGATTTCACGCAGATTGACCGCCTTACGTCGGATAAAATACCAACTGGCGGAAAAGGAACCGCCGCAAGCTTGCAGTTTATTGGTGCCCAATGCCAACGCCGGCGGCATGCCGGTTGCCAACAGTGCCGGAATGGTAATCAGCCCTCCGCCACCGGCAATCGCATCAATAAAACCCGCCAATAACGCCACGCCAAACAGCAAAGCGTACATTTCCAAGCCTAATTCCATTTTTTATCCTGCCGATTAACTTTGACCGTGTTGTGATAACACCATTTGGCACAGCTGCGGCATTGGCGGTGGCGTTTTCGGTTTGTTGGCTTGTGAACCCGGTTTCGGCGGCTCAAACCACGACATCAATTCGGCGCCGCAGCCTTCGCCGCTCGGCACCGGCGCTTGTGCCTCGCAATAACTCGCGCCTTGCGGACAGGTTAAGCGTACGTGCAAATGGGCGTCGTGTCCGAACCACGGACGGATTTTGCGCAGCCAAGTGCGGTCCCCCTGCACCGTCTGGCATAATTTCAACTTAATTGCCG
Source organism: Testudinibacter sp. P17/SS/0325 (assembly GCF_053570765.1). The sequence goes on along the minus strand of NZ_CM131635.1, from coordinate 1,507,934 downwards.
GATTGAGGAAAATCCGATCGACTTTCGGATCTTGTGCCGCCAAGCGAATCAACGTGGTTTGATCCGCGGTCCAGACTTTTTCATCGACTCGCTGGGCTTTGCGATTCACCATTAAGGTTGCCGTCGGATTCAACGCCTGTTTGTCGCTGAGAGGCCCGAAACGCAGCCAAATATCCGCGTCCAAACCGGTTTGGTGGCTGGCGTGTCCGCTGGCAAAACGCCCGCCCGCCGGCATGCCCATATCGCCGACCAATACATTTTGCAAACCGGCTTGTTTGGCTTTTTTCCCTAAACGGGTCAAGTAATCCACTAATTCGGGATGACCGTAATAGCGGTTTTTACCGGCGCGAATCACTTGGTAACCCTCACCGCGTAATGCCAGCGGTTGCGCACCGATAATACAGCCGTTGCTGTAGCCGCCGACCGGATTGGCTTCGCCCTGCACCGGCGCTTTAATTTGTTCCCACGGCGAGGCAAGTGCGGTCAGGCTGACGAACGACAATAAAAGTCCGCTGATAATCTTATGACACCACATCTTTGACTCCGTTTTGCGCACGTTGGCGCAATAAATGATCGAGTAACACAATCGCCACCATCGCTTCGGCAATCGGCACCGCACGAATACCAACGCACGGATCGTGCCGTCCGCGCGTCACCACTTCCACTGCTTGGTTATCCAAATTGACGCTCCTGCCCGGAATGGTGATACTGGAAGTCGGTTTCAGCGCAATTTGCGCCACTATCGGCTGCCCGTTACTGATCCCGCCGAGAATGCCGCCGGCATGGTTGGAACAAAACCCCTCGGGGGTCATTTCATCACGGTGATCGGTGCCTTTCTGTTCCACCACCGCAAAGCCGTCGCCAATTTCCACGCCTTTAACCGCATTAATCCCCATTAAAGCATGGGCTAAATCCGCATCCAAACGGTCAAATACCGGCTCGCCCAAACCGACCGGCACGTTTTCGGCAACTACCGTCAATTTCGCCCCAATCGAGTTCCCCTCTTTTTTCAGCTCGCGGATCAATTCGTCAAACCGCTCGACCGCACTTGGATCCGGGCAGAAAAACGGATTGCTGTTGACCTGCGCCCAGTCAATTTGCTCCAACGGCTGTTCGGCAATTTTGACCGCGCCGATTTGGCTGAGAAAACCGCGCACTTCCACGCCGAACCGTTCACGCAAATATTTTTTTGCCACCGCACCGGCAGCCACGCGCATGGCAGTTTCACGCGCAGAGGAACGCCCGCCGCCGCGATAATCGCGCACGCCATATTTCTGCTGGTAAGTATAATCGGCGTGCCCCGGACGGAAACGATCTTTGATCTCACCATAATCCTGAGAGCGCTGATCGCCGTTTTTGATGATCATGCCAATGCTTGTGCCGGTGGTTTTGCCCTCGAATACGCCAGACAAAATCTGCACTTCGTCATCTTCGCGCCGTGGCGTGGTGTAGCGTGAAGTTCCCGGTTTGCGCCGATCCAAATCCGGCTGAATATCCGCTTCCGTCAAATCCATGCCCGGCGGCACGCCGTCGATAATACACCCCAGCGCAATGCCGTGGGATTCACCGAAAGTGGTGACTTTGAACAGTTGTCCAATGCTGTTTCCCGCCATACTGTTTCCTTATTGATTATCCGTTTTAATTGGCAACTGTTGCCCGTTATCCAAATTTTTAATATACACATCGAGCTGATTAAAGGCGATATCAATCTTGTTTTCCGTAAATAATTGATCAATCCTGCGATTCAGAAAATCGATGGTCGGATTACGTTCGTTGGTTTTATTCACATAAACCCGCAATTCATGATCCAGGGTGCTGGCGCCAAATGCCAGGAAGTACACCACCGGCGCCGGGTCTTTCAAGGCATAAGGCGATTCGTCCGCCGCTTGCAATAATAATGTTTTGGTTAATTCCACATCGGAACCGTAGGCAACGCCGATTTTCAATACTATTCGTGTGGTGGTATTGCTCAATGACCAGTTGGTCAAGCGCTCGGTTACAAACGCTTTATTCGGCACAATCACTTCTTTACCGTCAAAATCCACAATCGTCGTGGCGCGAATGCGGATTTTCGATACCGTACCGCTGAATTCGCCAATCGTCACCAAATCCCCAATCCGTACCGGGCGTTCGAACAAAATGATAATCCCCGAAACAAAGTTGGCGAAAATCTCCTGTAAACCAAAGCCTAAACCGACCGACAAGGCGGCAAACAGCCACTGTAATTTACTCCACGACATGCCTAAGGTCGAAAATGCGGTTCCGGCACCGAGGGCGACGAATAAATAACTGAGAATGGTGGTAATCGCATAAGGCGAGCCTTGCGACAATTGCACCCGGGAAAAAATCAGGATCTCCAACACCCCGTTCAAATTGCGGACGACCAAATAGGTTCCCCATAAAATCACTATCGAGGTCAAGAAATTAAGTAAAGTAACCGACTCCAGCACCGTTGTACCATTGGCGTCAGTCGAAGTCTGCTGCCACAAACTGATGTTATCCAGATAAACCGCCACCCCGAGCAAATCCGCCCATACCCAATAAAACAATCCGATTAGTAACAACCACAGGGCAATATCCGTAATTTTAGTCACTTGCTGGTTGACCGTCGCCAAGGCAATTTTTTCATCTTGCGCATCAATCACCAGATCTTCGCCATGCACGGTGTTTTCCGCATTCTCTTCTTTGTTTTGCTGCTGTTGCCGTTTTTCTTTCAGGCGGCGGTAAGCAAGTTGGCGGGCGGAAACCCGAATCGCACGGTGCGTCATTTCGCGCAAATTCACCCAAAGAATCAGCACTACATAGGTGGAAATGATATGCCGAATCAAGATCAATGCCGTGTAGTAATAACCCAAACCGATTAAGACAATCAAGATAATCGGCAGCAGCACCAGCAAGATTCTCAGAAATTTAAACAGTTTCGGGTATGTCGTCCGCTCTTGCCCGTTATCCTCAGACGCCTCACGATTAACACTGTCGATAGCACTGCTGAAGCCGGGTCTGATTTGGAATAAAAACAGTAACAGCGCAGTGATCACCAATGTTTCCCCTAGCATATCATTTGCAATGCCGGTATCCAGAGAGGTGAAAATCGAAGCGTTCAACAATACCGCCAGAATCGGGATCGAACGGCGCAGCGTATTGCGGAACAACGCATTAGTCGTCGCGGAAAAATTAAAATGACGGTGTGCAATTCCGTTTGGACGCAATAACGACAAGGTAAAGGCAATAAAGAACCAAAACGCCGCCATTTTTAACGCCCACGGTAACAATCCCAGTGGATGATGGAAACAGAAATAGATGATTAAAATCAGCGTTGACAAAAATAACAAGGTGCTCGGTAGCGCTAAGATCAAGGTGTAAAACAACACAATCAACGTACGCCATTGATTATCGCCGCTCAAGGTGTTGACTTTACTGTTATGCCAGCTGATTTCACGTTTGAACCAAGTTTTGCGCCAGTTAATCCCCGCCGCCAATAACAATAAAAAACCGACCAACGAACCGATAGGCAAGAGGTAATCGCGCCAATTGCTGAAATCCAGCAATTTGACAATTTGCGCCAATTGCATTTTGACTCCCCCTGAAAAACGGGCAAACCAATCAAAATCAATCGGATTATTACTTTTCACCCAAAAACTCTGCTGTTCCAATTTATTTTGCAGCTCGTTACTGATACTAATCACCTGCTGTTGATTCAAATCAATATTGATCGATTGGTTGAGTTGCGCATTCAGCTCGGTAATCACATCGGTCAGCAATTTACGTCGATCTTGCAAAATCGTGGTCAGTTGCGCTTTTTCTGCGTCGGTGAAGCGGGTCTTATGATCCCATTCCAAATTGGCGATATAATCGGCAGTATTGTATAGTGCATCACGCCGTTCGTTCATATCAAAAATCTGCACCCGCAAATCGGTGATCCGCTTTGCCAAGCCGCTGATCAGACTATCTTTCGGCAGTGCCTGCCGCTGCTTGTTAATAATGCGTGACAGCACCAACGTACCTTGCAACGCGCTGATTTGTTCATCAATATTGCGCTGAGTTTGCAGCAAATTATCCAAGGTATTGCGAATACGCAGCCCGTCTTGTACCAACTGGTTATGATTATTAGTCTGCGTTAATAAAAATTGGCTGACTTGCGTATTGATCGCCGCTTCTTGGCGCAACCATTGATTACCATCGTCATTACCGCCACTGCTGCTTTGTTCCAATTCGGCTACTTGCCGCTGTGATTGTTGTAGCCGCAATGCACTGATTTTTTCCGCCAGCGCCGCTTGGAGCTCTTGTTGCTGTTTTTGCTCCAGCGTTTTTTCCGCCACTTCCGATTCATAGAGCGAAGTCAGTTTAGAATTACCATTTAAACTCAATTGATTATATTGATTTTTCAATTCAATCAAACGTAACTCGGCGTGATATTTATTCGCCAAAGAGGGGCTGACTTGGGCGCTGAACAGCAATTTATTCAGCTGTTGACTGCGTGCCAAATTATCGGCAAGTGCGGTTTGCACCCGCTCCGGCACCGAACGCTGCGCCACCAACAAGCCGTTTAAATTGCTTAAATCGCTTTGGATTTGTTGTAATTGCTGCTCGTTTTCACTCTGTATTTGATTCAACTCGGCCAGAGACATCTCGTTCCATTTTTTTGAACTCACTTCAATGCCGTCACTCTGATTCAATCGATTCAGATTATCCTGACTGGCGGCAATAGCCTGATCCGCCCCGTCGATGGTTTTTTGCAGCGTACCAATCAGGCTTTTTTGCTGTTCAATTTGTTCCAACAAGCTGACGGTATCGCGCAGATTATTCAGCAATAACGCATTGTCCGGGGTTTTGTTCTCATTACTTTCCGCCGCACTGATTGCCGCTTCAAGCTCAGGCTTGGTCGGTAGCGGTGATTCTGTGGCGGCAGCCGCTATCTGACCGGCAAACAGTAGACTAAAAATCGAAAATAAAATCCAAAAACGTTTTTTCATTATATCCTGCTCATTCTGACGGTTGCGTAGATTGCAACTGTTGTTGTAAATCCTGTAATAACCGCTTACGTGAAATTTTGATTTGATTCGGATCATCGTTCCGCGGCAACGGATAATAGGCTATCGGCTGCTTAAACCGTTCGATTCTCGTTTGTAACCAAGACCGCACTTGCGCCACTAATACGGTTGAAAACGGTTGGTTAAAACGGAGCATCGCAACCGGACGCGCGCCGAATTCCATATCGGCAAGCGGCAGCACCACCACTTGTTCAATCAACGGAAACTGTTGCAACACACTTTCAATCTCTTCCGGCTGAATATTTTCACCGCCGGAAATAAACAAATTGTCAATCCGCCCCAGCACCTGTAATTCGCCGTTTTGCCAATGTCCTCTATCCTTAGTCTGATACCAGCCTTCAGCGTTCAACAACGGCATAATTTTTCCCTGTTGCCAATACCCCGCCGCCAGCCCGGCGCCGCGCAACCAAATTTCGCCGTCACGAATACACAGCTCGCGCCCCCGCAATAACCGCACTTCAGCCTGTTGCGGATCATTTCTGCGCACAAAAACGGTCGACGCCATTTCTGTCATGCCGTAGCCGCTGAAGGTTTTTAGCCCGGCGGCGTATGCCCGACGGCACAGTTCAGGATCAATATGCGCTCCGCCCAATAAAATCGCTTCGGTTCGAACCGTTTGCGGCGGCAGATTGCGGTCGGATAAATAATCCAAATAGCGTTGCAATTGGGTCGGCACTAACGAGACATGGCTGACTTTGCCGATAGCTTGGTAAAAATCCGCGGCGCCAAAGTGTAAACACGCTGCCGCACCCAGCCAACGCCACACAATGCCCTGCCCCGAAACATGATATAACGGCAGCGACAGCAGCCATGCGTTGTCATGTGTAAATGCTAAAAATTCATTCACGCCCAACGCATTTTGCCAATGCGCCCGAATATCGTGTACCACTGCTTTCGGCTCTCCGCCGGAGCCGGAAGTCAGGGTCATGCTGTAACCCCGCTGCCATAAAAGTGCGGTTTGACGCCGATAATCCGCTTCAAATCCCAGCGCATTCAGTACGATACGCCGGCAAGAAAAAGCGGCAGTGCACGGGGAAAAGTAATAACCAATATGATTTTGTTGGAAAAGCCGTTCGATTTTTTCCGCCGGAAATTGCGGATTCACCGCCATCACCCGCGCGCCAAGCGACAACCCTGCCAGATACAATAACAATTGCGGCAAGCTGTTTTTACCAATCAGCCCGATCCCGTCACCGGGCCGTATCCCTTGCGCCGCCAGTTGATCCGCCAACTGATCCACCGCACAAAAAACCTGCCGCCAGCTTAACTCAAGTGCGGTTTGCGTTGCGCCCGTTGCCGTTGCGAGAGACGACAAAAGCAAGTCGGAATCCAAGTTTTCACAAACTCCACTCCGGCTTGCTTTTAGCGGCAGGCTAGTCGGCGAATATTCAATCGCGCACGCTTCATTTACGGTTAAACGAGCCAACGCAGTGACAATTTGTTCCATCATCTAGACTGCAAAATAACTTCTCACTTCATCCACCAATTCCGGCGGCAAATGCATTGAATTCATCGCCCCCTCCAACATTAGCATTTTGCGTTGACTGTTGGTGTTGGTGATCACCCAATACGGACTTTCCGGAATTTGCCGCGGTTTGGTGTGGTTGCCCGCCTGCAATAAAGTGGCTTCGTCACGGGCAAAGTAAATTCGGGTGCGGCCTTGCAGCGATTCGGCGGCTTGGGCGAAACTTTCCGGATTGGCACGATAAAGTGCGGTCAGAATCATTAAAAAGCGCACCACCCCCTTGCTTTCCTGCTGGAAATCATCGGACTGCAACACATTGGTCAGGCGCGCCACCACCCGTTGAATCGCTTCGTCAGATTGTTTCTTCGGCGGCGGAGGTGTCGTTTCGTGCCCATTCGCCGTTTTCGCAGGCGCTTGCGCTTTATCTGTAGATATTCCTGTTTCTACCGCCGGCAACGGTTCTTCTTTTGACTGCGGATGTGTATTCGACGACGAAAAATTCAAAAGGCGACGTAAAATATCAGACGCGCTTTCTCCAATTGATTGCGTATTGGCGGCAATATACTGATAAAGTTCTTCATCAACTTCAATAATTTTCATCGTGCTCTCCTTCTTTTACTTTGTCCGTCGCGCTGCAAACCCTGTTTTCACTCTCCGAATTTAACGGACAGCTTGATTCGCCTGCTAATTTGGCACATTATACCCATTTCGGCAACATTAATCATCAACATTAAACCGAGACATCGCAATAGCCAATGAATGAAAATCCATTACCGAAACAACAGTTAAACTACCGATTCGAACAACCGTCAGCACCCGCGGATAAGCGCACGTTGCCCACCTTCGTTTTTCTGCACGGGCTGTTCGGAGATATGAATAATTTAGGCGTGATCGCCCGCGCCTACAGCGGGCAATTTCCCACCTTGCGGATTGATTTGCGCAACCACGGACACAGTTTTCACAGCGAAGAAATGAATTATGAATTAATGGCGGACGACGTGATCCGCCTGTTAGATCATTTACAGTTGCAAAACGTGATTTTGATCGGGCATTCGATGGGCGGCAAAACGGCAATGCGCGTGGCGGCACAGATTCCGCAGCGGGTGGAAAAGCTGGTGGTGCTGGATATCGCGCCGGTTGCCTACGGCGAACATCACCATGATAATGTCTTCGCCGCCTTATTTGCAGTGAAAGAGGCGCGCCCCGCCAGCCGACAGCAGGCCAAACCGCTCCTCAACCGTTACATCCAAAACGAAGGCGTACAACAATTCATCTTGAAATCTTTCTCGGCAAAAGACGAGCAGTCGTTTTTGTTCAACCTGACCGCACTTTATCAAAACTATCCGCATTTAATGGATTGGCAGCCGATTCAGTGCGATGTTGCGACCTTATTTATCAAAGGCGGCAAATCCAATTATATTCTTGCCGAACACCGCGCAACCATCTTGGCACAATTACCGCGCGCGACTTCGTTTTTAATCGCCCAAGGTTCGCACTGGATTCACGCAGAACACCCAAGTGCCGTCATCAGTGCGATTAATCGCTTTTTGGCACTGGATTGATACCGAGGCGGACGATTTATCTTTAAAAAAAATTATGCTATAGTAAGTGGCTTATCATTCTCAATTAAGTTACTCTTTTGATCAGTTGATGACGACAGGCTTATGGCAAAACAAGAAGCAGATTGCATAACATTGGATTTATTCCATAATCTACCCAAAGTCGGCAGACCTAAAACCAATCCGCTGAGTAGAGAACAACAAGCCCGTATCAATAAACGCAATCAACTGCGGCGCGACAAAGCCTCCGGTTTAAAGCGGGTTGAATTGAAATTGCATACCGATCTGATTGAACGCTTACAGCAACTGGCGCAACAGCAGGCAATCAATCGCGCGCAATTAATTGAGAATATTTTGAACGAATATTTCGCATTAAAACAACAAAAATAGGATACAAAACATGGCACTTGTGGGTTTATTTTATGGCAGCGACACCGGCAACACCGAAAATATCGCAAAAATGATCCAAAAGAAATTGGGTGATAACATCGTCGATATTCGTGATATTGCCAAAAGTAGCAAAGAAGACATTGAAGCCTATGATTTTATTTTAATCGGTATTCCGACTTGGTACTACGGCGAAGCGCAAGCGGACTGGGACGACTTTTTCCCGACGCTGGAAGAGATCGACTTCAGCGATAAAATCGTCGGCATTTTCGGTTGCGGCGACCAAGAAGACTATGCCGAATATTTCTGCGACGCAATGGGCACGGTGCGCGACATTATCGAACCGCACGGCGCCACCATTGTCGGGCATTGGCCGACCGACGGCTATAACTTTGAAGCTTCGCAAGCGCTGGTGGACGGCGATAAATTTGTCGGCTTGTGTATCGACGAAGACCGCCAGCCGGAACTGACCGAGCAACGCGTCAGCGATTGGGTCAAACAAATTTATGCTGAAATGTATCTGGCCGAACTGGTTTAATCGTTAAAACCTATCGGTAATATTTTAGACCACTATTTGCAATTGAGAAGTATTCCACATAGAATATAAGGAATAAAGTTGAATCAAATAGAATTATTTATGTTATAATTTTGTTAAATTCAATATCCAACCGTTAGTCAACACGAGGTTATTATGTCTGAAGAGAACATGAAACTATTAAAAAAAGCCGGTTTAAAAATTACCGAACCGCGCTTAAAAATTTTGGCGTTGATGCAAAGCAACCACAACACCGAATACCAACATTTCTCTGCCGAAGACATCTATAAAATGCTGTTGGAGCAAGGCGAAGAAATCGGCTTGGCAACGGTTTACCGCGTGTTAAACCAGTTTGATGAAGCCAATATTCTGACCCGTCACAACTTCGAAGGCAATAAATCGGTATTTGAGCTCGCGCCGGTCGATCACCACGATCACATTATCTGTATGGATTGCGGCAAAGTGATTGAATTCAGCGACGACGTGATCGAAAAACGCCAAAAAGAGATCAGCAAAGAGTTCGGTATCCAACTGGAAAACCACAGCTTATATTTGTACGGCAAATGCAACAATATCAAAAATTGTGACGAGCCGAATAAAAAGTAAGTCAGAAGCCAAATAAACTCGTCAAACCGCACTTAAAAGTGCGGTTTTTTATTCGCTTGTTTAGTATCTATTTCTTCCGAACCGCCACCATATAATTCGCACTCACGTCATTATTCAAGCAAAAACGTCCGCTTAACGGATTATAGTGATAACCCACGCTGTCAAAACAACTTAAATCCGCCTCGTCGCACCACGCCATCAGCTCTGCCGGTTTGATAAACTTGTCGTAATCGTGCGTGCCTTTCGGCAGCATTTTCAACACATATTCCGCCCCGACCACCACTAACGTCCAGGCTTTCAACGTGCGGTTTATCGTCGAGAAAAACAGCACGCCATCGTCTTTCAGCAAAGCTTGACAACTTGCCACCACCGCACTTGGATCCGGCACGTGTTCCAACATTTCCATGCAGGTGATCACATCAAATTTTTCCGCTTGCGTTTGCTGTATCTCTGCTAAAAAATCCTCAATCGTGGTTTGGCGGTAATCAAGCTGCAAGCCGCTTTGCGCCGCATGTTCGCGTGCGATTTGCAACGGTTGCGGCGACATATCTATTCCGGTGACCTGTGCGCCCTGCCGTGCCATACTTTCCGACAAAATCCCGCCGCCACAGCCGACATCAAGCACACGCTTGCCGAATAAGCCGTTGGCTTGGCGCAAAATATAATCCAAACGCAGCGGATTCAAACGATGGATCGGTTTGAAATCGCCCTCAGGATCCCACCAACTGTGTGCCATTTTGGCGAACTTTTCGATTTCGTGTTGATCGACATTTTGCTGGCTTGCATGTTGCATAAAATTGCCTATTTTTTATTCTGCTGATAACCGCACTTTACCCCTGCTCAGGCGTGTGCAAACGATTTTTTATTATGCAGAATTCTTGCAGAAAATTCACTATAAAAATTAGGGAAAAAGGCGGTTTTATGCTATAATTCGCCCACTTTTCATCTGCGATTTCAGCTGTTGTTTTAGAATTATTTGAATCGCTTTTGAGCTTTACATTCAGTCAATTAGGAAAACTTTGAATGAGCGAATTAGCAAGTGACATCACGCCTATCAACATTGAAGAAGAATTAAAATCCTCCTACCTCGATTATGCCATGTCAGTGATTGTCGGGCGTGCCTTGCCCGATGTACGTGACGGCTTAAAGCCGGTACATCGTCGCGTGTTATTCGCCATGAATGTCGGCGGTTACGACTACAATAAGCCTTATCGCAAATCCGCCCGTGTAGTCGGCGACGTGATCGGTAAATACCACCCGCACGGCGATAGTGCGGTTTACGACACCATCGTGCGCATGGCACAACCGTTCTCGTTGCGTTATATGTTAGTGGACGGACAAGGGAACTTCGGTTCGATTGACGGCGACTCTGCGGCGGCAATGCGTTATACCGAAGTGCGCATGACCAAAATCGCTCATTCGTTATTAGCTGATTTGGAAAAAGAAACCGTCGATTTCGTGCCGAATTACGACGGCTCGGAGCAAATTCCCGAAGTGCTGCCGACACGCATTCCGGCGTTGTTGGTCAATGGTTCAAGCGGAATTGCGGTCGGAATGGCGACCAATATTCCGCCGCACAATTTGGGCGAAGTAATCGACGGCTGTTTGGCCTATATCGACAACAGCGACATCACCATTGACGAGTTGATGACCTACATTCCCGGACCTGACTTCCCGACGGCGGCGATTATCAACGGACGCAAAGGGATTGAAGACGCCTACAAAACCGGACGCGGTAAAATTTATGTGCGCGCCCGTGCCGAAGTGGAAACCGACGGCAAAGGCAAAGAAACCATTATCGTGCATGAAATTCCGTATCAGGTGAACAAGGCACGCCTAATCGAAAAAATCGCCGATTTGGTGAAAGAGAAAAAAGTCGAAGGTATCAGCGCATTGCGCGACGAATCCGACAAAGACGGCATGCGGATCGTAATTGAAATCAAACGTGATGCGGTCGGCGAAGTGGTGCTGAATAACCTCTATTCTTTAACCCAGCTACAGGTTACTTTCGGAATTAACACCGTGGCGTTGGATCACGGTCAGCCTAAACTATTAAATTTAAAACAATTAATCGAAGCCTTTGTGCTGCACCGCCGCGAAGTGGTGACACGCCGCACCGTGTTCGAATTGCGCAAAGCGCGCGAACGTGCGCATATTTTAGAAGGCTTGGCGATTGCGCTCGCCAATATCGATCCGATTATCGAATTAATCCGCCGTGCGCCAACGCCGGCTGTGGCAAAAGAGGGCTTATTGTCGCAAGCGTGGCAATTAGGCAACGTGGCGCAAATGTTGGAAGCCGCCGGTGTCGATGCCGCGCGTCCAGAAGATTTGGCGGTCGAATACGGCATTCGCGATAATTTGTATTACCTGACCGAAGTGCAAGCACAAGCGATTTTGGATTTACGCCTGCAAAAACTGACCGGCTTGGAACATGAAAAACTGCTCGACGAATATAAAGGCTTGTTGGATATTATCGGCGAATTGCTGTTTATCCTGAACAATCCTGAGCGTTTGATGGAAGTGATCCGCGAAGAATTAAACGAGATCAAAACCCAGTTTAACGATCCGCGCCGTACCGAAATCACCGCCAGTTCGGCTGATATTAATTTGGAAGATTTGATTGCGCCGGAAGATGTGGTGGTCACGCTTTCCCACGAAGGCTATGTTAAATATCAACCGCTGTCCGATTACGAAGCCCAACGTCGCGGCGGCAAAGGCAAATCCGCTACCAAAATGAAAGAAGAAGATTTTATCGAGCGCTTGTTGGTCGCCAACACCCACGATACCATTCTCTGTTTTTCCAGCCGTGGCCGCCTGTATTGGCTGCGTGTGTTCCAATTGCCGCAAGCCAGCCGCGGGGCGCGTGGTCGCCCGATTGTCAATATTCTGCCGTTGCAACCTGATGAGCGGATCACCGCCATTCTGCCGGTCGCGGAATATGCGGAAAACAAATTTATCTTTATGGCAACCGCCAGCGGTACGGTCAAGAAAACAGCCCTGACCGAGTTCAGCCGCCCGCGTGCCAACGGTTTGATTGCGATTAACCTGCGTGATAACGATGAATTGATCGGGGTGGATATCACCGAAGGCGACAACGAAATCATGTTGTTCTCCTCACAAGGGCGCGTGGTGCGTTTCAGCGAAGAAGCGGTGCGTGCCATGGGACGGACGGCAACCGGTGTGCGTGGAATCAAGCTAGCCTTAACTAACGACCTAAGCGATGATGAAACGGATAACGATGACAGCGCCAATGACGATTTGGAAACCGCACTTGACCTGAATATCGACAAAGTGGTGTCGTTGGTTGTGCCGAAAAACGACGGCGCAATTCTAACCGCCACCCAAAACGGTTACGGTAAACGTACTAAACTGGATGAATATCCGGCGAAATCGCGTAACACCAAAGGCGTGATCTCGATTAAAGTCAGCGAGCGCAACGGCAAAGTGGTAGCAGCGGTGCAGGTGGAAGACAACGATCAAATCATGCTGATCACCGATGCCGGCACGCTTGTGCGCACCCGCGTCAGCGAGGTCAGCACCGTCGGACGCAACACCCAAGGCGTGCGCCTGATCCGCACCGCCGAAGATGAACATGTGGTGAGCTTGGAAACGATTTGTGATTTGGATGAAGACGAAGAAAATTCTGAATTAGCCGAAGCACAAATTGAAGAATAAGGCTGATTTCAAAAAGACAAAGTGCGGTCAATAACAATTGACTGCACTTCAGTGCTGACGACAAAGTCTCTTTCTCTAATCATTTCCCTCCCCATTTTTCTTGCGAAAAATGGTACTCCCTCCGCACGCGGAGGGAGAGAAGTAAGTTTGTCAATAATCTAAAAGTGCAGTCAATATGATCGCACTTTTTTATGTCTAACGATTTATATCAACCACCACGACTTCCGATTGTGAGCCGATACGGAACGGAATGCCCCAAAAACCATAACCGGAAGTGACCACAAAATGACGGTCATTTAAATTCAGGTAGCCGTGATCCAGCGGATAAATCATGCGGGTAATCAAATTTGCCGGAAAAACCTGTCCTTTGTGGGCGTGCCCTGAGACTTGCAGATCCAGTGATAACTCGCTGTTGGCGCGAATATCGTCCGGGCGGTGATCAAGTAAAATACGCAATTTGTTATCTTCAGGTAAATAAGCCAACAATTGATCAAGCGGCAAGCGAGTTTTATCCAGATGATCGTTGCGTCCGACGATCACAAAACGATCATCAATCAAGACCGCTTCATCCGCTAAGACATTCACGCCGGCGGCTTGTAATGCCTGCCGAATTTGCCGCTGCGCACCGAAAAAATCATGGTTGCCGAGCGTAGCATAAACTCCCTGTGGCGCTTGCAATTTTTGCAAGTGCGGTTGCATATTCTCAGCTAAATAATAATCGAGATTATCGTCCATAATATCGCCCGGCATTAAGATAATATCGACTTGTTGCTGCTGCATAATCTCGGCGAGTTTGTCTAACTGTTTCGCGCCGAACAACTGCCCCAAATGTAAATCACTCACCAAGCCGATACGCAAGCTGCCCTGTAATTTGTCACTCTGAATCGCATAATGCCGTACATACGGCGTGTAGGCATTGTATAAGCCCAAACCCATAATCGCCAGATACAGCAACGGTGCGCTCAGACGCAAAGTGCGGTCAAGTCGGGTTTGATCGATAACACGTTTTACCAACCCACGAATCAGCCATAACCCAAGTGTGAGCATAAAGGCATAAGCCAGCAGAAACAGTACAAAAGCGGTGATTCTAAATTGCGGCAAAACGCGCGTGGCGGTGATCACCATTAAAATATTGGGCGCAAGCCACAACAGCATGCTCAACATCAAACCGCACTTTTGCCCGATATAGGGTTTGAGATACCAACGCAAGCCGCGGTTGGTAACATAAATAAACAGTTGTGCGGTGAAAATCACAACCGCGAAGATAATTAAATAGCGTGCTGGCATTATTTGCTCTCCAAAATGCTTCAAAAAAGAAAAATCCTCCGACCCAAATCGGAGGATTGCATTATAACGACTAAATATGACTTAACGATGAATTTTACACCGCACTTTTACACTGCGGTTTGAAAAATCACCTCATCGGCTTTTTTCACGTAGCTGTTAATCTGGTCAAAATTCATATAACGGTAAGTATCCGCTTTGTCGCTTTGCAGATCGGCGGCATACGCTAAATATTCTTCCACTGTCGGCAAACGCCCCAATAATGCAGCGACTGCAGACAATTCCGCCGAGGCAAGATACACATTCGCACCTTGTCCCAAACGGTTCGGGAAGTTGCGGGTTGAGGTCGACACCACCGTCGCGCCGCTTGCCACCCGCGCCTGATTGCCCATACATAACGAGCAGCCCGGCATTTCCATACGCGCCCCGCTCTTGCCGAAAATGCTGTAATAACCCTCTTCGGTCAACAATGCCGCGTCCATTTTGGTTGGCGGTGCAACCCATAAACGGGTCGGAATCACCTCTTTGAATTTATCCAACAGTTTGCCCGCCGCGCGGAAATGCCCGATATTGGTCATACACGAACCGATAAACACCTCGTCGATTTTATCGCCTGCGACTTCCGACAGTTTGCGTGCGTCGTCCGGATCGTTCGGCGCGCACAAAATCGGCTCTTTGATCTCATCCAAGTTAATCTCGATCACCGCCGCATATTCCGCATCGTCATCGGCTTGCAGCAAGTGCGGTTCGGCCAACCACGCTTGCATGCCTTTAATCCGACGTTCCAGCGTACGCACATCACCATAGCCTTCGGCAATCATCCATTTTAACAAGGTGATATTCGAGTTGAGGTATTCGATAATCGGTTCTTTATCCAGCTTAATCGTACACGCCGCCGCCGAACGCTCCGCCGACGCATCGGACAGCTCAAACGCCTGTTCGATTTTCAGCTGTTCCAAGCCTTCGATTTCCAAAATCCGCCCGGAGAAAATGTTTTTCTTGCCTTTTTTCTCCACCGTCAGCAGCCCCTGTTGAATGGCATAATACGGAATCGCATGCACCAAATCGCGCAGGGTAATGCCCGGCTGCATTGTGCCGCTGAAACGCACCAACACCGATTCCGGCATATCCAGCGGCATTACGCCGGTTGCGGCGGCAAAGGCGACCAAACCCGAACCCGCCGGAAAGGAAATGCCGATTGGAAAGCGGGTATGCGAATCGCCGCCGGTGCCGACGGTATCCGGCAACAACATCCGGTTCAGCCATGAGTGGATAATACCGTCGCCCGGGCGCAACGACACGCCGCCGCGGTTCATAATAAAATCGGGCAAGGTGTGGTGGGTGGTAACATCGACCGGCTTCGGATAGGCTGCGGTGTGACAGAACGATTGCATGACCAAGTCGGTCGAAAAGCCTAAACACGCCAGATCTTTCAACTCGTCACGGGTCATCGGACCGGTGGTATCTTGCGAGCCTACCGAAGTCATGCGCGGTTCGCAATATTGTCCCGGGCGAATGCCGTCCACGCCACAGGCGCGCCCAACCATTTTTTGTGCCAAAGTGAAGCCCTTGCTGCTCTGCTCGGTGGCTTTCGGTTTGGCAAACACCTCGTTTTCCGGTAAGCCCAATTCGCAACGCGCCTTATGGGTCAAACCGCGTCCGATAATCA
Organism: Testudinibacter sp. P17/SS/0325; assembly: GCF_053570765.1. The sequence continues at coordinate 1,491,703 of NZ_CM131635.1, read as the reverse complement.
GCGGAATCCGCCCGCCTGCGCGCACTTCGTCCAGTAACACATTGGTTTTTAAGCGGAATTCCGCGATTAATTCGCCGTTGTCGTGACGGCAAATTTTGCCTTGATAAGGATAAATATCGATCACATCGCCCATATTCAGATTGTTCACATCAACCTCAATCGGCAACGCGCCGGCGTCTTCCAAGGTATTAAAGAAAATCGGTGCGATTTTGCCGCCCAACACCACGCCCCCGGCGCGTTTGTTCGGCACAAACGGAATGTCGTCGCCCATAAACCACAACACCGAGTTGGTGGCGGATTTGCGTGAAGAACCGGTGCCGACCACATCGCCGACATACGCCAGTGGAAAGCCTTTTTGTTTCAATTCGTTAATTTGCTTAATCGGTCCGATTGTACCGGCTTGATCCGGCCGAATGCCTTCCCGTTCATTTTTCAACATCGACAGCGCGTGCAACGGAATATCCGGACGCGACCAAGCGTCTTGCGCCGGCGAGAGGTCATCGGTGTTGGTTTCGCCGCTGACTTTAAACACCGTAACGGTGATTTTTTCGGCGAGTTTCGGGCGCGACAGATACCACTCCGCCTCCGCCCATGATTGCAACACTTGTTGGGCATAGGCATTACCGCCTTTGGCTTTTTCCACTACATCATGAAAATTATCAAACATCAACAAAGTGAATGAAAGTGCGGTTGCGGCAATCGGCGCCAATTTTTCATTATCCAATGCTTTCAACAACGGCTCGATATTATAGCCGCCCTGCATTGTGCCGAGCAGCTCGACCGCTCTTTCCGCCGAAATCAACGGCGAACTGACATCGCCGCTCACCAATGCCGACAAAAACGAGGCTTTGACATACGCCGCTTCATCCACCCCGGCAGGCACCCGATTTTCGAATAATTCCAGCAGAAAATCGTCTTCACCGGGCAGCGGTTTTTTGAGTAATTCCACCAACTGTGCGGTTTGTTCCGCGTCTAACGGCTTGGCAACAACCCCTTGTTGCGCCCGTTCTGCGACATGGGCTCGATAAGTAGTTAAGAAATCGGACATCATTACACCTCGTCATCATGATTGTGAGTAATAAGTAGAGTAAATCGTGCTTGGTTTGTATTTAGGCTAATAACAGACATTCGTTAAATCTATTGTTATGAAATTGTTACATCTTACACCCTCTGCCAACGGATACCACTACTTTATGTGAATTCTTTGGGCTAGATCAAGGATTTTTAACCGGAAACGCCGGTTTATCCTGATTTAGCTCACAAATCCGAAGTTTCCTGATTTTATCTAAGGTTTCTATTTTGTAGAATGAAACCGGCTCCACCGAGCAGTCTGTTTTTGCTCACATACAATCCGTTAAACTTCTGATATCACAAAGGTTCAATCATGAAATTATTCACTTGGCCTGTGGTTGCAGGTGCTGCACTTGGTATCATTGCTCCCATTCTCGTCCATTTCGGTAATCCCGGCAATATGGGGTTCTGTGCGGCTTGCTTCCTCCGCGACACTGCCGGCGCACTCGGTTTTCATCGTGCGGCGGTGGTTCAATATATTCGTCCCGAACTGATCGGTTTAGTCTTTGGCGCCTTGGCAAGTGCGGTGCTGGCGAAAGAATTCAAACCGCAAGGCGGTTCTTCCCCTTTAATCCGCTTTTCCCTTGGCATTTTTGCCATGTTCGGCGCGTTGGTGTTTCTCGGTTGCCCTTGGCGCGCTTATCTGCGGCTTGGCGGTGGCGATTTAACCGCGATCGCCGGAATTTTAGGTTTAATCGCCGGGATTCTGTTTTCATTGATTTTCGTTAAACGCGGTTTCTCCTTGGGCAAAGCCAATCCGATTAGTAAAGCCGCCGGGCTGCTGCCGACCATTTTCGCCTTGCTGTTATTATTCTTCTTGCTGACAAAATTCAGCGTCGGCGAAAACCTGCCGATCTTCTTCTCAGAAAAAGGTCCGGCGGCACAACACGCCGACGTATGGCTCTCGCTCGGTGCCGGGGTGTTGGTCGGTATCGTCATGCAGCGTTCGCGTTTTTGCTCTATCGGTTCGGTGCGCAATTTTGTGCTATTCCGTGACAGTTATCTGTTAAACGGGATTATCGCATTGGTGTTTTTCACACTGTTAACTAATGTATTATTAGGGCAATTCAAACTCGGCTTCGCTGATCAACCGATTGCGCATAATGACTATCTGTGGAATTTCTTAGGAATGGCGCTATCGGGATTGTGCTTCGCCCTCGGCGGCGGCTGCCCGGGCAAACAGCTGGCACATTTGGGCGAAGGCGATAACGATTCGGCGGTTTTTCTGCTCGGCATGTTAGTCGGCGCGGCGGTTGCGCATAACTTTAGCTTGGCAAGCAGCCCGGCGGGGATCACGCAACTGGCGCCTTATGCAATCGCCATCGGTTTTGCATTCTGCGTGTATATCGGTTTAACCAGTAAAAGTGCGGTTTAACCCATGAAGCGTATTGATTCAATCAATACGCGTGAGATTGCTGACAAACTGACTTCTCTCCCTCCGCGTGCGGAGGGAGGGAAATGATTAAAGAAAGAGACTTTGTCATCCGCCTGAAGCGTATTTAATCAATACGCTTTTTATACGTTATAGGTTAACCAACCGTTTCGGATGAATAACATCATCGCGAATTTCGGCAACGCCTAAAAATTGTTGGTTTGCACTATATAACCGCACTTGCCCGCTCAAGCCTTGCGGATTATCAAAACGTACGCGCTGCCCGAAACCAATCGCCGCGCTTTGTTCTGCATTCAGTTCCAATTTCGGCAGTTTGCCGACGGCGGTGTCGCTTGGCAGTAAATGCCGATCCAATAAAGCAAGATCCTGCTGTTCGGCAAGCTGTTGCAGCTGTTCGAGGGTCATCATCGCCTCAGTCGGATAATCGGCGACCACACTTCGGCGCAGCGCAGTGACATGTGCGCCGCAACCGAGATATTCGCCTAAATCATCAACCAAGGTGCGGATATAAGTTCCTTTTGAACAATGTACATCCAAGGTTAAAAACGGCGCTTGGTAGTCGATCAATTCCAACGCAAAAATGGTAATCGGACGTGCTTCGCGCGCCACCGTAATCCCGGCGCGTGCATATTCATACAACGGTTTGCCCTGATGTTTCAACGCGGAAAACATGGTCGGTACTTGTTGCAATTCACCGCGAAAGTGCGGTAGCGCAGCTAAAATCGCATCCAAACCGCACTTGACCTCACGCACCTCGACAACCTGCCCCTCGGCATCGGAGGTGTCGGTGCGCTCGCCCAATTTTGCCGTAACCCGATAGCGTTTATCGGCATCCAGCAAAAACTGCGAAAACTTGGTGGCTTCGCCTAAACAGATCGGCAACATCCCGGTCGCCAACGGATCCAGCGCCCCCGTATGCCCGGCTTTATTGGCTTGATACAGGCGTTTTACTTTTTGCAATAAGTCGTTGGAGCTGAAGCCTTGCGGTTTGTCCAACAACACCACGCCGTCAATATCGCGCCCGCGTTTTCTTGGTTTTGACACGCTGTTAGTCCTGCCCGTCTTCTTCGTTCTTGTCGTCTTTGTCATTTTTGTGTTTTGCTTTGTCTTCGCTCAACACTTTGCTGACCAGATTCGACATCCGCATGCCTTCGACCAGCGAATTATCATACTCAAAACGCAGTTCCGGCACGATACGCAAGCGCATGGCTTTACCCAATAACGAACGGATATAGCCCGAAGCCTTATGCAAACCGTCCATACCTTGTTGCACCGCTTGCTCGTCTTGGTCAAACAGGAAGGTCACGAATACCTTGGCGTACACCAAATCGCGCGACAGTTCTACGTCGGACACGGTTACCATGCCGATACGCGGATCTTTGACTTCGCGTTGCAAAATCAACGCGATCTCTTTTTTTATCTCTTGCGCCACTCTTTGCGAGCGGCTGAATTCTCTTGCCATTTTATTTTTCCATCATAGCGAAAGTGCGGTGTTTTCGAATAAAGTAGGGGCGGATTAGATATCCGCCCAAGCTGCACATCGCATTTTTCCATTGTAGATTAAGTGTTTATACCGCACTTGGTAAACGGGCGGATATCTAATCCGCCCTTACATTGCTGACAAACCGATTCGGCAGGGGCAAAGCCCCTCATCTGTGTTTAACCGTGTACGCTGAAAAACGTGCACGGCAATCTAACCTTGCGATTAAATACTGCGTTTAATCTCGATGGTTTCAAACACCTCGATTTGGTCGCCGACCCGCACGTCATTGTAGTTTTTCACGCCGATACCGCACTCCATGCCGTTACGCACTTCGTTGACATCGTCTTTAAAGCGGCGCAGGGATTCCAATTCGCCCTCGTAAATCACCACGTTATCGCGCAACACACGGATCGGGTTGTTACGTTTCACCACACCCTCGGTCACCATACAACCGGCGATTGCGCCCAGTTTCGGTGAACGGAACACATCACGCACTTCCGCCAAGCCGATAATTTGTTGCTTGAATTCCGGCGCCAGCATACCGCTCATTGCCGCTTTCACTTCGTTGATCAGGTCATAGATCACCGAGTAGTAACGCAAATCGATATTTTCCGCTTCAATCACACGGCGCGCCGAGGCGTCGGCACGCACGTTAAAGCCGACCAAAATCGCATTTGACGCCGCGGCCAAGGTCGCGTCGGTCTCAGAGATACCGCCCACGCCGGAACCAACGATTTTCACTTTCACTTCGTCGGTTGACAACTCGACCAACGATTGGCAAATCGCTTCCACCGAGCCTTGAACATCGGCTTTGACCACGATATTCACTTCCGCAACATCGCCTTCGGTCATGTTGGTGAACATATTTTCCAGTTTGGCTTTTTGCTGACGCGCCAGTTTGACTTCGCGGAATTTACCTTGACGATGTAATGCCACTTCACGCGCTTTCTTCTCATCACGCACCACCGTCGCCTCATCACCGGCAGCCGGTACACCGGAAAGTCCTAAAATTTCCACCGGAATTGAAGGGCCGGCTTGCTCGATTTCTTTACCGTTTTCATCACGCATTGCACGCACACGGCCATATTCCAAGCCGCACAATACAATATCACCGCGACGCAACGTACCGGATTGGATTAAGACCGTCGCTACCGGACCGCGTCCTTTATCCAAATAAGACTCGATCACCACCCCGCTCGCCATTGCGTCGGTAACCGCGGTCAACTCCAAGACTTCGGATTGAATCAAAATCGCTTCCAACAGCTCATCAATTCCCAAACCTTGTTTGGCGGAAACGTGAATAAACTGGGTATCACCGCCCCACTCTTCTGAAATCACATCGTATTGCGACAATTCATTTTTCACACGATCCGGATCGGCTTCCGGTTTATCGATTTTATTCACCGCCACCACCAACGGCACTTGTGCCGCTTTGGCGTGTTGGATCGCTTCGATGGTTTGCGGCATTACACCGTCATCGGCAGCCACCACCAATACCACGATGTCCGTCGCTTTCGCCCCGCGCGCGCGCATGGAAGTAAAGGCGGCGTGTCCCGGGGTATCCAAGAACGTAATCATGCCATTATCGGTTTCAACGTGGTAAGCACCGATATGCTGGGTAATGCCGCCCGCCTCGCCGGAAGCCACCTTACTTTTACGAATGTAATCCAATAACGAGGTTTTTCCGTGGTCAACGTGTCCCATAGTGGTCACCACCGGCGCGCGCGTCACTTCAACCGCATTATTATCGCGATCGCTCAACAGGGATTCTTCCAATTCGTTCTCACGGCGCAACACCACTTTGTGTCCCATTTCTTCCGCAACCAATTGTGCGGTTTCTTGATCGATCACTTGGTTAATGGTTGCCATTGCGCCCATACCCATCATGGTTTTGATCACTTCGGTCGCTTTCACCGCCATTTTCGCCGCCAATTCGCCGACCGTAATGGTTTCGCCGATCACCACTTCACGGTTCACCGGTTGTGCCGGTTTGGTGAATTCTTGCTGTAACGAGCTGCCGCGTTTCTGGTTTTTACCGCCGCGGATATTTTTCTGGTTACGACGGTTGGCTTCACGCTCGGTTTTATTGGTGTCGTCATCACGTCCGCCTTTTTTGGCTTTATTGATTTTCTTATTATTACGGCCACGCCCTTCGGTGCGACGGGTTTCTTCGTCCTCTGCTTCTTGCGCATAACGTGAAGTCAAATGTGCATCCACCACCACAGAATCATCCGCTTTTGCCGGCTCTTCTTTGCTTGCGCTCATTTCGGCTAAGCGGCGTGCCTCTTCTGCTGCTTGACGGGCTTTTTCCTCCGCTTTTTGTGCCGCTAATTCTTCCGCTTTACGACGCAATTCCGCTTCTTCGGCTTTTAACTTCTCTTTTTCCGGATCGGCTTTTTTACTTTCCGTTTCGGCTTTAACCGCACTTGACGACGCTTTTTGCCGGGCTTCGCGCTTAGCTTTTTCTTCCACTTCACGTTTTGCCTTCGCTTCGGCTTCCGCTTTGGCTTTTTCTTCCGCCGCACGCTTGGCTTGTGCTTCCGCTTCTAAACGCGCTTGTTCTTCCGCTTTTTTCTTGGCGAGATCTTCGGTTGAAGTCGGGCTGATCACGCGTTTTTTGCGCACTTCCACTTGCACTTCTTTGCTTTTGCCGCCAGTGCCGGCAATTTTCAAGGTGCTGCGTTCTTTGCGCTGTAAGGTTAATTTTTTCGGTTTTACGCTTTCACCGCTCAGCGATTTCAGTAACTGACCTTCTTCTTCCAGCGTAATCGGATCGCTTTCTTTTTTATTAATACCGGCATCGGCAAGTTGTTTTAATAACTGTTCAAGCGGGGTGCTAATCTCGTTAGCAAGTTGTTTAACTGTTTTACTCATATTTTTCCCCTAATTATTCCGCATTGTTGAACCAGCAGATATTGCGCGCCGCCATAATTAAATCTGCCGCTTTCTCCGCGCTTAATTCTTCAATATCCGACAGGTCATCAACACTTTGCTCTGCCAATTCTTCCAGGTCGGTAATACCTTTTTCCGCTAATTTAAAGGCTAAATGACGATCCATGCCGTCCAATTCCAACAGCTCGGGCTGAATATTGGACTGGGTCAATTTTTCCTGCTCGGTCAAAGCGATGGTTGTCAGCGCGTTTTTGGCACGGTTGCGCAACTCTTCGACTAAATCTTCATCCATGCCGTCGATTTCTAACAGATCTTCGCTCGGCACATACGCGATTTGCTCTAAACTGCTGAAGCCTTCATCCACCAACAACCCGGCGAAATCTTCATCGATATCCAAATGTTGTACAAACAGATTCAACGACTTACCGGTTTCCGCTTGGTGTTTTTCCGCTAATTCATCGGTGGTCATCACATTCAGCGTCCAGCCGGTCAATTGGGTTGCCAAACGCACGTTTTGACCGTTGCGTCCGATTGCTTGCGCTAAATTCGCCGCTTCCACTGCGATGTCCATCGCATGTTTATCTTCGTCCACCACGATTGAACTGACATCGGCAGGTGCCATGGCATTAATCACAAACTGCGCCGGATTATCGTCCCACAACACAATATCGACACGCTCACCGCCTAATTCGTTGGTGATCGCCTGCACGCGCGCACCGCGCATACCGACACATGCGCCGACCGGATCAATGCGGCGGTCATTGCTTTTCACCGCAATTTTGGCACGCGACCCCGGATCACGCGCCGCGCCTTTGATTTCGATCAGCTCTTCGCCGATTTCCGGCACTTCGATACGGAACAGCTCGATAATCATTTCCGGTTTGGCCCGGGTTACAAACAATTGCGCCCCTTTCGATTCCGGCTTGATTTGATACAGCACGCCACGCACTCGGTCGCCCGGGCGGAAATTTTCACGCGGCAACATATCTTCTTTCATGATCACCGCTTCCGCTTGGTTGCCCAAATCAAGCTGGATCACATCACGGCTGACTTTTTTCACCACGCCGGTCACGATTTCACCTTCTTGGCTGCGGAATTGCTCCAATACTTTGTTGCGTTCCGCTTCACGGATTTTGCTGCTAATCACTTGGCGTGCGGTTTGCATGGTGATACGGTCGAAGGCAATCGACTCGATTTCGTCTTCAACATAATCGCCTAATTGAATTTCCGGATCTTCGTAGCGCGCCGCCTCCAGTGTAATCTCTTTGGTCGGCGCGGTCACTTCTTCCACCACTAACCAACGGCGGAAGGTTTCGAAATCGCCGGTTTTGCGGTCAATGGATACGCGGACATCAATATCCATTTCACGCTTTTTCTTGGTCGAAATCGCCAACGCATTTTCCAACGCTTCAAAAATTTTCTCGCGTGGTAACAATCTTTCGTTTGAAACGGCTTCCGCCGCCATTAAAATTTCTTTACTCATTTTTGCCTCTAAATAAAATCTCGTTTTCATCAATGCAAGCGTCGCCTGCCGTGCTGCGTCAATTCTTAAATTGATAAATAATGTTGCCTTTTTGGATATTACCAAAGGCAAAAACCTGCGGATTGCCATCAACTGTCAGGGTTATCATATCGCCTGCGACACTTTCCAACTTGCCGCTCCATTTACGGCGATCCAACACCGGCACGCGCAAATGCACCGCCACTTGCCGCCCGATAAAACGCTGATAGTGTTCTAAGGTAAACAGCGGTCGATCCAAGCCGGGGGAGGAAACCTCCAAGTTATATTTGTCGGCGATTAAGTCTTCCACGTCCATAATCGCGCTCACCTCACGGCTGACATCGGCACAATCATCGACACTCACGCCACCGTCTTTATCAATATAAACGCGCACGGTCAAAAAACGTCCGCTGCGCTGACATTCAATGCCGACTAATTCACAGTTGAGTGCTTCGACAGAATCCAGCACCAGTTCCTGTATTTTTTGTTCCAATGTTGCCAAGACAACCCCCGATTGAGATAACACACGAAAAAAATAAGATATAAAAAAAGGGCTAATCGCCCATTTTCATTGTCCAGCACCGGCTGAACAGTCAAAATTGTTGCACAAAAAAACCCCATATCGGGGCTTCATAGGCTTGAACCGGTTTTACTAACGTAATCGAAAGTAAAGCCCCGTTACATCTGGCTTCGATTAAAACCACAAGTGCGGTTTCAATTGGTTGCGGGGGCCGGATTTGAACCGACGGCCTTCGGGTTATGAGCCCGACGAGCTACCAAGCTGCTCCACCCCGCGTCCGAAAATATGCGCGTATTGTAATGACTTCGTTATCAAATAGCAAGTTTCCAACGCAAGAAAAGCCATTTTAAATCGGTTTTCTTGCATTGTGCCATGCAAAGTGCGGTTTTAAAAGCCAATCCTTTAAAAACCGATACCGCCGGAAATGCCGATAGAGCCGCCGACGCCAAGGCTGCCACCGCCGATACTGCCGTTTACTCCGCTATTGCTGCAAGCAGCGATCGACAAAACGCAAAGTATTAACACAATCCATTTCATACTGAAGTTTCTCCCAACAGATATTCGAATAGTTTCAAGCTCGCCAATAAATCTTTACCGGCAATCGGATAAAACGGCTTGAATAAACAGTATAACATCCGACGTTTATTCACCAATTGAATCGCTTGCCGCCACACCGTTTCACCGCCATGGCGACGATATTCCGCTACCGCACTTTCAATCATCGTTTGCGAAAGCGTGCCGTTGCGATACAGATCATGAATAAAAATCAATAAATCGCGGATTTTATTCCATTGCAAGCGTCGAATATCCAGCTTCGATTCAAAATCAATAAACCGCACTTTGCCATTATCCCACCCCATATCACGGGTTGCCGGTCTGCCGTGCACCAAATCTAATCGGTGCAGTTCTGCCAAGGCAACGGCACAATCATTCAACACCCGCTGTTTTTGCGTTTGATCAAACGCGGTGTTGTGCAACCATTGATTGGCGGTCATCCCGACATCTTGCAACACTAAGTAATCATCACCGAATTCGACCAATTTCGCACAAGGCGCGCCGACTTTATTCAAATATTGTAACGCTTGTACTTCGTGTCGTAACGCCTGTTGCGGATTGGTTTTGAGCAAGCGCATAAAGCCGCGCGTGCGTTCGGTCTGTTTCAGCCAATATTTTTTATTGCCAAAATAAAACGACACCACCCGTGCCGCTTTATTGTCGCTTAAAACCTGATTAATCGTTTCTGTTAAGCTTTTCATAGAGTAAGTGAAAAGAGTGGTCTGGCGCCAGACCGCTCTTTGCCGCCTATCCCAACTCAATTATTTTTTAGTCAGCGTCAGACTGGCAACACGCTCGCCTTGCAACTGGCAATCCATATTATAGAATTGGTTGCCGTTCAAACGCACATCGGCAGTCAAACGGCTGCTGCTGTTGGCTTTATTCGCCGAACTGCGGAACACGCGTTTGGTCGACGCCACTTGTTGGATTTTAGCAATACATAAGTAATTCAATTTAGCATCGCCGCCGGTGCGCACTGCGCCTACCCCGCGATCCGCGGCATTAGTACCCAGCATTGCGGCTAATTTTTTGCCAAGTGCGGTCAGCTCGGTTTGTTTTTTGGCTAACGCATCCGCCGATAAATCAAGGGGCTTGCCACTGCTATTCAGGGCAACAATTAATTTACCGGCAGCGTCAAATTCATAGTTGCCGCCGGAATCTTGTACGCCGTACAACTTTCCGTTTCTATAGAATACTTTGCTATTGCCATCGTTGGTTTGTTGAGTCGCGTAAGTGATACTGCCGCCGCTTAAATAGGCTTTATACACATCGTTGTCCAATTGGTATTGAAAGCTGTTTTGCGCGGCTGCCGCTTGCTCCAATTGGGCAAAAGACTGTGCCAGTGCCGTGTCGGCGGCAGACGAGGTTGAACTTGTCGCGCTTTCGCCGGTCAAATTGCTACATGCGGTCAAAACCAGTGCGGCTGATAATAATGCGGCTTTTGTGATAGAGTGTTTCATAGCATTCCTTATAAAGTCAAAACCAAGCGGTTATCCGGAGTGTTGTGTAAAATGGCTTCATTCTATCTTTTTTTTTGATCAAATTAAACCTTCAAGGATATTTTATGCTGCAAATGCGCACCAGCAAAATGCTATTCGCCCCGTTTTTTGCCTTACTGTTGCTGTTGGTATCGCTATCAAGTAAAGCCGGCAATTTTGAAATCAGCGAAGCGCAAATCAACCATTATTTAGCGCAAAAACTGGGCTTTAATGATCAATTCAATCTGCCCGGCATTATTAATATCCGCTATCAAGTGGATCAAATGCAAGCAAAAGTCGGGCAGAACGACAGCAATAAAATCGAGCTGGACGGGATTGTCAGCGCCGGTTTTAAATACAATGACAAACAATTCGACAGCCGGATTAATTTGGCGTTTGATGTCGAACCGGAATATAACGCCGAGCAAGGTTCGGTTTATCTGAAAAATCTGCGTATACTGCGTTGGTCGTCCGAGCCGCAACAATACGCGGCTCAATTGCAACTGATTATGCCAATGCTGAACGGCACGCTGCAAACCTTGCTAAACCAATTTCCGGTGTATACCTTGGACGCCGACAATCAAACCCAGAATCTGATCAAGAGTATGGTGAAAAAACTGACGGTGCGTGAAGGCAAGGTAATTTTAGAAACCGCAAGCGGCGTACTTTGATATATTGCTCTTCCCTCCCTCCGCCAACGGAGGGTCTGTCCGAAGAATAGAGGGAGGGAAAAATATTAGCGGCTCATAAACAACGCCGCCGCACCACGCACCCCGCCGGAATCGCCGTATCTGGCTTTTTTGATCACCGGCACGACCGCACTTCGCATTAAATGCGCCGGCAACGCTTTCGGCAACGCCTCGTATAAATAATCAAAATTCGATAAGCCTCCGCCCAACACAATCATATCCGGGTCAAGTGCGGTAATGATATTACCGATACTGATCGCCGCCAATTCGACGAACATCTGCACGAATTTGAGCGCAGTTTCATCATTGGCATAAAAACGTTCGATAATGGTTTTTGCCGACAATGCTTCGCCCTCTAAATCACGGTATAACATCTCGAAGCCGCGCCCTGACAAATAGGTATCCAAACAGGCGCGATTACCGCAACCGCACTCGTAGATCGGCGCTTTATCCCAGCCGAGCAGCTTTAACGCGTGATAATTAAGTTGCATATGTCCCAGTTCGCCCGCCATGCCGATATGCCCGGAATGGGCTTTACCGTTAAATACCAAACCGCCGCCAAAACCCGTGCCTAAGATCAAGCCCAATACAAAAGGATATTGCTGGTTTTCTTCCGCCCATGCTTCTGATAAGGCGAAACAGTTGGCGTCATTTTCCGCCCGCACTTCGCGCTCAAGCCGTCGGCTTAAATCAAAAAGAATCGGACGATTATCCGCCGCACGGATATTGGTAATTTCCGCCAAGCCGGTTTCCGCATTCACAAAACCGGGCAAACCAATCCCCACCGTGCCTTTACAGTCAAAACGGCTGTCGGCTCTTTCAACCAAGCCGGCAACCGCCTCAATCCATTCCAAATAATCCTCTTTCGGCGTATCCACTCGTTCCGAATGCAATTTTTCCAATTTTTGATTAAATACCGCCAACTCAATTTTTGTACCGCCGATATCCAAACCGTAATAATACATTTCCTACTCCTTCGTTGTTTTTTGCCGATTTTACCTAAAATCAAACTATTTTTCTTTAACGCAACGCACGTTCTTGCAAAAAAGTGGTCTATTCATTCGACAAAATCATCGATTAGTCTTAATCAGTCACGGCTATCGGATCTATATCAAAAAAAGAGATAAGCAACACTCGGGAAAGGCGCTATACTTATGCTGCTAACGAATAATAAAAATAGAGGAATCGTGGTTATGTCTAAAATTCAATTAGTTGCAGAAGCGAGATTACCGACCAAATTCGGTATTTTCCGTATGGTCGGGTTCGAATTTCCCGATACGCATAAAGAACACGTGGCGTTGGTGATGGGCGATATTGGCAACAGTGACGAGCCGGTGTTGGCGCGCATTCATTCCGAATGCCTCACTGGCGACGCGCTGCACAGCTTAAAATGCGATTGCGGTTTTCAGCTGGAAACCGCCTTGACCCAAATCAGCCAAGCCGGACGCGGGGTGTTGATTTATCACCGCGAAGAGGGGCGTGGTATCGGGCTTATCAATAAGATCCGGGCTTATTCCCTGCAAGATCAGGGTTTGGATACGATTGAGGCTAACGAAGCGCTTGGTTTTGCCGCCGACGAACGTAATTTTGCGGTGTGCGCCGATATATTTGAGTTATTGGGCGTGACGCAAGTGCGGTTGCTGACCAATAATCCGAATAAAATCGACACCATGCGCCAAGCCGGGATTAATGTGGTGGAACGGGTGCCGCTCAATGTCGGCGAAAATCGCTATAACACGGCGTACTTGGCGACCAAAGCGGAAAAAATGGGACATTTGATTGTACATGATGAATCGGAACACCATCACGACCATGGCGTGTGTTGTTCTTGCCAGCGATAATCCCACCACAAATAATTACACACAAGCATTACACAGAAAGGGCGCATTTCAATGCGCCCTCAGATTGCCGACAAACTTACTTCTCTCCCTCTGTATACGGAGGGAGGGAAATTATTAAAGAAAGAGACTTTATCATCCGCCAAAAGTGCGGTTTAACCGCACTTGAGATTGCTGACAAACTTACCTCTCTCCCTCCGCGTGCGGAGGGAGTACCATTTTTCGCAAGAAAAATGGGGAGGGAGGGGTAATATAAAAATGCAACATATTCATTTTTAAAATGATTTATGCCTCCCTCCGTCCTTCGGACACCTCCCTCCGTATACGGAGGGAGGGAAATTATGAGAGAAAACGACTTTGTCATCAGCCTGAGAGCGCATTGAAATGCGCACTTAGATTACTTCCCAACCCGCCGGTATAAATCCTGACTGTAAATCACACTATTGCCGGTTTCGTAACCCGCCAAATCGGTTTTTATCCAATAGCGGTCGTAATATTGGAACAACGGCAGCACCAGCTGTTCTTGATTGATGAAGGTTTCCAGTTGTTGATAAAGTTGTTGCCGCTCGGCTTCTGTGACCGCACTTTCAACACTTTTTTGCAACCATTCATCCACCTGCGGATCGGCAAACGCCATTTTATTATTCCCGCTTTGACTATGCAGAATACTGAAAAACGCCGACGGGTCATGATAATCGGCACACCAACCGGAACGGATCAGATCAAAATCCCCGTTCGCCCGCCGTTCCAATAGCTGCTGACGAGTCAAGGCTTCCGCTTGAATTTGAATTAAATCCGATTGCGACAACATCCGAATCAGTTTTTCTGCGATTTGCGGATGAATCCCCTGCTGATCATAACCCAAACGTAAACGCAGCGGATTTTGGCTGTTAACTCCGGCTTGTGCCAACAACTGTTCCACAATGATTGGCGACCATCCGTCCGTATTTTCTTGATCTTGCATTTGACGTGGCAAAAACTTCGCATTGGCACGGCTGCCGGGCAGCGTATTTACGATCTCCGGCAGCGAAATCATGCCGGCAAGCGCTTTGCGTACCGCACTTTGCTTTAATTGCGGATGACGGAAATTGAATTCATAATAATAATTACATAATGACGGCAGTCGAATACTTCGCATGTGAGAAGAACCCCTGCTCAAATCCGCATTATTTGCCACTTGCGGAAACAGATCCAACGCCGCTAATTCCGCCTGATCATCCGTATTTTCCGCTGCCAGCGCTGAATAACTGACATTACGGAAGGCGACATTTTTTGTATCCCAATAAAACGGATTTTTTTCCAATAGCAACGCTTTTTCGCCACTATATAAAACATGGTAAGCCCCGTTTGTCACCAACGTACCATTATCTTCGCCTTGATACAGCGGCGATAAGGCAATATGAGCGAGCATTTGCGGCAAATACGGCACCGCTTGCGATAAGGTCAGTTGCAAGGTTTTTTCGTCGAGCGCTTTAATACCGAGCATTTCCACCCCGACCTCTTTTTTCAACACCGCTTCGACATTTTCCAATGCCATAAAACGCAAATAGCCGCTGAGCGGATTATCCGCCCCTTGCACCGCTAAGGCATACCAACTTTGCACAAAATCCTGTGCCGTTAGCCGTTCGCCATTTGACCAACGCAAATCAGGACGCAAATGGAACGTCCAGATTTTATCATCCTGCCGCTGCCAAGATTCGGCTGCCGCCGGCTGCAACTTGCCGTGTTTATCAATGCGCACCAACCCTTCATACAAATCTTGCCATAGCGGCAATTGCAGCTCGTCATACGGCTGCGGCGGCGACAAATTAAATGCCGGAAGATAAAGCCCGCGTTTTAACAACTGACGGTTTTCGTCTAGCGACGGCTCGGTTTTCGGCGCGACATCTTCAGGTTGCCCGCCGGTTAATCGCGCCCACCAATCGCAACCGCCCAAGGAAGCGAAACACAACAAAAACAACGCATAACGCAAACCGCACTTTAAGGGGGAGCGCTTAAATCTGCCGATTAAAGAGAATGTTTTCATCACTGCACCAAACCCGGAAAGAGATTGCCGATCCCTGCCGCCGCCACCTCAATGCCTAATGCCATCAAGATCACGCCCATAATCCGCGTGACCACATTGCTGCCGGTCGAACCGAGCGTTTTAACCACAAACGGCGCGGAGCGGAACAGGAAATAACAAAACAGGGAAAACAGTAAAATCGCGATAGTGAAACCGATAAAATCCAACCAAGTGTGATAGCGCGATGCCCACACAATGGTCGAGCTGATCGTGCCCGGCCCCGCCATAATCGGCATTGCCAGCGGCACCACCGCGATATTGCCGTAATCGGACAGATCCGCACTTTTCTCTTCTTTATTCTGTTTTTGTTCGCCCAGTTTCCCGCTGATCATGCTCATCGCAATCGAGACGATCAAAATCCCGCCGGCAATACGGAAAGCGTTGAGGGAAATATTGAACAAATTGAGAATAATCTGCCCCAGATACAGGCTGGTCAACAAAATAACCGCCACCGAAATGCACATCGTTAAATTGGTTTTATTGCGTTGGGCTTCATATTGGTTAGACGTCATACCAACGAAAATCGGCAGCACGCCAAAGGGATTGACCACTGCCACCAAGCCGATAAAAAACTGAATATAGATAGAATAATTGAAATCTAGCGCCACACCGGTGTCCTTTTTTCAACACAGCACATCATACTGATTATTATGCCATACTCTATGCGCGTCGGCTTAATTAAAAATCATCCGTTAATTTATTCAATAGCACGCTGTAACCCACAACCGGGGAATCGTCTTCTTCT
Organism: Testudinibacter sp. P17/SS/0325; assembly: GCF_053570765.1. The sequence goes on along the minus strand of NZ_CM131635.1, from coordinate 1,475,473 downwards.
TTTATCAACGTGGCGGAACAGACCGCGTTTAATAGCCAACGCTGCGCACTACCACGGCCGGGTTCATGCCATTTGGGTTGCGGCGCAAACGCTTTGGTTTCTCCGTTGTTGGCGGTGTAGGTATAAACAATTGCCGTCACACTTTTGCGTTCGCGGCAATTATAGACGGTTAAGTCGGAATAAATATGCTGTTTATCGCCGGAACCCAGCGCGGCAATCCTCAAATGGTGATACTTCCCTTTCCCGATCCGCACTTTGCCCAAACGGACGCTGTATTCATCAATATACAGGTAGGCATTCGGATTGACGGTATCGATATTCTTTAATTCAATCGGCTGCAACTCTTCAACGGTGATACTTTCGGCGCCAATCCGATTGATCCAATCTCTGGCTTGCTGCAAGCGGACAGCGTGATCTTGATTCTGCTCCGCGCCTTGCGCGCCGCCGAGCGCATAAGAGATTTTAACCACATTTTCCGTATCACTGCCGACACGCATCACAGGCGAAGCGCCTGTGGTATTGTTCCATTTTTTTATACCATCGCCCTGACAAGCACTCAACATCAGTGATACGCCTGTAGTCAGCAGGATTTTAATCAGATTCATTTTTTCTGATACCGTTAAAGTTATGTGTTTTCTTTTAAAATTAATTATGAATAATCACGTAATGAAAGTATATGTATTTTATCGGGAAACGCTAAATGTAAAAAGACTTTTTCCGTAGCCAACTCAAATTAAAACACCTTTCCGGCTTAAAGCGAGAATTAAGATTCCCTGATCCCCTTCGGGTTTGATAGAATTATCCTTATTTTTAACCTTGAAATAATAAAGAAGTTGATATGGCAACCACATCCAATTACCAAGCCGACGATATTACCGTTCTGAAAGATCTGGAACCGGTACAACTGCGTCCCGGCATGTACACCGACACCACGCGTCCGAACCACTTGGGACAAGAGGTGATCGACAACAGCGTTGATGAAGCCCTCGCCGGACACGCCGACAAAATCGAAGTGATTTTACATGAAGATCAATCATTGGAAGTGATTGATAACGGGCGTGGTATGCCGGTGGATATTCACCCGATTGAGAAAATCTCCGGGGTCGAACTGATCCTGACCAAACTGCACGCCGGCGGCAAATTCTCCAATAAAAATTACCAGTTCTCCGGCGGTTTGCACGGCGTGGGGATTTCGGTGGTGAATGCATTGTCGGATCGGGTCGAAGTGACGGTGAAACGCAACGGCGAAATCTACAAAATCGCCTTTGCCAACGGCAAAAAAATCGAAGAACTGCAAGTGATCGGCAGCTGCGGGCGGCGCAACACCGGCACCACCGTGCGTTTTTGGCCAAACCCGAAATATTTCGATTCCGCCAAATTTTCCGTGCAGCGCTTAACCCATTTGTTGCGCGCCAAAGCGGTGCTGTGTCCGAAATTGGAAATCAGCTTTATTGATAAAGTCAATGGCACGCAAGAGAGTTGGTGCTATCAAGACGGCTTGTCCGATTACCTGCAAGAGAGCGTACAGGACGTTAGCACTATTCCCGACATTCCGTTTGTCGGCGAATTCAGCGGCGACAGCGAAGCGGTCACTTGGGCGCTGATGTGGCTGCCTGACGGCGGTGACTTGTTGGGCGAAAGTTATGTCAATTTAATTCCAACGCCACAAGGCGGCACCCATGTTAATGGCTTGCGCCAAGGTTTGCTTGATGCCATGCGCGAATTTTGCGAATTCCGCAATCTGTTGCCGCGCGGGGTGAAATTGACCGCCGATGATATTTGGGAGCGCTGCGCTTATGTGCTGTCGCTGAAAATGCAAGATCCGCAATTCGCCGGACAAACCAAAGAGCGTTTGTCATCACGCCAAAGTGCGGTTTTTGTCGCCGGCACGGTGAAAGACGCCTTTAGTTTATGGCTCAACCAAAACGTACAGCAGGCGGAACTGCTGGCGGAAATGGCGATCAACTCGGCACAACGCCGTTTGCGCGCGGCAAAAAAAGTGGTGCGTAAAAAATTGGTCAGCGGCCCTGCCTTACCGGGCAAACTCGCCGATTGCAGCAGTCAGGATCTGGCTAAAACCGAACTGTTTTTGGTCGAAGGGGATTCCGCCGGCGGCTCGGCAAAACAGGCGCGCGACCGTGAATTCCAAGCGATCCTGCCGTTACGCGGTAAAATTCTCAACACTTGGGAAGTGGCGTCCGACCAAGTGTTGGCGTCCAACGAAATTCACGATATTGCCGTCGCCTTGGGGATCGATCCCGACAGCGACGATCTGTCGCAACTGCGTTACGGCAAAATCTGTATCCTCGCCGATGCGGACTCCGACGGTTTGCACATCGCCACCTTGCTCTGCGCCCTGTTTCTGCGCCACTTCCCGAAATTGGTGCAACAAGGACATGTGTATGTGGCAATGCCGCCGCTGTATCGGATCGATCTGGGCAAAGAGGTATTTTATGCCTTAGACGAGGGCGAAAAAGAAGGTATTTTGGATCGCTTAAAAGGCAAACGCGGCAAACCGAACGTACAACGCTTTAAAGGCTTGGGCGAAATGAATCCGCTACAACTGCGCGAAACCACCATGGATCCGAACACCCGCCGTTTAGTGCAGCTGACCTATCAAACCGGCGATATTCTGGATCAAAGTGCGGTCGGCGAAGGTGAAACAAGCGTTGATCAAACATTGGAGTTAATGGATATGCTGCTGGCGAAAAAACGCTCGGAAGATCGTAAAAACTGGCTGCAAAGCAACGGCGATCAAGCCGAATTGGCGCTATAAGCGTAAGGAGAGCAAAATGAAACGACGCACCCTATTGACTGCTGCAAGCGCAGCATTGTCCGCCTCCTTAGTGATACCGAAAATCACTTTGGCACAGCAAACCCAAGCCCCAAGTGCGGTTGCCACCGACTCCGCCCATGACTTGCCGACGATTGAAGCGCAATTAGGCTTCGCCCCGAATGCCGCTCCGCCAACCGGACGTGATTATTCGGCAAAAGTGCTGGTCAAATTGCGGGTTGAAGAAAAAGTGATGCAACTGATGGACGAAGTGGAGTTCAAATACTGGACTTTCAACGGCAGTGCGCCCGGTCCGTTTATTCGGGTGCGCGAAGGCGATCAAGTGGAAATCCAACTCGCCAATCCAGCCGATTCCAAATTGCCGCACAGCCTCGATCTGCACGCAGTCACCGGTCCCGGCGGCGGTGCAACGGCCAGCCTGACTGCGCCCGGACGCATTTCAACCTTTGCCTTCCAAGCGTTAAAACCCGGATTATATCTGTATCACTGTGCCGCCATGCCGATGGCGGTGCATATCGGTAAAGGCATGTTCGGCTTGATTTTGGTCGAACCGAAAGCGGGCTTACCGGCGGTCGATAAAGAATTTTATATCGTACAAAGCGAGTTTTATACCCGTGGCGCCTTTGGCGAGCCCGGCTTGCAAGCGTTTGATATGAACAAAGCGATTGATGAACGCGCCGATTACGTGGTGTTTAACGGGCATGTCGGGGCGATTGCGGGCGAAAACGCACTTAAAGCCAAGGTCGGTGAGAAAGTGCGGTTTTATCTGGGCAATGCCGGACCGAATCTGATGTCATCCCTGCATATCGTCGGCAGCATTTTCGATCAAGTGCGGGTGGAAGGCGGTTCGCTGTTGAATCACAATGTGCAAACCACCATGATCCCGGCTGGCGGTGCCACCATTGCCGAAGCCACTTTCCCGGTGCCCGGCAGCTACACCATTTTGGATCACGCGATTTTCCGCGCGATGCACAAAGGCACACTCGGACAGTTGATCGTTGAGGGCGAAGAGAATAAAACCCTTTATTCCGGCAAAATCAGCGATACGGCGATCACTCCGTAATAACGACAATTAAACAAAGAGAAAGCAATGGAGCAAATCATCAACTATGAAGGCGTAGAGCAAATGCCACTGGGGCATTTCACCGAGAAAGCCTATTTAAACTATTCGATGTATGTGATTATGGATCGCGCGCTGCCGTTTATCGGCGACGGATTGAAGCCGGTGCAGCGGCGGATTATTTATGCGATGTCGGAACTGGGGCTGAACGCCGCCGCCAAATACAAAAAATCGGCGCGTACCGTCGGCGATGTGTTGGGGAAATTTCACCCGCATGGCGACAGTGCCTGTTATGAAGCGATGGTGTTGATGGCGCAGCCGTTTTCCTACCGCTATCCACTGGTGGACGGGCAAGGCAACTGGGGCGCGGCGGACGATCCGAAATCCTTCGCCGCCATGCGTTACACCGAATCGCGTTTGTCCAAAATCGCCGAAATGTTACTGTCCGAATTGGGGCAAGGCACGGTCGATTATCAGCCGAATTTTGACGGCACCTTGGAAGAGCCGCAATATCTGCCGGCGCGTCTGCCGCACATTCTGCTGAACGGCACAACCGGGATTGCGGTCGGGATGGCGACCGATATCCCGCCGCATAACATCAATGAAATCGCCGAAGCGGCGGTGCTATTGCTGGATAATCCGCAAACCACGCCAGAACAATTATTAACCATTGTGCAGGGCCCTGATTTCCCGACCGAAGCGGAAATCATCACGCCGAAAGAGGAACTCGCAAAACTGTACCAAAACGGACGCGGTTCAATCAAAATGCGCGCGATTTGGAAGAAAGAAGACGGCGAAGTGATTGTGACCGCACTTCCACACCAAACCTCCGGCTCGAAAGTGATAGCGCAGATCGCCGAACAAATGCGTAATAAAAAATTGCCGATGGTGGATGATCTGCGTGATGAATCCGATCACGAAAATCCGACACGAATCGTCATCGTACCTCGCTCTAATCGAGTTGATGTCGAGCCGTTAATGGATCACCTGTTCGCCACCACCGATCTGGAAAAAAGCTATCGTGTGAATATGAATATGATCGGTTTGGATCAAAAACCGGCGGTCAAAAACCTGTACACGATTCTCAGCGAATGGCTGACTTTCCGCCGCACCACCGTTACACGCCGCTTGCAATACCGCTTAGACAAAGTGCTGGCACGCCTGCACATTTTAGACGGTTTGATGATCGCGTATCTGAATATCGACGAAGTGATCGAAATTATCCGCAACGAAGACGAGCCAAGAGCGGTGCTAATGCAGCGCTTCAACCTCAGCCAAATTCAGGCGGACGCCATTTTGGATCTGAAATTACGCCATTTGGCAAAATTGGAAGAGGTCAAAATTCAAGCGGAACAAGACCAACTGGCGCAAGAACGCGACCAACTGCAACTGATTTTAGGTTCGGAACGCCGCTTGAATACCCTGATTAAAAAAGAGATTCAGCAAGACGCCAAAACCTACGCCAGCCCGCGCCGTTCGCCGATTGTCGAACGTGCAGAAGCCAAAGCCATTTCCGAAACCGATATGCTGCCGGCGGAACCGGTGACGGTGATTCTGTCGGAAATGGGCTGGGTGCGTTGCGCCAAAGGACACGACATCGACGCACAAGGCTTGAGCTATAAGAGCGGTGATAAATACCTGCAACACGCCAATGGCAAAAGTAACCAAGCGGCGGTATTTATCGACAGTAGCGGTCGCAGCTATGCCCTCGATCCGCTTTCCTTGCCGTCCGCCCGTTCGCAAGGCGAACCGCTGACCGGCAAACTCAGCCTACCGAGCGGGGCGGTGGTGGAACAACTGTTGATGGACAAAGAAGAGCAAGCCTACTTAATGGCTTCCGATTCCGGCTACGGTTTCGTGTGTAAATTTGAAGACCTGATCTCACGCAACAAAGCCGGTAAAGCCTTAATCAGCCTGACCGAAAATGCCAAAGTGCTGCCGCCGCAAGCGGTGTTGAGTGAGGATATGCTATTAGTTGCGATTTCCTCCATCGGCAAAATGCTGATCTTTCCTGTTGCCGATTTGCCGAGTTTATCAAAAGGCAAAGGCAATAAAATCATTGGCATACCATCCGCCAACGCCAAATCACGCGAAGAACTGTTAAGCCGAATCCTGTTAATCAAACCGGGCAATAGCCTGATCTTCCACGCCGGACGACGCAAAGTCACGCTGAAACCGGACGATTTGGAAAAGTTCAAAGGCGAACGCGGCAGACGCGGCGGACAACTGCCGCGCGGATTGCACAGCGGTGTAGAGATTGAAATTGTGTAAAAAAGACTAAACCGCACTTTGCTCAAACCAATCCTTTCATTGTATTAATAAATTATGCGCTTATTCAGGCGCATAATTTGTTATTGCATCTTTTTGAATGCGCTTGCTAAGCTAACTTCGTTCTTGGTAATAATCAATGACGAGGGTATTGCTATGAAATCCAATTTTAAAGATGAAATACAAGTTTTTGGTCGTTCTCTCCTGCTCCCTATCGCCGTGTTAGCCCCTGTCGGTATGATTATGGGGATCTGCAGTGCCTTAGGGCAAAGCTATATGATTGCCAAATTTCCCTTCTTAGGCAATGAAGTATGCAAAGCCATCTTCTCCTCCGCCGGCTCGATTGCCAGCGTTGTTTTCCAAAATATTCCGTTACTCTTTGCAATGGGCGTTGCTTATGGTATGTCGAAAAAAGAGAAAGGGATTGCGGTTTTTGCGGCGGTTATCGCCTATCTGACGCTATTAATTTCAATGAATGTCCATTTAAAACTGTCCGGTGATTTGGTCAAAGAGAATATGGCGTTTGTCGGTCAAGGGATGGTGTTGGGTATTCACACCCTGAAAATCGAAGCACTTGGCGGTATTATTGCCGGTTTGCTGGCGGCAAAAGTCACTGACCGTTTTTACCGTTTACAGCTGCCGCTGGCATTTGCGTTTTTCAGCGGCAAAAAATCGGTTGCCATCATTTCGATTGGTTTAATGATTCCTATCGGCTTGCTTATCCCCTTTGTTTGGGATTGGTTTACTTTTGGCATGAATAAGCTGTCCACTATTTTAATGGCGGAAAATATCGGTTCGGGTATCTACATGACGCTAAACCGCTTATTGATTCCGTTTGGGTTGCACCACGTTTTAAGTTCAACCATTCGCTTTACCGAAGCCGGTGGCACCTATTTGATTGACGGTGAAACCTATGTCGGCATTCTGCCGGCGATGAATAAAATTTTATTTGAACTCGGGCCAAATAGCGACGCTTGGGCTGAACATATGCCGACCCTCGCCAGTTATCTAGCCTCTGCGCAAATGCAAACCACCCTGTTCCGCATTCCGGCAATCGGCTTGGCAATGTACCACATGGCTCACGCCAAAAATAAACCCTTTGCCAAAGGAATTATTCTCACCATTGTGCTGACGGCATTCTTAGGCAATATTACCGAACCGCTCGAATTCTCTTTCCTGTTTATTGCCCCCAAACTGTTTCTTGTTTACGCCATTCTTTGCGGCTTATTCACCATTCCAATCCAAATGCTTGGCATTTCAATCGGCTATATTCGCGGTACAATCTTTGATTTCGGGATCTTCGGCTTGATGTATGAAAACACCAATTGGGTCAATCTGGTACTGTTGGGGATCGTCAATTTTGTGGTGTTCTACTTTGTGTTCCGCTATGCGATTGCAAAATTTGATATTAAAACGCCCGGTCGTGAAGACGAAACCTCCGACAGCACGTTGTTAAACAATAAAGCGTATGACAAAGTCGCACAGTTAGTGATTGACGCGTTAGGCGGTAAAGATAACATTAAACAGGTTGAAAACTGCGTGTCTCGCTTACGGGTTGATGTCGTGGATCAGAAGAAACTGAACATGGAATTAATTCGCGATTCCGGCGCACTCGGCACATTCATTCCGTCCAGCAATCATATTCATATCGTATTCGGTCCACATGTTGAATTTGTGCGTAATGCCGTTGATGATCAACTTTCCGGCGCATTAGAGAAGGAATAAGCGATGAAAGCACTCTATGATTCAAAAAGCAAAACCATTGATGATCGTGGAATGAAGGCCTTATTCACCTTTGAAGCGCGGGTTCAATCTTGGCTCGATGTGGAAGCGGCATTGGCATTGTCGCAATCCGAAGTCGGGCTGATTCCCCCTGATGTCGGGCAAAAAATTGCCGACAAATGCCGCGTCGATCAAATTGATTTACAAGAGATGGATCACCTATTACAACAGATCGGACACGGCTTTGTGCCGCTGATCAAAGTGTTAATTAATGCCTGCGATACGGAAAGCGGAAAGTATGTGCACTACGGCGTAACCACACAGAATATTCAGCAAAGCGGGCATTTACTGTTGGTTAAAAAGTTTCACCGCACTTTAATCGGGTTCTTAAAAGATATTTTACTGAATTTAAGCCGTTTAGCCGAACAGCATAAACACACCATTATGCCGGGCAGAACCCACGGTAAACACGCCTTGCCGATTACTTACGGTTATAAGGTTGCGGTTTGGATTGACGAACTTCTCTCGGCAATCGAACGCTTGCAAGAAGCGGAAAAACGGGTTTTTCGAATTATGATGGGCGGCGCAGTCGGGGCCTTCCATGCTGCACCGGACAAAGGGCGAGCGGTGCAAGCTTTGGTCGCACAAAAACTCGGCATGTTGCCAATGCCGATTCCGTCACGCAATAGTCGTATTTTCCGCACCGAATATATCAGCAACCTTGCGCTGCTCGCCACCACCTTTCATAAAATGGCGGAAGAGGTGTACCAAACTTCAAGCGAGGAAATCGCCGAAGTCTCCGAGGCTTTCACCAAAGGCACGATCGGCAGCAGCACCATGCCGCAAAAAGTCAATCCGAAATTGGCAAAAGGCATTATTGCCAATGCGCAGAAACTCTATTCGGTCTTGACCGCCACCTTGTACGTCTCCCCGCGTCCGTTTGAAGCGGACAGTTCCGCTTACTTTATTTTTGATGCCTCATTACAAGAAAGTATTGAACTGATGGCGGAAATTATCATGCGTGCGGAAGAACTGACGCGTACTATTGTGATTAATCCTGAAAAAATGTATCACAATGTAATGCTGACCAACGGGCTAATCAACAGCGAAAAAATCATGATGAATTTGGTGGCGGTCTTGGGCAAAGATAAGGCGCACGAACTCGTCTACGAAATTGCGATGCAATCGCTGGAAGCGGAATCCAATTATGCAACCGCATTACAAACCAATGCCACCATTCGACAACTTTTTTCCGCCGATGAAATTTCAGCGATGCTTGCCCCTGAAAATTACATCGGCTTGTGTGCCGTTTTAGCCGAAGAAACCGCACAAAGAGCGGTTGAGAAAGCCAATACAATGGAGGGTTAATCATGGAATGGGCAATCAAATCATCAAAAATCGTCTTGCCTGACGCAATCAAAAGCGGTTATTTAATTATCAACGGCAGCAAAATCACGGGGTTTCGTGAACAATATCAAGGTGATGACATTATCGATTACAGCGAATATATTTTACAGCCTGGCTTTATTGATATTCATATTCACGGCTGGGGACGCGGGGCTTTCGCGCATAAAGGGGATTACGCCTCATTAGAACGCATGAGCAAAGATCTTGTTCACACCGGCACAACCGCTTATTTAGCCACTTCAGGCACAATGCCGAATGCCTTTCTTGAGGCTTCATTACAGCAAGCCGCCGATTATATCGAAAGCGCCACACCGAAAAATGGCGCAGAAGTGATCGGCATACATATGGAAGGGCCTTATATCAGCCCGAAATACTTGGGTATGCAGCGTGACGATGCGCTGCAATCACCGAGCATTGCCGGTTTTGAACAGTTTAACCGGCTTGCGCGGGGGCATATCCGTTCCATGACCCTCGCACCGGAATTAGACGGCGGCTTAGCCTTGATTAAACACCTGAGACAACAAAATATCACCGTTGCCGCCGGACACACCGCCGCCACCTTTGCTGAAATCACCCAAGCGATACAAGAAGCGGATTTGAATCATTTCACCCATTCTTATAGTGCGATGCGTGGCTTTCATCATCGTGAATTGGGTGTAGTCGGTGCGTTGATGTATCACCAAAATGCCTATGCCGAAGTCGCCAAACAAACCGGCATGACCATTAAACCGGAGGCCTTCGATTTGCTCTATCGCTTAAAAACCGATAACCGCTTGGTTTTAACCACCGATTGCGTCGGCTTTGCCGATTTTGCTGTCGGCGACGAATTTTATCATTACTTGCGCAAACAAAAATTCAAAATCGAAAGCAACGGTTTTCTCCGTGTTGAAAATGAAGACGGCAGCTATAGCGAAATTGATCCGTCAGACTACGAAAACGTACGCCATTTAGAAATGAGTTTTTTAGAATCGGTGAAAGCGGTGTTACCACGCTTAGAACGAGGGTTATTATCGGTTGCGCAAATGGCAAGCGCAAACCCGGCACACCTTGCCGGCGTGCTTGAACGAAAAGGCAGCTTAACAAGCGGCAAAGATGCTGATATTCTCGTACTCAATGACAAATTAGATTTAGTACAGATCTATTGTCGGGGTTGTCCACAACTTTAGCCGCTCATGCATTATGATTTAGTAATAAAAGCTATTTTCTGGTTAGAATAGCTTTTTATTCTTTGCAACAATAACGCAAGCGAAGGTGCAAATGAACTATTTTAATCTAGCTTTAATCAAGTTTATTCAGGAAAATTCGCCCGTTAAAATCGAAACAGTGACTGAAAAGTTTCAAAAAACACTTTCTACAATAAAACGCGCCATTAAAGAAATTAACTATTATTTAGATGAAAATCTACAAATCCATATTATTGATGCCAAAATCACGACACGAATGGGTTATCAAAATTACATTGATTTTATCAACAACATTCATCTTAATCGCTATCTATCGACCACCACAGAAAGAGTGAAACTACTCACGCTAGAAAGTATTCTATTTGACCGCATTAATATTGAATCATTTAAACAGAGTATCAATGTCAGTTACAGCACGATAAAAAACGATCTCAATATCCTACGCAAAACGCTACCCGGCGAATTTGAAATTCGTTTAAAAGACAATAAAAATCTTATGCTTTCCGGTGATGAAATTGCAATTCGCATGTTCTTTTGCAAACATGTTTTTAATGCCCTTGAATTAGATTGCAGCAATACTATCATTCCACACAAAGCCAATTTTCCGCTCGAAAAACGCTTTATTACTCGTTTTTTAGACTTGATCGATGATGAAATTCAGCCTGCCAAAGCTATTTTTCAACAAATAGAAAAAATATTGACGTTGTCTTATAATTCCAAAAAATACCTTATCATTTATCTCTGTATTGCCTTATACCGGATAAAACAGCGACACATTATCAGCAATCAAATCGATATTCCATTTCGCACTTTCAGCGCAAAAATTGATGGTCTCGCTTATAAATTTGAACAAGATTTTCTGAATATTTTACTCTCATCGCTCAATCATCAAGATCATAAACAAACCACCATTGATACTACATTATATGGCTTTATCACCGATTTTATTGATGAAATCACAAAAACAATTCGTCTTTATAATGGTGATAGAGACAATTTACTCTTGGAAATATATCAAGTTATCTACGCCTCAATTCTACAAAGCAAACTCAATATTGATTTTGATGATAAAAAATTAGAAAAAGTGGCTGATATTCACAGTGAATTGTTCTTTAACGTGAAGCTACTAATTGAAAAAATCAGTTATTACTATCAACAGTCATTAAGTAAAAATATGATTGCAACAATTGTTCTTATTCTAAAAAAAGCGGAAATACGCTCACTTTCCGTTAATCAAATTAAAAAACGCATTTATATTGTCAGCAATGCCTCTGAAAGAAAAATTGGTTATTTTAAAACCCTGATCTCATCAATATTTGATATGGAAATCATCGATTGCATTAATATTAACGAACTTCATGTATTAAATAAAAATCAATTTGACTGCATTGTTACCTTTACCAACAAAATATCAAATTATCTGCGTGAAGAAGGTATAGAGTGCATCAAAGTCAATTTTGAATTGCAACCGAGTGATATAGCTCATCTGCTTGAAGCCGGATTTCCGAGTATTAAACGTAAAATAAACAGTAATACATTTGTGAATGAAATAATGCAAATAAACAAAAACGGTTTAGCGGATTATTTAAGAAAAAACTATCCCCATTTCTTTATTTAACCGCACTTTACTCAAACGAAAAAAACCTTGTATCAACACTGGTACAAGGTTTTTAAGATTATTCTAATCTAACTCAAAAAATTAGTTTTTGTGAATCCAGTGATCCATATCAGTTTTCAAATTTTCGGATTTGGTGCCGAAAATCGCTTGGATTCCGCTGCCGACCACAACCACACCGGCGGCACCCAATTCTTTCAAGCGCGCTTGATCCACTTTGCTGACATCGTTAACGCCGATACGTAAACGGGTGATACAAGCGTCTAAACTTTTAATATTGGCTTTACCGCCGAAAGCCGAAACCAAATTTTCCGCCATTTCATCGCCGCTTGAAGCACTGGCCGCAACCGCACTTTCGCTTTCATCTTCACGACCCGGAGTTTTCAGGTTCAGGGCTTTGATCACCACGGTGAATACGGTGAAATAGATTACTGCATAGATACCGCCCACAACCGGGAACAGCCACAGTTTATGTGAGTTTGCCGACAACAAGGTGAAGTCAATGAAACCGTGCGAGAAGGTCATACCGTGTACCATGCCCAACATATTGGTAACCACGTAAGCAGAACCTGCCAATAGCGCATGGATCGCATACAACACCGGGGCAACGAACATGAAAGAGAATTCCAACGGCTCGGTGATCCCGGTTAAGAATGAGGTCAAGGCGGCGGAGATCATGATCCCGCCGACGCGCGCGCGGTTTTCCGGTTTTGCCGCACGCCAAATCGCGATTGCCGCTGCCGGTAAGCCGAACATTTTGAACATATAACCACCCGCCAACTGGCCGAAATAACTCATTTCCGGCGTACGGCTGACTTCGGTTGCGGATAAGAAGCAAGTTACTACGCCGTGCTGAGTCACCCCGTTGGCGTCCACACAAGTACCCGCTTGGAAGAAGAACGGCACGTTCCAGATGTGGTGCAAACCGAATGGAATTAAGCTACGCTCAACCACGCCATAGATCCCGAATGCCAACGCCGGGTTCTGCTCTGCCGCCCAATGGGAGAAAGTGTCGATCAAACCGCCGATTGGAGGCCAAACTAAAGACAAAGCGACGCCCAAGACAATCGCCAATGAACCGGTCACAATCGGTACAAAGCGTTTCCCGGCGAAGAAGCCGAGATAGGCAGGCAATTGAATGCGGTAGAAACGGTTAAACGCCCAAGCGGCAACGCCCCCGACTAAAATCCCGCCTAACACCCCGGTATCAATGCTCTCAACACCGACAACCGGCGCCATCACTTTCAAGGTCGCCGCCATAATGCCGTAACCGACCACGGAGGCCAGTGCCGCTACCCCGTCGTTATTGGTGAAACCTAATGCCACCCCGATAGCGAACAACAGCGCCATTTGCCCGAACACCGAACCACCGGCTTGCTCCAACAGGTTAGACACAACATCCGGCATCCAGCTGAAGTGCGCCGCACCGACCCCTAATAAAATCCCTGCAATCGGCAACACCGACACAGGCAACATTAATGCTTTACCGATCTTTTGCGCAACGGCAAACAGATTACTTGACATGATAGCTCCTAAATAGATTTATACTTGTTATTACGTGTGCAATACGTCTCTCAACTGATGTTTTAGCACGACAAATCGCTCAACCGTACTAAGTGCGCGCACTATAAACGATCTTGGCACAAAGTACCAAGCCCTTCCATTAAGAAAATCGTAAAAATAAAAGCGAGATCACATTTTTTTAATTAAAAAAAATAAATAGCGGAACAAAAGTAACATCTGCGATCAAGCTAGCCGATAAAGCGTCGGAAAATAAGATCCAGCTTGTTTTGCAATACGGCTTTGCCTTCGATGGTTTCATCTTGCCAACTCTTCAGCAAAATCTCAGGGGTGAATTGCGCACGGAATTGCTCCGCAATCGGTCGGTAACTGATGTGCCACGGTTCGCGCCCGACGTCCAGCTCAGCCTGCGCCAGGGAAGCGGTTTGAAACGGCAGGGTGAAATCAAAGTGCGGTAGCTGTTCGTTCAGCCAACAGGTTAAGTCGTAGAAATAACCGTTTTCTTCGTACTCCCACGGTTCAAGCTGCAACGCTTGTCCTTGCGGTAAACGCGTCGGGTCGTAAATATCGATTTCCGTGCCCCAATGATGGCGGCTTGCGCCCGGCAATGCCGACCAACGCAGAATCGCTTCGCATTTCTGCCAGTCGTCAAGACACGTCAAATCGAGCGGATTACCCTGATCATCATGCACTTTGCGCCGGCACAAAAATTTGCCGTTCCAAATTTGCTGTTGCCGCTGAAAATCACGGAAACTGCTTGCCGGCTGCAAGTCAAAACCCGCGCTGACCGCACTTTGCCGAAGTGCGGTAAAAGCGCGCCGTGCGTCGGCTTGCAGTCGATGATGAGCCGCATAAGGGGAAAACAGCGGCACTAAATGCGCTTGGGTTTTGCCGGTCAACATCGCGGCGGTAATCTGGATTTTCCCCATTGGCGTTACCCTAATAAGTTTTGCAATAACTGGCGGTGGGTTAAGCCCAAACGATATAACGCCTCGCAGCTGACACACTCATCGACTTTGTGAATGGTGGCGTTTAACGGTCCAAGCTCAACCACTTGCGTGCCCATTTGCGCGATAAAACGCCCGTCGGACGTGCCGCCGCCGGTGTCCAGTTTCGGCTCAATCTGCAAGTGTTGACGCACCGCACTTTTCACCGCTTGAATAAACTCGCCTTGTTCGGTGACAAACGGCAAACCGGATAAATTCCAATCCAGTCGGTATTGCAAATCGTATTTAGCCAACAGATCCGCCACGCGCTGTTTAATCAACTCCGGCGTCATTTCAGTGGAGAAGCGCAGGTTAAACTGCACAAACAGCTCGCCGGGAATCACGTTATTACTGCCCGTTCCGGCGTGAATATTGGCGATTTGCAAGGTGGTCGGCGGGAAAAATTCATTGCCGCGATCCCATTCAATGTTCACCAACTCGTCCAACATCGCCAGCGATTTATGCACCGGATTATCCGCCAAGTGCGGATAAGCAACGTGCCCTTGCACCCCTTGAATCGTCAAATTGGCGGTGATCGAACCGCGCCGTCCGTTTTTAATCATATCGCCCAACCGCACCGCACTTGACGGCTCGCCGACCATGCAAAAATCGACTTTTTCGCCGCGCGCGATTAAGGTTTCGACCACGCGCACCGTGCCGTCGGTCGCCGCCGCTTCTTCGTCGGAGGTAATCAAAAAGGCGATACTGCCCGCATGGTTTGGGTTGGCTTTAACGTACTCTTCCGCCGCAATCACCATTGCCGCCAACGAACCTTTCATATCCGCCGCACCGCGTCCGTACAGCATATCGCCGACAATTTCCGCCGCAAACGGCGGATATTGCCACTGACTTTCATCGCCGGTCGGCACGACATCGGTGTGCCCGGCAAAGGCGATACACGGGCTTTGCGTGCCGCGGCGCGCCCATAAATTCAAGGTGTCGTTAAACGGCAGCCATTCGATTTCAAAACCGAGTTTTGCCAAACGTTCGGCGATCACGTGCTGACAGCCCAGATCTTGCGGGCTGATTGACGGGCGGCGGATCAGATCCTGCGCTAATTCAATAATGGTTTGTTTCATCTGACCGCACTTTTACCTGTTGAACACATTTTCATACTGCTTGGCATTAAAACCGATTAACGGCTGCACGCCGCCCAACACAATCGGACGTTTAATCAAGGTCGGTTGCGCCAACAACAACGTAAGTGCGGTCTGTTGATTCAAACCGTCTTTGCTCGCCTGATCCAAATTGCGCCATGTGGTGCTGCGCTTGTTCACCAGTTCCTGCCAGCCGAACAATGCCGCGACTTCGCTTAAATATGCCGCGTCAATGCCGTCCGTGCGGTAGTCATGCAGTTGCGCCGCCACGTTATTCGCCGCCAACCACGCCAAGGTTTTTTTGACCGTGTCGCAATTTTTAATCCCGTAAACCGTAACCATTATTTGCCCCACACTTGTTCGCTGATTTCACGGATAAAATTCAGTTTATCCCACTGTTGCTGCTCGGTCAGAATATTGCCCTCTTCGGTCGAGGCAAAACCGCACTGCGGGCTTAACCCCAGTTGGTTGATGTCCACATATTGCGCCGCTTCTTTAATCCGTTCAATAATGGTGTTTTTGTCTTCCAGCTCACCGCTCTTCGAGGTGACCAAGCCTAAAATCACCTGCTGATCTTGAATGAAACGCAACGGTTTGAAATCGCCGGAACGATCATTGTCATATTCCAAGAAGAAGCCGTCCACCTTGCAGTTGCCGAACAAAATTTCCGCCACCGGCTCATAGCCGCCGGACGAGAACCAAGTGGAGCGGAAATTGCCGCGGCAAATGTGCATGGTGATCGCCATATCCGCCGGACGATCGGCAATCGCCGCGTTGATCATCTTGACGTAATCCCGTCCGATTTGATCGACATCGAAACCGCGCTCGGCATACGCCGCCCGTTTTTCCACCGAGCAGAATTCGCCCCAACTGGTGTCGTCCAGTTGCAAGTTGCGACAGCCCAAATCGTAAAACGCCCGAATCGCTTTTTTATACGCCGCCGCAATATCCGCCAACAGCAATTCATTGTTGTCTTGGTAACGCGCGATCGGCTGGTAATCGGTGGCACGCACGCAGCAGATCAAATGCAACATGCTTGGCGACGGAATGGTGAATTTCACCGGAAAATCGCCGGCGATTTGTTGCAAAGTGCGGTAATGTTGTAAGAACGGGTGGGCGGAAAAATCGATTTTATCCACGATTTTCAAGGTTTTCGGGCGCACATCTTTGTCTTTAAACTGCACCGAAAATTTTTCCGCTTCCACTTCCTGCACGCCGTCCAGCGCCGCCAAGAAATCCATATGCCAAAAAGTGCGGCGGAATTCCCCGTCGGTGACCGCATGCAAACCGACCGCTTTTTGCTGCGCCACCAGTTTGGTAATTTCCGCATCTTCGATAATGCTTAATTCGGTATGGCTGATTTCGCCGCAGTTACATTGCGCCCGTGCTAATTTTAAATTTTCAGGGCGTAAAAAACTGCCGACAATATCATAACGAAAAGGCGCTTTGGTGCGTTGTTGCGCGTGTTCAAAAAGTGTACTCATGTTATGTGTTCCTGTTTTTATTAAAAAAGATGGCAACGATGATAACAAATCCAACCGCACTTTGCACAACGATCGCAACAAAAACGAGCGCAACAAAAATGCCTTATTCGGTGGGAATAAGGCATGATTTCATAGAGAAAAGCAAAGTGCGGTTATTTCAACTGCAATAACTGTTCCACATTCAACAAAATCAATTCGTTATCATCCGCTTTATTCGGATCGCGGCTGCTGGAGAACGGCAGATTGTTATCGTTGCCGACGATAATCTGTTTATCATCAACTAAGTCGACATTTTCAATCGTAAAGAACGGGAATTTAAATACGCCTTGGCTGAGCGGTTTTTTCGCGACCTTGTTCGGATCTTGAATATTAAGCAAATCAATATAACCCAATTTTTCGACGTTCTGTCCGATATTCGACTGATCAAACTTAACCAGATAGACGCGTTTGAATTTCGGTAAATTCGGGAAGCAAGCGGTTTTATCTTTTGCCTCGGCGGCACAGGCTTTTTCCGCCACGCCTTCGCCGTTATCGCGTTCAATAACCAAAGCACGCTTGGCGTCGATCATATTGAAATCGCCGATGGCGTGGTGATTGGCTTCCAACGGATATTTCCAGAAATTGCCGGTCCACGCTTTTTTCGCCGTATCAAATTCCAAAATGCGCAAATATTCTTTGCCGCCGTCGTTTTCATAGCTGTTGGCGGCGCTGTTCCATAAAGCCCCTTCCAACAGCGGATAGAGTTTGCTGCCGTCCGGTGCTGCCGCCATGCCTTCAAAGCCTTTCGAGCGTTTCACTTCAAAGCTGATTTTATCATTCGGTGTGCCCGGCAAGCGTTGGGTGAAATGATCCGGCGAACGAATTAATTTGCCGTCCACTTGGGTTTCAAAGAAGTTCAACACTTTACCGTCCATATCGGTTTGAATCAGATAAGGTCCGAACTCTTCGCCAATCCAAATGCGATTATCCATGATTTGAAAGCTCTCCGGATCGAGATCCGCCCCGGTCAGATAACGTTTTTCGCTGGCTTCATTGACGATATGGAACGGGATTTTTTTATCCGGATCATGCAGGAAAACCGTTTTTTTCGGCGTAAAGGTCTCTTTCGCGAAATCAACATCATATTGGGTCAGATATAACATAAAATCCGGTGAATTGGCTTTCGAGCCTGCGCCGTTATCGATCAACATCCAGTAACTGCCGTCGGTCATACGTTTGATGCCGGAATGCCCTTGCAGCGGCTGCCCGTCAAACGGCAAGGAAATACCAGTCGGACGACCATCAGACAAGCCTTCAATGCTGCGTAAGGTTTCAACCCGTTTGCCGGTGGTGAATTTACCACTGTGCTGCAAACTTTTCGGTGCGTCATTCGGGGCGGCGACAAAGGTTTCCGCCGGTAAAATCACATGCCCCGCCAACACCGCAGGATATTCCTGCGCAGCGCTTGCAGCTTGCACCGTGCCGAGGGTCAAAAGTGCGGTAAGGCTTAGTGTATAATATGATTTTGCTGCCATGTTACATCTCCTTTTTAAGTTAACTAGCAATTAAGTTAAGTACGAATAAGCCGGGTGAAAGTCGGCTTAATTGTAGGTGATTTTTATGACAGGAATATGACTGCGTACAAAAGCCAAAGTGCGGTTGAAAAATTCTCAACCGCACTTTCAGGCAAATTATGCTTCCGCAGGGGCAACCGGCTGCACAATTTCGCTTGGATAACAGCCGAGAATTTTAAGGTAGGTGCTGACCTGTTTCAGTTCCTCAAGTGCGGTTTGGGTTTGCGGATCGTGGATATTGGCTTCGATTTCCAGATAGAACATCTCTTCCCACGGGCGACCGTAGATCGGACGCGATTCCAGTTTGCTCATTTGAATGCCGTGATTTTTAAACACCAATAACGCATCAACCAACGCACCGGCTTTTTGTTCGGTGCTCATCAACAGCAGGGTTTTGGTTTGCAATTGCGGCGACACCGCAATCGCTTGTTTGGCGATCACGATAAAACGGGTGATGTTGTTCGGTTGGTTGGCAATGTCGGTTTTCAGCACGCGCAGACCGTACAACTTGCCGCCGTCGGCATTGCCCAATGCGGCGATATTCGCTTTATTCAGTTGCGACACCAACTGCATGGCGTGTGAGCTGCTTTCGCAATAGTTAATGTGCACCCGTTCCAGCTGTTGGATAAACCGGCTACATTGCGCAATCACTTGCGGGTGGCTATACAAGGTGTCGATCTGCTCAAGTGCGGTATCGCTTGCCACCAGCACGCAATGTTTAATCGGGTAAGTCAGCTCGCCGACGATCGATAATTGGGTGTTTTGCAACAAATCATAGACATCGTTAATCGCGCCCGACGTAGTGTTTTCCAACGGCAGAATGCCGTAATCCGCCTCGCCGTTCTCCACTTTATCGAAAATTTGCTGAAAACTGTCGCTGCTCAATTCAAGCAACTGTTTTTGATAGCGTTCGGCATATTGGCGCGCGGCTAAATTGGAATACGAACCACGCACGCCTAAAAACGCAATGCTGATACTATTTTCCCGTTGCCGGTTCAGTTTATTTTGCAGGTAAGCCTGTTGCGTCAGCACCGAATCTTCGATGATTTTTTGAAAAATTTGGGTGATATATTGCGGTTCTAATTGATAATTTTGCGCCTCGGCAAACTGAATCAGCTCTTGCAACAGTTGCTGCTCACGATTGACATCACGCAGCGGCTTTTTGCTTTCTTCTTTGCTGCGCACCACATCATAGGCTAAACGGTGACGTTCTGATAACAATTTCAATAAGTTGCGATCAAGTTGGGTGATTTGTCGGCGAATTTCGGTCAGATCTTTCGGCATAACGGTTTCGATTCCTTAATTTTTTTATCATTTTATGTAGTAAACCGATTATTCTCAAGATAAAAAAACCCGACATCACGTCGGGTTGGAAAGGATTGTGTGATACCAACTTATTCAAACGAATCTTTTAATCTTTCGTTGGCACGGCGCGCTTCGCCTTTGTGCTGTAATTTGTTCAGCTGACGTTCCAGTTTTTCTTCCAGCTCATTGATGGTTTTATACATATCTTCGCCTTCGGCACTGGCGAACAGATCACCAAGCGGCGTGCCGATTGAGGCTTCAGCCGAAAAGCCTTGCGGCAGCTTGTTTAAAATAAAATGCGGATTAATCAGTTGGGTTTGCCATTTATCCAATTTGGCGACGCGCTCCTCAATGTGAGAACGAATTGCAGGGGTAATTTCCATTTGTTTGCTTGTAATTTTTACTGCCATAGTATTTACCTCTTTTTTAGGTAGGTTGCGAGTGCGAACACTCAAGAAAAATCCATTTCGCTTTAATGATAAAGTAGTCCTACTGTACGCAGATTTCAAGCCTTTTTCGTTGTTTCATAACACAATTTATTAAAAAACAGGCATGGGGCAAAAAATCGCATAATTTCGCTTTTATTTTGTATTAAAGTTGTTATGATAATCGGGATAAAATATTTTATCCCGCCGAATAACCACTGATTTTTATTGTTTTTTCCGCTATTTTACTCTTTTTTCGCGTCGCATTTTGCTTTCGATATAACTGCAACTCGCTTTAACCTGATACCCCTGTTGATCGACAAATTCAATAAACGCCCGATACAGTTTATCCGCCACGCCTTGTCCGCGCAGCGAAGGATCAACGTGGGTGTGATAAGCCTCAAGCGTATTTTCAGCTACAGTGCGGTATGCCAATTCGGCAATCCGCACGCCGTCGCGCTCAATCACGAATGCGCCTTGTCCGCCCTGTTGTTGGTGTCGAATCTCCATCTTATTTCTCCTTTTTAATGTTTAACCCAATCCTGCGCCTCGCCGCTAATGCTGCTGTCGAGGGCAAAATCGGCGGTGTCCGAGGCAATGGCTTTTTCTTCGTTCGCCCATTCGCCCAGATCAATTAATTGGCAACGTTTGCTGCAAAACGGACGAAACGGGCTGTTTTCACTCCATTCCACCGATTTATAGCAAATCGGGCAAGGGACGCTGGTGATCTCATTTTTCATGTTCTGTTCCTAATGTTAAATATAACTGATGTAATTCCTGTACTTGGCGGCGCAAATCCGCTTCGGCTTCGGGCAAGGTGCGGTCATTGTTAATCACATCATCGGCGTGCGCCAAGCGTTGTGCGCGGCTGACTTGCGCCTGCATAATCTTTTCAATCTGGGTGCGATTGCTGTTATCGCGCGCAACCGCTCGTTGCAGTTGGGTCTCTGCGCTGACATCAATCACCAGCACCCGATTGCAATACGCGGTCAGGTGGTTTTCAATCAACAACGGCACAACCCACAACACATAAAGTGCGGTCTGCTCCGCCAACTGCGCCAACATTCGCTCGCGAATGGCGGGGTGTAACAACGCATTTAACCACTCGGTTTTCTGTTTGTCATTAAACACAATCCGGCGCAACGCGGCACGATCCAGCTCGCCTTGCGCGGTTATCACCTGCCCGCCAAAATACGCCGCGATCTGCGCCAAGTGCGGTGAACCTTTCTCCACCACCTCGCGCGCCACCACATCGGCATCGATAATCGGCACGCCCAACTCGGCAAACAGATTGGCAACCGTGCTTTTACCGCTGCCAATGCCGCCGGTTAAGCCTATGATATAGGTCATTTGCTATTCCTAACGTTTCTCTGCTATTTTATACACTTCTGCGCCTTCACGTTTACCAATCGACAAGACCAGCACCGTAATCGTATTATCATTCACTTCATACACCAAACGATAACCTGAAGTGCGCAATTTAATTTTGTAACGTGCTGAATAACCAGATAACTTATCGCTCATAATATGCGGTGCGATAAGTCTCTCCGCCAGTTTCTTTTTGAATTGCGCTTTCACCGCCTCACCCAGTTTACGCCACTCTTTTAACGCACGTTTATCAAAGGTTAATTCATAGCTCATCAAGCGAAACCTTCACGGCATCTAATGTGCGCAAACGTTCATCGGCAATTCGGTTTAGTTTCTTATCTTCCAGCATCTCTTGAAAATATTCAAATAATGCAGGCGTTACGCAATAAAATGCCGGTTCGTTGCGGTTTAAAATCGCAATCGCACCGCTATCACTCGCCGCCACCGTTCCCATCGGATTTTTTTTGAGATCGGTAATACTGGCAACAGTATTGGTTAAAATTTGATGTACCGCCATCTTTTCCTCCTCGTTATTTCAACACCAATATAGCACCAATAAAAATCTTTTAAAAATACTTTAAACCGCACTTTTGATATAAAAAAACCTGCTGTCAATGACAGCAGGTTCGATTTCAATCCAAAATAGGAACTACAACGCTTTCAAAATATCGTCCACGCGTTCTTTGGCATCGCCGAACAACATTTGGGTGTTGTCTTTGAAGAACAATGGGTTTTGCACGCCGGCATAGCCCACTGCCATGGAACGTTTGAAGACGATCACGTTTTGCGCTTTCCATACTTCCAGAACCGGCATGCCGGCAATCGGGCTGTTAGGATCGTCTAACGCCGCCGGATTGACGGTGTCGTTGGCACCGATCACCAACACGACATCGGTTTCCGGGAAATCTTCATTGATTTCGTCCATTTCCAACACCACGTCATACGGCACTTTCGCTTCGGCTAATAATACGTTCATATGACCCGGCAAACGCCCGGCAACCGGGTGGATACCGAAACGCACGTTCACGCCTTTATCACGTAATTTTTGCGTGATTTCCGCCACCGGATATTGCGCTTGCGCCACCGCCATGCCGTATCCCGGCGTGATGATGACCGAGCTGGCGTTTTTCAGCATTTCCGCCACTTCTTCGGCGTTGGTTTCGCGGTGTTCGCCTTGCTCTTCGTCTGAGCTCACTTGCACATCGTTACCAAAACCACCGGCGATCACGCTGATAAAAGAGCGGTTCATCGCTTTACACATAATGTAAGACAGAATCGCACCGGAAGAACCGACCAACGCGCCGGTAACGATTAACAGGTCATTATTCAACATGAAACCTGCCGCCGCTGCCGCCCAACCGGAATAGGAGTTCAGCATGGAAACCACCACCGGCATATCCGCGCCGCCGATGGAAGCCACCAAATGCCAACCGAACGCTAATGCGATAATCGTCATCAGAATTAACGGGAATAAGCTGGCGTCACCGACAAAGGTGATCATCAACAACACCGATACCACCACCGCAGCCAGATTCAATTTATGACGGTGTGGCAAGGTAAGGGCTTTCGAGTTGATGATTCCGCGCAATTTACCGAACGCCACAATCGAACCGGTGAAGGTCACCGCACCGATAAAGATCCCTAAAAAGACTTCGACATCGTGGATATTCTGCATGACAGAATCCATCACGCCGTGCGGGGCGAAATAGCTGTTGAAGCCGACCAAGACCGCCGCCAAACCAACGAAGCTGTGCAAAATCGCCACTAATTCCGGCATTTCGGTCATTTCGACTTTCAACGCGCGTTGGATGCCCAACACCGCACCGATGACCATCGCAATGATGATCCACCAATGCCCTTGGGTTTCCGGTCCGAAAATGGTTGCCACCAACGCAATCGCCATACCGACGATGCCGTACCAACAACCTGCTTTTGCCGTTTCATGTTTAGAAAGGCCTGCCAAACTCATAATAAACAGTAGCGCAGCTACAATATAAGCGGCTTGTACAAAACCTGCTGACATTCTTCTCTCCTTAACCTTTTCTGAACATGGCTAGCATACGCTGTGTGACTTTGAAGCCGCCAAAAATATTGATACTGGCAACCAGCACCGCAATAAACGACAGGAATGTCACCACGCCGTTGCCGTGCCCGATTTGCAATAATGCGCCGACAATAATAATCCCGGAAATCGCATTGGTGACCGCCATCAGTGGCGTATGCAACGCATGGCTGACATTCCACACCACATAATAGCCGACCACACACGCCAACACGAACACCGTGAAGTGCGACAGGAACGCCGCCGGCGCAACCGAAGCCAACCACAAGAAGGCGATTGCCGCCCCTGCCATCACGCCGTATTTCACGGCCGGATTGACCGGTTTTTCTTCTTTTTTCGCCACCGGTGCCGCGGTGGCTTTTTGTTGCGGCTGTGCTGAGACTTGAATCGGCGGGGCAGGCCATGTCACTTCGCCGTCGCGTACAATGGTCACGCCGCGCAAAATCACATCGTCAAAGTCGATATTGATGTTGCCGTCTTTCTCTTTGCACAACAGTTTCAGTAAATTGACTAGGTTTGTACCGTACAATTGCGACGATTGGGTCGGCAAACGGCTCGGCAAGTCGGTGTAACCGATAATTTTCACTTGGTTGTCGGTGGTGACCACTTCGCCGGCTTTGGTTAGTTCGCAGTTGCCGCCGGTCGCCGCCGCCAAATCGACGATCACGCTGCCCGGTTTCATTGATTCAACCATTTCTTTGGTAATCAAACGCGGTGCAGGTTTGCCCGGGATAAGTGCGGTGGTGATGATAATATCCACCTCTTTCGCTTGCTCGGCATACAGCGCCAACGCACGACGGTTGAATTCGTCGGACATCACTTTGGCGTAACCGTCGCCGCTGCCGCCTTCTTCTTTGAAGTCGATTTCAAGGAATGACGCGCCCATGCTTTGTACTTGCTCTTTCACTTCCGGACGGGAGTCGAACGCGCGCACGATTGCGCCCAAGCTGTTTGCCGCGCCGATTGCCGCCAAACCGGCAACCCCGGCGCCGATCACCAACACTTTCGCCGGCGGCACTTTGCCTGCGGCGGTGATTTGTCCGGTGAAGAAGCTGCCGAATTCGTGCGCCGCTTCCACCACCGCACGATACCCGGCGATATTCGCCATGGAGCTTAACGCGTCTAATGCTTGCGCGCGCGAGATACGCGGGACGGATTCCATGCCCAACACATTGATTTTTTTCGCTGACAGTTTTTCGACTAATTCCGGGTTTTGCGCAGGCCAGATAAAGCTGACTAACGTCGCCCCCGGTTTAATCTGTGCAATTTCATCATCGGTTGGCGCATTGACTTTGAAAATAATATCGGCATTCCAAACGTCACTTGCCGTGCCGACGGTGGCGCCGGCTTCGGTAAATGCCTCATCTTCAAAGCTGGCTTTAAAACCGGCATTATGTTCCACAACAACCTCAAACCCCAGCTTTAAAATCTGCTGTACGGTTTTCGGTGTTGCCGCTACCCGACTTTCATTGTCAAGCAGTTCTCTAGGTACACCAATTCGCATAATCGTTAACTTCCTTAATTGGCTGGTTAAAAAAGTTTGGGCATGCAACTGCCCAATCCCAAAAGCGCAGACTGACTCCAATCTTTGCCACAATCATTGCCGCGACCGCACTTGCCGAGCGGCAAAAATCAAATCGGTTTAACTTTATCACTACTGGCGCGAAAAATGGAAAGTTTTTTTATAAAAAATCACATTGAATCGCTTACTGATTTAACCCGATCAACAAATCGAATTGCGCATGACATCAACGGCGGTTTATGCGGCAAAATCCCGCCTCGAATCCTTGATTAATGTCTTTAAAATGACTATTATTGAGATATTCTTTACAATCAAACCGATATATCTTCTTCCACTCGAACACTAAGCAAAGGGCGTTGTTATGAAAAAAATGCTACTTCCACTGCTCGGCTCTGCGGTTTTGTTGAGCGCCTGTACCCCATTGTTTAACAACGGCGGTTGGAACCCCGACTTGAAACAACTGAAAGGACAGCATATTTCGGTGGTGCGTGATCGGATTAACAACTGGGCAGACGTTGAAACCGGTATGTTCGGCAATAAATATTTTCTCTACCGCGCTTGCCCTTATTCCGGGCGCGATATGGTGTCAACCAACTATTGGGGCGTCGAAGTCGGTAGACAGCCGATTTATAACTGCGGTGAAAGCTATTTCACCACCAATAAAGACGGCGTAATTACCGATTATCTCGAAGTCGGCTACACCCCGAATACCAACTACCAACAATATTTCCGTGATCTGATTGTGATTAAGAAATAGTGGGCGATCAGATTATGCTTAAAACAATCTCGTTATTCATCTTCGGTTTATTATTTACGTCTGCGATCGCGTTGGCACAACAACCGATTATGCCGGAAAAATTACTGGCGCAAGCGATGAATCTGGTCGAAAAAGGGCAATATGATCAAGCCCTCAATCTGGCTAAACCTTATGCCGAACAAGGCGATCGCGAAGCGGAAAACCTGTTGGGTTATCTTTATCAAGAAGCCTACAACAACCCTGTTGAAGCGATTAAATGGAATAAACGCGCCGCCGCGCAAGGACACGATGTCGCGCAATTTAATTTAGGGCTGAATTACCTGAATATTTATGACTATTCTTCAGCCCGCAAATGGTTTGAAAAATCGGCAGCACAGGGACATATCGCGCCGCCGCTCACCTCGTTGGGTTTGTTGTATTACTATGGTGACGGTGTTGATCGCGACTATGTCAAAGCGGCAGATTATTTTAAGCGCGCGGTTGATCGTGGCGATGCACGCGGCAGCTATTATTTGGCGCTCTGCTATTTAAACAGCCACGGCGTTAAACAAAATTTGGCAGAAGCCAAACGGTTATTGCTGGCAGCTCAAAAAGCCGGCATTCCGAATGCCGCTAAAAAACTCGCCGAATTAGGCTGGTAGTCAACATCATCAAAGTGCGGTTAACCGCACTTTTTGTTATCCTATACTTTTTATTATCCAATATTAAGATAAACATCATTATGCAACTACCGCCGTTACAATCCGCCACCTTAATCCGCCGTTATAAACGCTTTCTCGCCGATATCGAGTTGCCGAACGGTGAAGTTATCACCATTCACTGCGCCAACACCGGCGCGATGACCGGTTGCGGCGAGGCGGGCGACACGGTGTGGTATTCCACCTCTGATAACCTGAAACGCAAATATCGCCACTCATGGGAGCTGACTGAAAAAGCCAACGGTGAGTTGGTGTGCGTCAATACCGCGCGCGCCAATCAGTTGGTACATGAAGCGTTACAGCAAGGAAAAATTGCGGAGTTAGCGCAATACCAACGGATTAAACCGGAAGTGAAATACGGTGAAGAAAACAGCCGGATTGATTTTTTATTACAAACAAACGAGCCGCAAACCGCACTTGCCGATTGTTATGTCGAGGTGAAATCAACCACGCTGGTCGAAAGTGCGGTCGGCATGTTCCCCGATGCCAAAACCGAACGGGGACAAAAGCATTTGCGCGAATTAATCCAAGTGCAACAACAGGGGCAAAGTGCGGTGATTTTTTTCGCCGCCCTGCACAGCGCGATTCAATCGTTCCGTGCCGCCGAGCAGATTGACCCGAAATATGCCGCGCTGCTGCGCCAAGCACAAAAGTGCGGTGTCGAGGTGCTGAGCTACGCTTGCACGTTTCATCAAGAAAATGGCGTGCCGACCGCACTTGAACTGACACAGCGTATTCCGATCATTGATATGTAAAACAATGTAATATTGCTTTCACAAATTAATGATAACCATTATCATTTAAATCACTAGATAACATGAATAAATCTAGATAATCACTCCAACATTTTATGCCTCTCCCCACAAGAGGCTTTTTTTTTGCTTAAAATTTGATGGACCAATCAACAACACGCCAACATTTTATGCCCCTATGCCGATTTACCCACAAGAAGTTTTTGCCTGAAATTTAACCTGCCCGAATCCTAGACAAATTTTATAAAAAGTGTTTAACTAACTCAATTTTAAAAAAATGAGTTAGTCAATATGAGAATATCCAAACCGAAGCCATTGATTGAGTTAATGCCGTTTTTCAGAAGTATCAATATAGAAGATTGGCTCGCATTGCCAAAATTTAACGCCACCGATGAAAAAGGGCGGTATCTGCATTGGGATAAATTCAAGCGAATTTATCCGAAAAATAGCGAACTAGGTTGGCTTGCAACAAAAATGAGCCGCAATTCCCTGATGAGTGTTATCCCTATCGGTAACCTTACCTTTTCTTTTTGCGTCCCAAATTCCTTGCAATCACTGTTGCATTACATTGATAAAAATAGTGGCGGAAGCGTCAGGACAAACAATTTAACCGGCTTGAGTAAATCCGAACAAAATCATTTTTTATTAAAGTCATTGATTATGGAAGAGGCAATCACTTCGGCTCAACTTGAAGGTGCAGTAACCACCAGAAAAGTGGCGAAAGAGATGCTAGAAACGGAAAGAACACCCAAAAACAAAGATGAAATGATGATTTTGAATAATTATTATTTAATGCAAGAAGCAATAAACTTAAAATATGAACCATTATCCGTCAGCATGATTTTAAAATTGCACCGTATAGCGACAGAGAATGCCATAGAAAATAATGCAATTCCCGGCGAATTCAGAAGCGATGATGAAGTTTATATTGCCGATTATGATGGCAACATCATACATCAGCCACCGCCACATAACGAACTGATCGCATTAATGAATAATTTTTGTGAATTCGCAAACGCTAGTCATAATGGCGAAAATACGTTATTCATTCACCCTGTTATCAAAGCGATTATTTTACATTTTTTGATCGGTTATATACACCCTTTCGGCGATGGCAACGGCAGAACAGCAAGAGCATTGTTTTATTGGTTTATGTTAAAAAATGGCTATTGGCTATTTGAGTATATTTCCATTAGTAGGTTGCTTAAAAATGCAGCGAAATCTTATGCCAAAGCGTATATCTACACTGAAACCGACGAATTAGATATGACCTATTTTCTGTATTACCAAGCGGAAATCATCAAGCGCGCTATCAATGATTTAGAAAAATACGTCAATGATAAACAAAGCAGCTTCAAAGAGTTCAGCGCAATTATTTCACGCTATACTGAGAAAGAAACGCTAAACCATAGACAAATACAAATACTACAAAAAGCCGTAAAAGAAACCGGACATATTTTCACTGCCAAAGAAATTAGTAACGAGTATGGAATATCAGAAAATACCGCAAGAAAAGATTTAAATACCTTACTCAACCTAAAATTATTCGGCAGTTTAAAAGCAGGACAGACGATCGGCTATATATCTCCGAATGATTTGCTTGAACGGTTAAAAGACAAAAACCGCTGATAACCCAGCGGTCTTATATCATCTGACACCACTGCCAAAGAAACAAGCTTTAACAGGTTCGCCCCTTTCTCGCCGTATAAATCCACAACGACAAAATTCAAGTCTTGGCTTTTGCCAATTTCTCAGGATTAACCCTTTCTATTTGCATTTTTATGCTTATAATAATCCGTTTATTCTTTATCAATAGCCAATCACATTTGAGAACATTATGACTGAGTTAAATACTGTGCTCGCCGAGCTGAAACGCGGTGTCGAAGAAGTGCTTTCCGAAGCGGATTTAATTGAAAAACTGAAAGAAAATCGTCCGTTACGCATTAAGTTGGGGGCTGATCCGACTGCGCCGGATATTCACTTGGGACATACCGTGGTGTTAAATAAATTACGCCAATTCCAACAGCTAGGGCACGAAGTCTATTTCTTGATCGGTGATTTCACCGGTATGGTCGGCGATCCGTCCGGCAAAAACACCACCCGCCCGCCATTAACGCGCGAAGACGTGCTTGCCAATGCGGAAACCTACAAACAGCAAATTTTCAAAATTCTTGATCCGCAAAAAACCAAAATCGTGTTCAATTCCGATTGGTTAGGGCAATTGGGCACGGAAGGCATGATCCGCCTTGCCTCGAATTATACCGTGGCGCGGATGTTAGAACGTGATGATTTCAAAAAACGTTTCACCAACAACCAACCGATTGCGATTCATGAATTTATCTATCCG
This sequence comes from Testudinibacter sp. P17/SS/0325, assembly GCF_053570765.1. The sequence goes on along the minus strand of NZ_CM131635.1, from coordinate 1,445,546 downwards.
TTGCTGCAAGGGCACGATTCGGTGGCGTTACAAGCGGACGTGGAATTGGGCGGCACAGACCAAAAATTCAACCTGCTTGTCGGGCGCGAATTACAAAAATCCGCCGGACAAAAACCACAAGTCGCAATCACCTTACCATTATTGGAAGGCTTAGACGGTGAGAAAAAAATGTCGAAATCCCTCGGCAACTACATCGGTATCAGCGAAGCGCCGGACGAGATGTTCGGCAAAGTGATGTCGATCTCCGATGAGTTAATGTGGCGCTGGTATGATCTGCTCTCTTTCCGCCCGCTCAGCGAAATCGCCCAATTCAAACAAGACGTCGCCAACGGCAAAAATCCGCGCGATCTAAAAGTCTTATTAGCAAAAGAGATTATCGCCCGTTTCCACAGCGAAGCCGACGCTGACGCGGCGGAACAAACCTTTATCAACCGTTTCCAAAAAGGCGCAATGCCGGACGAAATGCCGGAATTTGAATTCCAAGGCGAAATCGGTTTGGCAAACTTATTAAAAGAAGCCGGCTTAGTCGCCTCCACCTCCGAAGCCAATCGCATGGTGCAACAAGGCGGTGTGAAAATCGACGGTGAAAAAGTGGAAGACGCTAAATTGGTGATCAGTGCCTCAAGTGCGGTTTACCAAGTCGGTAAGCGCAAATTTGCCCGCGTGACCGTGCGTTAATCATCTCCGATATTCATTAAACGGCAGCCTCGAACACCTGACGGCTGCCCTTTTCCTTTCATTTGAAGTTTCAACTCTATTTCAAAAATATATTTTTATATTAAAATACGCTAAACTTACGCTTATTTTGCTATCCTGATCACGATTTATTCCATAAATTAGGAGTCTATATGAAAAAAATTGCATTTAAATCTTCTATCTTAGCCCTAGTCTTGTTATTTGCGGCAGGTTGCTCTAATATGACGACCAGGCAAAAAAATACTGCAATTGGCGCAGCTGTCGGTGGCGTTGCGGGGAATGTCATTGGTAACAGCACCGGCGCAACTTTAGGTGGTGCGGCGTTAGGCGGCGTTATCGGCAGCCAAATCGACTAAGACTGACAGGCGGGTTTAAGCCCGCCTTAAACGCCTCTAAACCCACGTTAATAACCACCAACCTTACTTTTCTTTTAATCGGAGTTAATAATGAAAAAATAGAAAAATACCAACCGATGGTCAAAGTTGACGCTTATATGATTCCTGCAAGCGAAGCCGAGCAATACATCGCCGACCGCACTTTAGCCGCCCAACGCCTCGAGCAAGCCATGCTCACCTTCTGCGAGCGTATCGAATACGGTGGAAAAGGCTCGCAAGACGGCGAATTTATCACCGGTATTGATAAAAACGGCGAATACATCGTACTCATGCACCTCAGCCCGGAAGAAGTGGACATGGTGAAAAGCTGTAAAACCGAAGCGGAATTGGTGGCGCTACTGAAAGCGCAATAATTTTCTCCCCATTTCTTTACGCCATATGCTAAATTGACCATACTTTTATTGTCTTTTTAGGATTTCTATGTCGTCACAAAAAATGGCGCTCGAGCCGTCTTATCCTACTGAAAAATTCCAGGCTTTGTTGCAAGCTGCCGATGTGGCTTTGTTAGACAAAAGCGAATTTGCGCAACAGCTTCAAACCGCACTTTCCCTTTCGGATTTTATGAGCGATGTGTTGCACAAACAACCGCACTTAGTCGCGCAATGGGCGCAGCAGCCGCCGTCGTTGCAAAGTTGTGCGGATTATCCCGCACGTTTGCAAGCGGAATTAGCCCGCGTCGAAACCGAAGAACAGCTTTATGCGCTGTTGCGCCGCTTTCGCAATCGGGAAATGGCGGCGTTGAGTTTTTGTCAAAGTTTGAATTTGATGACGGTGGAGCAGAACTTTACCGCACTTTCGCAGTTGGCGGAAAGTCTGATTGTGGCGACGCGCGATTGGCTCTATCCGAAAATCTGTCAGGAATTGGGCACGCCGATGAACAAGTGCGGTCAGCCGCAGCCATTACTGATTTTGGGCATGGGCAAACTGGGCGGGTTCGAGCTGAATTTTTCCTCCGATATTGATCTGATTTTCACCTACCCCGAAAAAGGCGAAACCGTCGGCGCGCGGCGCAGTGTCGATAATTCGCAGTTTTTTATCCGCTTGGCGCAACGGATTATCAAAGCCTTGGATCAACACACCATCGACGGCTTTGTCTATCGCACCGATATGCGCCTGCGCCCGTTTGGCGATGCCGGGGCGTTGGCGTTGAGCTTTGCCGCGATGGAGGATTACTATCAGGAACAGGGACGCGATTGGGAGCGCTATGCGATGATTAAAGCGCGTCTGATGGGCGAGGACGACAGCAATCCCTATCACCAACAACTGAAAACCATGCTGAAGCCGTTTATTTACCGCCGTTACATTGATTTCAGCGTGATCCAATCGTTGCGCGACATGAAAGCGATGATCGAGCGCGAAATCCGTCGCCGTGGCTTGCTGGACAACATCAAATTGGGCGCAGGCGGCATTCGCGAAGTGGAGTTTATCGTACAAGTGTTCCAACTGATTCGCGGCGGGCGCGAACCGGATTTGCAACATCGTTCCTTACTCAAAATCCTACCGCACTTGGTCGAACTGAATTTGCTTGAAGCACAAGAAGAACAAGCCTTGCGCACCGCCTATCTGTTTTTGCGCCGGGTGGAAAACGTGCTACAGGCGATCAACGATCAGCAAACCCAACTGTTACCGCAAAACGAACGGGATAAAGTGCGGTTAGTGATCGCCTGCCGCCAATTTACCGTGTTGAATGCACAAGGCGAAACGCAACAGCTTAATTACCCGATTGAAGATTGGAACGGTTTTTATCGCGTGTTGCAACAGCAGCAACACAGTGTGCGCCATGTGTTCAAGCAGTTGATCGGCGATGAAAACGAAAGTCAGGAAGAACAAAACAACGACTCGATTTGGAACGATTTTTTGCATTTCGGCGACAATGCGGATTATCTCAGCAATAACTTGCAAAGCTATTCATTCAGCCACGCGTTACAACAAAGCTTGCAGCAAACGCTGGCGCAATTTTACCGCGACACGCAACGCCGTCATATCGGGCAACGCGGGCGCGAGGTGCTGAACAAACTAATGCCGCGCCTGCTGGATAAACTGTTCGCCCATGCGCAGGTTGAAAGCGTCTTGCCGAAAATTTTGAATATCCTCAACAAAATCGTCACCCGCACCACCTATTTGGAATTGCTGTTGGAACACCCGTCGGCGTTGGCAATGCTAATCCGCCTCAGTGCCGCGTCGCCGATGATCGCCGAACAGGTCGCCAATTATCCGATTTTGCTTGATGAATTGTTAGATCACAAAACCCTGTTTAATCCGCCGCCGTTCAGCGACTATCGCAACACGCTGAAGGAGTACCTGCTGCGCATTCCGCAAGAGGACGAGGAACAACAAATCGACGCCCTGCGCCAATTCAAACAAGCCACCCTGCTGCGCACCGCCGCCGCCGATATTTTAGAGGTGCTGCCGGTGATGAAAGTCAGCGATCATCTCACTTATCTGGCGGAAGCGATTATCAGCGCCGTGGTCAATCTGGCATGGCAACAGACCGTACAACGGTTCGGCACGCCACAGCATTTGCGGGACGGACAGAAAAACTTTTTAGTGATTGCCTACGGCAAACTGGGCGGAATTGAGCTGGGCTATAATTCCGATTTGGATTTGGTGTTTTTATACGACGCGCCGCCGAACAGCCAAACCGTCGGCGGCAAGCGTAGTATCGACGGTAGCCAGTTTTATCTGCGACTGGCGCAAAAAATCATCAGCATTTTCAGTATCAATACCCGTGCCGGCGTGTTGTACGAAGTGGATATGCGCCTGCGTCCGTCGGGGGCTGCCGGTTTGCTGGTCAGCAGTATCGCCGCATTCGAACAATATCAGCAACAAGAGGCGTGGACCTGGGAACGACAAGCGTTGGTGCGTGCCCGTGCGATTTACGGCGAAACCGCACTTCGCCGGCAATTCGAGCAGATTCGTGCCGATGTGCTTGCCACCCCGCGCGATCTTACGCTGCTGAAAACAGAGGTGCGTGAAATGCGTGAAAAAATGTATCGGCACCTCGCCCAAACCCAAAACGGCTTATTTAATATTAAAACCGATCCGGGCGGGATCACCGATATTGAGTTTATCGCACAATATTTGGTGCTGGCGCACACCCCGACTCACCCTGAGTTGAGCCGTTGGTCGGATAACGTGCGCATTTTCGACAGCATGGCGGAGGCGGGCGTGTTAAGTGCGGTACAAACCAAACAATTAAAGCGCTGTTATGTCGATTTACGCAATGAAATTCACCATTTAAACCTGATCGGTAAAAAATCGATTGTCAGCGAGGCGCAATTTAGTGTAGAAAGGGCGTTTGTCAGAGAAATGTGGCAAATGCTGTTTGCCAACTAAACCATAACCCCAATAAACTGACCGCACTTTTGCCATGGCAAACGGGAAAAGTGTGGTCGGCAAAGAACGGATTTACTTATTTTGCTTGCTTAATCTGATTAAAAATGCAAAATAATAACATATTTATTCAATAATCAGTTTAGATAGGACGATTATGATACGCGATACCGAATTAGTCGAATGGTTCAGAGAATCCACGCCTTACGTCAGCCTGCACCGTGATAAAACCTTTGTGATTATGCTCGACGGCGATACCATCGCTTCAAAAAACTTCATTAATATTATCAATGATATTAGTCTATTACATAGTTTAGGTATCAAGCTGGTGGTGGTGTTCGGCGTGCGTCATCAAATCAACGAAATCTTGCAAGCGCATAATATCGATCCTGTCTATCATAAAAATATTCGCGTCACCGATGTCGAAACCTTAGAGTTGGTGAAGCAGGTGGTCGGCAAGCTGCAATTCGACATCAGCGCCCGTCTGTCGGTGCGCACCTTTAACGCCGGCAATCACAGCAATAACAGTATCAATGTGGTTAGCGGCAATTTTGTGATCGCCCAACCGATTGGGGTTGATGACGGTGTGGATTATCTGTTGAGCGGCAAAATCCGTCGCATTGATATCAAAGCGATTAAGCAACAGTTGGATAACGACGCGATTGTGTTGCTCGGCCCAATCGGCGCGTCGGTGACCGGTGAAAATTTCAATATGCCGTTTGAAGATATTGCCACCCAAGTGGCGATTAAACTGAATGCGGAAAAACTGATCGGCTTTTGTGCCGATGACGGTATTCGTGATGAAAACGGCGAGATTATCGCCGATTTATTCCCGCAACGTGCCGCGGTTCATCTGCATGAGTTAATCGAAAACGGGCATTATCACAGCTCGCAAGCGCGCTTTTTACAAGCGGCGATTGATGTCAGCCGTGCCGGAATTAAGCGTTCCCACCTACTGAATTACGAAGAGGACGGCACGTTGTTGCAAGAATTGTTCTCCCGTGACGGGATCGGAACACAGGTGTCGATGGAAAGTTCGGAAACCGTTCGCCTCGCCACCATTCAAGACATCGCCGGTTTGCTGGCTTTGATTCAACCGTTCGAACAACAAGGGATTTTGGTGAAACGCTCACGCGAACAGTTGGAGATGGAAATCGGCAACTACACCATTATCGAACGCGACGGCGTGGTGATCGCCTGTGCCGCCTTGAATGTGTATGCGGAAGAAAGCATGGCGGAAATGGCGTGTGTGGCGGTGCACCCGGATTACCGCAATTCCTCGCGCGGCGATATCCTGTTGGAAGAATTACAAAAACGCGCCCGCAAATTGAAAATCAAACAACTGTTTGTGCTGACCACCCGCACCGTGCATTGGTTCCAAGAACGCGGCTTCAAAATCGCCGAGGTGGACGACTTGCCGAAAGACAAACGCGAACACTACAACTATCAGCGCAAATCCAAGATTTTGATTCAAAATTTGCAGGAAGGTGAACATCACCGCAGTGAGCGCAGCTAACGTGTTTTTACACCGACATCCCTATCCGCCTTTTATCCCGGCAACTGCCGACAAGCTGATTGTCGGCACGCTGCCGCCGCCACGCTTTTCACAAGGCTTGCTCAAACCCGATGATGTGGATTTTTGCTACGGCAGCCGCGACGGGCAGCTTTGGTTAATCTTGGGAAAAATTTTCGCCATTGATTTTCTGTTTGAAAACAGTGAAAGTGCGGTTGAGCAGCGTAAGCATTTTTTAATTCAACATAACATCGGCATTTGCGATATGGTCGAACAATGCCGCCGCGTCAAGATTGACGCTTCCGATTCGGGAATGCAACAGATCAAACTGCGCCCGTTGCTGGATTATTTACGCGACAACCCGCGGATCAACACTCTGCTGTTCACCGGCGGCAACAGCAAAAACGGCCCGGAATATCTGTTTCGTCAGCATTTAAAAAGCGCAGGTTTACACCTTAAGTTGGTTGATGACAGCGTGCCGCGCATTCATCAATTTGACTGGCAAAACCGCACTTTGACTACAGTTTCCCTCACCGCCCCCTCCGGCGCGGCAAACCGTGCGGTCGGCAGCATGGCGGAATATAAACGCTTGAAAGCAGAAAATCCCGAATTCAATACGCTTGATTTCAGGGTGCGGCAATATGCTCGTTTTTTTAAGACAAAATAGACAAAGCGCGGCTCAGACCAGCAGAACCTAAACAATAGAAAGGTAAGTGTGGTTAATTAAAAGTGCGGTCAAACAAGCAAAGACTATTTTTTCAGCAGCCGCAATTCTTCTTTTTCGCTGTTAAATACACGAATTTCAACCGGCGCTTTCCAAGTTTTATGTGAAATCGCAATCACACTGCCCCATTTGCCGATTTTTTCAAACGGACCTTTCACTGAATACTCGTTGACATCAGTTTCCGGTGAAAACAGTAAAAAAGTGCTGATCGGTGTGGATTTAATATCTTCCAAACCTAACAACGGCGTGTTAGGCAGCGCCCGATATTCGGGCGATTTTTTCTTTTTATATTTAGCCAACACTTTTTCATCGGCGCTTTCTTGAATAATCGCGTCAATAATCTTGGTTTCTTTCTCGCGTATTTTTTGATCGGCTTCGGATAACTGTTCTTCCGCTGCATTATCACTCGCCTCTACCGCACCGATCGTATCGCCTTTTTTCGTTTCAGGTAAGGTGACTTGGATATTGTTTTGCTGCGGCTGCTCGCCCCCGAAAACCATCGGTCCGATATATTGCCGCACAATCGGTTCTTTGCCGTCCGACAACACTAACAAAGTGCGGTTGCCAAGGGTATCAAACTGCACGGTATTGCCTTTTAATTGCCCGTTGACGGAGTCCAATAACGCTCTCAGCGTTTGCGTTTCCGCTTGTTTAATCACAATCGGCTGCGACGAATCGGCGTTATAAGACAAGTAGCCGACTTTCATTTGATCGGCAAGTTTTTGCAACAGGTAGCCGACCTCGCCATTATAATTCACCGCGATTTTGGCATTTTCATAATAGCGATAATCTTTGTCCTGTGCCGTGGCATTGAACGAAAACAACCCCAGCAACAATGCGCCCAGTGCCACGGTTTTTGATTTGAATAACTGCATAATATCCTCTTGTAATTGATTTGGTTAAAACTGAAAAGTTGGTCGTCCGACTTCTTCCTCGAAGCCGATAATTTGTTTAAACACATTGAGTAGTTCGGTTTTATTGTCCGCACGATAATAATTGGTTGCGCCGACACAATGTTTCCATGCGGCCTCTTGATCCGCACTTTGCGTATAACCGAATACCACAAATGCAATTCGGCTCGGTCTGACACGGAAACGCGGATCTTGCAGGCTATTCATCTGGTTGCGGATTTCGGTACACATTCCCTTTTCAATCAGCTTCTTGGTAATATTGCGATAATTATTTTCCCCCAAAGTATTTTCTCCGGTCATCTCGTCTTGTCCGTCGGATAAAATTAACAAAATCCGTTGGGTATTTTCCTTGATTTCATCGATATTCACATTGGTATTTTTGTCCATAACCAAATTAGCACCGATTAATGTTCCGGAGCTGACCAAAGTGGCACCGAAGGCAGACAACCGGCTAAACTCGGATTTCAACACCGCTTTATCCTTCACGCCAAACCATGCCTGCGTCGTATTGTGTTGACGGTTGTTAGACAAGCACCACCGCCCTTTCGGATAATGCAACGGATAGCGTTTTTGCTTGCCATCGAAAGAGCGAATACTGTTAATCGTTTTATCATAGTCAATATATCTCGGAAAATAATTTAAAAAGCCGCCAATATCTCCATTTCTAATTCTAGTGACAATCGCATTTGAACTTTGATCCGATGTTTCGCCATTCCGTCCGTAAAAAGGGATCACACAATTTCCAGTGTCGCCAAGCTGCTGCGCACCGACGGCAAAAGAAACAAAGCCCAACCGATTATACGGGCTGGCTTTTGCCGGATTAGTATCAAGCAAAATATCGGAAATTTCACTCATCACCGATTTTAAAATGGTTAATTTGCTTTCTTCCCTATGATAATAAGGCGTACGCCGTTCTGTGGTAATCCAGTTCATCGACGTAGACAAATCCGCCACCACCATCACATCCAACGGAATCACCGAAGCCTGTTTAATTGCCGCAATACCGCTGGAACTGATCCGCTCCTCTTTGGCAAAGGTGGTTTTGACATCATTTAAAAACAACCAAGACGGGCGTTTCACTTCGCCGTTTGCCCAGCACACAATCGGCGTATTGATAATATTGCCTTTGTCATCTTTCAATTGGCGGAAAGTGCAATCGTAATCGAAATCCTGAAAAAATTTCACATTCGGCATATAGGCGCGGATATAGCCTTTAATCAACTCTTGATCGCGCCGATGTACCTTGCTGTTGTTAAAGAAAAAGGCATCTTTGACTAACCGCTCCCCCTTAGTCGCATAATTCTCATCTAAACGGTGCTCATCATTACGGTTTAAATTATTCTCCGCCGCCAGCGCCATGGTGGCTTGTTCCATACTGTCGCCTAAACGGGCTTTATCCAGTAATAAACCGCTGCCATCCACCGCAAGTGCGGTGATCGCCAGCAATACAAAACTCAGCAGCCCGACCATAATCATATACACGCCGCGCTGATCCTGCCAAAAAATAGCAAGCTGTTGTTTTAACCAAGAGACCATTTTCATTAGTTAAACCTCCACTCGTTCCCAGCCCTAACGACTCACAGCAATCGAAGAAGAGCGCACAAAATTATTGGTTCGGTTTTCTTTATCCAGCAGCATTGCCCGAAATAAACTGCCGGTTTCGGTACATAACGTCACTTGATATAACGGAATGCGACGGGTATTGGAAATTTCCGAACGCGGGGATAAGTTCGCCTGCCGAGTTAAACTCACTGCCGGACGGCAATTCTCATCGCCTAGAGAAATAACCCCGTTTTGCTCTTCTCCCCAACGTTCAAGAAAGATTCCGATCGGTTGATTTAACTGCAACATCCCCTGCGCTAAACTTTTTAAATCCGCAGCGTCCTGAGCGTTAATCTCAGCCCTTCCGGCATAAAACTGCGTTCTTTCACGCAAAATATTCACCAAGCTGTTGCTGGTACGATCCAATTTGCCTAAGGTAGATCGCAACGTAACCAAATCCACCATAAAGGCAAAAATAATCAATAAAAACATGGCGGCAAAGATAAACTCAATACTCACCGAGCCTTGCTGATTAGCCAGTAAACGCCGTTTAATCCGTAACATCACAACCTGCTGTTTTCCAATAATCACAATAAACCGTCTGACACAAACGGGAACAAAGAACGTTCATACTCCTGTACCACCACAATTTGACGCTGAAAAATCGGCGTGAACCATTCCTGCGGCACCAACGGAATCCACGAGTTATGGGTATAAGTAAACGAATAACGCGCCAAACCTGCATTTGAGCCGATCGGTGCAACCGGTTTGCCGTCTTTGTCGAATGTCGGCTCACGATAGCGATTCTGTAACAGTGCGCGCAAATCATCGGCATAATCAGTTTGAATTTGAAACGTGCCGCCTGCATTTAAAAACCGCCAAATTTTTTCATCTTTTAATTTTTGTTCAAAAATCCGTTGATAATCCCCGCTACCGAGATAACGATTTTTGGCTTCACGCGACGCTTCGCTCAAGGCAAAATCCAAATAAGCGGAGAGTAGGCTGATTCTTGCCAGCTCAAACACCATGCTCAACAGCAAAATAAAGAACGGCACGGTTAAAGCGAATTCAACGCTTGAAACGCCTCGTACACTACGTAAAAATTGCTTTATACTTTTCATCTCCGCTACTCCGTGCGCAACCGTTGCTAGCGTTTGACTTTATCCGAATTCTTTTCGGTTTTTTGCAATGCGCCGATCAACAAATCCGGTGAAGTATTCAATTTCTCTTTCAAAATAATATCTTTGGCATACGCCAAATCGCCGCTTTTCACCAAAGCAAACACCAAATTATGAATTAAACGCGGCTCCCTCTCACCGTTGAGATATTGCGGCAATAGCAAATTAACTGCGTTACGGTATTGCTTATCCAAAATGTTCAGCATTGCTAAATTATTCACCGCTACGCTGTCGGAAATAAAGCGCTCTCTTGCCGACATCACATCACGATAGGCTTGATCCAAATTGCCCAAATGCGCATAGGCAATGCCGCGCAAGTTATACGCCTGCCCTTCTTGCGGCTGCTGTTTCAAATAGGCATCGGCTTGCACGATCGCCTGTTGATATTGTTTAAGCTGAATATCGTTTTTGATTTTCAACAGAAAAATATCCTTGTTGAGCTTGCCGTGATTACCGCCGAGCAACGGTTCTAAGTAAAAATTAGAGGATTTGCTGTCGCCGGCGTAGTAGTAACTTTCCGCCAATTTATAGCGAATTGCGCTGTTTTCGCCGTTTCTCAAAATATCGCGATATAAGCTAATCAAGCCGCGATAATCACCGCTGCTTTGAAAAAAGGTTTCTTTTTCGCTAATTTGCTGTGCGCTGTATTGCGTTTTGCCGGAATTTGCCGCCGGATTCACACAGCCTGCCAACAATAATGCCAACACACTGACTGAAATGATTTTTTTAAAGTACACTTGGAAATACCCTCATAAAGCCCGGTGCAACAATCAGAATAATAATCGGCACCATAATAAAAATAATTAACGGAATACTCATTTTGGCTGACAATGTGCCCAATTTTTCTTCAATCACCAACAGCTGCATTTCACGCAAATCGGCAGATAGCTGAATCAAATGCGCATAAATCGACGAGCCGAAATTCAGACTCTGCTGCAACACGGTACAAAACATCTTCACTTCCTGTGTCGGCAGCGATTGCGCCAACTCCACCAAACCGCTCTCTAAACCCGTAACATCGGCTTTGCGAATCATACGCAGCAGTACTGCTGCTAAATCTTTATTCAACGTACTAAAATCATTTGCCACATATTTGATCGAGGCCTCGATACTCAGACCGACTTGCAGATTCACCGCCACCAAATCAATAAAACCGGGAAAATCCTCCATCATTTTTTTCAGGCGGCCTTTAATCAGCATACCGCCCAACATTGCCGGAAAAATCACAAAAAAGATCATGATCAAAACCGCCGGAATCATCATATCTTCCAGCCGTTTGTTATCGCTAAAAACGTAATAGCCCGCCAGTATGATAAAAATTAGCCCGAATTTTACTTTTACATTTTTATCTAACGTAAACAGAAAATGAATCAAGGTATGGTTAGCCGCAATAATCTGCTCCACTTCCAGTTGTTTTTGCGATTTTTTAGGTTCTTTTTTCTTTTTCTTATTTTCTTGCGACAACGGATAACTGTCCTGCACCAAAATCTGCATATTTTTGCTGAAATTACGTTTGGCAAAAAATGCCATCACCAGCACCACTATGCCGAATGCAATCAACGCCAGATAAAACGCCACAAACGGAATCATGTCGATTTCCTCATCAACCACCAGACAATAAACAAGCCTAATGATTCGCTGCCGAGCACGTAATACAATACGATTCGTCCGCTCGGATCATTCATTACAAAGTCGAAGTTTTCCGTCATAAAAAAACGCATAAACACAAAAAACGATAGCGGAATACAAGCAACGATCATTGCCGACATTCGCGCTTCCGATGTCATCGATTTTTTGCGCTGTTCCATCTTTTTACTGTCGGTGATCACTTTGCCCAAACGGGAAATCACCTCGCGAATCTGCCCGCCGCGCGCCAAATTCAGCTTGATAATCATAATAAAATAGTAATATTCCTTATACGGATAACGGGTGTAGCTGTCGGCAAAGACCGACGAGGCATCTTCGCCAATCGCTAAACGACGGTAAATCTGCTGAAACTCGCTGCCCAACGGTCCGTAGATATTTTGTCCGCAGCGTTCCAACGCCTGTAACAAACCGGCACCGGACGACGTCGCCGACACAATCACCTGAATCGCTTCCGGAAAGGTATTTTCAAATATTTTCTTATTGCGCTTATTGCCTAGAAACCACACGGCATAGATAAACACCACAATCACCGAAAACAAAAATAGATAATTATCGAATTTCAGAAACTTACTGTTGAGCAGCAAGGAAATAAACAGCATAAAAAACAGCACCGCGCCGTGAATCGGAATATTTTTCGGTTTGCCGAAACTAAAGTAATACAGCCATTTTCTGACCCTGAGCGATACCGTATCAAGCCAACGGCTGAAAAAAGACGAAGTGCGGTACTCTTTACTGCTGACCGTTTTCTTCACCTTAAACCAATTGAGCAAGGTGAATACAATCAACAATACGCCGAATAACAAAATCAGATAATATAAATTCATTCCGCCTGCCCGGTTATTCTATCTGTCCGAAAATACTCTGTAACTCGTTACTTAAATTAAACACTTTGGCATTCTCCGCCACAATCGAACGGCTCAATAAACCGTGGCAAATAAAACGCCCGGTAATTTTGCCGTTTTCATCACGATATTTACTCGGTTCGTAACTGAAAATATCCTGCATCACAATTTGCCCGCTTTCCATGCCCATAATTTCGGTGATATTCACGACTTTGCGCGAACCGTCATTCAGGCGCGAAGCCTGAATAATTAAATTTACCGCCGAAGCGATATTGCGTCGGATTGCCTCCAACGGCAACGCCGCACTTGCCATCATCACCATACTTTCCAAACGGGCGGTGGCGTCACGCGGACTGTTGGCGTGCAAAGTCGACATCGAACCGTCATGCCCGGTGTTCATCGCCTGCAACATTTGAAACGCTTCCGCACCGCGGCACTCCCCGACAATGATTCGCTCCGGCCGCATCCGCAAGGCGTTGATCACCAAATCCTGCATATTGACCTCACCGGTGTGTTCCACCCCGGCTAACCGCGTTTCCAAACGCAGCACATGCGGCTGATCCAATTTTAATTCCGCCGTATCTTCCAACGTCAAAATCCGTTCGGTCGGCGAAATATAACTGGAAAGGGCATTCAGTAAGGTCGTTTTGCCCGAGCCGGTACCACCGGACACAATAATATTCACCCGCGAACGCGCGGCAATAATCAGAAAATTCGCCATTTCCAACGTCATCGAGCCGAAATTGACCAGCTCTTGCAACGATTTTTTCGATTTACTGAATTTACGGATTGAAATCGACGTGCCGTCCAATGCAATCGGCTCAATCACCACATTCAAACGGCTGCCGTCCGGTAAACGCGAATCCACCAGCGGACGGCTGTCGTCGATCCGCCGTCCGACTTTTGCCACCATGCGTTTGGCGATTTCAGTCAGTTGGGTATTATCAATAAAACGTTTATTGGTTTTTTCCAAAATCCCGTAACGTTCCACCCAGACATTTTCCGGGCCGTTAACCAAAATATCATTGACGCTTTCGTCTTCCATCAATTCGCGCAACGGACCATAGCCTTCGATTTCATCGACCACCGCTTCCGCCATAAAACGGGCATCGGGCGCACTCAGGTATTTTTCGCTTTCGGCGCTAATGCGGATAATGTCTTGCAGGAATTGATCAATCAACTTATCGCGCTCGCCGGCGAAACTGTCTAATTTCTCAATATCAATGTTTTTCATCAACTCGGCACGGAAAAACCGCTGCAATTCCAAACTCAACATCACTTACTCCGTTATTTTCCGCTGATGGCACGGAACAGTGAAACAAACAGGCTTTTGCTTTTCGGGCGCACTTTATTGTTTGCGCCAAGTAATTTTTGCACCAATTCTGTGAGCGCTTTTTTTCCGCCCTTACCGATATCGACTGCCAGCACTTTACCCGCCGTTTTTTTCAATAGAGGAAACACCGTGTCAACCGGTTGTCCCAACAGACGTTCAATATCGGCGGTTGCCATCAGTTTTGCCGTTTCCGCCTGATGATCGTTAATGCAGATAAACACCCGCCGCGCTTTAGAATCCGCTTGTTGTGCGCGGGAACACTCTTCCAAGAAACTTTTTGCCAAACGAATGGCGTGCATTTTGCGTTCAATCACCAGAATAAAATTATTACTCTCTTGCAGATAAGCCGTGAATTCCTCTTTTTTCGCGGTAAACAGTGGGCGGTCATGCAGAATAAAATTGTATTTGTCTAACTGGCTCTCTTTTAATTTATGCAAATCGCCGCTGAACAGATCCAAAAAGTCGCTAAATTCGACCACATCAGCCTGTATTCGCTTGTCAAACAACAAATCTAAATCCTGCGAACCGCGACTTTCCTGCGCCAGCAACACCGGAATTTTTTTGTTCTCGGCGATCAAATTCGCCAACTGTGCGCTGAGAAAGGTCGCACCAACACCGCCCTTGCAGCCCAGTACCGATATATTGATCGTGGTGCGCACCCGTGGCACGCTTAAACCGGAAATAATTTGGCGCACCATTTGTCTTTTTTGCGAACCGAAATGGAAATACAACACGCCGCGGTTTAGAAATGTTTGTGCGGTGCTGATCGAATCGCTATCGCCGACCAAGCAATACCATACCCCTTGCGGAATCAAACCGTAAATGGCGTTAACCGTTGACTCGACATCATCAATTTGTTCAATGTCAATTACAATGCCGGAAATTTTTTCCGCATCGAATTGTAAATTCTGACTACTGAAAAAATCCTGATCGATCTCTTTCACCACCGGCATGCCTTGCGTGCGTAGCAATTGCGCAATTTCCTGCCGCACATTTTCGCGCAAGGAAATGACCTGCACTTCTTTTGCGCCGGGATTTAAAATCGTTGTGGTGTTGCCGGATAACAACATAAGCTCTGTTCCTGTTTATTCTGGTGATTAGGGATTGGCTGCCGGATTGCGTAATTGTGCTCGCGAATTATTTTTGGTGGCGCAAAATTCTTGTGACTCAGGATCCAAACGTTGTTCCGCCGCACGCAACGTACAAGCTTGGGTTTGCGCTTCAAAGCTGTGAATTTCGATATACAGCGGATAAATATCATGCCGGTATTGGCTTTTCGCCACCGTTAATTGTTTGGCGGCAAGCTGTTTTTTCAATAGCGCTTTTTTCAAAATAGCCGCCATTTTTTGGCTCTGCTTATCGGTCCACACAATATAAATTTGTTTGTCGCTGCGACTGCCCACTTCACGCAAAGTGCGGTTGACTAAATTACGCAATTCCACCTCGGAATAATTTAACGGCACATACTGCCGCACCTGTAAGCGTTCGCCGGCATGATGTTCACTTTGCAACGGCGCAACCGCCTTATTCTTGGCAAACACACCGGAAACCGCACTTGCCGGTAAACTAAAACATAAAATGCCACTTAGCAGAATCCATTGGAATATGTTCTGTTTTTTACTGATCATTGAATAAATCCGCCTCTTTCTAAGAAATTCGTTGCCAAGGTTTTTTGGAAACCGTCTTTCACCGGCGTGAAATTAAAAAAGCGTTCTAGCGTGCCGGTGCGTTCAAAAGTCGGATATTCGATCTGCTCGCGATTCAACGGACGCACGGTGTTGACGGTGGCGATAATCACCAACTCTTTATTGCGTCGCTCGGTCGTGGCATGGCGGAAAAAGGCGCCTAGAATCGGAATATCGCCCAGAATCGGCAGTTTCGACAATCCCTCAATATCTTCCGAACTGAGCAAACCGCCTAAAATAAAACTTTCGCCATCCGCCAATTCAATCGTGGATTTGGAACGGCGGGTGTTGAAATACGGCACATTGCCCACTTCATAATTATACGAACCGGCAATACTGCTAACCTCTTGTCCTAAAATCATACGGATACGGTTATTTTTTTGAATTTTTGCCCCAACTGCCAGCTGTACCCCAAAATCTTTATAGGTAATGGTGGTGCCGTCTTTATCACGGCTGGCAAACGGAATTTGCCCTCCCACCAATAAATTGGCGGTTTCGCCTGAGATCATCGACACATTCGGTTCGGCTAAAATCCGCGCATTGGATTGAT
This sequence comes from Testudinibacter sp. P17/SS/0325, assembly GCF_053570765.1. The sequence continues at coordinate 1,429,197 of NZ_CM131635.1, read as the reverse complement.
TATTCAGCGCATTGATAAAGGCATTAAAACTGTTGGCATCAATTTTGCCATAATACCCACCTCTGGCAGTGTTGGCGTTTGTGGTTAAACTGGTAAAACCGCCGATCACCGAGCCGCTGAGGTTGCTCCAATTAATGCCGATACTTTCCGAGAAGTCTTTATTCACCTCCACCACTGACAATTTGACATTAATCTGCGTAGTCTCATTAAACTGTGAATGATCAACCACACCGGCATATTCTGCTTTCTCTAAAAAAGGTACGGCTTCACCATTCAAGTTAGTACTACGCACCGATTTTCCAGCCCCTAACGCTTCCCCGACAATGCGGGTAATTTCTTCCCGTTCGACTTCCGACTCCGCTTCTCCCTCAATTAAATAAGCTTTACCGACTTTTTGTACGGATAATTTACTTTGTGGAAAACGAGCACGAATTTGCGCATTGGTATCACCTAAATCATTAATTGACGTCAGTAATCCATTGACGGTGATCGTATCCTTATTCGTCACTTCTCCCGCTTCATTATAAGTGCCGACTTCAGCCCGTCCTTCATTTTTAGCATAAATAATATAGCTGTAGTCATCTAAGATTTCGTAATCGGCAATATCCGGGTTCGAACCGAAAATCGTATCAATTTTTACGTTAGATTTGATTGTGCGGGTTTCTCCGACTGCTAATGTAATATTGGCAGCATAACTGACACTAACATTCATACAGAACAACAGCACTAACCAAATAATGATAGGATTTAGAACTCTCGTTAGCGTTGACGTATTTCTTGACATCTCAACCTCTCAATGTACGAATAAAGATACCGCGATTATTTATTGGCGTATTCGATTTTTCTTGCGGAATCGGCAATAATCTTGCCCCTGGCGGTAAACGGAAAATTTTCAATAAATCGGAGGTATCCATTTTTAACGTAACATAACCGGCATATTCTTTCTCAACCGCACTTTCGGCTTGAAAACGTTCAACGGTTAAAATTTCCAAATTTTTCACCACTTCATCAACGCGGCGGTTATCTTTATTTTCACGCGAAAATTGATAATTGATATGTTGCAGATACAATGTCGCTGTATTTCCCGCATGCAATGACTCTAATAAAAATTGATGCCCATTGCCGATATAGACACGATAAGCCACTTGCCCGTTGTCTAAGCTTTCAAAGAAAAAACGACTATCATTTGGTGAAATCAAGATATCGGTATTTAAACGGCTGCCGGCTTCAATATTCTCCGTTAATAAAAAGCCTTCGAGTGATAGCGGCTGATCGGCTTTAAACAGTGATAAAACATCAGTTTTAAGTTGTTGCAACATTTCTTCATCATCTGCATTAACCGTTATTTCACGCAGACTATAATCACTTTTACGCAAAATGCGCCCGGCTTCTAATGCCGTTGTTGCAAGTGCAACGGTAATCGTTTTTTCTTTTTTGGCTTCTGCCACCGGTTGTACCGCACTTTGATTTTGCTCTAGCACAACCGGTTGCTGATCGCCGATTAAAAACAAACCGCCAAAACCAACGGCAATAATTATTAAAGAAATGACAAACAATATGCGGTAATTCATTATCCGAATCCTAATCTTTAAAAATCAATTCATTCCCCAAAGGGTTAATAAAAAGCCGGCGGCAATTGCCACTCCGTACGGCAAACCATTTTCTTTAATCGAACGGCGAAAGAAAATCCAGCCGATAATCACTAACAGCAAACCGACCAAAGAAGTTAAAAAAAGAAATGGTACGATTTGGGTTGTCGGTGTTGCCAACATCAATACCGTAATCAGTTTGACATCACCACCACCGATAATTCCGAAATAAAAAATAACAAAGCCGACAGCCAAGCTATATAACGCATTACTGAAAAATACTTCGCCGTAAAATAAAAAACTAAATGGCACAATAAAAATCAGTAAAGTTAATACAGTGGTATTACTGATAATTCGTTGACTGATATCCGTCCAACTGACTATCATCAGTAATACCACTATGATTAATAACAAACTTTGTTGCACATAGTAAAATGTCATCGTTTGTCCAAACAGGAATAAATATCCGAAAATATTTATTCCTGAGTATGTTAAAAATAATTACGGGTTCGTGTCAGTACCAGTACCACCAGTACCACCAGTACCACCATTCTTATCAGTATCCAATTTTGCACCTTCTACTTGTGTCGTTAGGGTGTCAAATTTGCCTTGTAATTTTTTGATAAATCCGGTATCACTATAAAATACCGCAACCACTAAAACCGCAACCGCAACCGCAATCAAGCCATACTCAATCGCCGTTACCCCTTTTTCGTTTCTTTTTAAGCGAGAAACCGCACTTTTAATATTCGTTAACATAAATTGTGTTTTCCTTAAGAACTAAAAAATAAAAAAATCCCCTTGAGCGGGAAGCCTGACAACTGATTTCAATTATTGATAATGAAACAAGTTGCGTTATATGCAATACTCGATAAACACCCATGAATCATTGCTTATCCAATATTGATATTCTGTCAAACAATCTTAACTATCAGTTAATGCCTTCTGAACCAAATCTGCCAACTGGGTAAATTTTTCTGTATATGCACTAATTACCGAACCGCCATTATAGAAAAGCGCGACAACCACTAAGGCTGTTATTGCAAGTGCAATCAAACTATACTCAATTGCCGTGACTCCGGATTGGTTTTTCTTAAATGTATGAAATGTAATTTTTATTTTAGCTAGCCATATTAAAGGTATATATTTCATTCGGTGCGATTCCTTTTCATTCCATTCTTATCCATCGTTAAAAATATTTTTAGGCAACAAAAACCGTACTTTAAAATAACTTTTAAAATAACTTTTAAAATAAAAAACAATAGATCAAGATGAAATTTTCGTTGACACAATTCACAAAACTCACAACACTGAATTTACTGTCGCCAAACAAAACTAATTATAGATAAATTTAGTCTGGCGAAATCATAGCATGTGATTGTCAGAAAAAAGTCAGCTAACATTCAAATCAAATAAAACTAACGCATAGTTAATAAAATCAAAATAAATGGAGTTAGTGAATTTGTATTTTAAAAACATTATTTGCAAATAAATCGTCAAATGTGAAATTTTCACCCCAAAAACACCCCAATACATTAACAAAACATAAAATTAACGGAAATTAATTTACTATAAGCATACTATAGATTACTTTAAATGCTTGTTTTTTGGTATCCAGTGAGACTTCCTCGTTAATTGGAGCGCCAAAGATAATTAACCATACCGCGTCAAATATGGATTTAAAGCTTACACCAACATGCGGCAACAAAAAAATGGAGTAAATTTATTTACCAATTCGCCATTTTCAATAGACAAGACAAGACAAGACAAGACAAGACAAGACAAGACAAGACAAGACAAGACAAGACAAGACAAGACAGCTATACAATAAAATACAATTGAGAAGATTTGATTGGTTATTATTAATTTTATCAAAATAACGTCTTAAATAAAAATCTGCACCTTACTGAGTTGGAGATTTAGTCCAACTTTTGGGGTGCAGATCAGAAAGCGAACCGCTCTTTTGATTAACTATGTTGATGATAAATGGCTAATTAATAAAGAAACACAAAATACAACACTATCGCCACCACAAAACGGTAAATTGCGAACGGTACGAAGGAAATACGTCTAATCAGGTTGAGCAGCCATTTAATCGCTAACATCGCCACGATAAACGCCATCACGAAACCGACGGCAAACATCGGCAAATCGTCGAGGGAAAGAAAGTGCCAGCTTTTATACAGATCCAACACGGTGGCGCCCATCATCATCGGCACGGCAAGCATAAAGGAGTATTCCGCCGCCGCATGACGTCCCACGCCCATCAACAAGCCGCCGGAAATCGTGGCGCCGGAACGGGAGAAGCCCGGAGATAAGGCAAGACATTGGAACACGCCGATGGCAAACGCTTGTTTATAGCTGATTTGATCGACCGTATTTGCCGTGACGCGCGGGCGGAATTTTTCCGCAATCAATAATAAAATACCACCGATGACTAAAGAGTAGATGACGTTTTCAACATTGAACCATGATTTAATCGTGCTGTGAAACGCCAAGCCGATCACCACCGCCGGAATCATGCCTAAAATAATATGCAATAGGGTCAAGTGCGGTTGGCTGTGATCGGGTTTGACGCCGAAATGAATGCCGATTAAGCCGAACATTTTGCGCCAAAATACCACCACCACCGCAAGAATCGAACCTAACTGAATAATCACCTCAAAAGTCGACGCTTTTTCGCCGGTGAAACCTAAAAAATGTGCGGCGATAATCAAATGTCCGGTCGAAGACACCGGCAAAAACTCGGTCAAGCCTTCAACGATCCCTAAAATCGCAGCAATAAATAATTCTGACATGTTGTTTCCTTTTTTGAATTAACCTGTTCATTGATTGATAAATTCTCCCTCCGTCCTTCGGATCCCCCCTCCGCAAGCGGAGGAAGTAGCATTTTTCACCAGAAAAATGGGGAAAAGAGATTAGCCAAAAACCGACTTACGCATACTCAATGCCAAAACTGATCACCTCGGCAATCTCTTGTTGCCCCAACGCAATCATCATTAACCGATCCACCCCCAGCGCCACACCGGAACATTGCGGCATTCCTTGCTGTAAAGCCGAGATAAACCGTTGATCGATTTCTCGTTGCGGCAACCCCATTGCCGCGCGCTGTTTGTTGTCGCGTTCAAAACGGTGCAACTGTTCGTTTGCGTCGGTCAGTTCATTAAAACCGTTCGCCAATTCCAACCCTTTATAATAAAACTCAAAGCGTTCGGCAACCCGATGATCCTCCGAACTGATTTGTGCCAATGCCGCTTGTGAAGTCGGGAAATAGTACACTGCCGTCGGTCGGTCCTGTCCGATTTTCGGTTCCACCACTTGGCTGAATAGAAATTGCAATAAGGTATCGCGATTCTCATTCTCCGCGCCGACCAAACCGTGTTCTTTGGCTTTTTTAATCAACTCGCTTTTTTCCGCTGACAACGGATCGAGGCCGACATATTCCTGAAAAATAAACTGATAGCTGAAGGATTCCGCCGGTTCGCAATCCAAAATCTGTTGCAATAAGTCATCCACTTCATTAATCAAACGGTACATATCAAAGTGCGGTCGGTACCATTCCAACATGGTAAATTCCGGGTTGTGATGGCGTCCGGCCTCTTCATTGCGGAACACTTTGCAGATCTGAAAAATCGGGCCGCTACCCGCCGCCAACAAGCGTTTCATGTGGTATTCCGGGCTTGTGCCCAAAAACAGCGGTTTTTCCTGCGCTTGAAATGGCGCGGTAAAACGGGTTTCAAACACCGACAAATGCACATCGGTGACGCCGTATTCGCTTAAAATCGGCGTTTCCACTTCCAGTAGCCCGCGATCAATGAAAAAGCTGCGTAATTCCGCCGTAATCCGCGCTCTGGCGATAATGTTTTTAATCGGCGCGCTCGGCTGCCATTGCTGTTGTAAAATCATAACTATGATATCCAAAATAAAGTCCGATTATTGGCAAGATAGTCAATTGCAAAAGTAGGGGCGGATTAGATATCCGCCCGAACCGCACTTTGCATTTTTTCATTGCAGATTAAATACTTATACCGCACTTCGTAAACGGGCGGATATCTAATCCGCCCCTACGCTACTTCATCAATGACTTTGCCAATAATCTACTTGCCCGTAAACATTAGGTGCACATTTTATCGATTATCCAGCCATGCGACAATCGAATCTTCATTTCAGCGAGACTGAATACCTGACCATAAAAGTAAGTTATTCAATCGACTAACTTTTTTGAGGTAGATCACGAAACGTTTTCTTTTTCGGCGTATTTGGGAAAAAACAATTAAGTTGTCATTAAAAAAATGGCAGAATGACCTTGATCAAAAATGCAAACCCTTATTCATTTTACTTTTTGACGTTATATCATTTACTTTTACTCATACCTGAACTGGAGGAATATCGTGCAAACTGTTAATGTCGATATTGCAATTGTGGGCGCAGGCGGCGGTGGTTTACGGGCTGCAATCGCAGCGGCGGAAGCCAATCCTAACCTGAAAATTGCATTAATATCAAAAGTATATCCGATGCGTAGTCATACTGTAGCCGCCGAAGGTGGCGCTGCTGCGGTCATCAAATCTGAAGATAGTTATGACAAGCATTTCCACGATACGGTTGCCGGCGGTGACTGGCTGTGCGAACAAGATGTGGTCGAACATTTTGTCGAACATTCGCCGATTGAGATGACCCAACTGGAACGTTGGGGCTGCCCTTGGAGCCGCCGTGAAGATGGCGAAGTCAATGTACGCCGCTTCGGCGGCATGAAAATCGAACGGACATGGTTCGCCGCCGACAAAACCGGTTTCCACTTGTTGCACACCTTATTCCAAACCTCTATCCAATTCCCGCAAATTATCCGTTACGACGAACACTTCGTATTGGATATTTTGACCGATGACGGTCATGCCCGCGGCGTGGTCGCAATGAATATGATGGAAGGCACTTTGGTGCAAATTAATGCCAATGCGGTGGTGATCGCCACCGGCGGCGGTTGCCGAGCCTTCCGTTTCAACACTAACGGCGGTATCGTAACCGGCGACGGTTTGTCGATGGCATATCGTCATGGCGTGCCGTTACGTGATATGGAGTTCGTACAATATCACCCGACCGGCTTGCCGAATACCGGGATTTTAATGACCGAAGGTTGTCGCGGCGAAGGCGGTATTTTGGTCAATAAAGACGGCTATCGGTACCTGCAAGACTACGGTCTCGGACCGGAAACCCCGATCGGGAAACCGGAAAACAAATATATGGAACTGGGGCCGCGCGATAAAGTTTCGCAAGCCTTCTGGCAAGAGTGGCGTTTGGGGCGCACCCTGAAAACCGCCAAAGGCGTGGACGTGGTGCATTTAGATCTGCGTCATTTGGGTGAGAAATACCTGCATGAACGCCTGCCGTTTATCTGCGAATTGGCGAAAGCCTATGAAGGCGTGGATCCGGCGAAAGCCCCGATTCCGGTACGTCCGGTGGTGCACTACACCATGGGCGGGATCGAAGTGAACCAACAAGCCGAAACCCGTATCAAAGGTTTGTTCGCCGTGGGCGAGTGCGCCTCTTCCGGCTTGCACGGTGCGAACCGTTTGGGTTCTAACTCGTTGGCGGAATTGGTGGTGATCGGTAAAGTTGCCGGCGAATATGCGGCACAAAGAGCGGTCGAAAGCCAAAACGTGAATAGCGCCGCGGTTGATGCACAAGCGAAAGATGTGGTTGGTCGTTTACAAGCGCTGTTGGATCAAGAGGGCAACGAAAACTGGTCGCAAATCCGTGATGAAATGGGCGATTCAATGGAAGAAGGTTGCGGTATCTACCGTACCGAAGAATCCATGCAGAAAACCGTGGATAAAATTGCCGAACTGAAAGAGCGCTTCAAAAAAGTGCGTGTTTCCGACCGTTCCAGCGTGTTCAACACCGATATTCTCTACACCATTGAATTAGGAACGATTTTAGACGTGGCACAATCTATTTCTTCTTCTGCGATTGCACGGAAAGAATCACGCGGTGCGCACCAACGCTTAGACTATGTGGAACGTGACGACACCAACTATTTGAAACATACGCTGGCTTATTACAATGCCGACGGTGCACCACGCATTGAATACAGTGATGTGAAAATCACCAAATCTCAACCGGCGAAACGGGTGTACGGTGCGGAAGCGGAAGCCGCAGAAGCAGCAAAGGCGAATAAGGAGTAAGCGAAATGGGAAATTTAGCAATGAAAACAATGACCGTTGAAGTGCTTCGTTATAACCCGGAAGTGGATAAAGAACCTTATTTGAAAGCCTACCAAGTGCCGTATGACGAGCAAACCTCGTTATTGGATGCGCTGGGTTATATCAAAGATCAGCTTGATCCCGAACTGTCTTACCGTTGGTCTTGCCGGATGGCGATCTGCGGTTCGTGCGGCATGATGGTGAACAACAAACCGAGTTTGGCGTGTAAAACCTTCTTGCGTGACTACAGCGGTCATATGCGGGTTGAAGCCTTGGCGAACTTCCCGATTGAACGCGATTTGGTGGTTGATCTCAGCCACTTCATTGAAAGTCTGGAATCAATCAAACCGTATATTATCGGCAATAAAGCGCCTCCGGGCGAACGCACCAAGCAAACCCCGGCACAGTTGGAGAAATACCGCACTTTTTCAATGTGTATCAACTGTGGCTTGTGTTATGCCGCTTGTCCGCAATTCGGTTTGAATCCTGAGTTCGTCGGTCCTGCGGTCTTGACATTGGGACATCGTTACAACCTGGATAACCGCGACAACGGCAAAGCCGAGCGCTTAAAAATCATGAACGGTAAAAACGGCGTGTGGACTTGTACTTTCGTCGGCTACTGCTCGGAAGTCTGCCCGAAACACGTTGATCCGGCGGCAGGTGTCAACCAAGGCAAAGTCGAGTCGGCCAAAGACTACGTTATTGCCATGCTGAAACCGCAAAAGTAAGGAGAAAAGAATGACTACGACAACCAGCAAACGCAATAAATACGTGCGTGAAGTCAAAGCCGATTGGTGGAAAAAATTGGATTTCTACAAAATGTATATTTTGCGCGAATCCACCGCACTTCCGACCATTTGGTTCTGTATCGTTCTGCTTTACGGTTTCTTATGCTTAGGTAACGGCACCTTTGAAACCAGTTTTGTTTCCTTCCTGAAAAATCCGTTGGTGATTATTCTCAGCGTGATTACGATGGCAGGCGTGGTATTCAATACGGTGACGTGGTTCGGCTTAACCCCGAAAGCGTTAAACCTGATCTACAAAAACGAACGTGTGCCGCAATCTGCCATTAAAGGCTTGATGTGGGTGATCACCGCTGCGGTTTCTATGCTGACATTAATTCTTGTATATATCTAGGAGGAAAACGATGAAACAAGCTCCAAAACGTTCCAATGAACCTGTGGTATGGCTGTTATTCGGCGCAGGCGGAACCATCAGTGCCATTGTTTTTCCGGTGTTGGCATTAATCCTGTTATTCCTCTACCCGCTGGGATTAGTCGATTCCGCTAACATGGTCGCCTTTGCGCAAAGTATTATCGGCAAACTGATTTTGCTTGCCGTGGCAATCTTCCCGATGTGGGCTGGCATGCACCGCTTACACCACGGTATGCACGATTTCAAACTGCATATCCCGGCAAGCGGCGTGATCTTCTACGGTTTAGCCTCCCTGTATTCGGTGTTGGTGTTCTTTGCGGTGATTAATATCTAACCGCACTTTACAACCTCACAATAATTACTAAAGCTAAGCAGGGCGGATATCTAATCCGCCCTGCTTTTTGCAATGAAGAATGCGCATTTTTTAGCTACCCGCCTATTTCCGTCAAACGGCTACGCCACCACCGACACACTTTTCACCTGTGCATACACCCACATGCCGACCGAGAGTTTTAATTCCGCCAATGCCCAGCGGCTGATTGAGGCGCCGAACTGCAAACCATCGGCGTTTAACCGCACTTCCACTTGTTGCGCTTGGGTTTCTATTTCAGTGATTTGGCACGCCAACACATTGCGGATACTGCTGCCCTTTGCCGGTTGGAGAATAATCGAGACATCGGAGCTGTAAATGCAGATCCGCACCAAATCGCCGACATTTTTCTGCGCCACTGCATGAATCCACAACGGCTGTCCGGCGAAATTTAACGCCGTCATTTGATACAGCGGGTGGTGCATTTCAATCGGCAAGCTGAAAACCGCACTTTGTTGCCGTTGCGCCGCCTGCCCTTTCCACGGTAAGAAATGCTCACTTTGCCAAATGTTTTCCAATTCATCAAATGCCGCCACCTTGCCTTGCCGCATTAAAATAACCCGCTGCGCCAAGCGTAGCAGTTCGTCTAAACTGTGGCTGACATACAGAATCGGAATTTGAATCTCTTTTGCCAAACGATCGAGATAATCCAACAACTCTTGTTTGCGCGGCAGATCAAGTGCGGCTAACGGCTCGTCCATTAGCAATAATTCCGGCTCAGTGAGCAGCGCCCTGCCTATCGCCACCCGTTGTTTTTCGCCGCCGGACAGGGTGAGCGGATAGCGTTTCAGCAAAGGCTCAATGCCCAATAATTCGATAATTTCTTGATAAACGGCTTTGTTGACCTTTTTCATGCCGTAGGCTAAATTGCCTTTCACCGTGTAATGCGGAAACAGACGCGCGTCTTGGAACACATAGCCAAGATGGCGTTGTTCCGGCGGCAAATTGATGTTGCGCGTGGTATCAACCAACGTGCGCTCGTTAAGCTGAATATAACCTTGATCGGGCGTGGACAGCCCACTCACCAAATTAATCAGCGACGATTTGCCACTGCCCGATAAGCCGAAAAGTGCGGTCACGCCGTTGGACGGAATTTGCAAGTTGGCACTTAACGCCAAACTGCCAAGCTGTTTTTTAACATGAATTTCAAGCATTTTTTATCCTTGCTCGTTCTGCCCCAGTCGATATTTTGCACGCCGCGCCAACCATTCGGACAACACCAACGACAGCAAGGCAATAATGATCGCAATAATGCACAAACGCGCCGCCGCGCCCTCTGCCGACGGGGTTTCGATAAAAGAGTACATCGCCAGCGGAATGGTTTGGGTTTCGCCGATAATATTCGAGACAAAGGTAATGGTTGCGCCAAACTCGCCTAATGACCGGGCAAAACCCAACACTAAACCGGCGAGAATGCCCGGAAAGGATAATGGCAAAGTGATGGTGAAAAACACCCGCCACGCCGACGCGCCCAAGGTACGCGCCGCTTGTTCCAATTTCGGGTCGACATTTTCCAACGCCAAGCGAATGGCACGCACCACCAACGGAAACGCCACCACCGCCGAAGCCAGCACCGCACCGCGCCAACTAAACGCCACGCTGAAATCAAACCATTGATACAGATATTTGCCGATGAAACCGTTGCGCCCGAAACCAACCAACAACAGATAACCAATCACCACCGGCGGCAGCACCAACGGCAAATGAATAATGCCGTCCAATAGGTTTTTACCGTAAAAATCATAGCGGGCAAACAGCCAAGCAACAAAAATTGCAAACGGTAAGCTGATTAACATGGCAAACAACGCCACTTTCAAGCTGAGCCGAATGGCGCTGATTTCCGCCGGGCTCAGGCTGAGGGTTTGGATTATGCTGTCGATCAAAAGCGTTCCTTGATAAATTGTTTAAATAAAAGTGCGGTTAACATGCGCACTATAACAAAGCAGGGGCGGATTAGATATCCGCCCGTTTACGAAGTGCGGTATAAGCATTTAATCCATAATAAAAAATGCAAAGTGCGGTTCGGGCGGATATCTAATCCGCCCCTACACTGCCTAAGCGATTATTCTACGCTGAAGCCGTATTTTTGCAAAATCACTTTGCCTGCGTCCGAACGTAAAAATGCCATGAAATCACGCGCCGCTTGGCTGTCGTGTCCGCTGACAATCGCTGCCGGATATTCCACAGCTTCGTAGCTGCCGTCAGGAAACACCCCGACCACTTGTACTTTGTCACTGGCGGCGGCATCGGTGGCATACACAATCCCCAATGGCGCTTCGCCACGTTCAACCAGTGTTAATGCCGCACGCACATTTGCCGCGCGCGCCAGTTGTTTTTCCACTTTATCCCATTGATTTAATTTGGTTAATGCCGCTTTGGCATAAATCCCCGCCGGAACGTGCTCCGGATCGCCGACCGATAAAAAGTTTTTGCCTAAATAGCTCAGCCATTGATCGTTATTCAGATCGAATTTCAGTTCCCCCGCACTTTTCGGCGCGATCATCACCAATTTATTACCTGCGATAATTTCACGCGAATCCGCAATAATCTTGCCTTTTTGCTGTAAGAAATCCGCCCATTTCAGGTTAGCGGAAATAAACATATCCGCCGGGGCGCCTTCGTCAATTTGGCGTGCCAACACCGAAGACGACGCAAACGAGAACACAATATCACTGCCCGGCTGCTGTTTTTTATAAGTTTCCGCCGATTCTTGCAACACATTGGTCATCGAGGCGGCGGCAAATACGGTCAATTTTTGTTGAGCAAAACTGGGCAAAGAAAATACGGCAAGCGCTAACAATAACAAGGATTTTTTTAGATACTTCAACATAACATCTCCAAAAGTCGATTCTTTAGAATAAATAACATCGTCGGGCAATAATTGATATAACGGCTGTTCTGTTTATCGCGACAAACACCACGTTATAGCAAAAATTATATAGCGTTATTCGATGATGTCCAGCCCGAATGCCTATTGTTATCGTCTGTTTTGTTTTAAAATACCAATACGATCACATTTTTACGGAACGATGATTATGGCTGATATTGAAATGGATTTAAGCGTCAAACTGCAACAGCAGCTGTTTGTTGATCCAAGACGGATTGCATTATTAAAAGCCATTCAGCAATGCGGCTCAATTTCACAGGCGTCGAAACGCTGCCAACTGAGTTATAAAACCGCGTGGGATAACCTGAATGCGATGGATTTAATCAGCCCGAAACCGTTATTGCAGCGCAACAGCGGCGGCAAAGAAGGCGGCGGCACACGTCTTACCGCCTATGCCGAGCGCCTGTTGCGCCTGTATGAATTGTTGGAACAAACCCAACTGCGTGCATTTCGTATTCTGCAAGACGAAAGCGTGCCGCTCACCAGCCTGCTGTCGGCAACGGCAAAATTCAGTCTGCAAAGCAGCGCGCGTAACCAGTTAATCGGTCATGTGCGCGCTTTACGTCCGCAAGGATTAAATACGAATGTTGAAATAGAAGTCAACGGCTTGCCTGACCCCGTCACCGCCACCATCACCCAAGCCAGTTGCGAACGCCTGCAATTGCAAGCGCAACAAGAGTTATTGCTGATGTTCAAAGCGCCGTGGCTGACCTTGCGACACCAACCACTTGCCGCAATCAATCGTTTTCAAGGGGAAATCAGTGCACTTCGGCAACAGCAAAACGGCAATGAAGCCCTAATCCGTATCACGCCAAATATCGAACTGTGCGCCAGCTATCAAGACAGCGAACACTATCAGATCGGCGAAACGGTGTATGTCAGCATTGAGCCGCAGAAAATTATTTTGTTGGCGTTGTAAATTTGTTATTGGCAAAAATAGCTGATGAGACAAAGTAGCAACCGTATTTCCAAAAAACAGGAAACACGGTTGCTACTTTGAATAATGCAAATCAAGGTCGTTCAATTCAATATCACTGGATATTTAATACAAAATCAGTGCGGCGCAAACCAAACTCGGAGCAAAAGGCAGTTCCAGTTGCCGCCAATGCCGATGACTTTCATGCCCGCATATTCGTCGAATGAAAATCCAGAGTAAGCTGAAACTGCTTGCCAGTAATAACAATAACGGCAAATCCTCCGCCGGAAAAAAAGCGGCAAGTGCGGTTACCAGCCAGCAATCTCCCTCGCCGAACACTTCCCGTTGATAAAACCAACGGCTCAGCATGAAAAACAGGCTGATAAACAATAATGCAAGCAACAGGCTTTGTACGCTTTCGGCGAGTGTAATCAGGGCAAGCTGCTGCCAACCGCCGAACAGTGCCAATAGCAACAACTGTTGGCACATCAGGGTTGAAATCAAGCGGTAGTGCCAATCCACTAGCGCAATTGCCGTCAGTATCGCCAGACAATATAACCACCAAATTTGTTGTAACAACGGGGCTTGCGCGGTGCTGATCATCAGCGCAATCACAACAAAGCTCAACGGCAAATAACGCCAGGGTTTGTTTAACGGCGATAACCATTGATTGTGCGGGGCGAGCGTGATATTCAACAGCGGCGCATAGTAATCTTGATAGTGGTTATGCAAAATGCGGTTAAAACGCAACGCAAAATCATTGGTATAACGCTGCACCCAATAGCCGAACAGTGCTGCAATCGGCAGCAACAAAATAAGATTGGCAAACATCAACCCAACATCGCCCCCATATCGAAAATCGGCAGATACATGCCTAGCATTACCGCACCGATTAAACCGCCGATCAGCAGCATTAACAAGGGTTCAAGCAGTTGCGACAACAGATCGATTTGGTGATCCAATTGGCGCTGGTAATTATCAGCAATATGCTGCAACATCTGTGCCAAACAGCCGCTCTGCTCACCGACAACCAACATTTGCTGCGCCTGTTGCGGAAACCAACGGCTGCTGACACTTTGCGAAAAGCGATAGCCGCGCTGTAATAATTGCAGACTTTGCGCAATATCCTGTTGCAATACGCTTGGCGCACTCTCATCGCTAGGTAAAAATGTGTGCAACGCTTGATTTAGCGGAATCCCCGCTTGCAACATCAGCGCCAGATTACGACTGGAATCCACCAGATTACCCAGCTGCGATAACCGCCCAAACAACGGCAATTTTTGCAATAGCGCAAATATCAGCGCGCGAAACCGGCGATTGTGGCGATACGCATATTGCGCGCCGCCAATCAATAAAATCAGCAATAGCAACAAACGTCCGCCATAATCCTGCAACGTCTGCGAAAGAGCAAGCAACATACGGGTAACGTGCGGTAATTGCTGTTGATTCTGTTGATACATTTCGGCAAATTGCGGCACGATAAATAACAGTAACAACACGGTTAACCCCAGCGAAACAGCCAATACAATCAACGGGTAGAGTAAGATTTTCTGTAATTTGCGCTGTAACGCCAATTGTTCGGCTTTATCCGTGGCAATTTGCCGGCAAATTTGCGCCAAACGCCCGCTGGCTTCGCCGATACGGATTAATTGGCGATCACGTTCACTCAGGTAATCCGGGTTGTGCCGCAACACCTGCGAAAAACTATAGCCGCTTTCAATCCCGTGCAATAATTGTTGCAACCAATGCAATAATTTTTCCTGTTGGCAGTGCTGCTGCAAGATCAACAACACATTTTTTAGCGGCAGTGCCGCTTGCAGCAACAATGCCATTTGTTGCATTAATTCGCTAATTTCCGCTGCTTTCACGCGCTTCGACCAACGCCAATTACGCTGTATTTTCAGTTGCTGCAACCCGCGCGCCAATAAAATCGCTTCCGCTTCTTCGCGGTTTTCCGCCAACAGGCTGCCACACTGTTCGCATTGCAGCGCATTCAATCCGCGCCATTGGTATTCCGCCATTACGCCTCCCGACGCCCCAACACGCGGTGCAATTCGGCGTAGTCGGTTATGCCGCTATCCACTTTTTCTACCCCGCTTTGATACAAACTGTCGAAATCCAGATTGTAACTGAAATCCGAAAGCGTAAAGTGCGGTGTTAAAAACTGATAAGTGCCGATTCGTCCTGCGTATCCGTGCTGGCACTGAGCACAATCCCCGTTTTGACATTCGCAACGCCGCCGCAATAGGCGCTGCGCCACCACCAACAATAAACAGGAGGCGATTTCATACTCCTTTACCCCCAACTGCTGCAAACGTGCAATTGCCGACGGCGCGTCGTTAGTATGCAATGTCGAAAGGACTAAATGCCCGGTTTGCGCCGCGCGAATCGCCATCACCGCACTTTCCTCATCACGGATTTCCCCCAACATAATCACATCGGGATCTTGGCGCAAAAAGGTGCGCAGCAGCTGTTTGAAATCTAAACCAATGGCTAAATTGACCTGTGTCTGTACAATGCCATCCAGGCTGATTTCAATCGGATCTTCTGCGGTCAAAATATGTTTTTCTTGGCTATTCAAACTGTTAAGTGCGGTATAAAGCGAAATGCTTTTGCCGCTGCCGGTCGGACCGGTCACCAGAATCAAGCCCTGCGGTTGTCGCAATGCCTGCGCAAATGCCTGTTGCTGCGCGTTGTTCATGCCCAATTCGGAAAATGCCAAAGTAACCGGTTTATTTTGTTGTAAACGCAGCACCGCCTTTTCGCCCAATCGGGTCGGCAAAATCGACAGGCGCAAATCCAACACGTCATTAAAGGTGGTGCTAAATTGAAAGCGACCGTCTTGCGGCAAGCGGGTTTCGGCAATATCCAACTGTGCCAACAGCTTGACGCGCGAAATCAAACGCGCGGCAAAAGTGCGGTTGATCTGCTGAATCAGCGTCATCACGCCGTCAATCCGAAACCGCACTTGCAAGCCGTCGCCATTCGGTTCAAGGTGAATATCCGACGCGCGCCGTGCCATGGCTTGTTCAAACAGTTGCTCCAGCAACTGAATAATCGGCTCGTCCTGCGTGGTTTGCGCCTCGGGCTGGATTTGATATTGATATACCGCTTGCGCATAGTCCTGCACTTGATCCGCTTGCGGCGAGAGCTGTTGCAGGGCGGCTTTCAACACCGCACTTTCCAACACCACAACCTCAACCGCCTTATCGTGCAAAAAGGCGAAAACCTCAGCGGCATTGAGATTTTGATCCGACTCCACCCCGAGCCATAGGCAATCTTCCTCTTCCTGCAACGGCAAGGCAAAATAGCGCAATAACAGCGCTTGCTGCTGACAATTTTTCTGCCAAAGTGCGGTTTCAATCTGAAAAAACCGCCCGTCGGCACTGGTTAACTGATAACTCACCGCACTTTCCTTATATCATGACTACTGAGAACAAAAACCGCTTGGGAAAATCGAGGTATCCGAACCGTTACACGCCACCGACCAGCTAATTGCCGAACCGTTGCCGCCACTTGCCGTCATGACATAACTGTAACCCTCTAAACTGGCGCGCCCTGTAACCGTGATTTTTCCGCCGGCGGTTTCAATCGTTTTGATATATTTTGATTTATTGGTTTCCGCTTTATTCGCCTGAATGCCATTGCTGCCTGCGCTGCAATTGGTGGTCGCGCCGGTGTTATAAATGCAAAGTTCAACCTCTCCGCGGTAAGGCGTCGAGGCTTGCAATAATTCGGATAATGCCGCCTTGCGCGTGTGATTTTGGTACGACGGAATGGCAATCGTCGCCAAGACTGCGATAATTGCGATCACGATCATCAGTTCCACTAACGTAAAGCCTTTTTTCCATTGAGATTTTGCCAACATATTTCCTCCTGATTTTGGTTAGCCTTTGTGTATAATTGGCACACGAGAGGTTACAAAATTCAGGCAAAAAAGCGAAAGCCTGCAACAATTATTGGAATTCGGATCGCAAAATGACAAATTTATGTCCCAAAACGATTGAAAACGGTTGGCTAGCGCCGGTACGGCGACTTGTTTCACCGCACTTTGATTCACGCCCCGAACCACGGGATATCTCTCTGTTGGTGATTCACTACATCAGCCTGCCGCCGGAGCAGTTTGGCGGCGATTTTATTGACCGTTTTTTTCAAGGGAAATTAGATCCCGACGCACATCCTTATTTTGCTGAAATTCAGGATTTACGCGTCTCGGCACATTGTTTGATCAACCGCGCAGGGCAAATTACGCAATATGTCAATTTCCACGATCGCGCCTGGCACGCCGGTTTGTCTTGTTTTGAGGGGCGGGAAAAATGCAATGATTTTGCCATTGGCATTGAGTTGGAAGGCTCGGACAATCAACCGTTTAGCGAAGCGCAATACCGCACTTTGCAACACTTGACTCCGTTAATAATGCAAACTTATCCGCAAATCACTAAAGCGCGGATCGTCGGACATTGCGACATCTCCCCCGGGCGGAAAATCGATCCGGGGAAATATTTTAATTGGGCGCGGTATTTGGGAGGGCTTTAATTTTTGTTTTGCGATCTGATATTTTCGCCTTGCGGCGAAACCCGATAGCAACTTTAAGATGAACGAAAAAAATCCGCTACAATCGCTTGTAACGGATTTTTCATCTAATACTTATTATGAAAAACTAAAAAAGTCTTTCACCGATTGCCACCAGCCCTTATTTTCCTCTAACTCTAACGGCTTGATGTCCGAATTTTGGGTTTCCGGCAACGGCTTGTCCAAATGGAAATCATTGACTACGCCGCGTTGGTTGAAATTCACCGTCAAAGTGTGTTGCTGCGGCTCTTCGTAGCCTTTTTGTTGCAGATAGACATAGTACCAAGTATAGCTGCTGTATGGGTCGGTCAATAACGGCGTGCCTAACAGATACTGCACCTGTTCCTGCGTCATCCCGTTTTGCAACTGCGCCACTTGCTCGGCTTGCAAATAATTACCCTGCGGCACATCAATCCGATAAACCAATTTATTATATAACGAGCACGAGGTGACACTGATACTGAGCAAAAGAATCGTTAAAACAGATTTCAATCTCATCTTTTTTCTACCTTTTTATTCTGAATTGTTACGGATAATACCTAAAGTTAACAAAAATGCCAATATATTTAAGCGTCGGACTTGGCAAAACGTTGCAGCTGATCACGCAAATTTGCCGGCAAACCTTTAATCGTCAAACTATCATTCTGTTCATCCCACTCAATGCGTTCGTTGAGCAAAACTGCGTCAAAACTCAGGGTAACGCCTTTGCCCGAACCGGAAAATTTGGTCAGCGATTTTAACGCGCCCGATACCGGCGGAATACTGTCTGCCAATTCATATTCGTGTTCACGGCTGAACTGCCCGAAATCCTGCTGGTTTAGACTCGGCAAACTGTCGGAAAGTTCCTGTAAAATAATTTCTTCACCGACTTTTAATTGCCCTTTGCAATAATCAAACGCCTGCTTTTTCACTTCCTGCGTTTGTTTGACATCCAATTCGCCCTGTTGACAAAAATCATCCACTGCCTGTAACAAGGTTAAATTCTGCTGTTTCGGATCAAAGCCGCTATCCGCACCTAAAAAATCCATAAAGAAATCAGATACTTTACGCCCGACGCGTCCTTTTATAAAACTCAAATAACGGGTGGAAGAAGCGGACAGTTGCAACTCGGTTAAATTAATCCGTGCCGCGATATCATATTGGCTGATATTCAAATACGAAGTCTGCCGAATGTCGAGCTTATCATCCACCAACATGCTGTAACGGCTGTCGAGCAGCGCAATAAACAGATAATCGGTCGCCAAAAAGGTATATTCGCAGAAAATAAAAGTGCCGCTCTCGGCAAAGGCATATTTGCCCAACTCTTTTGCCAGTTGCCCGGCGCTTTGCTGGCTGAAATCGAGAAATGTCAGTTCATTTTCTAAAAAACGGTTCAGTTGGCGCGCAAATTGCGATTCGTTTTGGAATACGCCGTATGCTTGCGCCTTGCCTTGATAATTCTGGTGCAGTTGCAACATCATTTGCTGAATTTCATCACTGACCGGTAGCAGTTGCGCCCGCAAACGCGTGAGCAAGCGTTCATTTTCCGCTTCCTGGTTTTCGCTTAATGACAGTTGGTGCAGAATAATCTGTTTAACTTCTATACTCATGGGTTATCCGTTTATTTTGGGGATTGAAAACCGCGTTATTATACGCAATTCCGCCTCGCTTTTTTAGCGGTAATCTGAAAAATATGCTAATATCGCCAACAATCCTCTCCTTTAACATTATGGGTGACAAAAGTTATGGCAACACAATCAAAATACAGCGATCAACAAGTGCAGGCCTTATTAAACGATTTGGCAGCGGTGTTGGAAAAACATCAGGCGTCGGTCGATCTGTCGTTGATGGCGTTAGGGAATACGGTCACCAACTTATTATATTCCAGTGTGGGGCGCAATCAGCAGCAAGCGTTAGTCGACGCGTTTTGCCATGCATTGAAAAACTCGCTCAAACCGCACGAATAACCGTACTTTAGGCCGAACTATGCTGAAAATTCCGCGCCAATATTGGGAATCCACCTCACAAAAAATTTCGTGGGGGCATTGGTTTACGTTTTTCAATATTATTGCGGCGATTCTTATCGGCTCACGTTACGCCTTTATCGCCGATTGGCCGGCAACGCTGATTGGCAAAGTCTATTTCTTTTTAAATATTCTCGGGCATTTCAGCTTTATTGTCTTCGCCCTGTATCTGCTGATCCTGTTCCCGCTCAGTTTTCTGATTAAAAATCCTTACACTTTTCGCGCTGTCGGGGTGGTGCTATCCACTTTGGGGTTAACCCTGCTACTGTTGGATAGCGAGGTTTTCAACCGTTTCCATCTGCATTTATCGGTGCTGATTTTGGACATTTTGATCAATCCCGACAATGGCGATTTGGCGCGTAACTGGGAACGGTTCTTTGTGCCAATGCCGACGATTTTTTTGATCGTCATGCTGTTTTCACGCTGGTCGTGGGAAAAATTGCGCAGCTTGGAACGGCAAAAATGGATCCGCCAAGCCGCTTATTTTCTCATGTTTTGCTTTGTCAGCTCACACTTACTGTATGCTTGGGCGGATGCCTATTTTTACCGTCCGGTCACGGTGCAAAAAGCCAATTTGCCGCTTTCTTACCCGATGACGGCGCGTAAATTCTTAGAAAAAAACCAGCTGCTTAATCGGGATCAACATCAAGATCAGCTCAGCCGCAGCGGACGCTTAGACGCACCTTATTTGGATTATCCGAAACACGCCCTGCAATTTTCGCAGCAGCGTCAAAAACCCAATATTCTGTTAATCAATATTGCCGGCTTACGCTATGATGCGATCCAAGCGGAAACCATGCCGTCGCTCTCGGCTTTACGTGAAAGCGCACTGGATTTCCAACAAAATTACAGCGGCGGCAATAGCCAGAACGGGGCGTTGGTCAGCCTGTTTTACGGCTTAAATGCCAATTATTTCGACAGCCTGCTCAGCCAACGCCAAGCCTCCGTCTGGGTCGAACGCATGCAGCAGTTGGATTACCGTTTCGGTCTGTTCGTGACCGCGCCGGTCAAATCACCACTTTACAACCGTTCGTTGTTTAAACAACATGCATTGTCTTTCAACAATGCCTCCAATCAGCAAACGACCCGCCAATGGCTGAATTGGTATCAAAAACAGAGCGATAAACAAAGCTGGTTTAGTTATCTGCAATATGATTTATTGGGCGTGATGACCAATTATTCAGCGACTGATCCGAACGAACAGCAGCAATATTACCGTCGCCAATTAACTGAAATTGATCGTCAGTTAAGCCGAATCCTACCGCACTTGGCGGCGGATACGGTGGTGATCGTAACCGCAGATCAGGGTTATTCCTATCAAGTGGAAAACAATCGCAACGCCAATTATTTCGGACGTGATCGGATTCAAGTGCCGCTACTGATCCGCTTGCCGAATCAATCGGCGCAACAAATCACCCATATCAGCTCGCAAATGGATCTTGTGCCAACACTGATGGAACACATTTTTAACGCGCAAAATCCACTTTCGGATTATACACAAGGCGATGATCTGTTTAACCTCGACGGCACCCGTGCAGATTGGGTATTTGTTGCCAACCAACGCTGGAATGTGATTATCACCAATAATGGTGAACAATATCATATTGATTCTCAAGGCGAATATCAAAAATACAGCCGCGATTACCAACCGCTAGCCTCGGAAAAACCACCGTTGGCACTATTCCTGCAAGTGTTTAGCCGCGACAGGAATTTCTTGTTGCGCTGATGGCAAACCAAAGTGCGGTTTAACCGCACTCAGATTGTAGACAAACTGACTTCTCTCCCTCCGCGTGCGGAGGGAGTACCATTTTTCGCAAGAAAAATGGGGAGGGAGGGGTAATATGAAAATGCAACATATTAATTAAAATGATTTATGCCTCCCTCCGTCCTTCGGACACCTCCCTCCGTATACGGAGGGAGGGAAATTATTAGAAAAAGAGACTTTGTCATCAGCTTGAGTACGGTTTAACCGCACTTTAACCTGCTAAGGCAGAGGAACAATCGCAATCGTTTTACCGAGTGACGCAAGCATTTTTAATAAGGTATTTAATTGTGGATCTGATGTACCTTTTTCAATGCGTGCAATCACCGGTTGCTTCACGCCGCTGAGTTCTTCCAATTTTTTCTGCGAAACACCGAGCTTTTGCCTCGCGCGGATTAGTTCGCCAATCAAAGCAATCCGCAAATCGCTTTCTCTCATTTCCTCGGCACTAAATACTGTTTGTTCAAATTCGGTCCAATTTGTGACGACAGGGTTCGCCGGCGGTTATGCCGTGTTCACTTAAAATTTTAGGCTTGCGCAACAATCCCCTCGGCACACACATACGCCGAGCTCCACGCCCATTGGAAGTTGTAGCCGCCGAGCCAGCCGGTGACATCGAGCACTTCGCCGATAAAATACAGACCGGGAATCGCATTGGCTTGCATGGTTTTGGAGGAAATGGCGGCGGTATCCACACCGCCTAAGGTGACTTCGGCGGTGCGGTAGCCTTCCGTGCCGTTGGGGTCGAATTGCCAGTGGTGGATAAGCTGTTCCAGTTGCTGCAACCGCACGTTGGAGAGTTGCGCAATCGCTTGATCATCGAATAGTTCCAGTTCAAGCCACAATTCCACCAAACGTTTCGGCAAAATGCGCCCAAGTGCGGTTTTTAGTTGTAATTTCGGCGAAGTTTGGCGCAGTTCGCATAGATAATCGCTGATGTTTTGCTGTGGCAATAAATCAATCGTAAGGGGTTGGTTCGGTTGCCAATAGTTGGAAATTTGCAACATCGCCGGGCCGGAAAGTCCGCGATGGGTGAACAACATTTGGTTGCAAAACTGTTTGCCGGATTGCGCTTCTACATTGACCGCCAAGGATACGCCGGCTAATTGCGCATAAGGCTTGTCTTGTTCGCGCCAAGTGAACGGCACGAGAGCGGCACGCGGTGCGATGACGTTTAAGCCGAACTGCTCCGCCAATTTATAACCGAAGGCGCTGGCACCTAACGCCGGCATGGAAAGACCACCGCTCGCCACCACGAGATTTTGACAGCGTAAAACGTTACCGTTGCTTTGCAAGCGAAACCGCACTTGGCTGTTGTCGGCATTTTCCACTTGCTCGACTGCACCGACTTGCTGGCGCAATTGGATTTCAACCCGCCCTTTTCGGCACTCTTTCAGCAATAAATCGACAATGTCCTGTGAGCTGTTGTCGCAAAACAGTTGTCCCGACTCTTTTTCGTGATAAGCAATGCCGTGTTCGGCAACGAGCGCAATGAAATCCCATTGCGTATAACGTGCCAACGCAGATTTAACGAAGTGCGGATTGCGGCTGAGATAGTGCTGTGGCGTGACATCCAAATTGGTGAAATTACAGAAGCCGCCGCCCGCCATTAAAATTTTGCGCCCGACTTTTTTGCCGTTATCCAGCACCAACACCGATTTTCCGGCTTGTCCCAAACGGGCGGCGCAAAATAAACCTGCCGCCCCTGCGCCGATAATCACCACGTCATAGTCTGTTTTTTGCATTGCTTGCCCATCTCTCAACTGAAAAAGGCGATTATAACGCAATTTAATGTTGCATTCCGCCTAACATTTCTGCCGCTTGCAAATTTTGAATCAAACTGCGCCGATCCAAATCATGATGATTGCTGTCTAAAATCTGCTGCCAGTAAACCCGGGCTTGGGTGTAATCACCGCGCCCGAACGCGTCGGCTGCAAGCAGCGACAAGGCGCGCAGTTGGTTTGGATCTTGCTGTAGCGATAACTCAAGCCATTTTTTGGCTTTATCGGTTAATTTTTTGTCGGCTTGATAGTAAAGTGCGGTTGCGGCGGCAGCAAGTAATTCGCTGTTTGCGCCGAGCAGATATTCGGCACGGGTGAACGATTCCAACGCATTGGCGTACTCTTCCGCTTGCAAATAATTCAGCCCCAACTGAAACCAGTTTTCGCCGTTGTTATAATCGGCACGCAATGCATTTTGCAACTCTTGCCGATATTGTTGCCGCTGTTCGCCGCCGCTTTGCACCACTTGTGCTTTCAGTGTTGCCCCTTGCTGCCAAGCGCTACAACGTCCGCTCAGGCTGTAGACGAACACCGCACTTGCTCCGATAAGCGCGGTAACAGCGAAAATAGACAAAAAATTAAAACGAGAGGGGTTTACTTTTTCTGCCGAGCAGACTGCGCCAACCGCACTTTGCCCCTCCGCTTGCCGCTTTAATTCAGACCGCACTTGCCCTTTTGCTTTACGCCATAATAAAACGCCAGCCAACAACAGCAAAG
Source organism: Testudinibacter sp. P17/SS/0325 (assembly GCF_053570765.1). The sequence continues at coordinate 1,405,248 of NZ_CM131635.1, read as the reverse complement.
CAAAAGGCGCGCCCCATAGCAGCCAAGTGGTTGTTTTGAAAGGCGGATCGTAGCGCACAAAATCGCCGAAACGTGCCGTCATCTGTTCTACAATCTGTTGATCGCTCACGCCTGCGTCGGCTAATTTATAGACTTCAAGGCGTAAATCGTAGGCTATCGGCGAATTGGATTCGACCAGATTCTGATTTTGGCATTGCGGACAGCGCAATGATTTCGCCAGATTGACCGCTCTGACCCGTGTTTCTGCTGATTGAAACGGGTAAGTATCCACAATTTCAGCGTAACCTGTTGCGCCGATTAGCAGAGCAAACAACAGCACGCCGCATACTTTCAATTTATGCCACATGTTATTGCCCCCTTGCCGTTGAAAGTGAAGGCGGAAATTGTTGCAACAATTGTTGTAGTAATGGCACAAACTGCTGTTGCCACACGGTTTGATCCAATTCACCCGCATAACGGAAACGGATAATGCCGTCGCCGTCGATTAAATACGTTTCCGGCGCGCCATACACGCCCAACGCCAATGCCAGTTTGCCATCGCGGTCATTCAATACTTTCGCGAACGGATTGCCTTTCGCGATTAACATCTGCCGCGCCGATTGCGGATTGTCACGATAATTCAAGCCGTAAAGCAGATATCCCTGCCGTTGTAACTGCATTAAAAACGGATGTTCAGTAATACAACTCGGACACCAGCTGCCCCACACATTGAGTAAAAACGGTTGCTTCGGCAAAGTGCGGTTATCAATCTGTTGTGTCGGATGTAGCAAATCCGGTAATTGGAATTCCGGCAAGGGTTTTCCTTGTTGCACTAATGCCAATTGTGATGGGTCGCGCTGCAAACCAAGCAACAACATCGCCCCTAATGCCAACAGGGCGAATAATGGTAGAAACAAGGCTATCCGTTTTTTCATGCGGCTTCCTTATGGTTGACTTGGGTGTCCGGCTTAACGTAGCGCCGCAAACCAATCGACAAAAATGCCGCCAATGCCATCAGCAAGCCGCCGAGCCACAGCCATTGAATCAACGGTTTATAGTGGAAGCCGAAGGAATACCGCTGCTCGGGGGATTTATCGCCTAATACCACATATAAATCGCCCAAAATACCGCTTTTTAATGCCACTTCGCTCATCATGCTGTTGCGAATATCATAAAAACGTTTTTCCGGGTATAAATCAAATTGCTCGCCATTATGAGTGACGCGTAAGCGGGCGGTATCGGTGGTGTAGTTCGCCGCAAGGCGGTATTCATTCGCTTTAAAATCAAAATGATAACCATGCAGTTGTGCGTTTTCTCCCGGGGCGAGTTTTATGCCCAGATCAGAAGCGTAATACCCGCTCATTATCGCCGCAATCACCACCAGCGCGACTCCGCCATGCCCGAATAACATCGGAAGTGCGGTAATAAAGCGCTGTTGACGATAGCTGCGCCATGCCGCAAACAATAAACCGAACAACAGCCAAAATCCTAGCAAGACAAACATAAACGGCAGCCACTGCCACGTTTTTAACGAGTCCAGCCAAATATTCCAGGCGATCACCCCGTAAGCGCAAACTAATGCCGGCAGCAAACTCAGCAGATACCGTCGCCAGAAAAGCCAGCGTCCGTTCAGCCACAATAACATCATCAACAAACTCAGCAGGACTAACGGCGTAAAAATGGTATTAAAATAAGGCGCGCCGACCGAGATCGAGCCGAACCCAAAGGTGCTGAACAGTAACGGGTAAAATGTGCCTAACAGCACGCTGAACGCCGCAATCGCGCTCAGAATATTCAGTAACAATAATGCCGTCGGTTGTGAAAACCAATGCGGGTTAGACCGCACTTCGCTTAGCTTGGCATTGAAAGCGAACACCGCCAAGCCCAAACCGCTAAACAGGAAAAACATCGCCAACAGTGCATAACCACGCGACGGATCAATCGAAAAGGCATGAACCGAAGTGATCACCCCCGAACGCACGATAAAAGTTCCCAATAATGACGCAGAAAATGCCAACAGCGATAACAGCAAGCTCCAGTAGGGATATAAGCCGTGTCGTTGGGTAGCGATCAAACTGTGGATTAAACCCAAACCGAGCAACCATGGTATGAGGGAGGCATTTTCGACCGGATCCCAAAACCACCAGCCGCCCCAACCCAGCTCATAATATGCCCACCATGCGCCAAGTAAAATACCGCAAGTGAGCCAGCCCCAGCTGAGTAATGCCCAGCTTCGGCTGTAACCGGCAAAAATCCGGTTATCGGTTTTACACAACAGCGCCACAATCGACAGGGCGAAATTCAATGCAAAACCGACGTAACCGAGATAAAGTAACGGCGGGTGAAACACCAGTGCGATATCTTGCAACATCGGATTGAGATCACGCCCCTGAAACGGTGCCGGGAACAAGCGTTCAAACGGATCGGATAAAACCAAGGTATAAAGACAAAGTGCGGTGTAAACCAAGGCAAGCACCGCCACAACCCGAGCGCTAAACAAGCGCTCTGCCGAGCGGTTGAACACGGCAAACAGCATTGTCCATAATGACAAAGTCACCAGCCAGAACAACATCGAGCCTTCATGCCCCCCCCAGGTTGCGGCGATCTTAAATAGCAACGGCAATTCCGTATTGGAATGGGAAGCAACATACAATACTGAAAAATCATCGCGGGCGAAACTGTAGGCTAGAATTGATATTGCCGCCAGTGCAAAGAAAAAGAGTAAGGAGGACAGCGGCGTGGTAGCCGATAAAAAACGCGCTCGCTGCGGCAAAAACGGTATCAGCAACAACAAAAGTGCGGTGACAAGACTGCAAATTAACGCAAAATAACCGAATTCTGGAAGCATTTTGTTTCACTCAAATAAAAAGCGGGATTAACGCCAAATAATCCCGCTATTCTAACAACTTATCAAGCCAACGTCATTTGTCCGGTGTAAAGGATAAAGAAACGTAGGCAGAATACGCCGAACAAGGTGCAAAGTGCGGTGAAAATGATAAAGCCTTTGCGGTGTTTCAGTTCTGCGCTGCTGACCGCATTGAGTAACAACGGTAACAACAGCCCAATCAACACCACGCCGATCCAGAACACCCACGCCCAGAAACCGCCGCCGATTGCCGTCACCATTGACACGGTTTTTTGTCCGCCGCCAAAATACAAACCGACAAAGAAGGCAAACAGCAGGAAGATTTCGAGTAATACCACCGGCGTTTCAAACTTATGTAAGAACGAAACCGACGCGGAATGCGTTGATTCCCGGCAGCACCAGACCGCAGCCAGCAACAGTGCGGCAATCCCGGAAGAGGTGCCCGAAGCCAAAAATAGGATCGGCAACACCGGATTGTTCAACATCGGATAACTGACCAGCGCCGAGAGCAAGAAACCGGTATACGCCCCCAGCAGAACAGATAACAAAATCAAAATTAATTCAATCGGGTTACACCATTTCTCGATCGCGTTGATGATTTTCTTCACAAAAGCGAGCGCAGGAATATAACGATCAATCCAGTCCGCCAGCAGGTGTTTGAACACGATAGCCAGCCATAAGAACAGGAACAACATATAAACCTGGAACAGCATAACCCCCATTGACATCACCGATTGCGGTTGATAATTAAACATCAACATCCAGAATGTCCATGGTTTGGTTAGGTGGAAGATCAAAATCGTCAAGCCGATAATCAAACTCACCGGCGCGATGATCGCCGCACTGCGAATCACGTTATTGCGGCTGACATCACTTCCTGCCAAAACCGAACTGCGTTTTAGCAGCACCGCCAATAAAGTAACCCCGGCGGAAATCCCTAATAGGAAAAGATAAATCGCAATAATTTCGTCCCATACTAACGACGGGAAGTGGAATGGACTGTTCATCGTCTGATCTCCCCTGCTTTAGCCGGAACATGGTACAAGTTCGGTTTGGTCCCTAACTCGACTTTGGTTTGATACACCTGTTTTTCACGGAGTTGGCGTGAAATCTCGCTGTTCGGATCATCCAGATTGCCAAAGGTCAATGCCTTGGTCGGGCAAACCTCGACACAGGCCGGCAGACGCCCTTTTGCCAAATTGGTGTCACGGCAGAAATTGCATTTATCCGCCGCTTTGGTCTTAGGATGAATGAAACGCACCCGATAAGGGCACACGGCAATACAATATTGGCAACCGACACACAGATCCGCCTTCACGTCAACAATACCGGTGGAAGCCTCGATAAACGATGCCCCCGTCGGGCAAACATGCACACAAGGCGCATTGCTGCAATGTTGACAGGAATGGCGATAAAACTCATAGGTGACGTCAGGAAATTCCCCTTGCGGTTCTCCCCGAATGATTTCCAGACGTGATACCCCTTCAGGCACGTTATTGACTTCACGGCAAGCGTCCATACATGCGGTACAACCGATACAGAGCTTCTCGTCGTGCAACATGCCATAACGTACTTCGTTAATCGTCAAAGTCTGAGCCAGACTTTGTGCGGGTTTTCCGGTCATCAGGATAAGAGCCCCAGCCCCCATGCCGGAAACAAAGTTTCGGCGTGAGCAACTCATTTTTTATCCTTATCCTGAATCACAGGTTGTGGGTTGGCTTTGGCTTCCAACAATTCTTGTTGTTTACCGTGACAATCAACGCACAGTTTCACTTGATCTTTATGCGCAATACCTTGCATTGGATCTGCTTTCGGGTGCAAGGTATGACAGCTGGCACACGGCAGTTTCATCGCATGCACATCATGCGCCCATAAGCTTTCGCGCAATTTTTCCGGCTGGTGACAAGAGAAGCAGACCTGATTTTGCTCTTGTACACTGTACATCGGCGTTTTGCCGTCGAAAATATCACCATGGAAACGCATTACATCTTTCACGCCGCGACGGTGATCTTCCGAAATATTACCATGACAGCTGACACAGTTAATCGGTTTTCCTGTTGACGGATTGGCTTTGCTTAAATGGATACCGTGAAATTGTTCGTCATTAAATTTATGGCATTGTGCGCAATATTTATTTGGATCACGCTGATTTTCCAACTGCGGTTGGTAAGTCAGCTCATTACCCGCATTGCCGCTTTGCGCATTGGTGTTTGCAGACGAAACCGTGGCTGTCAGCAAACCTGCGCTTAATACGGCTATCAATTTGACAGCCTTTAACAGAAGATTTCCCTTCATCGTCTTTTCCCTCAATCTTAAATGGTTGTTATGCTTGATACCGCACTTTTACTCCGGTTGATCTCGCCAAACGCCAAAGTGCGGTTTAATCAGCTATTATTCACCCAGTAAGCCTTTTGCTTTGGCTTCTTTATCCCATTGAGGTACAAGGGTTTTCAAGAATTCATCTTTTGCTTTTTTCTCTTTTTCATAATCAATGCCCATCACTGCCTGCGCTTTCTCTTTGGTCGAAATATCCGGAATAGCCACTGGCTGGCTGACATTGTGCGCACTCAGCACACGCGCCAATTTCACCCGCGCATCACCGGCTTTATCCAAGCCTGTGCCTAAGACACGCAACATCACATCCGGCGCATGCATGTAACCGCCATGGCTGGCTGCGGCATAATCCCAACGCCATTGGGCATGACGAATATCTTGCAATGCCGCTTTCATTTCGTCTTCAGTTGCACCGGCATCCCATGCGGCTTTGGCTTCAAAGTGCGCTTTCACCAGTTGATCTTCCAAACGGATCATCACGTCTTTGACTTCATGCTTGCGTGAAGACACAATTTCGCGCAATTTTTCTTTGCTTTGATCGTGGCAGTTGGCACAGGTGTTTTCAAACGCGTCAAACGGATTGCCGATTTTGTGATCGGTAAAGACTTTGCCGTCGGCGGTTTGCACTTTCGGCATATGGCAGTCGATACAGGTCACGCCGTTTTTACCGTGCATGCCTGCCGACCAGATTTCGAAGTCCGGGTGTTGCGCTTTCAACATCGGCGCTTTAGAGAGCGAGTGAGTCCAATCGCTGAAGCCGATTTCATCGTAATAGGCTTCGATTTGATCAACACTGGTGCCTTTATCCCACGGGAACGTCACTTCTTTCAAATCACCGGCAAAATAGTATTCCACGTGGCAGTTAGCACAAATCGCCGCACGTTGATCGGTTTTATCCGATGAGGCGAAATTTTCACCAATTTTATCCAAGGCGCGTAACACATGCGGACGCGCAATGCGCAATGCCGGTTTGCCTTCGGCAAAGTCGGCGGAGGTGGTATCGTGGCAGTCGGCACAGCCGATCGAATTCACTACTTCCGGCCCGCCTTTTGCCCATTTACCGCTGAAATAACCGTCTTCACCCCATTCCGCGATTAAACGTGGCACATCCGGACCTTTACAGGTCCAGCATGCCATCGGTTGCGGACCGTCATTTGGTCCGGTCGGGGCGCCGGTACGCAGAATATCCCGCACATCTTTAATCGCATAAAAGTGACCGCGCGGTTTGTTATAATCGTGCGAAAACAAATAACCGCCCCACAATACAATCATGCGCGGATCTTCACCGATTGCCGAGTCTACTTCATCAGATTCTGAAGTTGCCGACCATGTATTAAATTGCAGCGGATATTTTGCTGCAAATTTTTGGTTATTAGACTGGATAACCACTTTCGAATCGGCTTCTGTTTTTTGTTCCTCTGCCATGGCATTTTGCGTTGCCAGCCAACCTCCGCCGATTACGGCGAGCAGGCTGAATAGCGAGGTCAGTTTTTGTTTTGCGATATTCACGATAATTTCCTCCGTAGAGACTTTCCCACAAGAATTGGATTTGAAACGCCATGTTAAGCACTTAACTCTGTGATAACATTGCAACAATCAACTAAAGTTCTTCGAGATTAAATTAGCAAATACCCTTGTTTTTTGCATAGATATATTCAAAATAGTTGTTCTTGATCAAATTTCCACAGCAAAATACCTCTAAATGAGTACCTCTTTTTTGTCAAATAGTATAAAAAAACCGCACTTTCGCTTAAAATTTCAGCAAAAGTGCGGTTAAATATTATCAGTGCAATCAATAACTAAGCGTTATTTCACTTCCATGCCTTGCGCCTGTAAATCGGCGTGATAGGAGGAGCGCACGAAAGGACCGCAAGCGGCATGCTCAAAGCCCATTGCCTCGGCTTTTTCGCGCATTATGTCAAACTCGCTCGGCGGCACATAACGCGCCACCGGCAAGTGATGGCGGCTCGGTTGTAAATATTGTCCCAAGGTCAACATGGTTACGCCGTTAGTGCGTAAATCCTGCATTACTTCCAAAATTTCGTCATTCGTTTCGCCCAAACCGACCATTAAACCGGATTTGGTCGGAATATGCGGAAACATCCGTTTGAAATCATGCAACAGTTTTAATGACCATTGATAATCGGCGCCCGGGCGAATCTCACGGTATAAACGCGGCACATTTTCCAAATTGTGGTTAAACACATCCGGCGGATTATCTTTTAATTTATCCAATGCTTGTTCGATTCTGCCGCGAAAATCCGGCACTAAAATTTCAATTTTGATATTCGGATTGAGTTTGCGGATTTCGCGCACGCAATCGGCAAAATGCCCCGCACCGCGATCCGGCAAATCATCGCGATCGACCGAAGTGATCACCACATAACGCAATTTCATATCTTGAATGGTTTCGGCGAGTTTTTTCGGTTCGTCAGGATCCGGCGGCAGCGGTTTGCCGTGCGCCACATCGCAAAACGGGCAGCGGCGGGTACAGATCGCGCCTAAAATCATAAAGGTTGCCGTGCCGTGATTGAAACACTCGTGTAAGTTCGGGCAACTGGCTTCTTCGCACACCGAATGCAAACCGTGACGGCGCATGCCGTTTTTAATGCTGTCAATCTTCGCCGAACTTGCCGGTAATTTAATTTTCATCCACGCCGGTTTCGGCAACAACTCCTGCTCGGGATTAATGTTTGTCACCGGAATAATTGAAGTTTTGGCTGCGTCGCGATATTTCACGCCACGTTCCATTTTGAAAGGTTTACCCATTATAGCTCTCGATTTGTCTTGATTCGGATTAAGGCTTAATTAATTTTCAACGAATTGGATCTGTTTGTAATCCATTAGGTTAATAAAATGTTGCAGTAATTGTGGGGCAACCTGCTCGCAAAGTAAAGCCGGATCACCGATTAATTCGCTTAATTGGCACATTTCTAAGCCGGCATAGCCGCAAGGGTTGATATAATTGAACGGGGTTAAATCCATATTGATATTCAATGCCAAGCCGTGAAACGAACAGCCGCGACGGATACGCAGCCCCAATGAACAAATTTTGCGTTCGTCAACATAAACCCCGGGCGCATCGGCTTTCGGATAGGCTTGAACGCCATAATCGGCCAAGGTCGCCACCACGCAATTTTCCAGCGCAGAGACTAAGTGACGCACATTGAAATCACCGTTGTCTTGTGCTTTTTTGCGTTTGATGTCTAACAGCACATACATCACCTGCTGTCCGGGTGCATGGTAAGTGATCTGCCCGCCGCGATCGGACTGCACCAGCGGAATGGCGGATTGCCGCAACAGATGTTCCGTTTTGCCGGCTTGCCCTTGGGTGAACACCGCCGGATGCTGCACCAGCCAAATTTCATCCAAAGTGCGGTCATCACGGTTATCGGTAAACTGCTGCATTTGCCGCCACACCGTTGCGTAAGGCCGTATGCCTAATTGACGTACAATCAGGTGTTTTGCGAATGACATCATTTTTCGTTCCTCAAACCGCACTTTGCCTTGTGCTACTACAGCACCATTCTGACAATATCAATTTCCGCCAATTCTTTATACAACGTTTCGATCTGCTCGATATTTTCCGCACGTACCATAATCGACACCGAATGATAATTGCCTTTACTACTCGGTTTAATCGTTGGCGCATAGTCGCCCGGAATGTGTTTTTGTACCACTTCCAACACTTTGTCCTGTAAATCCGGCTGCGCCAAACCCATCACTTTATACGGGAAGTCGCATGGGAATTCGAGCAGTTCGTGTAATTTGGTTTTTTCCATTTTTTATTCCTGTTCTTTATTGAGAAATCCCTGCCAGGCAGGGATTTGAATGTATTTATACGTGGTGTTTAGCGCGCCTAAATTCAAGGTGATGATTTGGATTAACTAAACAGGCTTTTCACCGTCAAAATAATCCAATCGATGATTTTGCCGAAGAAACCGGCTTCCTCCACCGGCTCAAGCACCTGCAAATTCACGGTGGCGACATCTTTGCCATCCAACTGGTAAACCACGGTGCCGACCACATCACCTTTCTGTAGCGGGGCTTCCAAGTATTTTTTGCTCAGTTCATAACGCGCTTTCAACTCTGCCTGCTTGCCTTTCGGAATGGTGATATAGCCGTCGTCGATCGTCCCCAATTTGACCTTATTTTCCTTGCCGTAATACACGCTTTGCTCGGACACCACTGTGCCGGCGGCTAACGGTTTCAAGGTTTCAAAGTTATTGAAACCCCATTGCAACAGTTTTTTGGTTTCGACTTCACGCCCTTTGATCGTCGGCACGCCCATGACGACGCTAATGAAACGGGTATCGCCTTCAACTGCCGACGCAACCAAATTATAACCGGCCTGATCGGTATGCCCGGTTTTCATGCCGTCCACGTTCAAGGTTTTGTCCGATAAAAGACCGTTGCGGTTTTGTTGTTTAATTTTATTAAAAGTAAACTCTTTTTCTGAGTGAATCGCATATTCTTCCGGCAAATCACGAATCATATGCGATGCCATGATCGCCATATCTCTGGCTGAAGAGTATTGATTTTCCGCATCCAAGCCGTGCACCGTAGCAAAACGGGTATTTTTCAGCCCAAATTTCTGTACGTATTGGTTCATGATGTCAATGAAATTCTTTTCCGTGCCGGCTAAATGCTCGGCGATCGCCACACAGGCATCATTGCCGGAGGCAATGATAATTCCGTAATTCAGATCTTTCACGCTGACTTGCTGATTGACGTTCAAAAACATTTTAGACGAACCCGGGAAATTTTTGCCCCAAGCATTTTTACTCACCGTGACTATGTCATCGTTACGAATTTTACCTTGTCGAATCGCATCGCCGACCACATAACTGGTCATAATTTTAGTCAAACTTGCCGGGGCTTGGCGTTGATCCGGCGCTTTCGCCGCCAACACCGCACCGGTATGATAATCCATCAAAATATAGGTTTGTGCATTCAGCTGTGGCGGTGCCACATTAAATTCGATTACCTCGGAGGCAAATATCGGCGCGGATGTCAGTAAAGCCGTTGCCAACAAGGTTGTTTTCAATTGACGTCGATAAAACATAGCAAACAAAATCCTTCGTTATTGAGCGTTGTAAGAGTATAAAATATTGTTGTGTTGACCGTTTTGCACCAACTCGGTTTTCAGTTGGTTCACTTTTTCGCGCGAATCAAGCGGTCCGAATTTCACTTTGAAATTGCGGCCCTCTTTAATAATTTCACTGTTCACATTTTTCATCGAAAGCTGGGCAATCAGCGCTTTTGCTTCAGTATCGCTATCTAAATTGACACTTTGCAGTTCATACGCCAAATTACTTGCGCCATTTTCCGCGAGCGGTTTATCTCCGCGGCTTGCCGTCACGAGATCCGTTTTATCCGCCGCGACCGCTTTTGCCTTGGCAATTTGCACACTGGCTTGTTGATTGTCTTTCGGCAGCGGTAAATTTTTATTTTTTGCCAACCGGATTAATTTTTCTCCGCCCGGTCCACTGATTTGACCATTTTTATCGACATGTACCACTTCCATTTTGACCTGTGCCGTGCCTTTTCGCAACATCCCCAATTCTTTGGCGGCGGCTTTCGACAAATCGATTTTACGATCCCCGACAAAAGGTCCGCGATCATTGACCCGTACAACGACTTGACGCCCGTTTTTCACATTGGTTACCAAAACATAAGACGGTATCGGCAAACGTTTATGCGCAGCCGTCATTAAATTTTCATTATAAATCTCGCCACTTGCGGTTTTTCTACCATTAAATTTGCCGCCGTAAAAACTGGCCGTGCCGGTCATCGAATACGCTTTTGCTTTTTCACGATTCAGGGTTTGGTAGGTTTTGCCCTTCACGGTATAAGTCTGGCTTTTAGCCGCCGCCGTGGTCGAAGACAACTTCTTCGGTCCGCTCACCCCAAACAAACTTTGCGTAGAGGTTGCCGCCTGTGCCGTCCCGATGGTTAACGCCAACATCATTAAACAGCCATAAACGGTTGATTTTAAAAATGTCATAAAAAATTTCCTATTTTAGCAATTCGTTGCCTTATCTAAAGTGAGTTACGCTACGCTTATGGCTGTAAACCGACATAATCAATCCAAAACCCGCCATCAGCGTGACATAGGATGTTCCGCCGTAACTCACCAGCGGTAACGGAACGCCGACCACCGGCAAAATTCCGCTTACCATTCCGATATTGACAAAAATATAGACAAAAAAGATTAAGGTGATCGCACCCGTTAAAATCCTGCCCGCCGCAGTTTGCGCTTTGGCAGCGATAATTAAGCCCCGAATGATAATAAACATATAGATCGCCAGTAACACTAACACGCCGACCATCCCATGCTCTTCACTCAGCACTGAAAAAATAAAATCCGTATGCGGTTCCGGTAAAAATTCCAATTGCGACTGTGTGCCTTGCATCCAGCCCTTACCGAAGATTCCGCCCGAACCAATCGCAATTTTCGATTGGATAATATGATAACCCGCCCCCAGCGGATCGGATTCCGGATCAAGTAAGGTCATCACCCGTGTGCGCTGATAGTCATGCATCAGAAAATACCACATCACCGGGATAAAACCCGCCAATCCGACCGCCGCCACCGCAATCAGGCGCCAGCTCATGCCGGCTAAGAATACAACAAATATGCCCGAGGCGCTAACTAAAATCGACGTGCCCAAGTCCGGTTGTATTGCGACCAAAATGGTCGGTACAAAAATCATGCCCAGCGCAATCATGGTGTGCCATAAGGTCGGCGGTAATTTTTGCCGCCCTAAATAAGCCGCCACCATTAACGGCACCGACAACTTGGCAATTTCCGACGGTTGAAAACGAAATATGCCCAAGTCTAACCAACGTTGCGCACCTTTGCTGGTGGTGCCGATCAGATCAACCAACACCAGCATAATAATACAAGCGACATACAAATAGGGCGCAAGTTTTTCATAAAAACGTAATGGAAACTGCGCCATTAGCAACATCACAATAAAACCGAGAGAAATTTGGATCACGCGGCTTCTGAACATCGCCTCACTGCCGCCGGAAGCGCTATACAACACCACCAAGCCGTAAGCCGAGATCACCAACAAGCCCAGCAACAACCAAAAATCCAAATGAAAACGCTGCCATAAGCTGCTGAAGACGGTTTTTGGTTCGCTCATTGTGCGCCTCCTGCGTCAGTTGCGCTTTGCTCGTCCGCCACCGCACTTTCACTTGCCGTTTGTTGTTTCAACTGTCCCATATCCAGTAAATAATAATCCATAATTGCCCGCGCAACCGGCGCTGCTTGGCTGGAACCGCCGCCGGCATTTTCTAAAAATACCGATAAGGCGATTTTAGGGTTTTCATACGGCGCATACGCAATAAACCACGCATGATCATGCAAATGCGATGCCAAGTTCGACGCGTCGTATTTTTGATTTTCTTTTAAACCAAACACCTGCGCGGTACCTGATTTGCCTGCCGCCAGATAAGACATATTGGCGAAGGCTTTTTTCGCCGTGCCGCTGCTGCCGTATAGCACATTATACATACCGCTCTTTGCCGCGTTCCAATAGGCTAGCGGCACCCCGCTAATGTCCTCATACGGTTTCGGATCACGATAGGGTTCAATTTCGTTACCGATAATGTGTTGCATAAAGTGCGGTGTATCAACCCGTCCGTTATTAATCAACACGCTTAACGCTTTGGTCACCTGCAACGGCGTTGCCGTCCAATAACCCTGTCCGATCCCGACCGGAATCGTATCGCCGATCACCCACGGTTTTTTATAACGTTGCTGTTTCCATTCGCGCGTCGGCATTACGCCGCTGGTTTCCTCACGAATATCCACTCCGGTCGGCATGCCGAAACCGAAACGTTTCATCCACTCGGAAAAACGGTTAATGCCCATATCGTAAATCAGCTGATAAAAATAGGTATCCGCCGATTCCATAATCGCTTTATTTAAATTCACCCGCCCATGACCGCTCTTTAACCAGTCGCGATAACGTCTTTCCGTTCCGGGCAGCACCCAATACCCCGGATCAAACATCGTGGTATTGGTGGTAATAATCCCGTCCTGTAACGCCGCCACCGCAATAAACGGCTTGACCGTCGACGCCGGCGGAAACGCCCCTTGCGTGGTACGGCTGTACAGCGGACGATCCGGATCATTCAATAACGCATTGTAATTCGCCGATGAAATCCCGCCGACAAACAAATTGTTATCATAACTTGGGCTCGACACCATCGCCAACACGCTGTTATCACGCGGGTCAAGGGCGACAATCGCTCCGCGGCGTCCATCCAATAACTGGCGGATATAACGTTGCAAATCCAAATCAATCGTCAGCTTAATACTCTTGCCCGACACCGCCGGCTGTTGGCGCAACGTGCGGATCACCTTGCCGCGGTTATTCACTTCCACTTCCTCAAAACCGACTTCGCCATGCAGTTGTTCTTCGTAATAACGTTCGATTCCCAACTTACCTATATCGGTGGTGCCGGCATAATTCGCCAATTTGTCTTCGTCTTTCAACCGCTCGACATCTTTATCATTAATTTTGGCAACATAACCTAGAATATGCGTCAGATCTTCACCATAGGGATAATGCCGCTTAAAGTAAGGGCGAATTTCCAAACTTGGGAAATTATGTTGATCCACCGCAAAACGCGCGATTTGTTCTTCGGTTAAGTCCGCTTTTAACAAAATCGGCGTATAACGCGAATTGCGGCGTCGTTCCTTGGCAAAGGCTTCGATATCCTCATCGGTCAAACCGACGATTTGGCGTAACTGTTGATAAGTCTGCTGCAAATTTTCGGTTTTTTCCGGCACAATATACAAACCGAAAAAGGTCAAATTTTCCGCCAACACCTTATTATTGCGGTCATAAATCAGCCCACGGGTCGGCGCTACCGGCAGTAATTTAATCCGGTTACCGTTCGAGCGGGTTTGATAATTATCGTAATCCCGCACTTGCAAATTATAGTTGTTCAGCAACAGAATCGACAACAGCAACAAAACCCCCAGAAACGCCACCAGCACCCGCCGTAAAAACAGGTTCTGCTCCGCCTTGTTGTCTCGAATAATCTCTTTTGCCATGGTTAATTCTATTTTTCTTTTCTGTTTACTTTTACTGCTTATCCAACGGTAGCGGATAAAATGCGGCTTTTATACAAGGCGCTATACCGCAGACAGTACAGGTAGTACGGCAAGGTATAGTAACGCAGTAGAAAAGTCGCATTTTATTCGCTACTCACGGTGATACGGGTGATTGGTGGTCACACTCCACGCCCGATACAAACTCTCGGCCACCACCACCCGCACCAATGGGTGCGGCAAGGTCAATGGCGACAGCGACCAACTGCGTTCCGCCGCTTGTTTGCATTGCGGCGATAGCCCTTCAGGGCCGCCGATTAACAAACAGACATCACGCCCGTCATTTTTCCAGCTTTCCAACTGCTCGGCTAATTGCGGGGTTGTCCATGCTTTACCCGGAATATCCAGCGTCACGATCAGGCTGTTTTTGCCACAAGCGGCAAGCATTTGCTCGCCCTCTTTTTCCAAAATCCGTTTAATATCGGCATTTTTACCACGTTTACCGGCGGCAATTTCGATCAATTCAAACGGCATATCTTTTGGAAAACGGCGTTGATATTCCTCAAAACCGCTGGTGACCCAACTCGGCATTTTGGTGCCGACCGCAATCAGTTGGATTTTCATGCTAGCTCCACAGTTTTTCCAACTGATACAGCTCGCGGCTTTCTTGTTGCATTACGTGCACAATCAACTGCCCGAAATCAACCACCACCCAATCGGCGGTTTCGATCCCTTCCGAACCGAACGATTCAATGCCTTGCTGTTTACAAGTGTCCGCCAGGTTTTGTGCAATCGAACCGACATGGCGGCTGGACGTGCCGGTGCAAATCACCATATTATCGGTGATACCATTATTATTACGCACATCAAACACGCTGATGTCGCTCGCTTTTAAGTCATCTAAAATCGCCGTGACTGATTTGACTAATGAATTTTGCAAAAGTTTCCTCGTAACAGTATTGTGTAATTTATCATCTAGCGTAGAAAAGCGCAGATTTTAGCATAGTTGCCGTAAACGCCAAACAACAAGGTCTGTTTATCGTTGTTCGGGCAAGATAAACAGACCTCGTGTGAGTATACCGCACTTATGCTTAAAAAAATCTTAACGCGCTCTCGCTTTGCGATTATTCATGTTATTACCGCGTTTTTGATTGGTACGATTACCGGTCGCACTGCCGCTACGGCGCAAACGCAGCGGTTTCGGCAGATCTTGCAGCAATGCTTCAGTATCATATTGACTGACCGGAATGCTGTGATCGATATATTCTTCAATCGCGGGTAAATTCATGGCGTAGGCTTCACAGGCAAAGCTGACCGATTTGCCGCTTTCGCCGGCACGGCCGGTGCGCCCGATACGGTGTACATAATCTTCGCAATCGTCCGGCAAATCGTAGTTGAACACATGGGTCACCGCCGGGATATGCAAGCCGCGCGCCGCCACATCGGTCGCCACCAAAATATCCAACTCACCTTGGGTGAATTTTTCCAATAATGCCAAACGCTTTTTCTGCGCCACATCGCCGGTCAGCAAGCCGACCCGATGTCCGTCCGCTGCCAAATGCCCCCAAATATTTTCACATTGATGTTTGGTGTTGGCGAAAATAATGCAACGCTCAGGCCACTCTTCTTCCAGCAAGGTTTGCAGCAAACGCATTTTGTCTTGATTGGACGGATAAAACAGTTCTTCGGTGATCCGGTGTCCGGTTTTTTGCAGCGGCTCGACTTCGACATATTCGGCATTATTCATATCTTCAAATGCCAGTTCGCGCACCCGGAAGGATAAAGTCGCCGAAAACAGCAGGGTCAAACGCTGTTGTACCGGCGGGCATTTACGCATTAAATAGCGAATATCGCGGATAAAGCCCAAATCGAACATCCGATCCGCTTCGTCCAGCACCACCACCTGAATTTTATCCAAATTGATAATGCCTTGCTTAACATAATCAATCACCCGCCCGGTTGTACCAATCAAGATATCCACGCCGTTTTCAATCGCTTTCAGCTGTTTATCATAACCGTCGCCGCCATAGGCAAGTGCGGTTTTTAAACCCGTGGCTGCCGCCAATTTTTCCGCGTCATTATCGATCTGCACCGCCAACTCTCGGGTCGGTGCCAAAATCAAGGCACGCGGCTGATTATGTTGATAGCGCCCTTCACTGTTTGCTTGTTGGCTTAACAATTGATGGAACGTGGCAATCAAAAACGCCATCGTCTTACCGGTACCGGTTTGCGCCTGCCCCGCTACATCACGCCCGGCAAGGGTCAACGGCAGCGTCAACGCCTGAATCGGGGTGCAATATTCAAAACCACTGTCGTTTAACGCGCTTAATACCTGCGGATTCAAGGCGAAATCGCTAAAACGGACTTGGCTTAAATGTTTATTTGTTTGCATATCTCTGTCTCTGTCGGTTCTTAAAGTTTGTTTAACCGCACTTTTTATGAAAAATCGCTCAAGGATAGCACAACACAGCCGCCTGTGCTTGCTTTAATGCCAAAATCAGGACGGATTTTTTGCGTTGAACCGCACTTTGCGCGTTTATCCTCAATAAAAAATAAATTCTCGCTAGACAGCCCCTGCTTTTAGTGGTACTTTTATCGCCACTCAAATCTGAGTCATACTTTTCACACTGTATTAAACTACATAAGTAAACTCACTTATTTCCATTAATCTAATCTTAAATCAAACTAATTCTTCCATTATGAATCTGACAGAACTGAAAAACACCCCGATCTCCGAGCTTGTGCGCATCGGGGAAGAACAGATGGGCTTAGAAAATTTAGCCCGTTTACGCAAGCAAGATATTATTTTTTCCATTTTAAAACAACACTCTAAAAGCGGCGAAGACATCTTCGGCGAAGGCGTTTTGGAAATCCTGCAAGACGGTTTCGGTTTCCTGCGTTCGGCGGACAGCTCTTATTTGGCTGGTCCGGATGATATTTATGTGTCGCCAAGCCAAATCCGCCGCTTCAACCTACGTACCGGCGATATGATCGAAGGCAAAATCCGCCCGCCGAAAGAAGGCGAACGCTATTTTGCGCTGTTAAAAATCAAAGAAGTCAATGCCGACCGTCCTGAAATCTCACGTAACAAAATCCTGTTTGAAAACCTCACGCCATTACACGCCAACTCACGCATGCGCATGGAGCGCGGCAACGGTTCGACCGAAGATTTAACCGCGCGCGTATTGGATTTGGCTGCGCCGATTGGTAAAGGACAGCGTGGTTTGATAGTGGCGCCGCCGAAAGCCGGTAAAACCATGTTGCTGCAAAATATCGCGCAAAGTATCACCCACAACTACCCTGAATGCGTATTGATGGTGTTACTGATCGACGAACGTCCGGAAGAGGTCACCGAAATGCAACGTTTGGTCAAGGGCGAAGTCGTCGCCTCGACGTTCGACGAACCGGCGGCACGCCATGTGCAAGTCGCCGAGATGGTAATCGAAAAAGCCAAACGCTTGGTTGAACATAAAAAAGACGTGGTCATTCTATTAGACTCGATCACCCGCTTGGCCCGCGCCTACAACACCGTTACGCCCGCCTCCGGCAAAGTATTGTCGGGTGGGGTGGATGCCAATGCCTTGCACCGTCCGAAACGCTTTTTCGGTGCGGCACGTAACGTAGAAGAAGGCGGCAGCTTAACCATTATCGCTACCGCACTTGTGGATACCGGCTCCAAAATGGACGAAGTCATCTACGAAGAGTTTAAAGGTACCGGTAATATGGAATTGCATTTATCGCGTAAAATCGCGGAAAAACGCGTATTCCCGGCGATTGACTTCAACCGCTCCGGCACACGTAAAGAAGAGCTGCTCACCACGCCGGACGAGCTGCAAAAAATGTGGATTCTACGCAAAATCGTACACCCGATGGGCGAAATCGAAGCGATGGAATTCCTGATAGACAAGCTCTCCATGGCAAAAACCAACGAAGAGTTTTTCGATATTATGAAACGTTCGTAATTGCTATCAAGTCTGATACCGAAACGCCCGCGAATGCGGGCGTTTTAATTGGGTTTGTTACACAAAAGTGCGGTCAAACCGCACTTTTGCTTATAACGCTAGTTAGAACAGCTCTTCCACACGCGGACCGGAGCCGTCGCCCGGGTTGACCATAATCTTATAGCCTTGCTCACGGATATAATGCCGGGTCGGTTCGGTACCTTTGATAAAATATTCGTTGCGTCCGCCGCTGTCGGTCAACAAACCGCTGGACTTATCAATGCGTTTTTCGATGATGTTCGGCGGCAACGGATCGGCGCGTTCCGGTATGTTTTCCAACGCTTTTTTCATATATTCCCGCCACGCCGGCATCGCGGTGCTTGCACCGGCTTCGCCGCGGCCCAAATCATATTTATTATCGTCAAAACCGACATACACTGCTGTGGCGAAATTGGCACCGTAGCCGGCATACCACGCCACTTTCGAGTTATTGGTAGTACCGGTTTTACCGCCGACATCACTGCGTTTGATCTCATTCGCCATGCGCCAGCCGGTGCCTTTCC
Source organism: Testudinibacter sp. P17/SS/0325 (assembly GCF_053570765.1). The sequence goes on along the minus strand of NZ_CM131635.1, from coordinate 1,386,492 downwards.
AACCGCTGCCTTGCTCGCCGTAGATCCCAGAGTGCAGCGCACTGCGGATTAAAAATGCCAACTCGCCACTGATCACCCGTGGGGCAAGTTGCGGTTCTTGGCTTTGCGCACGGGCTTGCGCCAACAATCCCGGTCCGTCTTGCAACCGGCTGTTGCCGATTTGCAATTCCGGAATATCCGGCACGGTTTCCGGCTGTTGATCCGGATCGCCGTCGGCATTGGCGGCGAGATTCACTCCGCTTTCATCAGTTTGCCCGTTTTCTATGCTTTGATCCAATAATTCCAGTTTTTGCTGTTCGCCATAAATCACGGGAATATCATTACAGCCGAAACACGCCACTTTCGGGTTGGCAAGATAAATTTCTTTACCCTCATGATCCAAAATTTTCTCGATAATAAACGGATCAATCAAGAAACCTCCGTTATCAAACACCGCATAGCCGCGCGCCATTTCCAACGGGGTAAATGAGGCCGCCCCCAGTGCCAAGGCTTCCGTTGCCTGATACTGATCACGTTTGAAGCCGAAACGCGGCAAGAAATCCGCCACATAATCAATGCCGACCATTTGCACCGCCCGCACCATCATTACGTTTTTCGATTGTGCCAAGCCTTGGCGCAAACGTAACTGCCCGTCGTAACGGTTAGGCGAATTTTTCGGCGACCACGGTTTTTGCCCCGGAATGCGGATGGTAATCGGGCTGTCGTTTAAAATCGTGGCAAGACTCAAACCTTTATCCATTGCCGCCGCATAAATAAATGGTTTAATCGATGAACCGACCTGCACCATCGATTGCGTGGCGCGGTTGAATTTACTTTGTCCGAAGCTAAAACCGCCGACAATCGCCTCAATCGCGCCGTTATCACTGTTTAACGAGACCAACGCCGAATTGGCGCGCGGCAACTGCCCCAACACCCACTCCTGTTTACTGTTTTGTCGAATCCAAATTTGTTCGCCCACTTTGACTTTCGGACTATTCGCCGTGGCATTCGCCCATTTCATCGCCGAAAACGGCAGCGGCATGCTTTCGCCCGAGGCAAGCAACAAATTTACACCCTCCTTATCAATCGCCATCACTGCCGCCGGTACTAACGGTTCGGAATTCGGGATTTTTTTCAGGAAACCGATAATCCGCTCGTGCTCCCACGCGGTTTCATTGGCTTTCCACAGCGGCGCACCGCCACGATAACCATGGCGCATATCGTAATTAATCAGATTATTGCGCACCGCAATCTGAGCATTGCGTTGATCGGTGGAATCGACGGTGGTATAGACTTTATACCCTTTCGTGTAGGCATTTTCTTCGCCGTACAGTTTGACCATTTCCTGCCGCACCATTTCGGTGACATATTCCGCCTGAAAATCCAATTGACTGCCGTGGTAACTGGCAACCAACGGCTCGTCGCGCGCTTGTTGATACTGTTGTTGTGAAATATAACCTTCCTCCAACATCCGCCCCAACACCACGTTGCGCCGCTCGGTCGCGCGCTGTAACGAATATAATGGATTCATGGTCGACGGCGCTTTCGGCAAGCCGGCAATCATCGCCATTTCGCTGAGGGTTAATTGGTTTAAATCCTTACCGAAATAGGTTTTTGCCGCGGCGGCGACACCGTAAGAGCGATAGCCGAGATAAATTTTGTTCAGATACAGTTCTAAAATTTCATCTTTATTCAGATTTTTTTCGATTTCAATCGCCAAAATCGCTTCACGCACCTTGCGCAGCAAGGTTTTTTCCGGAGTTAAGAAAAAGTTGCGCGCCAGCTGTTGGGTGATGGTACTCGCCCCTTGCGAAGCGCCGCCATCGCTGATCGCCACTTTCAAGGCGCGCGCGATCCCGATCGGATCCAAGCCGTAATGGGCATAAAAACGGCTGTCCTCGGTTGCCAACACCGCTTGTTTCAACGGTTCTGGAATCTGTGCCAAGCTGACCGGAATCCGCCGCTGCTCGCCCACTTCGCCGATTAATTTTCCGTCCGCGGTATAGATTTGCATAGGCTGTTGCAGCTCGATATTGCGCAAGGTTGCGACATCCGGCAGCTCGGATTTGATATGGAAATAGGTAATCGCTATTATCACACATCCCAAAATTGTCAAGGTCAATAAACTACTAAATATTAATTTTACGATCTTCACCGAAAACTTCTCTCTTCAAAGTCAATTATCAAACGAATTTGCGCCACACTACTTGCCACATCAAATTATTTTACACGTTATCGCACACATTGAGGATCTTTTTACAATGACAACCGCTATATTCCGTGCGCCGAAACTGAAAGTCGGCATTTATCAAAATCAACAGCATATCGAAGTGGCACTGCTGGATCCGCAACGGCAACCGCACTTTTATCGGATCGATTCGAGCGAATTGGCACAACTCACCCCGTTACTAAGACAACAATTTGCGTCCACTATATCAAATAAAGCGCGATTTTTTTATATTTCCTGCTTGGAACCGCACTTGCTGTGGCAAAAACACCTGCTGTTGCCGCGCGTAGCACCGCATGAGCGTTACCGTCAAGTCAAACTGATTATCAAACAGCAACTGCCGAGCGACGAGTCGCAAATTCTGTTTGATTTTATCGCTACGCCGATACCGCATAACAACACGAAGCAATATATTGATTACGTACAAATTTTTGCGGCAAAAAGGCAAAACGTTTTACGCTGCTGCGAACGGTTGGCGCCGCTAAGATTAAATGCGTTGGATTTCTATGCCCATGCGCTGTTGCGTGCCTTTGTTTATGTCAGCCAAGCCGCCGTCGATGAAACTTCGTTGTTTATTTATCAAGACAACCGACCGAACGCGGAAAAACTGGTGCTGTTACAGCAATATCCCGATCGTTTAATCCAAAGCTATGAAAAAAAATTGTCGCTGACCGCACTTTTACAGCTGTTTTTCCAACATGCGCCGCCGAATCAAATCCGGCGCTGTGTGATTTATGCCGCGCCAAGTGCGGTGCAAGCCGCAAGGTCAATCCTGCCCGCACAGGTCGAATTGATCGCGATCGATCCGGCGCAATACCCCTATTTTATCGCCTTGGGCTGCGCCCTTTGGCAAACTCAGCACTGGCAAACCAAAGGATTCGTCAATGGCAATTAATCTGTTGGATTGGCGAACAACGCAACTGCGCCGTCAACAAATCCAATTTGTTTGTCGGGTTGCGATTAGCGTGCTGATCGGCTGCGGGCTGCTGCACGGTTTGCACGGCTATCAACAGCGCCTGCAACACGAATTGGCGCAACAACGGCAACAGCAAACAGCACTTCGTCAACAGAACCAAGATTTACAGCGGCAAATTCAGCAGCTGCAAGCGCAAACGGATGGGAAACCGCCGAGTGAAAGTGCGGTGATCGACGCTGAAAACCTCGCGCTGTTTCTTAATTTACTCCGTGCGCTGCCACTGCAAGACGGACGTTTGACCTTCGCCGGTCTTACGCCGTCAACACCGCCGCAAACACAGCTGGCGCTGCACGGTTATACGCTGTCGGCGCACAGCGTCGAGCAACTCAAAGCCTATCTGGCACAAGCCTTGCCGACAAGCGCAACCCTTGAATTAACCCGATTTGAACTGGCGCCTGCCGAACGGCAAGACGCGCAATTTACCTTTGTGTTTCAAATTCAACTCATCCCCGAACAGGAGCAACCGCAATAATGCCACTACAACCCTATTCCCCGCTTGCCAGATTTATCGGCGCGTCATGGCGTTTACAGTTAATCTGCGCCGTCGTGCTGTTGACTGTCGCTGCGGCAAACCCGTTGTGGGAAATTCGACAACTGTTACAACAGCAAGACCAAACCGCACTTGCCAATCAGCAACAGCAGATGGCATTGCAACAGAAACAGCAAGTGATTGCGCTGTTAAATCAGAAAGCCAACGAGATGAAAAAAACGCTCGATCCGCAACTGGCGGCGCAAATCTCACCGTTGAATCAGCGGATACAAAGTGCGGTCAGCGCGCAAGCCGGATTGCACATCCGCCGACAAGCATGGCGGTTTTCCGCTATGCCGCAGTTACAGCTGGAACTGGAGGGACGCTTCAGCGCCATTCAGCGTTTTCTGCGCCAACTGCAACCGCACTTTGCCGAATTGTCGTTGCTAACATTGGAACTCAGCCATGCCGACACACAACGCAGCACTCTCGCCCATTTGACGTTACAACTGACGGAAGCGAAACATGATGAAGAAAAATAATTACTTACTCAGCCTATTGCTATTTGCCAGCCATTTCACGCTTGCTGCCAGCAACGATATGGGACAGGATCCGTTTGCGTTTGCGCCACGGCAGACGCCGCCTTCCGTCGGCAACGCAGCATTAAACTGTACCGAACCTGGCGATTGGCTCATGGATACCCTGCCGTTAGTACAACTCAAGCCGGTCGGCGTAATCCAATACGGCAGCGACGACGCCGTGGTGCTGTGGTTAACGGCAAACGGGGTGATTATCGACAGCCGTCTCGAGCAAGTGATCGCACAAGAGCAATGGCAAATCGTGCAAATTGAAGCGCAGCGCATTCGTTTACAACAATGCGGCAATCCGAGCCAGCAGAAAACCATTCATTTATAATAGGAAAACATCATGCAAAAAGGGATACAAACCGCACTCGTGTTATTATGTTGGCTGTTAAGTGCGGTCGCCGCCGGCCATGCCAAGCAGCCGCGCGATAACGGATTTACGCTGGTCTTAAAACAAGCGCCGTTAGTCGGCACGCTGCACTATTTAGCCCAGCAACAAGAGGTCAATTTAGTGGTTGATGACGAACTGCAAGGCAATATCAGCCTGAATTTAAAACGGACTAATTTCGATCAATTACTGCAAGCGGTGAGTAAAATCCATGCGTTAGAGATTGAAAAATTTGAAGGCAGCTATTTTATCCGCCCGCGCCAAGCGGCAAACGGCACGCCGACAAACCCGCAAACCGCACTTTCAACCCAACCAGCCCTGCAAACGGTGAAAATTCCGCTGCAACACGCCAAAGCCTCGGAAATCATGCAATCGCTCAACAGCGGCAGTGGTTCGTTGCTTTCGGCAAGCGGCAGTATTACGTTTGATGATCGCAGCAACAGCCTGATTCTACAAGAACAACCGCAAGCGCTTGCCAACTTGCGCAAGATTATCCAACAGCTGGATCAGCCGACACAGCAAGTGTTGATTGAAGCTCGAATTGTAACAATCAGCGATGAAAGCCTGCACGAACTGGGCACCCGCTGGGGGTTGTTCGACAGCACGGCGCAAGCGCGCCGATTCAGCGGCAGCTTGGATGCCAACGGGTTTACCGATGTGGCAAATAATCTGAACATCAACTTCGGCAGCGATTACGCCAATGCCGCCAGGGTTTCACTGCAAGTGGCGAAAATTAACAGCCGCTTGTTGGATTTAGAGTTGACCGCACTTGAGCGCGAAAATAACGTCAATATTATCGCCAGCCCGCGCCTGCTGACCACCAACAAACGCAGTGCCAGCATTAAACAGGGCACGGAGATTCCCTATCTGGTGACCAATAAAAACGAAACGCAAAGCGTTGAATTCCGTGACGCCGTATTGGGCTTGGAAGTGACGCCGCATATTTCCCACGATGACACCATTTTATTGGATTTAATGATTAGCCAAAATTCACCGGGCAACAGCGTTGCCTATGGCAATCATCAGATGACCACGATTGACAAACAGGAAATTCAAACCCAAGTGTTTGCCCGCCACGGCGAAACCATCGTGCTCGGCGGCGTGTTTCACGACACCTTTGTCGACGGTCGGGATAAAGTGCCGCTGTTGGGTGATGTGCCGGGAATCAAGCATGTATTCGGCAAAGAGACCCAACGCCAGGCCAAACGCGAATTGGTGATTTTTGTCACACCGCACATCGTCAAATCCCCGACCAAAGAAGCAACCCGCAACAATAATCCGGCACAAAATCCGTCTGCTCCGCGCCCATTTGCCTACGGATTTTAGTCTAATTTGTGTTTTTATTGATTAAATCGGGTAATACGGTTGAAAACAGGGGCGTTTTATTGCGATAATTGCCCCCTTAACTTAAAGTTGAAGCTCGCGGGGTGTTTTACTACTTAGCGTGCCGTGATTCGGCAACAGCACCGCTCTTTTATATACCTTCGACACTCTGATTAATCATAACATTAACAAGAATTTAGAATAACATGGCTGAAAAACGTAATATCTTTTTAATTGGGCCGATGGGCGCAGGCAAAAGCACAATCGGTCGCCAGCTTGCCCAAATCCTCGGGATGGAATTTATCGATTCCGACAACGAAATCGAACAACGCGCCGGTGCCGACATCAGTTGGATTTTTGATGTCGAGGGCGAGGCGGGTTTTCGCAAACGCGAAGAACGGATTATCAACGAACTGACCCAACGCCAAGGCATTGTCCTGTCGACCGGCGGCGGTGCGATTTTATCCAAAGAAACCCGTAATCATCTGTCCGCACGCGGCACGGTGGTCTATTTGGAAACCACCGTTGATAAACAGCACCAACGCACCTTGCGCGACAAAAAACGCCCGTTGTTGCAAGGCGTTGCCGATCCGCGCCAGGTGTTGGAAGATTTGGCAAAAACACGTAATCCGCTGTATGAGCAAATTGCCGATATTACCATGAGCACCGACGAGCAAAACGCGAAAAATATGGCTAACCATTTGATTGATCTGTTGGAGCAATATTCTTCGGTCAATTGATTTCTGTTTTTTGCTTTCCTTTACCCACTGGAGATGACAACATGACTGCGCAAAATACGATTGAAGTCAATGTAGAGTTAAAAGAGCGTCGCTATCCGATTCGGATCGGCAGCGGTCTTTTAAGCCAATCCGAAAGCTATGCGCCATTGCAACAGGGCGATAAAGTCATGATTGTCAGCAACCCGACGGTGGCGGCACACTATCTGGCAACCGTCAGCGAGGCATTGCAACAATTAGGCTGTCAGGTGGAATCGGTGTTAATTCCCGACGGCGAACAATATAAAACGCTAGAATCACTCAATCTGATTTTCACCGCACTTTTACAAGCCAATCACGGGCGTGACACCACCATCGTCGCACTCGGCGGCGGCGTGGTCGGCGATATTGCCGGTTTTGCGGCGGCAAGCTATCAGCGTGGCGTGCGTTTGTTGCAAATTCCGACCACCTTGTTATCACAAGTCGACTCCTCCGTCGGCGGTAAAACCGGCGTGAACCACGCGCTTGGCAAAAATATGATCGGCGCATTTCACCAACCTTGCGCGGTAATTATCGACAGCAACACCTTAAATAGCTTACCGAAACGCGAAGTGTTTGCCGGTTTAGCCGAAGTGATTAAATACGGCGCGATTTTGGATCTGCCGTTTTTTGAATGGTTGGAACAGAACATTGACAGATTGGTGAAATTGAACACCGAAGCCCTGCATTTCTGCCTCAAGCGTTGCTGCGAAATCAAAGCCGAAGTGGTGGCACGCGATGAAACCGAACAAGGCGATCGCGCGTTGCTTAATCTTGGACATACGTTCGGGCATGCCATCGAAACCCATTTAGGCTACGGCAACTGGCTGCACGGCGAAGCGGTCGCGGTCGGTATGCTGATGGCAGCGGCACAATCGCATTTATTGGGCGATCTGACACAGCAAGATGTGTTCCGCCTCGAAAAACTGTTGGCACAGGCGAATTTGCCGACCATTTCGCCGGACGGCATGAGCGCCGATGATTATCTGCCGTTGATGATGCGTGATAAAAAAGTGCTTGCCGGTAAATTGCGTTTGGTGTTGCTGAAAAAGCTGGGGCAAGCCTACGTTGCCAAAGACAGCGATCCGCAGTTAGTGTGTCAAGCGATCAACGCTTGTAGCCAATTTGACTGACCCAGTTGCCTGAAAAAATGCCAGTATCCGCTAACCGCTTGCCAAAACACCGCCCGTTTTTAAAATGGGCGGGCGGTAAATTTCGCCTGACCGATGAAATCAACAAGCTATTGCCCAAAAACAAACCGATTCTGATTGAGCCGTTTGTCGGCGCAGGTTCGGTGTTTTTAAATTCCAATTTTAAACGGTATATTCTGGCAGATCTGAATCCTGATCTGATTAATCTGTTCAACGTGGTAAAAACCGATGTTGATCATTTTGTGGCGGAAAGTACCAAGCTGTTTCGCCACCCCAATGCCAACAGCGCGGAGTTTTACTACCGCCAACGCGATGAATTCAACCGCACTTCAGATATTTTTGTGCGCTCAGCGCTGTTTGTATATCTCAACCGTTTCGGCTACAACGGTTTGTGCCGCTACAACAGCAAAGGCTTGTTTAACGTGCCGTTCGGCGCCTATGTGAAACCCTATTTTCCCGAAACTGAAATCCGCTATTTCAGCCATAAAGCGCAACACGCCAGCTTTCACTGTGCAACCTTTCAAAGCAGCTTTGAACTCGCCAGCCATGACAGTGTAGTTTACTGTGATCCGCCCTATGCGCCATTGCAACAGCTCTCGAATTTCACCCACTATGCCGGTAACGGTTTCAGTTTAGCGCAACAGCAAGAACTGGCGGACCTCGCCAAACAGTGCGCCGAACAACACCGCACTTCGGTGGTGATCTCTAACCACGACACGCCATTCACGCGTGAAATTTATCAAGGCGCGAGATTTAAGAAACTGATCGTCCAACGCCACATCAGCCAAAATGGCGAAAACCGCAGTAAGGTGAATGAGTTGATTGCGGTGTTTAAGCACAGATAACAGTTTGCATTTATCACTACTGTTTTTCGCCTCGTCGGCGACCGCACTTTGTCTTTTTACTTTCCGCTGAAAATTGTCTATCGGGTTTCGCCGATGGCGACTTTTTTTAATCACTATCGCTATTTCGCCTCTCGGCGAAACACGATAATTTAATTTTAGATGAATGAAAAAAAATCACCCCGCCAACTCCGGATTAATCTTAAATTCCAATCTCGTTGCTTGCGGAAACACCTCTTGCGCCAATGCCAACAACTCAGCCTGACGGAACAAAATCCCCTGCTTTAAACTGGCGTTTTGCACCTCGCAGTAAATCACCTCATCACGAATCGTCGCGACCCGAAAACGCCCGCGGAAAACGTCTGGAAAACGCTGCTGCAACTGATTATTCAGATCGCCCAGAAAGAGCGCCCGACGGGCGATTTCAGCAAACGAACTCTGCTCAACCAACTGCTGAATATTTTTCATTTTATTTTGACGGGTTTTATTTGGCTTCATGGCTGTTTTTCCGCTTGTTTTTCCCTAATTTGTCCCGATATGTATGACATAGGCTCAGTGATGTTCTATAATAACACACATTTTTAGCAATCCTGCTTTCACACCAGCTTAGGCAATATCGTTGATGAATCTGTTTCGAGGCTACAACAAATCCGCTCGTAAACCGCACTTTTGGTCACAATTCCTGTTGGGAATGTTGGCGATTTTGTCGTTGCCGCTCCAAGCTAATCCGACACAAGAGCAACAAACTTATAGCCAAGCCTATCAACTGCAACAAAGCGAGCAACAAAAACCGCTTGCCCCGTTGTTTTATCAGCAACAACAGCGCCAAATCCAGCTACAGCAACGGATCCGGCACACACCTTCACAACATTTGTTTGTTGAAAAACAAGCGTTAATAGGTGACACGGTTAAAGCGGTACCGCCAATCCGCGCCGGACCGCACTTTTCCTTCTCATGATAAGTTATTCACTATTTTTGCCGATTGCGCCTGAATGGCGATCGCACTGAGCAAAGTGCGGTTTTTGTATCCTTCATTCGCCCGGCAAAGCCCGATTTAAGTCATTTAAAAAGAGATAGAAAAGTATTATGTTTAAAGCCATTGCAACCAAAATTTTCGGCAGCCGTAATGATCGTATTCTGCGCCGCCTCAACAAACGCGTTCAACAAATCAACCAACTGGAAGCGCAATACCAAGCCCTGAGCGATGAAGAGCTGAAAGCCAAAACCGCGGAATTCAAAGCCCGTTTAGCACAAGGCGAAACCCTCGATAAAATCCTGCCGGAAGCCTTTGCCACCGTGCGCGAAGCAAGCCAACGCACACTCGGCATGCGTCCGTTTGATGTGCAATTAGTCGGCGGCATGATCTTGAATGATCGTTGTATCGCCGAAATGCGCACCGGGGAAGGCAAAACCTTGACCGCAACCCTGCCTTGCTATTTAAATGCCTTGACCGGGCGCGGCGTGCACGTGGTCACCGTCAATGATTATTTGGCGCGCCGCGATGCGGAGACCAACCGTCCGCTGTTTGAATTTTTAGGCTTGACCGTCGGCGTCAATATCCCCGGATTAGCGCCGGAACAAAAACGCGCCGCCTACGCCGCCGATATCACCTACGCCACCAACAGCGAACTGGGTTTTGACTACCTGCGCGATAACTTGGCGCATTCGCCGCAAGACCGTTTCCAGCGTCCGTTATATTATGCCTTGGTCGATGAGGTCGATTCGATTTTAATCGACGAAGCGCGTACGCCGTTGATTATTTCCGGACAAGCGGAAGACAGCTCCGATTTGTATATTGCGATTGATAAATTGATTCCGAAGCTGGTGTTCCAAGAAAAAGAAGACAGCGAGGAATATCAAGGCGACGGCGATTACACGCTTGACTTGAAAAATAAACAGGCGTTTTTAACCGAACGCGGTCAGGAAAAAATCGAAAATTTATTAATCGAAGCCGGTTTGATGAAAGAAGGCGATTCACTGTATTCGCCGTCGAAAGTCAGCTTGTTGCACCACGTTTATGCGGCGTTGCGTGCGCATACCCTGTTTGAACGCAATGTGGATTATATCGTCAAAGACGGCGAAATCGTGATTGTGGATGAACACACCGGGCGCACTATGCAAGGCCGCCGCTGGTCGGAAGGCTTGCACCAAGCGATCGAAGCGAAAGAAAACGTACAAATTCAAAGCGAAAACCAAACCACCGCGTCGATCACCTATCAAAACTATTTCCGTCTGTATGAAAAACTGGCTGGGATGACCGGCACGGCAGACACCGAAGCCTTTGAGTTCCAACAAATTTACGGATTGGAAACCGTGGTGGTGCCAACCAACAAACCGATGATCCGCGATGACCGCACCGATTTAATGTACAAAAACGAAGAAGACAAATTCGCCGCGATTGTCGCCGATATTAAAGAAGCGATTGCACGTAATCAGCCGGTGTTGGTCGGTACAATTTCGATCGAAAAATCAGAATTGTTATCAAAAACCCTAACCAAAGCCGGGATCAAACATAACGTGCTGAACGCCAAATTCCATGCACAAGAAGCGGAAATCGTGGCGGATGCCGGTGTGCCGGGTGCGGTCACCATCGCCACCAATATGGCGGGACGTGGTACGGACATCGTGTTGGGTGGAAACTGGAAGGCGGAAATCGCCAAACTGGAAAATCCAACGGAAGAGCAGATTGCCAAAATCAAAGCTGACTGGGCGGAACGCAATAAAATTGTGACCGAAGCCGGCGGCTTGCATATTATCGGCACCGAACGCCATGAATCGCGTCGGATCGACAACCAGCTGCGCGGTCGTTCCGGGCGTCAGGGCGACCCGGGCTCCTCCCGTTTCTATTTGTCGTTAGATGACGCTTTAATGCGGATTTATCTGAACGAAGGCAAGCTGAATATGATGCGCAAAGCCTTCAGCGAGCCGGGCGAGGCAATGGAATCCAAGCTGTTGGCAAAAGTGATCGCCAGTGCGCAAGCCAAAGTGGAATCACACAACTTTGACGGACGGAAAAACCTGTTGCAATTCGATGATGTCGCCAATGATCAGCGTCACGCGATTTATACCCAGCGCAATGATTTGTTAGATCACGACGATATTTCCGAGACGATCAACGTGATTCGTCAAGATGTGTTCAACAACACCATCGACCAGTATATTCCGCCGCAATCATTGGAAGAAATGTGGAACATCGACGGTTTGGAACAGCGCCTGAAAACCGACTTTGCCTTAGATTTACCGATTGGCAAATGGTTGGAAGAAGACAACAATTTGCATGAAGAAACCCTGCGCGAACGTATTTTAGCGGCGGCAGTCGCCGAGCATGAACGCAAAGTCGAATTGGTCGGTGCGGACAATATGCGCGCCTTTGAAAAAGGCGTGATGTTACAAATTTTGGATGAATTATGGAAAGAACATCTGGCGGCGATGGATCATCTGCGCCGTGGCATTCACTTGCGCGGTTATGCTCAGAAAGATCCGAAGCAAGAATACAAAAAAGAGTCGTTCCAGATGTTTACCGAGATGTTAGACACCCTGAAATCCACGGTGATCAGCACCCTGAGCAAAGTGCAAGTCCGCACTCAGGAAGAAGTGGAAGAAGCCGAGCGTCTGCGCCGCGAAGCCGCAGAACGCCAAGCAGAAGCCATGCAATATCACCAACATGGCGATGAGGCAAAATCGCAGGATGAAAACGGTGAAGTGGCAAAAGTCAGCCGCAATGCGCCATGCCCATGCGGCTCCGGTAAAAAATACAAATACTGTCACGGCAAGATTAAATAAGATGAATCTATTATAATGGGGCGGCTTGCCCCATTTTTAATACAGGAAAGATCATGACGACACAAACCGCACTTGCCAACCAACCGCAAGCAAAACCACTGATTAAAGTCGCTGTCGGGATTATCCGTAACGAATTCAAACAGATTTTTCTCACCCGTCGTTTAGAAGGCAAAGATTTCGCCCAAAGCTGGGAGTTTCCCGGCGGCAAAGTCGAAGACAATGAGAGTGAAGAACAGGCATTAAAACGCGAACTGGAAGAAGAGATCGGCATTATGGTGCTAAACACCAAACTGTATGAACGTTTTCAGTTTGAATACCCGAAAAAGGTGATTGAGCTGAGTTTTTACTTGGTCGAAGAGTGGCTAAACCAGCCGTTCGGACGTGAGGGACAAGATGGCTTTTGGATCGAACAACACGCCCTCGACCATGGGCAATTTCCGCCGGCAAATAAAAAAATTATCGAGCGGTTATTAAGCGAAAAATAGCGGATTGAAAAAGGGGCATATCAAAATGCCCCTGTCATGCCGCATTAGGGCGCCACTAACGAATTCACCATCTGCTCAAATCGCTGCATACCTAACTCGAATTCGGTATCGCTGATATTCAGTGCAGGGGCAAAACGCAACACGTTTGGGCCGGCAACCAGCAACATCACACCGAAATCATTGGCTTTGCTGCGCAGTTCTGCCGCTTTATCCTGATATTGCGCGCTTAATTCCGCGCCGATTAACAAGCCTAAGCCACGCACACAGTTGAAGATTTTCGCTTTTTGATTGATTGCCTCAAGTCGTTCAATCAGCTGGGCTGAGCGTTGCCGCACCTGTTGCAAAAAGTGCGGTTGGCTGATGATGTCCACTACTTTGTTGCCGACCGCACACGCCAGCGGATTGCCGCCAAAAGTGGTGCCGTGCACGCCCGGCGAGAAACTTTTCGCGATTTTATCGGTAGTCAACATCGCACTGATTGGAAAACCGTTCGCCAACGCTTTGGCTGAAGTCAAAATATCCGGCACCACGCCGTAATGCATATACGCGAAAAATTCGCCGGTTCGCCCTAAGCCTGTTTGCACTTCATCAAAAATCAGTAACGCCTGATATTGATCACACAGTTCGCGCAAACCTTGCAGGAATTCACGTTGCGCCGGTAAAACGCCGCTTTCGCCTTGCACCGGCTCGATAATCACCGCACAAGTGTGGTCATCAATCACGGCTTTGACCGCACTTAAATCATTGAACGGCACATGTACAATGTCCGCCAGTTTCGGTCCGAAGCCGTCGGAATATTTCGGCTGTCCGCCGACGCTGACGGTAAACAGCGTTCTGCCGTGGAAACTTTGCTTAAACGAGATGATTTTGCTTTTTTGATAACCGAAATGATCGACCGCATAACGGCGCGCCAATTTCAATGCGGCTTCATTCGCTTCCGCCCCTGAATTGGCAAACATTACCCGCTCGGCGAAGGTTTTTTCGATCAGTTTTGAGGCAAGTTCCAACGCCGGTTCGCTGGTGAACCAGTTACTTGAATGCCACAGGGTTTCGCCCTGCCGTTTCAGCACCGCCACCACCTCGTCGGGGCAATGCCCCAATGAATTGACCGCCACGCCACTGGTGAAATCAATATAGTCTTTTCCCGCTTGATCCCAAACCGTACTGCCCTTGCCACGCACCGGAATAAAATCCGCAGGGGTATAATTTTGGATCAAAACTTGATCAAAGGTTGCTCTGGTATATTGTGTCATGATTGTTCCTTTTCTATCCTTTAACTCATGCTGTCAACTAAAGTGCGGTGCAATTCTTTGCCTAACATAAAACGATTTGCAGCGCTTATCAATAGGTAATTTGATAACGATTGCAATCGTCTTGTGCTTTCTCGCTTGCTTATGCCATACTTGGATAAAAATCAGTCGATTTAAATCTGATAGGGGGAACGGTATGCATTTTTCGGAACAAGAGAAAAGCCAATTGTTACAGTTGAAATATGTCGGCTTAACCGTGATTGAACGCTTGGAACAGCTTGGAATTTATTCGTTTGAGCAGCTCGCCAAGGAAAAAACTGACGATATTTGCCGGCAAATTTCTGCGGCAATGGGCAGTTCCTGTTGGAAAAACAGTCCGCAAGCAAAGGCGGCGATCAATGCCGCCATTGCATTGGCTAAGCGGGAAAGCTAGCTAGTGCCGCCAACGGTGATATTATCGATTTTCAATGCCGGTTGTCCCACGCCGACCGGTACGCTTTGCCCCTCTTTGCCGCAGACGCCGATCCCCGGATCAAGCTCGCTTTCGTCGGCGACCATGGAGATGTTTTGCATCACCTCAATACCGCTGCCGATCAGGGTTGCACCGACCACGGGTTTGGTGATTTTGCCGTTTTCGATCAGGTAGGCTTCGGAAGCGGAAAACACGAATTTGCCGGAGGTAATATCCACTTGCCCGCCGCCAAAGTGCGGTGCATAAATGCCGTTGTCAACCGAGGCAATCAGCTCATCGAATTTGTTTTCCCCGGCAAGCATATAGGTATTGGTCATGCGCGGCATTGGCAAGTGCGCATAAGATTCACGCCGTCCGTTGCCGGTCGGGGCAACGCCCATTAAGCGCGCATTCAGTTTATCTTGCATATACCCTTTCAATATGCCGTTTTCGATCAACACATTGCGTTGGCTAGGTACACCTTCGTCATCCACCGTCAACGAACCGCGACGGTCGGCAAGCGTGCCGTCATCAATAATCGTACACAGTGGTGAAGTCACCAATTCGCCGATTTTACCGCTGAACAGCGAGGATTTTTTACGGTTGAAATCCCCCTCTAAACCGTGTCCGACCGCTTCGTGCAATAATACGCCCGGCCAGCCTGCGCCCAGCACCACCGGCATCATGCCCGCCGGCGCTTGTACCGCACTTAGCTTGACTAACGCCTGACGCACCGCTTCTTTGGCAAACCACACTGCACGGCTTACGCCTTGGTAATCTTGTAACAACCAATCCAAACCAAAACGCCCGCCGGCTCCTGCGCTACCGCTTTGGCGTTTGCCGTCCTGTTCCACCAACACTGAAACCGACAGACGGATGAGCGGACGAATATCCGCTGCCAGCGTGCCGTCGGTTGCCGCAACCAACATTTCTTCGTAGAGCGAACTGATACTGGCGGAGACTTGAATCACACGCGGATCTTCGGCGCGTGCGGTTTTATCAATCAAATGCAACAGCTCGATTTTTTTCTCACGGCTGAGGCTTTGCAGCGGATTGATCACCGCATAGCGCATTTCCGCTAAAGTCGGTTTTAAAATAATCGGGGTGATTTGCGATTGCGTCGCCCGTGCAATGCCTTTGGTTGCGTCAACACATTGTTGTAATTGGTTGAGGTTGATTTGGTCGGCATAGGCAAACCCGGTTTTTTCGCCGCTGACCGCCCGCACGCCCACGCCGCGATCAATATGAAATCCGCCCTCTTTGATAATGCCGTCTTCCAACACCCAATTTTCATCGGTCGAGGATTGGAAATAGAGATCGGCATAGTCGATTTCGCGTGCGGAAAATTGATCCAGAATATTGGCGAGCTGTGCCACGCTGAGTTGGCTTGCTTCCAACAAAGTTGCAGATACGTTGTTTAAAATTGGGTTTTGCATGAAATTCTCGTTTTGGATGAATGTGATAATGCCGTCGCCTCCCTCCGCATGCGGAGAGAGGGAAATAAAAACGCAGAAGCCATTTTATGGCGCAGTTTACATGATTACGACATCAAATTGTTCTTGGTTATAAAATACTTCGGTTTTGATTTGCACTTGTTTGCCGATAAACACTTCCAATTCGGCTAAAATCCCGTGCGCTTCTTCGTTAATCAGATAGTCCGCCACCGCTCTTGAGGCATAGACCAAAAATTGTTCGCTGTCGTATTGGTGATGAATCCGCACGATTTCGCGCACAATTTCATAACTGACGGTTTCCACCGTTTTCAAACTGCCGCGCCCTTTACACGCCGGACATTCGGTACACAAAACGTGTTCCAAGCTTTCACGGGTGCGTTTGCGCGTCATCTCCACCAAGCCTAACTGAGTGAAACCGTTAACGTTGGTTTTGACCCGGTCACTGGATAACGCTTCATTCAGCGATTGTAACACCCGTTCGCGGTGTTCCTCGCTCTGCATATCGATAAAATCGATAATGATAATGCCGCCCAGATTACGCAGTTGCAGTTGCTGTGCAATGGTTTGCGTGGCTTCGACATTGGTGTTGAAAATGGTCTCTTCCAGATTACGATGTCCGACAAATGCGCCGGTGTTGATATCAATCGTGGTCATCGCTTCGGTCTGCTCGATAATCAGGTAACCGCCGGATTTCAGATTGACGCGTTTTTCCAAACCGCGCTGGATGGCATTTTCCACACCGTAAAGATCAAACAGCGGTTGGTTGCCGACATACAGCGACAAGCGGTTGGTCAGCTCCGGCATAAATTCTTGGGTGAAAGTTTGTACTTCCTGATAAGTCAGTTTGGAATCGATCCGAATCAGATCAATCTGTGTGCCGACAAAATCACGCAAAACGCGTTGTGCCAGCGCCAGTTCACCGTACAGCATGGAACGGGTCGGATATTTGCTTTTGCGTTCCATCACTTTGCGCCATAAACGCTTGAGAAATTGCGCATCTTGTTGCAATTCTTCTTCCGAACAGCCCTCCGAGGCGGTGCGTACGATAAAACCGCCCAGTTCGTCGCAATAGCCTTCCACCAACGCTTTCAAGCGCGCGCGTTCTTCTTCGCTTTCAATCCGCTGTGACACCCCGACATGGCTATTTTCCGGCATAAATACCAAATAACGCGACGGCAAGGTAATGTCAGTGGTCAAACGCGCGCCTTTGGTGCCGAGCGGATCTTTCACCACTTGCACCACAATATCCTGCCCTTCACGCACCAGTTCGCTGATGTCTTTGACGATAAACTGCTTCTTTTCCGACTCATCAACACATTCGGTGTGCGATACAATATCCGAGGCGTGCAAAAAGGCGGCTTTTTCCAAGCCGATATCGACAAACGCCGATTGCATACCGGGCAGCACGCGCATAATCCGCCCTTTATAAATATTGCCGACCAAGCCACGTTTGGCTTCGCGCTCAATATGCACTTCTTTTAACACCCCGGTATCGAGTAACGCAATCCGGGTTTCATTTGGTGTGACGTTCACCAATAATTCTACGCTTGAGGTCATACATTACCTGCTAAATTTAAAAATTAATTCGTTGTATTCTATCGTAAAACCGCACTTGGCAGAAATCGGATTTGAGTTTAGGCAGGTTATTTTTCAGTTATTGTGAACTTACACAAAAGAAATGCGCAAAAGAAAACCCGAACAAGTCGGGTTTTCAGTCAGTTAGTCCGCCAAGCTGTTTTTATTATTCTTCACTTTCCGCTTCAGAAAAACGCTCGATACGCGCCCCTAAACCACGCAATTTTTCTTCGATATGCTCATAGCCGCGATCGATATGATAAATCCGATCAACCACGGTTTCACCGTTGGCGATACAACCTGCCAGTACCAAACTGGCGGAGGCGCGCAAATCGGTCGCCATCACTTCGGCACCGTTCAGATTCGCCACGCCGTAACAAATCGCGGTGTTGCCTTCGATATCGGCTTTCGCACCCATGCGGATTAATTCCGGAATGTGCATAAAACGGTTTTCGAAGATTGTTTCGGTGATAATGCCCGTACCTTCCGCCACCATATTCAATAAGGTGAATTGCGCCTGCATATCGGTCGGGAAACCCGGGTGCGGTGCGGTGCGCACATTGACCGCTCTTGGACGGTAGCCCAGCATATCCAAGGTGATTGTATCTTCGCTAATATCGATTTGCGCACCGGCTTCACGCAGTTTTTCGATGACTGCGTCTAACGTTGAGGCACGCGTGCCACGGCAAACAATGCGCCCGCCGGAAATCGCCGCCGCCACTAAGAAAGTACCGGTTTCGATTCGATCCGGAATCACATGGTGTTCGCCGCCACCCAAACGTTCAACGCCTTCAACGGTGATTAAATCCGTGCCGGCGCCGCTGATCTTCGCACCCAGTTTGTTCAGGAAAAGTGCGGTATCGGTGATTTCCGGTTCACGCGCGGCATTTTCGATAATCGTCGTGCCTTTGGCTAAGGTCGCCGCCATCATCACCGACAAGGTTGCGCCGACGCTGATTTTGTCCATCATGATATTGGCGCCTTTCAAACGCCCGTCCACAAAGGCTTTGACATAACCGTCTTCCAGTTTGATTTTGGCACCCAATTTTTCCAAACCGGAAATGTGCAAATCGACCGGACGCGTGCCAATCGAACAGCCGCCCGGCAAAGAAACCTGCCCTTGGCAAAAGCGCGCCACTAGCGGGGCTAGCGCCCAAATCGAGGCGCGCATGGTTTTCACCAACTCATACGGCGTCACAAAATTATTGATATTCGAAGCGTCGAGATAAACGCTATTTTTGTCTTTTTTCTCAACCGTCACACCCAATTTTTTCAAAATTTTCAGCGTGGTTGACACATCTTTCAAGTCCGGTACATTGGTCAGAGTGACTGGCTCTTCTGCCAAAATCGCAGCAAACAAAATCGGTAATGCCGCATTTTTTGCGCCTGAAATATCAACACTGCCTTTTAAACAGCTTTTGCCGTAAATACGAAACTTTTCCATGAGTTCTCCTTGAAAATCCGAAATAAATTAAAGACCGTTCAATAACCGTGCTTGCTGCCATTTGGCAACGGTGAAGGTTTTGATTGAAAGCGCATGAATTTCATTGCTTGAAATATATTGCATTAACGGCGCATAAATCAGTTGCTGTTGCTTAACTTTACTGATGGAGGCGAAGTCATCACTCACTGCGATCACATTAAAATGGGCATTTTCGCCACTGACAAAAACCTCATCCAAATTGAGTTGCTCGCGCAAAATCGCTTCGATTGCTTGTGCGTCTATTACCTGTGCATTCATTGGTATTTTTCGTTCCTTTAAGCTGCTTTTAAGCTACGGCAGTGATTTATTGTTGGATAAAGGGCGTTAACCACTCTTCCAAATCGTATAATTCGGCAAAATCGCGTACCAAGTGCGGTACGGCGACCAATTTTACCCTGCTCTGCCGCGAATAATGATGAAGAATTTCACATATTAACACAAATCCGGCAGAATCCACCATTTGTAAACGATTTAGCTCGATATATAAGCATGACTCTGGCGAAGAAAAAGCGTTTTCGGCAAACAGCGAAGCACGCTGTTGCCAAAGCGGCAGCAACGTGCGACGGGTTAACTCGCCACTGAATTGCAGAGACCAACTGTTTTGCCGTTGACTGACATTCCATTCGAAATTCAAGCGGACACCTATTTTTCCAGCTTAATCGGAATAGCGGCACTTTTCTCGATCTGCGCGCTCAGGGCGTCGATCCCTTGTTGGCGCAAAATGTTGCTCCACTCATTTTTCTTGGTTTCGACCATGCTCACGCCCTCTGCCGCCATATCATATGCCTGCCATGCGCCGGTGCGGGTGTTTTTGCGCCATTTGAAATCCAGTTTAAGCGGCGCCGCACCGTTATTTTGGATCAGATTCACTCGGATACTGACGATATTCTGATCACCAATCGGTTTTTCTTGTTCAATTTGCACTTGCTGGTCATTATACATAGTCAACACTTGCGCATAAGACTGCTCGATAAAATTGGCAAACGCGCTAAAAAACTGATCGCGCTGCGCCGGGGTGGTGCTTTTAAAATATTGCCCCAACACCAACGAGCCGGCATAGTTGACATGCACATACGGCATTAATTCTTGTTTGACAATGGTGCGCATATAATTCGGATTTTGTTGAATTTTCGCCTGATTAGTCCTAATCGAGGCAAACAGTTTGTCCGAGGCCTGCTGCATTAATTGGTACGGATTATCCGCTGCCGCCGCCAATGTGCTGAAAAACAGGGTGAATAATACCGCACTTGCGGCGAACCATTTTTTAAACATCTTGTGTAGCATTGCTTTTCTCCTGTGCAAAATAATCAAAATTATTCTGCTTTTGTTTCCGTTGTATCGGAGGCAGTTTCTTTTTTATCTCCATACAGAAATTGCCCGATTAAATCTTCCAACACCATGGCTGAGGTCGTATCGTGAATCGTATCGCCGTTTTTCAGCATGGCAACCTCGCCGTCATCAAAACCGATGTTCAGTGCAATATATTGTTCCCCCAATAAACCGGAGGTTTTAATTGAAAGCGAGCTGGTTTCGGGAATTTTGTCGAATTCCTGATCGATACTCAAGCTAACTCTCGGCAAATAAGTTTGCGGATCCAAATCAATCGCCGTGACCCGTCCGATCACGACGCCACCGGTTTTCACCGCCGCCCGCACTTTAAGACCACCGATATTGTTAAAAGTTGCTTGTAAATTATAACTTTTATGATCACTAAAGCCCTGTACGTTGGTGACGCGCAAGCCCAAAAAGACCAGCGCCGCGATACCTAACAACAAAAATAATCCGACCCAAAATTCGTATTTAATGGTTTGACGCATTTTTCTTTCCTTACACGCCCGGCATTTCGCCAAGCAATTAATTACCGCCGAACATCATGGCGGTTAAAATAAAATCTAAAGCCAGCACGGTTAATGACGCGTGCACCACGGTTTTGGTGGTTGCGCGACTGATTCCTTCCGATGTCGGGCGGGCATCATAGCCGTTAAACAGGGCGATCCAAACCACCGCTATCGCAAATACCGCACTTTTGATCATGCCGTTTAAAATATCCGTTTTCCAGCTGACCGAATTTTGCATAACCGCCCAGAAACTGCCGCCGTCTACGCCTTTCCAATCCACGCCGACCAAGGCGCCGCCCCAAATGCCGACCGCAACAAAAATCACGGTTAAAATCGGCATGGAAATAATTCCCGCCCAGAAACGGGGGGAAATCACACGCCGCAGGGGATCAACCGCCATCATTTCCAAACTGGAAAGTTGCTCGGTCGCTTTCATTAAGCCGATTTCCGCAGTCAATGCCGACCCGGCACGCCCGGCGAATAAAAGTGCGGTCACCACCGGTCCGAGTTCGCGCAATAACGACAGCGCCACCAGCTGCCCCAAACTGCTTTCGGCGGCAAAACCGACCAGCACCACATAACCTTGCAATCCTAATACCATGCCGATAAATAAACCCGATAGCAAAATAATCAGCAGCGATTGCACACCTAAGACATACAACTGTTTCACCAACAGCGGAAAATATTTTTTCGGCTGCGGCACGCCGACTAACGCGCCGTACAACATAAACGCCGAACGCCCCAAGGCGCGAAACACGCTGATCACCCCAGCGCCCAGTTTTGAAATAGCAGCAATGATCATACAAATAACTCGTCTATATACGCTTTCGCCGGATAATGGAATTGCACCGGGCCGTCTTCATTACCCGCCAAAAACTGCACCACTCGCGGATCCCCGCTTTGGCGTAACTGCTGCGCCGTGCCTTCGGCAATCACGGTTTGGTCAGCGACAATATAAGCATAATCGGCAATGCTCAACACTTCCTGTACATCATGCGAGACCACGATTGACGTCAAACGCAGGGTTTTATTCAGGCGTTTAATCAGGCTGACGATCACGCCCATGCTGATCGGGTCTTGCCCGGTGAAAGGTTCGTCATACATCACCAAATCCGGATCCAACGCCACCGCTCTTGCCAATGCCACCCGGCGCGCCATGCCGCCTGACAGCTCCGACGGCATTAAATCCGCCGCACCGCGCAAACCGACGGCTTCCAGTTTTAACAATGCCAGCTGGCGAATCAGCGCCTCCGGCAGGTTGCTGTGCTCACGCAATGGAAATGCCACATTGTCAAAGGTTGAAATATCGGTGAATAATGCCCCCGACTGGAACAACATTCCCATTCTTTTACGTAATTGGTACAACTTTGTATTCGATAAGCGGGTGATATCGCTGCCGTCAAATAAAATTTCACCCGAATCAGGATAGAGTTGTCCGCCAATCAATTTTAATAAGGTGGTTTTCCCGATTCCGGACGGCCCCATAATCGCAGTAATTTTACCGCGTTCGACTTTCAGGTTTAGTCCCTGATAAATCGTTCTTGAGCCGCGTTTGAAGGTGAGATCTTTCACCTCCACCAAATATTTATTCATCTTTTTCCTTGCATTCTGCCTTATCCGCCACGATTTAGCGCTTACCACGCCCATCAACCAGCGGATGTCAATTGGGCGAATCTTGTATGAATTTAGGCATAATGTCAAATATTCGCTCAACTATTTGCCCCGGCGGAAAATAGATTAATTATAGGGAAGTTGCCTAAATGTCGCGAATTTATGCTAGAATTTCGCATTGTTTAATTCTTTTATACTCAACAGGAAAGCGGATGAATTTTCGTTGGAATAGTATTTTATTGCTGATTGCACTCGGCTTGCTCGCTTGGTATTACTCGCTCAATCAGCAAGACGAAACCACGCTAAGCACTCGAATTCAAACCAGTGACAATCCGGATTATGTCGCCAACCGTATGGAAACCACATTGTATTCCGTTGACGGGCGCAAGCAATATGTGGCTACCGCTGATCAAGTGGAATATTTTCAGCAAAGCGGCGATACGCTTTTTAAATCGCCGGTGGTCTATTTGTTTGAAACCGCAAAAAACAGCGATAATTTGGTCCGCAGTTGGAAACTCAGCGCCGATCAAGCAAAAATCAGCAAAGATAAGATGTTATATCTTGACGATAATGTCACTATTGAAAGTTTGTTGCCGGAAAGTAAAATCCATAGCCTGAAAACGTCAAGTGCGGTCGTCAATTTAACGACACAAGATATAACATCTGATACAATGGTCAGCGTTGTCGGTCAAAGTTTCACCACTACCGGGAAACGTTTAATCGGTAACCTTCGTCAACAGGTCGCCACATTAAAAGAGCAGGTACAAACCCATTATGAGATCCAAACTAATTAAATCATTGGCATTCGTCAGCGCAATGTTGCTCTCTTTCTCGGCTTCAGCCCTGAAAAGTGACACTCAGCAACCGATTAATATCACCTCGGACAATCAATCTCTGGATTTGGAAAACAATATTGTCACCTTTTCCGACAATGTGGTGATCACCCAAGGCTCGATTCTGATTAACGCAAACAAAGTGACGATTATCCGCCCTGCCGACAATTCCAGCGGCAAAGAAAAAATCGAAGCCACCGGCAATCCGGTGACTTTCCAACAACAGCTGGATAACGGCAAACCGATTAACGGGCATGCCGGCAAGGTCAATTATGATCTTGGCAGCCAATATCTGGTGCTGACCGGCAATGCGCAGCTGAAACAGTTAGACAGTCAAATTAATGCCGAAGTGATCACCTATGATGTGCAACAACAAAAAATGATTGCCAAAAACAAGGGTAAAGGCCGCGTAAAAACCATCCTGTACCCGTCACAATTACAACAAAAATAAACAGGTTAAGATTCTATGTCTATTCTTTCGGCACAAAATCTGGCAAAGTCCTACAAGGGGCGCCAAGTGGTGCGTAATGTCAGCCTGAACGTCAATTCCGGTGAAATTGTCGGCTTGCTCGGGCCGAACGGTGCCGGCAAAACCACCACTTTTTATATGGTGGTCGGGTTGGTTAAAAATGATCACGGTTCGATTAAAATTGATGATCAAGATATTACGCTGCTGCCAATGCACAACCGTGCCCAACAAGGGATCGGCTACTTGCCGCAGGAAGCCTCGATTTTCCGCCGTCTCAGCGTATATGATAATTTGATGGCGGTATTGGAGATCCGTAAAGATCTCACGCCGAAACAACGGCGCGAGCGGGCGGAAGAGTTGATCGATGAATTTCATATCGATCATATCCGCAATAATTTAGGACAATCTTTGTCCGGCGGGGAACGCCGTCGGGTCGAAATTGCACGCGCTTTGGCGGTCAATCCGAAATTTATTCTGTTGGATGAACCCTTTGCCGGGGTCGATCCGATTTCGGTGATTGATATTAAAAAAATTATTTTACATCTCAAAGATCGCGGCTTGGGCGTGCTGATTACCGACCATAATGTGCGCGAAACACTGGACGTATGCGAACGCGCCTATATCGTCAGTGCCGGCAACATGATTGCCACCGGTACGCCGAGAGAAATCTTGGAAAATGAAGATGTAAAACGGGTTTATTTAGGCGATCAATTCAAATTGTAAGCGCCCGTAGCCTAGAGACGTTGTATTATGAAATTAACTCATCTGCTCAGCTTGGACAATATTCGCCAAGGCGTGATGTCCTCGAGTAAAAAAAGAACGCTGGAAATCTTGAGTGAAATGGTGACGGCACAAACCGGCGGCGATAGTCAGGTTTGTTTTGAAGCCTTATGTGAGCGCGAAAAAGTCGGTTGTACCGCACTTGGCAACGGAATCGCCCTGCCGCATGCCAAACTGGGTGAAGGCGATAAACCGATTGCGGTATTTTTACAATTAGCCAATCCGATTGACTACAAAGCGGCGGATAACCGTGAAGTCGATCTGCTGTTCGCACTGTTTATTCCCGCGAATCTCTGCGGCAGCTGCAAAGCGTTGTTACCCGAAATCGCCAAAAAACTGAGTAACAAAACACTGGTTAAGCAGTTACGGGCGGCACACAGTAAAGAAGAGATTTGGGATATTTTTTCCAAATTGGATCTACATGAAGAGGACACGGCTTCAAGCGAGGCATAAGTATAGGATATTATTGTGAGAGGCAACATATGGAACTGATTATCATCAGCGGACGCTCAGGTTCAGGCAAATCCGTCGCATTGCGTGCGCTTGAGGACATCGGCTACTACTGTATCGACAATCTGCCGCTTGCCCTCTTTGACCAAGCAATCGAAATTTTAGCGCAAAAGCAAAGTGCGGTTGCGATCAGCCTCGATATTCGCAATTTGCCCGAATCCTCGATTCAATTCGAACAGGTATTACGCCAACTGGCGGACGATATTAAGCTCAAACTGATTTTTCTCGACTGCGAACCCGGTATCCTAATTCGCCGCTATAGCGACAGCCGGCGCTTACATCCGCTGTCAGTGAAAAATATGACGTTGGAATCCGCCATTGAATTAGAACGCGAATTATTGGAGCCTTTATTTCAACACGCGGATTTAGTATTGGATACCTCCGCTATTTCCACCCACGAATTGGCGGAAAAACTACGCCAATTTCTGCGCGGAAAATCCGACAAAGAGCTCAATATTGTTTTTGAATCTTTCGGCTTTAAATATGGCATTCCACTGGATGCGGATTATGTGTTTGACGTGCGTTTTTTGCCGAATCCGCATTGGGATCCGCAGTTACGCCCGCTGACCGGACTGGACGAACCGGTGATTGATTTCCTCAATCGCCACAATGAAGTACACAATTTTATTTATACCACCCGTAATTACATCGAAACTTGGTTGCCGTTATTGGAACAAAATAACCGCAGTTATCTCACTGTTGCCGTCGGCTGTACCGGCGGTAAACACCGTTCGGTGTATATTGCCCAACAATTGGGAGAATATTTCTTGGGGCGCGGCAAAAAAGTTCAGATTCAACACAGTTCGTTAAGCAAGCACAAACGCCAATAATTCCACGGACAGATCCTACGAATGTGTAGCTCAGTCGGATAGAGCAATCCCCTCCTAAGGGATAGGCCGGCGGTTCGAATCCGCCCACATTCGCCAAACCAATTTGTTGATTATTGTACAAAAAATCATACTTTTGCACATAAAGTGCGGTTTTGTGACACTTCCCCCTCTCTTTTTCTTTAATAACTGATAAAATGGCGCCACGATTCAGAAGCACTGTTCCGTACTCACCTGAATCCAGTGTCCAGAAGTGTTCTCGTTCAAATTGGCGAAACGCTTTTTATCATTAAATATTTTCTTATTAAAATAATGGAGCAATTCATGTTTCTCTTTCAATTTGCCATCGTATTGCTGTGTATCCTAATTGGTGCCAGACTTGGCGGTATCGGCTTAGGAGTCATGGGGGGAGTCGGCCTGGCCATTTTGGCGTTCGGCTTCAATTTACAACCAACCAGTCCGCCAATCGACGTCATGTTGATGATTATGGCGGTTGTTTCCGCGGCGGCGGCAATGCAAGCAGCCGGCGGTTTGAATTATATGATTCAAATTGCCACCCGCATTTTACGCAAAAATCCGAAATACATTACCTTTATCGCCCCGGCGGTGACGTGGACCTTTACCGTATTTGCCGGAACCGGGCATGTTGCCTATTCGGTGCTGCCGGTTATCGCCGAAGTGAGCCGCTATAACGGAATCCGTCCTTCCCGTCCGCTTTCCATGGCAGTGATCGCCTCACAATTTGCGATTGTCGCCAGTCCGATTGCTGCGGCAGTCGTTGCCGTGGTCGCCTTCCTTGAACCGCAAGGTATCACCTTAGCGAATGTGTTGAGTGTCACGATTCCGTCCACCGTTCTGGGTATCTTCCTCGCCTGTTTGTTTGTCAACAAAATGGGGAAAGAACTGAAAGATGATCCGCATTACCAGCGCTTACTGCAAGATCCAAAATATACGCAAGAAAATTCCGTGAAGTTGGATGTGGAAAATATGGAAATCAGCACTACCGCAAAATATTCGGTGGGACTGTTCTTGTTCGGTGCACTGTTAGTGGTTGTGATGGGCGCGCTGCCTGAATTACGACCGCACTTTGACGGCAAAGCGATGGGCATGGCGCATACCATTGAAATTATCATGCTGACCATAGCGGCGTTAATTATCCTGATCTGTAAACCGGACGGCACCGAAATCACACAAGGCTCGGTGTTCCATGCCGGTATGCGTGCCATCGTGGCAATCTTCGGTATTGCCTGGTTGGGTGACACCTTAATGGGCGCACATATCACCGAAGTGAAAGAGATGGTTTCAGGTCTGGTCGAATTTGCCCCTTGGACGTTCGCGTTTGCCCTGTTTGCCTTATCGGTGATGGTCAACAGCCAAGGCGCAACCGTGGCCGTATTGGTGCCGTTGGGAATTGCCCTAGGTTTGCCGGCATCGGTGATTATCGCCACCTTCGTCGCCGTCAACGGTTATTTCTTTATTCCGAACTACGGTCCGATTATCGCCTCAATCGACTTCGATACCACCGGCACCACCCGTATCGGCAAATTTATTTTCAATCACAGCTTTATGGTTCCGGGCTTATTGAGCATGATCTTCAGCTTGATCTTCGGTTTCATCTTTGCCGGTATTTTCCTGTAAAAAAGCATTAGCAGCCAAGTGACAAAAACCGTTCCCGATTCATTGGGAACGGTTTTTTAGTATCTAACCGCACTTTATACTTTATGCGTTATATACTGCTTAAGTGCGGTCAGTGCCGGCTGCCATTCCTGTAACATCGCCACCCAACGGGCAATATTTTCTTGCCAATTTTCGGCTTCGTCGTGTTGTGCCGCTTCCGCAATATCGCGGATCGCATTCAATCCGATCGAAGCGGCAGCCCCTTTGATTTTATGCGCCTCTTCCGCCACCGCCCGCTTCAGTGACGGGTCGGTTTGATAAGCTTTATATTGTGCATTTAAGTCCGTAATATAATTCGGCATTAACTCGGCAAACAAGTCGATACTTGCCAGCACTTTCTCTTTCCCAAGCAACTCGATTAGCTCGCTCAATAACGGATAATCAAACTGCATCGCACTTTGTTTATCCGGTTCATTGACTGCCGCCTGTGGCTGCACAGGCAAATCTTCGTCACCAAACAGGCGTTTCAGCGTGGAATTCAAGGCTTCCTGCGATAACGGCTTGGACAACACATCATCCATGCCTTGTTGTACATATTCATTTTTATTATTCATCACATTTGCAGTGAGCGCGACCAACGGCGGCAAATACTCAATTTCATCGTTCTGATATTGATGGCGGAGGGTCATCGCAATATCAAAGCCCGACATATCCGGCAATTGAATGTCCAGCAAAAGCAAATCGTAGTCATTTTGTTGGAATTTCTGCAACGCTTCGCCGCCGCTCATGGCAACATCAACGTGATAGCCCAACTTTTCCAGTACCGATTTGGCGACGATAATATTCACCTCAATGTCTTCCACCAATAGAATATTTAATGCTTGCGTAACGTGCTGTTTCTCAAGTGCGGTAAAACGTTCAATCTGCGCGGCTTTGACGCTCAAGGTAAAGGTCGTGCCGACATTTTCTTCACTTTCCACGGTTAAATCGCCGGACATTAACGAAGCAATTTGTTTGGAAACCGCCAACCCGATTCCACTCCCCAACGCGCGCATATTATCCTGCGATTTGACTTGGTAATACATGGTGAAAATTTTACTCTGTTCAGCTTGCGGAATGCCAATGCCGCTGTCGCTGATTTTAAAGCACAACTCATCTTCCCCGGTTCGGGCAACCGACAGCCGCACCCAACCCTGTTTGGTAAATTTGACCGCATTGCTGATTAAATTCCATAACATCTGGTTGAGGCGGATCGGATCGACTCGAATCCATTCCGGCAGATTGTCTGCTAACCGCATTTCAAACTTCAAATTTTTTTGCGCCGCCATAACTGAGGCAATATTATTGATATCATTGAGTAAATGATTAAAATCACATTCTTTTTCAAACAGTTCGATACGGTGAGTCTCAATTTTTTCCAAATCGACCAAGTCATTGAAAATATGTCCCAACGAAACCGCACTGACCTTAATGGTTTGCAAATAATTGCGCTGCTGCTCGGGTTAAATCTCCGTCCAGTAAAATACGGCTTAAACCGATAATGCCATTGAGCGGCGTTTTCAATTCATGGCTGATTGTGGTCATCAGATTCGTTTTATCGCGACTGTTTTTCTCAATCGTTTCACGGTAAGTCGTCCGTTCGGTAATATCGCGCCCAAAGCCGATAATCATGTGCTGTTTACTGACTTTATCGTAATACGGCACTTTTAAAATTTCAAAGCACGCCGCTTGCCCGTCAGGATAATATAGCCATTGCTCATAGCGCATTCCTTGATTTGCCCGACTGACCTGCCTATCACTTTCGATAGCTTTTTTCGCCGCCCGCTCGCTATATAATTCGAACGGTGTTAATTGCTTTAATTCCTCGCTTTTTTTTCCGGTCAGCTTTTCCATCGCCTTATTCGCCCCCAGAAAGCGATGATCTTCGCCGCGGTAGAATACCAAATCCGGCGAGGCATCAAAGAAAGAACGCAACAGCTGCGCACTTTGCTCTAATTCCAACTGAATGCGGCTCCGCTCTTTGATCTCCTGTTCCAAATGTAACAATGCGGAAGTCAATTCTTGTTCCGCTTTGCTACGTTCATCTATTTCACGGCTTAACAGCAAATTTTTCTTATTGAGCTCTTGGTTCAGTTGATAATCCTGCATGCGCAAGGTTTTCAGTTGCTGCAACGTTTTCTCCGCTCCCTGCCGCGCCAGTTCCAATTTTTCCACGATCACCAAAAAGAAATAAATCACAAACGGCGCGGAACACAAACCGAAAATGACCGAACGCAAAATATCGCCCCAATCCAAGGTTCCGGTAAACAGTAAGGTACTGCCCGCCTGAATCAGCAAGGCATAAACCGCTAAAATCAGCAACCCCAACAAAGAGAACTTAAGCTTGCCGATACGGATAATCCAGTCGATGTAATTTTGCAGATAGATTTTTACGTTTTTCATAGTGTGGTTTATATTTGCTACATATCTATTTGATAAATAAAAGTAGGGGCGGATTATATATCCGCCCGCTTACGAAGTGCGGTATCAATGATAAACCAATAATAGAAAATACAGAGCATGGGGCGGGCGGATATATAATCCGCCCCGACATTGTCTCATTAACTATTTTTAGGAAATCAATTAATGATTACTGGAGTTTAAATTATATTATTTCGTCAACAAATCCAATGCTTCACGGTATTTATCAACCGTTTTTTGAATGACCTCAGCCGGCACTTTCGGCGCAGGCGCTTGTTTGTTCCAGCCTGTTTGTTCCAACCAATCGCGGATAAACTGCTTGTCAAATGACGGCGGATTGGTGCCTTCCCGATAGTTTTCAATTGCCCAAAAACGGCTGGAATCCGGGGTCAGCACTTCGTCCATCAGGGTCAATACGCCGTCTTTATCCAAGCCGAATTCAAATTTGGTATCACAGATAATAATCCCTTTGCTCAACGCATATTCGGCAGCAGCCGTGTACAGCGCAATCGCTTTTTGCTTGACTTCCGCCGCCAGTTCCTTGCCAATCAACCGTTCACATGCTTCATAGCTGATATTGACATCATGATCGCCCACTTCCGCTTTGCTTGACGGGGTGAAAATCGGTTCAGGCAGTTTACTGGCTTCTTGTAAACCGGCCGGCAGCTGCAAACCGCAAATCGTACCGGTTGCACGGTAATCTTTCAAACCGCTGCCGGTCAGATAACCGCGCACAATCGATTCGATCTTGATCGGCGTCAGACGTTTGCACACCACCGCACGGTCTTTGATCTGATCCGCTTCTTCTTTCGGCAACACATCATAGACCGTATCGCCGGTGAAGTGATTCGGCATAATATCTGCCAACTGTTTAAACCAAAAATTAGAAATTTGGGTTAGGATCTCGCCCTTGCCCGGAATCGGATCGTCTAAAATCACATCAAATGCCGACAAACGGTCGGTTGCGACCATCAGCATTCTGTCTGCATCAATTTCGTACAGATCACGCACTTTTCCTGAATAAATTTTGTTTAAACCGATGTGTTGCATTATTTTATCCTTGAGGTCTGTTAACTTTTATTTATTGTAGCGCAGTTTAAACCGCACTTTGCACTATTATTTTGCGCTGAAGCCATTAAAAAAGCCATATTTCACTGAAATATGGCTTTCTAACGATCATCAGACTAAATCATAATCTGCGCAGGCACTAAATACCCTTGCGGCACATTTTCTTTCCGCTCAAAGGTCACATATTCCCAAGCGTCCTGATCGGCTAATACCGCTCTTAACAACTTGTTATTCAAGCCGTGCCCGGATTTATAGGCTTTAAACGCACCAAGAATATTATGGTTCGCCATATATAAATCGCCCACCGCATCCAATAATTTATGGCGTACCAATTCATCTTTGAAACGCAAACCGTCTTCATTCAGAATGCGGTATTCGTCCAACACAATCGCATTGTCCAAGCTGCCGCCTAACGCCAAGCCTTGCGCTTGCAAATATTCAATATCTTTCATAAAACCGAAAGTACGCGCACGGCTGATTTGTTGGATAAACGCTTGGGTTGAGAAATCCAGTTTATAATTAGTGACATCGCCTGAAATCGCCGGGTGTTTGAAATCAATGGTAAAATCCAGTGAAAAACCGTTATATGGCTTGAATTCCGCCCATTTATCACCGTCTTCAACCCGAACCGGTTTTTTAATGCGGATAAATTTCTTCGCCGCCGCTTGCTCTTCGATCCCTGTATCTAATAACAGATAAATGAAAGGCGCGGCACTACCGTCCATAATCGGAATTTCAGGTGCGTCGACTTCAATAATGATGTTATCAATTCCCAGTGCCGCCAAAGCAGAATTGATATGTTCCACGGTTGACACACGCACGCCGTCATCATTCACTAAACAAGTACACAACATGGTGTCGCGAATCGCGTCGGCATTTGCCACAAAGCTCACCGGCGGATTCAAATCAGTACGGCAATAAATCACTCCGGTATTCACTTCGGCAGGACGCATGGTCAGCGTCACTTTTTTACCGCTGTGCAGCCCGATTCCGGTCACTTTTACACTCTGTTTTAATGTTCTTTGTTTAATCATAATTTTCAGTACCTTTCTCAGTACGCTATTTTATTAAATCCGCTCGCCTTAATCCGCTTGATTGCGCAAGAAAGACGGAATATCAAATAAGTCTTTTTCGTCAAACGCTTTCGGCTTGGCAACGTCTGCGCCAACCGCCGTTTTGCCGTTGTCGTAGCTATTACCATACCCTTGGTTAGACTCTGGCTGCGGATTAAAGTTCGATTGTCCCTCAAAACCGGATTGAATCGGTTTTGATACCGGCATGCCCATTCCGGTGGATTTCGGGGTAATCACTTTTAGTTCAGTTTCGGCTTTGTTACCGCCGATCCCGGTTGCAACGATAGTCACACGGATTTGATCACTCATTTCCGGAATTAAGGTACTGCCGATTACCACTGTCGCATCTTCTGAGGCGAAAGCACGTACCGTATCACCAACGGTAGAAAATTCATCTAACGACAAGTCCATCCCCGCCGTGATATTAACCAACACCCCACGCGCACCGGACAGATCGACATCTTCCAATAACGGGCTGGCAACCGCGTCTTGCGCCGCTTTATCCGCACGACCATCCCCGACTTCCCCGTCAGCCACTCCGGTGCCCATCATTGCATGTCCCATTTCTTGCATGACGGTTTTAACATCGGCAAAGTCTACGTTGATCAGCCCCGGCGAAGTGATCATATCGGAGATCCCACGTACCGCATTACGTAAAATTTCATTTGCAGTCGCAAAGGCATTAACCAGGGAGATATTTTTGCCTAAGACTTTTAATAATTTTTCGTTTGGAATTACAATTAAGGAATCGACAAATTTGGACAATTCGCCAATCCCCATTTCCGCCAATGCCATCCGTTTTTTACCTTCAAAGCTGAACGGTTTGGTGACTACGGCAACGGTTAAAATGCCCAGTT